>CAJOND010000017.1 GCA_905236675.1 Candidatus Rifleibacteriota bacterium | reverse complement strand
CCTGGAAAATGTCCATTTTTTAGGTTTCGCCCCTCTTTTACCTGTCAAAAATTAGGGCACCCCCTAAATATCACTGTCCATTTTCAGGGGTATAGTTTACTCCTCCTTACGACTCGCTTGCCATCCTGGTGCTCGCATACACTCCTAACCTCCTGTTGGTCGTCAGTCTCGCTTTGCTCGCCAGTTCCCCGCAAAGCGGGACAGCATCGTCAAAATAAGCACAGACTTAGGTACCAGCACCATCTAAAACAATCCCCTCATCTCTACGCTCTTTGCTCTGTGCTCTAAGCTCTATAAATCAGTCCCAGCATAGTCATATCATCAGATTGGGGTGCACTGCCTACATATTTTTTTTACATTTTCATCTATGGCTGTTAACATTTTACTTGCAGAATTTATCTCTGTTAATCTATCTAAGAGAAATTTGAGGCGCTTTTCACCGAACAATTATAAATTCTTCATTATTTTCTGAAAGCTGATGGTTTGCTTGTTCCATTATTAACGATAAGTCAGGTTCTTGGCCTCTAGAATAAGCTGAAGAAGCAAATATTGCACAATTTTTAAGAACTGTTTTAGAAGTCATCATAAATAGTGCTGCTCCTACTCCTTTGCCTGAAACATCGGCTCCTGTAACAGCTAAATGATTTTCATCCAACATATAAAAATCATAAAAATCTCCGCTGACTTCTTTAGCTGGTTTTATGCTAACTGCTAAGTCAAATTTTTTTCTATTTGAAAAATCCGGTTCAACACTAGGCAAACAACCTAGCTGAATATTTCTTGCTACATTTAACTCGGTAGATATTCTTTCTTTTTCGGCAGTAACTTTTGAAAGATTTTCCATATAATTTTTTAAGTCACTGGTCATATTATTTATGCTATTAGCAAGTAATTCTATTTCATCGTCTGTCTTTATTTCTATGCTTTTATCCAGATTGCCTTTTGCGATTTCTTTCACACCATCTGTTAATGCAAGAATTGGTTTCACTGTTTTTTTCGAAACAAAGAAGCTTACCAATATTAGTATTAGTATTATTATTACAAGATATAGAAGAAAAAGAAATGAATGTTTCTTGTAATGATAACGAATATTTGTAATGTCAACAGATAAAATTCGTAACCTTTTGTAACCTCGTAAGCAAATACTGCTGAAAATATGGTTTCGAGAGATGATATAAGAATCCATTGAACACAATAGAATCTATTGATATTTCCTGAAATAAAATTGACAGCCTTAGTTTTTTTTTCAGAAAATAGTCCAACGATATAAAAACAGACACAGATATGGAAAGTGTTACAAACAAGGTGCATTAGTGCATCTTTGATGTTCATATAATTAAATGAATTCAAATCTTGAATAACTCTAAAATATGATTGATTAACACAGGCTGCAACATAAACATATGTTATTGTTATAATTCCTGTTGGAATCAATAAAGTTAAATAAAATTTCTTTTTGTCATTCACATATTTTAATAGATAACCAAAATACATTCCGAAGGCAGGAAATATGAACCAATGGAATAATGGGAAAAAACTTTCACTTTTAGTAGAGAAGAATAATCCAAAAAACTGATCTAATGGGTATGAACCTGTATTTATCTTAAAAACAGTCAACATTCCGATGATGTTCATCAAAATTGATGTAAGGAATATTTTAAGTTCAGAGAAATGGAAATATTTTAATATTCCTATTAATAAGAAAGTAACACCTGCAAACTGCATAATATCCGAAGAGAAAGTTAAAAATGCAGTCTTTCTATAGAAAATATCTCCGGTATAAAGGAATACTAACAGATCTGGAAGAGCATATCTTGCCAAATTCAAAAGCATTACTATAAAAAATAGGTTCACACCTCTTTCTAGAAGAAGCTTCCAGTCAATCTTTCTAGAATATGTAATTCCAATCCCCATTGCTATCATAAAGGCTTGTGCTCCTATGATTTGGTTTCCATATTCCCTTATATAGACAGCAAACGGATCACCTTTATATGAAGTATAAATCTCCTCAATAACATGGCAGATAATCATTCCAATAATAGAAATAGCCTTTACTAAATCTATTTCTTTCTGACGACCAGTATTTACTAACTCATTAGATAACAAATTTTTAAATATATTATTACTCTTTTATCAATATCACACTTGTGAAAGTTTTATAAATTAATTCTCTTATATAATAGTTTATTTTTTTTTTACAAGTTTAAAACAAATAAAATAATCAACTGAATATAAATCATAAGTTTGCACAATATTGGTTATCATTTATTCTTATTCAAGAATTCATGAATATGTCACTTTATGGAGTGATTACCTGGTTCATTTAGATAAAATAAAATTACAATTCTAGAAAAAGATACTTCTACAAAATTTTCTGAATAATATGGAGGAATATGTTATACTTATTAATATTCAGAAAATTACGAAGGGAATATTTGTAATGAAGAAAGTTTATAAAATAGTTATTATTAATTCTTTTATTTTAAGCTTAGTATTAACTTTGGGTTGCTGTGGAAATAAAAAAGCAGAACAAGCTCGAGCTAAAGCTTGTGCAAGTACTATTAAAGCATTATGTGCTTGTGTTGATTTATATAATTTAGATTCCTTTGGCAAAAAAGTTGAGCCAATGAGAGAATTAAATGAAAAAAATTTTAATTTATTGGTAGAAAAAGGTTATATAAAAAAAGATAAACTTGATGCATATAAATGCCCTTCAACAAATAAATTTGAATATGAATCAACATATGATTTATTTGAACCACCCGTTTCAGAAACAATTGAAAATTTTACTGGCATTAAATGTAAACATCACGGAACTATTCTAGATATTCAGAAACTATTAAAATAAAAATAAAAATAAAAAAATAAAATTAATTCTTGAAAAATATATAATAACAGAATAAAATTCAAAACATGAAAATAATAAAAAGAACTAATCCTGTTATTCCTAGTAAAACAACGACAAAAAAGAAGACTACTTCTAAAAAATCTTCTACTAAAAAAACTGCTACTAAAAGTAGCTCTAAAAAGACTAATAGTTTAAAAGAATTAAAACCAAATGTTAAAATAGTAACACCTGAACTTATTAGTCAGATTCTTGATGCATTAGGTTTAAAGTCATTCTCTAGACCTTTTGCAGGTTTAATAGATCAAGGTGACTTTGGAACAGTAGGCACTTATATTCCTCTTTACGAAGGTGAGCTAGAAAAGCTTCCAACAAAACTAAAAGAAAATGCTTATGAGATAGCCAAAGGCCGTTATGGCTTAATTTGTCATTTACCTAGAACATTTGATTCTCCAGATGGAGGTAAAGTTATCTCTATGAAAGAAATCAAAGATAAAAAAGGGAATATTATTGAAGCAGAATATACTACTGATCAAGGTAATACAATGGTTGCAACTCATGAATTACGTTTGATGAAGCTTTTTACCTACGTAAAGAATAAAAAATTGCCAGTAACTACTGTTACTAAATAATTTATTGATTAAATGCTCATAAAAAAACCTCAGTTTAAAAATAAACTGAGGTTTTTTTGTGGGTGAATAAAAGTTCAACCAAACTGTCGTAATTAAATTATATCATATCATACTATTTTTAGCACATTTAAGAGCTAATAAAACTTTTTGTTCACTACTAAGATTTAAACAATTGCTGATGTAATCAGAAGCATTATGTCCTTTATTATCTGTTAATTGAGGATTTGCTCCATTCTTTAATAATACATTTATCATCATTTCTGGCTTTTCTTTATTGTAAGTAGCATACATAAGAGGAGTTAAACCATTATTATCTCTAGCGTTAACATCAACACCATATTTAATCATTAAATCCAGAATTTCCTGATTTGTTTGATTAGCAACTATATTCATCAGAATATTAGTTCCTCTGAATGCAGCATTAGGATTAGCTCCTTTTTCCAAAAGGAGTTTAACTATATTAGCGTTAGGATTAGAAGTAGTTATCGCAACAAATAGTGGGGTATAACCATCAAATGTCGGGTTAGGATTTTTAATAGCAAGGTTAGGATCAGCCCCATGATTTAATAATACTTCTACAAGTTTTTCTGTATCTTTAGATTGATTGTCGTAATTAATTAATACGTGAGTTAAAGGAGGTAAATCGTTAAACCCTTTTGTATTAGGATTAGCGCCTGCTTCAAGTAAGGTTTCAATAATTTCTGGAGTTGATCTCATTTCTATAGCGAGACTTAATAGCGGCTGAGGACCAGCTATAATCATATTTGGATTCATACCTTCAGAAAGCTTTTTCTTTAAAAGTCCAACAGCAGAAGTGCAAGTATATTTTGATTCAGTCATTTTTTAATCCTTTAGCTTTTATTTATTATTTTTACAATGATAATAAATCTTTTGTTTATTGTCTATTTTTGTTTAATAAACTAACAAACTTATCATAATAGCAAACTAATATGCCTTACTTTGATAAGCAGAATTAATCATATCATACAAAAGTTTACGATGAACATTCATTTTGTCTGAAATCTTATATAATAATTGAGCTTCATCATCGGTAATTTTTCCATCACACGCAGCAATATTAACTAATAAAAGCAACAAAGTCATGTCTTTTGGAATACGAGTATTATTTAATGCATAATTAACAGGATCAGATTGTGCTTTAATTTCATTAATCATAGTTTTAACCTGTTCAGCATTAATTCGTTTTTTTGCAGCAATTTCAATTATTGCTTTAAGTTCATTTTTATCTATTACTCCATCAGCCAACATAACCGCAATGGTCATTTTAATCAAATCTTCACCATAAATGTGTTCTAAGCTACTTAAATCTATTTTGGAAAAATTTACAGATTCTTCATTAGATGGTTTCTGATTAAAAGCTATATCATTAAGATTATGAATAGCAATTTTGGTAGGAGAAATTACGTTTTCTAATATCCAGTATTTAGAATCATTATTTAATTTTTCATTACATTTTTGGCAAACAGAGGTGCTATTGTTAATTTTCTCACCGCAATCTGGACAATGTAATGAATTATAATTTTTTTCAAAGGATGATAATGCATTTTTATTTCGTCTTAAAATAAATAGAGAGGTCTGTTTATTATAATGGAAATCAGCAAAAGATTTTTTACCAGTCCAATTTACCTGAAAAACAATATGATCATAGTTACCTTTTCCAGTAACAATTGCAAGAAGTCTAATATAATCTAGATTAATTACTTTATAATTGGGGAAAGCTTCTATTTTACCTGTTGTTTCAAATTCTTTAATAAAATCTTGGGTACAAAAGCTTTTTATAGTTGTAGAATCTAAATATTGTATAGCATAATAAATACCCCAAAACATAATATATATTTTATCTTCTACGTCATTTATGCAAAACTCTGGGTCTTTTAATAGCATTTCTTTCAAACCAGTTATTTTTTTAGTGTTATAATATTCTTCATAAGGATAATTTTTTGCGCTTTTACCTGAGCCTAAAGTATAGTATTGAGGAGCTATCCCGCTTAAGAACCAACCTTCTTCGGAGAAATCGCCATTAATTCGAGAAAAACGCCATATTTCATCTATCCATTCTGGTAAGTCAGAAGAACCATATATTTTTTTTGTAGTTTTTTCTTGTCTATATAATGTTGAAACCCCAGTAATAGATACGTAAATATCATCATAATATTTTCCTGTTTCTATTCCAATTATTACAATTCTGTCTATTTCTGGTTTATCAATTATAAGAGAAGCATTTATTTCATCTAATGATTTTAAATCTTGAGAAAAATGTTCATAAAGTCCATCAGAAATCATGTCTTCGGCTTCTTTAAATTCATTTTTGGCTCTTAAAGCATAAATAGTATAAAATGTTTTCTTTGCCATTTCTAAAAAACTATTTTTATTAAACTGATTGTCTTTGTTTAAAATAGGAGAAATATTAGTTAATTCTTTTAAGCCTCGGAGATTTATACCTATTTGAGCAAGACTATGTATTTCTTTCCCTCTTTTTTTACCTAGGAATATTAGATAGGGTTCAATAAAAAATAGGTATACCCACCCATAAGGAAGTATTGGAAAAAACACCAAAATGAATAACATATGAAATAGGGGATTCCCATATTTTCCACGACAGATAAATCTTTTATATGCAACAGTTACTGCAATAAAATATGAGGCAAACAAAAATAAAGGGAAAAAAGGACCTAATATACTACCTGATAAATTGATTTTTTCTGCAAAAGCTATGGATGCACAAAAAAATATATTTATCAAGGATAGAATAATTATTGATAATATAGATTTGTTTTTAATTTTCATTATTAATTTAGATTTAAGATAGAAGATATAAGCTAGATGATTAAAGAAAGTTTAATATCTCCCGTCTTCAATTATTCAACTTTCAATTTCCAGCTATAGCATTTAAATCTTAATCTTTATCTTTATATATTTTAATTTTCAACTTACTACTAGTTCCTTGATATTATATCATTCTTTAATATATTTTACATATAACAAAATTAGACAGAAAAAATATTTAGTGATATAATTAAAAATATGGAAAGTCCAACAATAAAAGGCATACGATACTCGTATCAAATTGATTATTACAATTCTGAACCGACTCATTTAAAGAGCCAGGTTCATAATTTGCCTGTTGTAAGCGAACCTCAAGCCACTCCTTTAGATATGTACATAAGACAAGATAATTATATACCGAATAATGATTCCAGAATAACTTATGCAGCACCAACTGCTGCTGTTTCTGCTTCTCCTTCATTAGAATCTGTTGGAAGTTCCACAACAATTTCTGCATTTCAGCATAATATTCCTACTGGTGGTATAGGTTCAGCTAATGCATTGAATGTATCGGCCCCAAATGATACTAATCCTTTACTGACCGAAACCCACATTGCTGAACCTCAACAAGTATTCAAAACTTCTCAAACCGAATCTGCTGTAAATCATCCCGCTTCTACCGTAGCTGCTGAAGCTGGGTTAAATGGTAATTTAGGCAATGTATTACATCCAACTCAACAGTTTGTTGGACTGGATAAAATATCATCCGACATACCTACCAGTGATGCTAATCCAATAGAAGAAGTAAAAGCTAATCCTAAAGCAGATTTTCAAAGAGCAGAACGAAGCTATATTCCAAATCAGAATTCATTTTTCCAAAAAACCGGATTCGAAAGTGTAGTTACTGATGGGACCAAGTTGGAAACTAATTCTGTATCGAATAATCTTGCGACGGCAGATATAGAAACCGTTGAAGATATAGAATCTGCTCAGGCTACTGCACCTGAATCCAATAATAGACCTGCATATTTAATTCCAGGTCCAGATGAAACTCCTGAAACAGAACCTGCAACACAGTTTTTTAATAGATTTTTAGGACAACAAGCTAAAACATTGTATGGTTACATAAGTGGTGCTGTAAGCCAGTTTTCACAATCAACATTCAATGTAATCGGATAATTTAAATGGCTAAGGGTATTGCTTTTTTTGATTTTGATGGTACAATAACCACCACCGACAGTTATTTTCAATTTTTACTATTTTGTTTTGGCTGGAAGGGTGTCATTGGAAACGCATTAAAAATACTACCAATTCTTTTTTCTTATGCTTTTAAATTTTGTGATAATGAAACTGCGAAACAGTCTATTACTTCTACATTTTTTAAAGGAATGAGTGAAAAAAAATTTGATGGTCTTTGCCAGAATTTTGTTAATACTAGATTAGATTCTATAGTAAGACCCAATGCCATAGAAAAGATTAAGTGGCATCAGGCACAAGGACATAAAGTTTACATAGTTTCTGCTTCTTTTACAAAATATTTAAAATATTTTGCTCAAAAGTATAATGTTGAAGTTATAGCTACAGAACTTGAAGTAAGTGATGGAAAAATAACAGGCTGGTTTGCATCTAGAAACTGTTGGGGTCCAGAAAAAATAGAACGTATAAACGAAGCTGTTCCTGATTTAGATACTTATGATGAAACTTATGGTTATGGTGATTCAAAAGGTGACAAAATAGGAATGCTAGCAATTGTTACTCACCCTGAATATAGAGTATTTTGATAATTGAAAGTTAGAATTGAGATCCGAAAATTGTGGTGAGTGTTATGTTATGAGTTATAAGTAATAAATAAAAAAGCAGAAAGCTTTAAAAAATATAAAATAATAAAATATAGGACAAACAAATGCGAAAGATATTTAATATTTTCATTATATTAACCCTTTTACTAAATACTAATTTATTAAATAATTGCCCGTCATATGCCAAGGGTATAAAAGACGCAATAAAGAAGTCTGATAAAAAAACTGATAAAAAGATAGATAAAAATGATAATCTATCAAAAACAAATGATTATTGTAACGATTCTGATGAATATGATGAATCTGAAGAATGCGATATAGAAGATGAGAGTGACGAAACAGATGAATATGAACAAGATGAGAATGATGATTCTGATGAATGTGAATTAGATGATGGTGAAGATTCAGATGAATATGATTCAGAAGAATGTGATATTTCCACGAAACCTAATAAGACTGAAAATAATGATAAAACAAAAAAAACTAAAGATACAAATGATTCTAAAGCAAAAATAGAGGACAAAAAAGATAAAGAAGGACCTCAGGTAAACAATTATGATTTAGTCTTTGATGATCTTTTGTCCGAAGCAATTTATCCATCATTCATTTTATTTGCACAAATGAACAAAGAATTGTCAGAAACACCTCTAATTCATTTCTATATTGAAGACGAAAATGCTCATGTTAAAGCTATAGTAGAAGAAAATGAATTTATGGAACAATGTGTTAGCGAGCATGATATGACAAAGAAAGATGAATGCATCTTTTCTCCTTGGATAAAATGGAAACGTAACGCTTTATTAAATGCGGATAAACCTGGATTTATAAATTTCACAGCAGTTTTAGAAGTTAATGGGAAAGTAAAAAATAGAATAAATAAAACAATAACTTATCGCTCTGTAAATGAGGCTATTTTAGGGTTAATAGAAAATGAAGATGAATACACCGATTTTTCTGTATTATTATCCTGCTTTGTAAATGAAGACCATCCAAGAATAGATAAAGTTTTAAATGAAATAATAGATAAAGATAAAAAGAGTAGAAAAATATCATTTTATGGTTATCAGGGTGGCACCGACAAAGAAGTGTTAGATCAGATGGAATGGATTTGGAACTATTTTGCAGCAAAAGGAACAAGATATAGCGACATTACAGGTTCAAGTAACTCAAGCGAAAAGATTAATTCTCAATATATTCGATTCTTTGAGCAGGTAATAGACAATAATCAAGCAAATTGTATTGACGGAACATGCATGTTAGCATCATTTTACAAAAAAATAGGATTAGACGTTAATATTATATTGGTTCCAGGACATGCTTTTCTTGCTGTAGCTGGTACAAAAAGAGATAAAGAAGGTTTACCTTTAAAACTTTATTATTTAGAAACAACTATGATGGGCGAAAAAGATCAAACATTCAAAAAAGCTCTAAAAGAAGGAGAACGTGAATATAAAAAATACGCTGATAATGATGCTTTTATAGTTAATGTTGAAAGTTGTCGAGCTGCTGGAATTATGCCTTTAGGAAGATGAGAGATAAAAGAAATTAAAAGTAAATTATTCTAATGGATATAATTTATTCTTAAACCGAAATATCGCAGAGCTAATGATATTTTTATGCATTAAAGTATAAAAAAATCAATTATAAGTAATATAAAAATAATTATAATAATGTATGACTAGCTTTCGATCGGGTCAGCAAACTTGAAAATTAAATTTATTGACAATAAGATTCAGTATTATGTTCCATTGAATGAATTAACAGAAAAGAAAACTTAAAACTTGAAATTATAATGCCCTAAATGCAATCTATTACTCTTTAAGTTATATGAAAACTCAAAATTGGTAAAAAAGTATTAGCCAACGAAATTGTTACTACCATTTTGCTGGTAGTAACAATTTCCTTTTTTTCTAATCTCTAAAAAACTTGATTATTTCATTCCTTGGCTTCTTCTTTATGTTCTTCTATTTCTTCTTGGGTTTGAATTTTATTCTTGTGGTTATAAAATAGAAAAGCCGTGGTCAGAGCCATAACTATACCAAAAAAGACAGAAAAACCATAAAAATTACTATGTAAGTATGAATCTTCTGGAAGTTGAGCCCAGACTAATCCCATACATTCTGGAGCCCCCATAAAATAAGCAGAAACTACTGCTGTCATAAAAGTAGCTGGAATAAATGTAATTAACCAGTTTTTCTTTTCCTTTAAGAGATAGACCGAACAAGCCCAGAGAACTATAGTGGCAAGAGTCTGATTTGCCCAGGAAAAATAGCGCCATACTTTTGAGTAGTCACATTGTCCAATAAGAAAACCAGCTATCAATAAAGGCAGAGTAACATAAAGTCTATTCTTGAATTTAGCTTGGTCAATCTTAAACCAGTCTGCAATTGTAAGTCTTGCTGAACGATAAGCCGTATCACCAGAAGTTATAGGACAGGCGATAACCCCAAGCATAGCAAGAATACTACCGACTGAACCCATAGTTGTAGTGCAGATATGATAAACAACTTTGCTGTTTCCACCACCTGCCGCTAATAATGCTTGAGAATTTTCATAGCAAGATACGCCAGCAGCTGCCCATACTAAAGCAATTAAACCTTCAGAAATCATAGCGCCGTAAAATACTTTACGACCTTGTTTTTCTGAGGTAATACATCTAGCCATCATAGGAGACTGAGTTGAGTGGAATCCTGATATTGCTCCACATGCTACAGTTATGAACATAACTGGCCAAACTGGCAAATTCTGTGGATGCATATTGCCAAACTGATTCCAGATTTCGGGCATTTTTTGAGGTGTATAAATAAGTAATGAACCAGCAACTCCAAACGCCATGGCAATTAGACAAACTCCAAATAAGGGATAAATTTTACCTATGACTTTATCTATAGGAACAAATGTAGCAATAAAATAATAGACTAAAATGACCCAATACCAAAATTGAGTAGTAAATTGAGCCGGAGTAATCAGCTCTAAAAGTCCAGCAGGTCCTATTGTAAAAACAACACCGCAGCCGATTAGCAGAATAACTGAGAATACTCTCATTATTTGAAGTGCTGATTTACCTAAGTATTTTCCTGTAATTTCAGAAACGCTTGCACCGTTATTTCTTGCAGAAAGCATGCCGCACATATAGTCGTGAACAGCACCAGCAAAGATACAACCAAAAACTATCCAAAAATAAACAATAGGACCAAATATTGCTCCTAATAAAGCCCCAAATATAGGACCAGTTCCCGCAATGTTAAGAAGCTGAATTAAATAAACTTTCCATAAGGGCATTGGAATATAGTCGACGCCATCGTTAATCGCATATGCAGGGGTTTGTCTATCATCGGGAGCAAAGATTTTTTCAACTATTGAACCATAAAAGACATAACCTAGAATTAACAATATT
The DNA here is from genome assembly GCA_905236675.1 of Candidatus Rifleibacteriota bacterium. GTDB lineage: Bacteria > Muiribacteriota > Ozemobacteria > Ozemobacterales > Ozemobacteraceae > RUG334. The sequence continues at coordinate 80,413 of CAJOND010000017.1, read as the reverse complement.
ACACTAGCTATAAAGGATATCATATGTTACTTCCATTTTATCTTATTAAAAATTTTGAATTATAATAAACCTAATTCTATGAGTTATCAAGAAAGAAGATTAAAGATTGAAAACTGATGATTGATGACCGAGATATAAGATAGAAGATTGAAGAATTTAGATTGGAAAACCACTGAATGCTGTTTTAAATTTAGACTTAAAAACCAAGTTTTTGGACAAACTCTAGAAGTTGCTATAAATATAAATTATAATTATAGTAATACTTTATTTATATAAAACTATGCATTTTCACTGCTAAATTTATAAAAATCTTGCTTTATATTATAAAATGTTTCATAATAACTAAAATTCGATTAGGAGCGATTTTATGGAAAAGTCTATTAAAACAATTCTTAGTGTTTTATTATTTTCTTTATGCGTAACTTCAGTTGCAGAAGCAAAATTGCCTGCTAGCTGGCCAGAATTTAAACAAGAATACCAGACAGAAGCAATGACACCACAGGGTGCTTTAACTATGCTTTTTAAAGGTGTTTTTTGTTATACTAAAGCTGTTCAGACCAAAAATAATCAATTAAAAATTGATGCTGGCAAAATGATCAGATATGCTCTTCATTCTGAAACCCCAATTGAATCGTCTGTTGTTTATAGCACTTTTAGAGAAAGATTAAACGATCCTAGCTACTACTACATTTTTAGAAGTTATTGTCAAGGAACATCCGTAGAAAATAGCTATCAGATGGATCCGGAAAACTTCGTTCTAAATATTGGCAAATTAGTAGATGAAGGCGAAAGAGAAGGAAAGAAATATTGTCAGTTATTCTTGAGAAGCACTGGTGCTGATACTATCAGATATGTCAGACAAACCAAATTCCAAGACGGTTTGTGGTATACTACAACTCCACATTGTGTATATTTAGACACTCGCAAACCAAAATCTTACATTATGGATCACTTACATGACCATGATCCAGATTATGACAGATAACTAAGAGCAGAGATTGTAGAGCAGAGAAGCTGAACGGAAGAAGAGTCCGCGAAGCTTGGGGTGATTTGTGGTTAGTGATTGGTAGTGGGTGTTCTAAAGCCCTCCTTGAGGAATGTCGCCATGACTCTCTTCAATCTTAAATCTTAAATCTTCAATCCTAAATCCTAAATCTTAATTCTTAAATAAATTCTTGACCTTAAATATTAAAAAGTAGATAATATTTGCAACAAATTGAATAAACAGGAGTCTTAAATGGCTAATAAAGTTGGAAATGTTCTTATCGCTCAAGGTGGCGGTCCAACCGCAGTAATCAATCAAAGTGTTGTCGGTGCTGTATTAGAAGCTAGAAAATATCCACAAGTTGGAAGCATTTATGGCGCTATTCATGGTGTTAGAGGAATCATAGAAGAAGATTTTGTAGATCTAACTCAAGCTACAACCCATAATCTTGAAAGAGTCGCTGTAACTCCAAGTTCTGCTCTTCTTTCAACTCGTGATAAACCGGATGCAGAATATTGCAAAAAGATTTTTGAAGTTTGTAAAAAATACGATATTAAGTATTTCTTCTATAATGGCGGTAACGACTCAGCCGATGCAATCAGAATCGTTAATGACAATGCAAATGAAGCTGATTACGAATTAAGATGTGTTCATATACCAAAAACAATTGATAACGACCTTCGTGTAACAGACCACTGCCCAGGTTATGGTTCTGCTGCTAAATTCGTTGCTTCTGCATTTGCAGGTGCTAACCTCGACAATCGTTCTCTTCCCGGCGTTTATATAGGCGTAGTAATGGGACGTAATGCTGGTTTCTTAACCGCTGCTGCTGCATTAGCCAAAAAGTATGAAGACGACGGCCCACATCTGATTTATGTTCCTGAAAGAGCTTTTGATACTGAACAATTCATCAATGATGTAGATGAAGCTTTTAAGAAATATGGTCGTTGTATCATAGCTGTTTCTGAAGGAATTGTAGATTCTAAGGGTAACCCAATTATTACTAATCTTCTTGGCAATTCTGAAAAAGACGCTCATGGTAATGTTCAACTCTCTGGTACAGGTGCTCTTGGTGATGCATTAGGCAAAGTTATCAAAGATAGATTGAAAATTAAACGTGTTCGCTCTGATACATTTGGATATTTGCAGAGAAGTTTCTTAGGTTGTGTTTCTGAAGTTGATCAGCAGGAAGCCAGAGAAGTTGGTGAAAGAGCTGCACAATTTGCTATTTGGAACGATGTAGATGGTTCTGTAGCAATTAGAAGAACTGGTGATTATTCAGTAGATTACGTTCTGACCGATCTTAAGAATGTAGCAAAAGAAACAAAATCAATGCCAGATAATTTCATAAATAAAGCTGGTAACTATGTAACAGCTAACTTCATACACTATGCAAGACCTTTAATCGGCAAGAATATGCCTGATTTTGAAAGATTGCAGTGCCCAATAGTTCCTAAAAGATAATTTGAAATAATAAAAAGACCTGCTAAGTATATTAGTAGGTCTTTTTATTTATAAGTATTTTAAGAGTCATCATATGCCTATAATAAAACTTGCTAAAACTTCTGGTTTCTGCATGGGTGTAAAAAGAGCAATGCAAATTGCTATTGAAACAGCAACTAACTCAGAATCAAAAGTATATACCTGCGGTCCATTAATACATAACCCTCAAGCTATTGATTATTTAAAACAACAAGGTGTTGAAACCAGTCTAGATTGGCGACAAATAAAAGAGGGCACAGTAATCATCCGTGCACATGGAATGCCATTGGAAAATATTAAGGAAATTGAAAATAAAGGTTTGAAAACAGTTGATGCAACATGCCCTCATGTAAAAATAAGCCAGAAACAGATAAAAAAATACAGTGATTTAGGCTATTTTATCTTCATTATAGGTGACCATGATCATCCAGAAATATTAAGTTTACAAAGTTTTGCAAAAGAATTTGAGGTAATTAATAATTTAGAAGCTGCAAAAGCTGTTTCTCATAAAAATAAAATAATGATTATCTCGCAAACTACTTTTAATGCAGATGAATATTTAAAAATATCTGAGATTTTAAAGGAAAAAGCAGAAGAATCTGTTATATGTAATTCTATTTGTCAGGCAACTTCTTTAAGACAAAATGAAATTAAAGAACTAGCTTCAAAAGCTGATGCAGTTGTTATAGTTGGAGGCAAGTCCAGTGCGAATACAAAAAGATTGGCTCAAATAGCTTCTGAAATATGCACTAACACAAAACATGTTGAAACAGAAGCTGAACTAAAAGCTGAAGATTTTGTCAACTGCAAACAAATAGCTGTTTCCGCTGGAGCTTCAACTCCAGATTTTATTACTCAAAAAGTAATAGACTTTCTTGAAAAAATTTGACTCTTACAAAAAAGAAATTCTTGAAAAATATTGTCTAGTCTGTTATTTTCTATAAACTAAGAGCAAAAATCATGAAATTTTCACAAGTATATTTAGAATCTATAGGTTATGAACTACCGAAAAGAGTCATAACTTCAAGATGGATAGAAGAGCAGCTGTGGCCTTTATACCAGAAGATTCATTTTCAAATAGGTACCTTAGAAGCTTTAACTGGTGTTAAAGAACGACGTTGGTGGGAACCTGGTCATATCAATGCCGTTGAAGCTGCAAAAGCAGCAAAAAAAGCTTTGGCAAAATCTGATGTACCTATAGAAGATATAGGAGCTGTTATATATTGTGCTGTTTGTAGAGATAATTTTGAACCTGCAACAGCCTGTCATGTTTCTTCTGAATTAAAAGTAAGACCGGATACGGTAATTCATGATATAACAAATGCCTGTCTTGGAACTATGTCTGGAGTAATAGACGTAGCAAATAGAATTGAACTTGGTCAAATAAAAGCTGGTCTGGTAGTTGCTTGTGAAACAGCTCGAGATATTACTCAAATATTGATTCAAAGAATGGTAGAAGAGGGGACTTCAGAATACTTTAGAGAAGCAATGGCAACTATGACAGGTGGATCTGGTGCTGTAGCTATTTTATTAACAGATGGCTCATATGAACAAGATAAACCAAGATTAGTTGGTGGGATTACAATGGGTGCACCTCAACATTTTGCAATGTGCCGATGGGGTGCAGATAAACGAATTCCTGCTCGTGCTGCACAAATGATGGAAACTAATCCTATTGGTATGTTAAAACACGGTGGCGAACTTATTCGTAAAGTTGGAGATGCTTTCTTTAAAGAATTTGAATGGTCTCGAGAAGAATTAGATAAAATTATTTCACATCAGGTAGCGGCTACCAACAGAGATGCAATCATAAATAATTTAGGCTTGACCTTAGATAAAGATTTCTCGACTTTTCCATTTTTAGGGAATATGGGTACAGTTTCTCTGCCTGTTACGGCTGCAATTGCAGAAGAACGTGGTATTTTAGAACATGGACAAAAAGTTGGTTTCATTGGTATAGGAAGTGGTCTTAATTCTATGATGCTAGGTTGGGAATGGTAATATGGCATTTAATAAAGAGCTTTACAAAGACGAATATCCATTTAAAAGTAATTATTTTACACAACCATCTGGTTTTAAACAGCATTATCTAGATGAAGGCAAAGGTACTCCATTTTTAATGGTGCACGGGAATCCAACTTGGTCATTTTTATATCGAGACATGGTAAAAGCCTTTAGGGATAATTACCGTTGTATTGTACCAGACCATATAGGTTGCGGTCTTTCTGATAAACCTCGAAAAGGCGAATACTCATTTACTCTAAAAGAAAGAATTGACGATTTAGAAAGATTAATAGAAAGTCTTAATATAACAGAGCCTTTGAATCTTGCTGTTCATGATTGGGGTGGGGCAATAGGTTTTGGTTATGCTACCCGTCACCCGGATAAAATAAATAAAATTGTTGTACTGAATACTGCCGCTTTTGGACTACCTGCTGATAGCCCATTCCCGGCAGCTATTTGGGCTTTTAGACATACTAAAATAGGCGAATTATTCAATTATTATTTTAATGCATTTTCTTTTATAGCAAGTCATACTTGTTCTATAAAAGGAATGAGCCGAAAAATCAGACATGGTTTCAGAGCTCCATACGATAGCGTCTCTCATAGAACAGCTACTACTGAATTTGTTTTGGATATTCCTCTGCAAAAAGGTGACCGGTCCTGGGATGAATTAAAAAAAGTTGAAGCTGGTTTACCTTTATTACAGAAAAAACCAATAATTGTATGCTATGGCAGGAGAGATTTCTGTTTTAACAGATATTTTTATAATGAATGGAAACGCCGTTTCCCAAATGCAGAATATCATACTTTTAATGCAGGACATTACACCTTAGAAGACACAGGTTCTGAAATTTTTGAATTAGTTAAAAAATTTTTTTATGTTAACAATTAATAAAATAATTTTTTTTCTATTTTTATTATTTTTACCTATTACAGCTTTTGCTTATTCTCCAGCACATTCTCCAGAGAAGGTTTGCAATGGAATGCAGAGTAAATTAACTCAATGGTTTCATGATTGTGGTTCCGAATATAACTCAGAAGGTCATTCTCCACAAATTGATACTGATTCTCCTTCTGTCAATTATCAAAGCGCAATCAAATTTTTGAAAGATAACGAATATATAAAGGATGAGTTCTTTAAAGTTAATGAAAATTGTGAATATGATTTAAAATATTTAGCGACTGGTACTAAATTATTTCCAGATCATCATAATATTTTCTATTGTAAATTTCATGGTTCATATGATTGTAATATTCATTCTTTTTATCCAAAAGAATTAGAAAAAGAAAATTTAAGGCATATTTCTAGTAATAGACTTACATCATTTTTATTTCATAATTCTGGTTTTTTATTCTTTTGTATAATTATTTTCGTTGCAATAATTATATGTATTTGGCCAACAAAAAAAGGAAGATAAATAAATAGAATTACCTTATTTCTATCAATTTATTTTTTTATAAAAAAATTACCAATAAATATATTATTTTACAAAAGCATTTATTGGCAATATTTAAATGATTACATCTCTGTTATTCAGTTTTCTCTGCTAAATTAAAGCAAGATTACTTTATAGGATGTTCCTTATAGTGTTCAGCTAAAATTTTTAATCCTTCTTCAATTGAAATTCTTGGTACATACCCAAAATCTCTTTTTGCAGCTTCTATGCTAAACCAATGGTCATGAGCAAGTTCACAGGCCATCCATGGAGTAATTGGCTGTTCACTTTTGATTTGGAAAGTTCTATATATCCATTCAATAATTACACCAATTCCATAAGTTAATTTGAAAGGTATTGTAGCCGTGACTGGACCACAGCCTGCAGTGGCTATTAGTTTATTTGTTATTTCGCTGATTGGAGTTGGTTCACCATTTGTTATAAAGTAGGCTTTACCTGCACAGGCAGCATCTGGAGAAAGATGTTCAGCAGCTAAAATATGTGCTTCTGCTGCATTATCAATAAAAGTTGTGTCTACAATATTTTTTCCATCGCCAACAAATTTCATTTTTCCAGCTCTAGCTTTTTTTACTAGTCTTGGAACTAAATGATTATCACCAGGACCCCACATAAGATGTGGTCTTAAAGCAACTGTTGAAAGTTTAGGACCATTTGCGAATAAAACAGCTTGTTCAGCTAAGGTTTTTGTTTTAGGATAATAAGCAGTATGATTAGGAGGGTAGGGTAGGCTTTCATCCCCATTCTTAATACCTTTGGAACCAATAGCCACACTAGGAGTACTAGTATAAACAAGTTTAGTTATCCCTAATTGTTTACAGGCATCTATTACAGCCATTGTACCAACATAATTAATTCTTTCATATTCAGAATAGGGTTCGGCAACTCCCGCTTTTGCTGCTGTATGAAAAACTATATCACAACCTTTTGCTGCTTCTAATACCGCATTTTTATCAGATATTTCACCCTGAAAAACTTTACACCCAGCTTCTTCTAAATCAGGATATTTCCCTCTGCTTATAATATGAACCTTCACACCTTTTTTCAGTAACATTTTAACAATTGCTCTCCCCAGAAAGCCACTTCCACCGGTTACTAATGCGGTATTGTCAGAATTTAATTCAGTCATATTTTTATCCTCGCTATTCTTTATTGATGCCGATTATATCACAATTTAACGATAAATGTAATGATTTTTAGGTTAATAAAATAACCAATTTAAATTATTTTTCTTTAAAACTTTCAATACTAATATTATATTTATTTATATATTCTTTAATTAAATGATTCCTTTAGATTATAGAATAATAAAGAGGTTTTAATGAAATTAGAAGTTATCAGATTGAAAAAGCAATTCAAAGATTGTACTGCAATTAATAATCTGTCTTTCTCTATAGAAACTGGTGAAATAACAGGGTTCATAGGACCAAATGGTTCTGGTAAAACAACAACAATGAAAGTAATAGCTAATATTGAACCTTGTGACGAAGGTGATATTTTATTAGACGATATATCTATTTTAGAATATCCTGAATTAATTCGAGAACATATAGGTTATGTTCCAGATTCATTACCATCAAACAAAGACATGACAGTACATGAATACATAGATTTTTTTGCCTCTGCCTATGGTTTAAAAACCCCTATAAGACAAAAATCCGTTTTGCAATTAGAAAAATTTACTAATCTTACAAGTTTAAGAGATAAAACAATAGATTCTTTATCTAAAGGGATGAAACAAAGAGTATCTATAGCTAGAGCTCTTATTAGCGATCCTGACTTTATTTTAATGGATGAACCTGCTGCAGGTTTAGATCCTAGAGCTAGAGTAGAACTAAGAGATTTGTTAAAAATACTTAAAGACCAAGGTAAAGGTATTCTTATTAGTTCTCACATTCTTAGTGAACTCGCTGAGATTTGCACATCCACCGTTATTATTGAACATGGAAAATTACTCAAAGCTGGTAAATTAGAAGAAATTGTTAATGAATCGGCAAAAAGTAGAAATCCTATTTTCCAAATAAAGACAATGAACCCGCCAAGTGAAGAATTGATTAAGAAGATTTCATTGGAACCAATGGTTTCAAAAATTTCTGTTTTTGGTAATATTATAGAATTTGAATATACAGGAACAAAAGAACAATCAATAGAATTAGTAGGTAAGTTGGTTTCTGATGGGTTGCGTATTTCTTCATATGGTTTTAAAGAAGAAAATTTAGAATCAGTATTTATGAATGTTACAAAAGGTGAAGTACAATGAGTAATCTTAAAGATAATCTTCAAGACACACTTAACCCAATATTTTTCAATGATTTAAGAAAAACTAGAAAAGCACTTGATTTTTGGTTAAATGTTTTTTTTCTTCTGATTACTTACTCAGTAGTTTTCTATATATTATTAATTAGTCCAAATAAGAGTCTAAGCGATTATGAATTTACATGCTATAGAGTAATGTCGTTTTTTTTCATGATTGGTTTTATTGTAATACCTGTAGAGCTATACAAACGATGCATTACTGAAACTAACAATGAAAATATATATTTTATTTTCATGTCTAATATTACAGCTAATAAATTTATAAGAGGGAAAATATTATTGGGGTTTTTCTACCATGCAATATTATTATTAGCTGCTTTTCTTATATATGTTTTTATTGCATGTACATCTTCCGTTCCATTTATTGTAATATTAAGATACTTTTATTACACAGTAATAGCCCCATTTCCTGTAATGATGTTTTTAATCCGTGAAGGCTTAGAGTCAGGAAAAGAAAACAAAATTTCTCAATTTGTAAATGGCTTTTGTCATTTTGCTTTTATTACTTTTGAAGGATATTTAATTATAAGTTTAGTTTTTGTAGATTTGATTCTTAAGGGAGATAAATATACTTCAGGTTACGTTGTTGCCGATTTAATTTTATCTTTTCTAGTTTTTGTTATTTCTATTGTAATATACATTTTTACATATTCACTTTTGACTAAAAGATATCCAATGTCTGAGGTAACAAATTCCACTATACCAAGAGCAAGAAAAGGATTTTCTTTTATACCCTCAAATGATGATACAAAATCAACAGCAATCAATTTCGATAATCAACCTAAAAATATTAATGAAGTAAAAAAAGAAAAGAGTATAGTAATTCCTAAAGAGACAAAACACGAAAAAGAAAATAATCTTTCAAATACATTAAATTCAGATGATAAAGTGAATTCTTTTTCTAATAGTAATATTTCAATAGAAAAGAAAAACTATAAAACAAGCAAGATAAAAATACGAAGAAAAGAAAGATATAGTTCAGAATTTACAGTAAAAATCATATTTACACTAACATTCGCAGTAGCTCTTTTTATAATTCTTTTAAAGACCATGATAGGACATTTAATTTTAAGTTTTTCAGGATTTGCTTTCCCATTGATTGTATCATATGTTCATAGTAGAGAAAAAAAATATGATCATAGAAGTAAATTAGAAATACCAGCCTCTGGGCTTAAAAAACTTATTAAATTTCCATTTGTAAGTGGATATGCTAATAGTATAGTTTGGCTAACGATTATGTGTTTTGCTTTATTGGCAACTCTATATATTACCTACGGAGATTTCGATAAAGGACAAGGAGTTTATTTCGTAAACGATACTTTCCCAGGAGGTTATCAAGTTGTAATGGCTTATATGCTAAATGTATCAAGTTGGTGTTTTATTGGACGATTTATTGCTGAATCTTTTATAAATTCAAAAGAAGATAGATCATTACCAACGATGCTTATAACTATTGTTATTGCAACATTCGCCTCCGGTTTATTACCTAAAGACCCACATGGATTCACCTTATTGAACTATTTTTCTCCAGCAATGCCATTCATGACACAATATTTTTTCTTTAAAAAACCTTTAGCTTTTATTTTTAATATATTCTTCTTTGTAGGAACTTCCTTGTTACATATACAACCATTATATGAACAAATAATTAGCTATTTTTCTCAAGAGTCAAAATTCGATGAATAATAAATCAGTTTCTTCCTTTTAAATTATCATATGCCCACAAAGCAAGGTTTTCACGTCCAATTTTAGCATTATGTCTAATATCAACTGGGAAACTTGGGTGAATTAAAAATTTATCTATACAAGCAGTGTGAGGATATTTTTTCCCTATATCCATGAGTTCATTAAATAACTTTTGTGGGTCAATATCCTTGACACCTTTTTCTAATTCAACACAGATTACAGGTATTTGATGACCTAATTGGCCTATTCCAACCAAAGCAGTTCTAAAAACATTTGGATGCTGATTAAATACACGTTCACAAGGAATTGTAAACAGTGGTCCTTTTTCAGTTTCAACTCTATGGGATTTTCTTCCACAAAACCAAAGCCTTCCTTGTTCATCAATTCTGCCAACATCACCCATTCTATGCCATATTTCGTTTCCATCTTTAATTTTTGCTAACTTTGTATTTTCAGGTCTTTTAAAATACTCTTTTGTAACAATAGGACCTTTTACAGCTATTTCACCAATAGAACCATCTTTTATAACTATATCTTCTGACCATTCAGAAATAGGCTCGTCAGTTATTTTAATTATTCTTACCTGAACATGTTCGTTTGGTTTTCCAACACAGGTACCGCCACCAGCATCAGTAATAGGAGCTGTTTCACCTAAAATCATACTGCTGCCTATAGAGCTGACAGGCAAAGCTTCGGTTGCTCCGTAAGGAGTAAATATTTCTACTCCTGGATTAAGCATATTCTGAAGTCTATTTAAAATATCATTACGAGCTGGAGCTCCACATGAAATAACCATTCTTAAAGATGGAATCTTTGTGTTATGTTTTTCTCCATATCTACTAAGATTATCAATTAGGGCAGGGGAGCCAAACATAACAGTAGCCCCATTATCATTTATAGCTTCTAATAATTTAACAGGATCAGCTTTCCCTGGTTTTGTTGGATCCATATCTGGAATAACAGCTGTCGAACCTAAGCAAACATCAAACAAACCAAACAATGGGAAAGTAGCTAAATCTAAATCATCTTTATTAAACTTGTAAATTTCTTGAAGGAATTTTACCTGATTACACAAAATGCTGTGTGTATAAACTGCACCCTTAGAGATTCCTGTACTTCCAGATGTAAACATCATAGCTGCAGTTTCATTTTCTTTCATTTTTGCTATTGGATACTCTGAATTATCTTCATCTCTACAATCATAAAAAGAATAACCACCCCAAAATAGTTTTGGACCAACAGTTACTTTAATCTTAATTGAGTATGGTGACCATCTTAAAACAGTTCTAGCTATATGAGCTTTAGTAATACCTATAAAAGCTTCTGGAGCTGCTTCTTTAATACAAGCTGTCATACTTTTAGGACCTATTCCAGAATCTATCATAACCATAGTCGCACCAATTTTACAAAGGGCAAACCAGGTAATATACATTTCAATTCCGGGAAGAATAAGAACTACGACCTTAGTGCCACGTTTAATTCCTATTTTTTCAAAACCTCTGGCAAAACGATTGGTTTCGTCTTCTAACTGTTTAAAAGTTAAGCTAGAATAAGCTGCATGACCAAAATGATCACGTCCTGTTGGTATTACTATTGCTCTTTTATATGGGTATTTTTTCGAATTTTCACGAATAAATTCCGCCATATTTATATAATCATCATTCATTTTAAACCTTCATTTATTATTTTTTAAATTTCATCGTAATAACGCTGCAAACGATGATTAATCAAACAAGTAACTTCGTAAGAAATGGTTCCTAATTTTTCTGCCCATTCTTCACCAGTTATTTCTTCATTGCCTGATTTACCCAACAAAACAACTTCATCGCCAACTTTAACATTAGGTTTTTCACCTGTTCCAAGACTACACATACTTTGATCCATGCAAATTCGGCCGACTATCGGGCAAGACATACCGTTAATCAGAACCCTGCCTCTATTTGAAAATTGTCTGTTGAAACCATCTGCATAACCAGCAGGGAAAGTTGCTATCCAAGTGTCTTCTGGTGCAACCCATGTTCTTCCATAACCAACAGAATTGCCTTTTGTTACTTTCTTTATGAAAGATACTCTGGTTTTAACACTCATGCCTGGTTTTAAATCAAGAGTTTGAGGAACATCTTTTGATGGATAAAACCCATAAATAATGATTCCTGGTCTAACCATATTATAATGAGCATTAGGATAAGCTGTTATAGCGGCGCTATTTGAACAGTGCACAAGTTTAAATTTGAAATTAAGGGAAGTTTCAATTTTATTAACTATTTTATAAAACTTATCAATTTGTCTTTCAGTGAAAGTTCTGCTGGAATCATCACTTACAGGCATATGAGTCATAACACCTTCTAATTCAAGATTTGGGCATTGTTTTATAATAATTTCTGCAAGCCTTAAACCCTCTTCTTCACCAACACCGATACGACCCATACCTGTATCAAGCTGTAAATGTACAACAGCCTTTTTCCCCATTGCTCTTGCTGTTTCATCATATTTACGAATGTTTTCTTCTTCACAAACACAAAGCGCAATTTCATTAGCGACAGCAGATTCCATTTCAACTTCAAAAGCTGGACTTAGCTTTAGAACAGGAAGCGTCACACCTGCTTCACGAAGTTCCATTCCTTCTGGAACTGTTGCAATAGCAAGATAATCTGCTAATTTATATTTTTGAGCCATCAAGGCAATTTCAACAGCTCCGTGACCATAAGCATTAGCCTTAATTGAAAGTAAAATCTTATATTTTGGATCAACGACTTTACGTATTTGCTCAATATTATGCTTAATATTTTTCAAATGAATAAGAGCATGGGTTTGATACAGCATTTGTTTAACCTTCTTTTATAACTTTAAAAATATATTCAGAGGTAATTAGAGCTAATAGAGCACCATAGCTTGGGTAAAAGGCTATTTCATCTCCTACTTCAAAAGTTCTCTTACAATCTGTTACATCAACGATAAGATGGTCGCTAGATGCGCCTAATATTTCAGCCCCTTCATCCAAAGGAGTTAATCCATCTGGAACTACATCTTGTCTACCAACATTGCAGATTATTCTGTTTCTCAAGCCTTTATCAACAAATTCTGGTATATTTCCAAAAGCATCTTGCCCAATAGTCCCAATAGGCTTAGAAGGCTTCATTTCAGATTCAATAACTTCAGCTTTTAAAATAAAAGTATCTTGTCGAGTGCCAGGCCATGGACTGCGATCTATAACATTTCTACCAAGCATTATAGCTTCGCCGATTCTATAAAGATTTATTCCACCAGGCAATCTACCAGAAACTAATAATGGTAAACCAGAACTATTCCCCCCACAAACTACCGAAAGAGGCAATTCTGTAGCACGTCTACATGCAGAAACAGTATCCATCAAAAGACGCATATTTTCAGTACTAGGAATTACACCGCCATAACAGGCAAGATTTGTTCCTAATCCTATTACTTCAATACCTGGAACAGAAGCTGCAGCTTTAACAAGTTTTGGAGCTTTATCTGGCCAGGTTCCTTCTCGTAAATCACCCACATCAATCATGATTATAACACGATGAACATGGTTTTGAGCAACAGCAGCACGTCCAAGTGCTTCAATTGTTTCTATGGAAGAATTTAAGCTTATATCAGCAGCTTCAACAGTTTCAGCAGCTCTAGATGGAGTGGGGAGCCTTAACAGCATAAAAGGACCTTTTAAACCACCATCACGAAGTTTGTATAGATTTTCTATTCTGGAATCTGCAAGCATATCAGCTCCACCAGCCTGCATTGCCTTTGCTACTTCTATATTTGCCCCAACAACTTTAGTAACACAAGCCACTGAAACATGAGCTTCATGGCATTGATTAACTATAAATTCAGTATTCTGTTTAACCCTTTCAGGGTAAATCTCTAAGCGTGGAGTAGGGTCACAGACTTTTCTAAATTGCGAATAATTTATCATGTTTTTCACTCCAGCTTTTAAAAGTATTTTTAACTAATTCAGGATAATCTACACTCATAGTTCCCAATGCAGAAAATAAATAATCAGAATCAATAAGAATTTTAGCACTGTTTGGGGGCATTAAATATTTTCCAACTCCAGTGCATATCGATTCTAGAATTTTACGCCCTCCCTCAACTCTTGTCAAGGCACCACCTGTTCCGATTACATACTTAACAGCAGAAAGGTCTTTACCTTTTATAACCTGTCTACGACCTACAGGAGTAAAAATTTCAGAAACAACTGCAGCATGTCGTCTAACACCAATTTCCACAGCTTTTCTACAGAGCCAGCTAGTCATTTCTTTTTCTGATTCAGAGGAAGGAATAGCTTTAATTTCTTCAGCCTTATCTAGTCTGCTTGCTTCTTCAGATATTTCAATTATGTTAGTGGCATTAACAAAAACACCTAAATCACCTTCGACAGAACGTTTTGAATGCGGTTCAGGATCGGTTAATTTATCGGCAAATTCTTTACTACCATCTGTTACAGAGTGAACATCGGTTGTAGCACCGCCAACATCTATAACCACTACGTCACCAAGAGTTTCAGCAAAAATCTCTGTAGCTCTGAGAACTGCTGCTGGTGTAGGAATAATTGTATGATTTGAAATTGCTTTTAAACGTTCCATACCTGGAGCATGAATAATATGCTTTGAGAAAAGATCTTGCATTCTTCGTCTCAAAGGCTCAACATTCAACTGGTCAACATCAGGAAATACATTAGGAACTACAGCTATTTCAACTCCAGTTCTATGGAAAATAGTTTCAACTCCACGCTTTAATGCAGAATTACCAGCATAAACAACAGGTGTGCCGATATCCATAGCAGCGAGTTTCATCGCATTGCCCAAAACTATTTCTTTTGCACCGAAATCAACACCACCGGCCAAAACAATCATATTTGGCTGTAATTCTTCTATTTCGTCAATATCATATTCGCTTAACTCGCCAGCAGTAACTTTCTTTATAATGGCACCTGCACCGAGACTTGCTTCTTTTGCAGCTCTCGCAGTCATATTATAAGTCAGACCATGTACAGTAACACGCAGTCCACCAGCAGCCGAACTATTTGCAAAAACTTCGCAAGTATCGGTTCCGTATGAACTGCGTTTTTCTAAATCATCAACAGCAGCAAAAATTCCTATGCCAACATTACCTTGAGCAACAGAAGTAGGTGCGAACCCTTGGGCAACATGTTCCAAAGAATTATCAGCATTTTTCATAAAGCCATTGGCTTTAGTTATTGTGCTGCCTACCTCTAGAGTTAAGAAATCAAGCTGCTTTGGCATATAGCTTTATTACCAGGCAAAGAAGCAGCACTGACCTGCTTTAAGGCTATATTTTAGTTTGTTGTTTTCAACTTTGAAGGTTACATGACCATCAGTAAGTCTGTCGCTGAGGCCTTTAACACCGTCAGGATTACACCAGCTTATGTCTATTTCGCCTTCGTAGCCATTCTGCAAATCTCTATTAAAGAGAACCATAACGCGCTTGTTGTCGTTTCCTCTTATAAAAGCTATTACATCTGAATATCCAGTTAAGAATGAGGCAAAGGTATCAACACTGGTTGGTTTAACACATTCTGCATATTCATCACGAAGAGCAAGTACCTTCTTGACGAAATCATACATTTCATGCTTGCCATCCCAGTTATAGCCAACTAAATCAAACAAAGCAAGCTTTTTGCCTTTTAATGATTCTAATAATTCGTTAGAGAAATCAAGACCAGTATTTACTGGCATTGCTTCGCCAAGTTCCTGACCAGCATGTATAAATGGAACAGCGTGTGGAAGCATTGTATTTACCAAGAAAGCATATTTTGCATAAGCAACTCCGCCTTCTCTGCCACAAGCTCTAGGAGTGTTATGATTTTCAACAGCACCAAAAAAGCTTAAAGGAACGCCTTTCTTACCAATATGTTCAAGCATGTCATACATACCGTCGCGACGATATTCAACCCACCAGCAGTAACCGACAACAGCATTGTAACCAGCATCAACACTAGCCTGACCAATTTCAAAGTTTTCAGAAAGGAAACAGAAATTGGGGTCCACAGTTCTGGCTTTGCCGATAAGTTCCTGCATTAAAGGAACTGGAACAGCATGGCCCATATCAATCATAACGCCATCAATACCGTATTTGGTTTGATATGTTGGAATCAAGTCTATGATTGCATCCCAAAGAGGCTGATTTGCAAGTTCTGGTCTGGCAAGCTTATTATCATACATTCTGATAGTATTGTATGCAATATAGTTAAATTCAGGTTTTTCAAGATTTTCATCCTTATACATCTTAAAGTAGGTAACATCACCCCACGGCGGCTGATTATCATCCGGTGGCCAGTCTGCAAAAGCGCCAGGAACTCTGACTTTGCATTTATCGCCTGAAATCGGGTCAGTTCCATTTCCTTCATACTGACCTTTATCGTTTAACTTAACTTCACCGGCTTTAGGAGCTAATTTGAAGAAGTTTACGTAATTCTGATGAGGAGCTGGCAAATCATTGAAATCATGAGCTTCAACCTTAGCCTTGATAACCTTCAATTCTTCATCGGTAAAAATTGGGTTGCCGTAAGTAGCTTCACATTTAGCTATATCGGTTTCACCAGGAGTTCTATCCTGAATCTTAGCATCAAGCCAATAGAACCAGTCTGGATGTTCAGCTATCCAGTCAGCGTCTTTACTTGCTGTTCTGAAAACAAATTCACAGATTACTCTGATACCTAACATATGAGCAGCCTGCATGAAAGCTCTGAACTGATCTTCAGCAGACATTTCAACCATCGGGTCAGCCAATGTTTCTTCCAATTTATATGGATTCTTAATGCCATAAGGAGAACCAAGTTCGCCCTTATTTCCATCATGACCAATAGAAGTTATTGGAAGCAAGTGAATTGTTGTGCAACCCAAAGCTTTGATATAACCAAGCATTGCAATAGCTTTAAGGAATGTGCCTGATTCTCTGATTCCATCCTGGTTAAGAGTAAGGTCAACCATACTTCCACCCAGCTTGTTATCGCCATTATGGTCATAAGCAGTAGTAAGTCTGACAAACATATTGTAAATAGCCTGATTGTTTATCCAACTGCCGCCTTCGCCACCTTCAATCTGCTGATTAAGGGAACGGAAAGGATCGATGCCTTCTACTTTATTCTTTTCGATAGCTTCGATGTGGTTTAGATAAAATTCAGCAGGATGAACTGATTGGGGTTTCTTACCATCAACAGGTTCTTTTCCTACTTCAACCCATAATGAAGGAACATAATATTTATGTTTAAAAGGTTTATCTGCAAGCTTTTTCAGCTGTGTCTTCAATGTTTCTAATGGATTTGCCATATGTTCGGACATTTATCTCCTCCGATAATTTGTTTAGCTTATATTTTAGCATAATTTAATTCAAACAACATTATTTTTATTTAAAAAATGTATAACACATAAAAATTAAAACAATTTAAAATGTAATTAGTCTTAGTAATCACAAAATAAGTTATCTCAAAAAAGTTATATCAACATAAGCAATAACAACATTTAGTTATCGCATTAAGAATAAGAGTAAAAATACATTTCATCGTAGGGAATTTCAAAATTAATAATATCAATAGAAGGGGATAATCAAACATACAAATACAAAAAAATAAATAATCAAAATTTAAACATTTTTTTTAGAGGAAGAAACTTTTTTAATTATTTTAATAATTATAATCAAAACAATAATAAAAAGAATCCGGCCATATTCATCAATAAAAAAACGTCTAAGCCAAATCCTAATTCTATACCAGAATTCATCTGAAGCAATTTCATTCGGATTTAAACAAGGTAGATTAGCATCTTCAGATCCATTATAAGAACAATAAACAATATTTTTGCTATTAGGGGATAATTTAGTTCCATTTTCAATGTACTTAAAATGATATGAACATTTTTTGTAATTATGAAAATCACAAGCACTATTTTTTTAATATTTTTTATTAACTAATAATGCTACTAATTCATAGAAATCTAATGATTTAGATTCTAAATCAATTTTAGGTAGATTACCGTCTTTAAATACAAAAATATTATGTAAACCTAACGAGTTAGTTAAATATTTAGAAATTAGATAATAAAATAGGGTATACTAAATCAAATAGATAATAGAACAAAAAGGAGATAATGAATGAACAAAAAAATTATATTAGTAATAATTTTAATAATTACTATGGCAACCATTATTGGAATATCTATATATAATCAAAATAAAAAAGAAGAAGAAAAAATACAATTAAAACTAAAATTTGAACCATTAAAAGTTTTAAACTTGAATGAATTGCATAATATCCCAGACAATCAAATACATACAATCAGGAAATTAATAGAAGAATATCAATATGAAATTAAAATCAGGGATGGGAAAAAAGAACAAGAGTTCATAAAATCCTTAGTTCCCAATTTTAAAGAACTTATCAAAGAATTTTTTAAAGAAGTTACGAAAAGAGATAAAGAAAAATTAAAAAAAAGAAGAAAAGAAGTAGAAAACAATAATTACACTAAATATCTAAAAAAATATAAAGGTATTACAGACGAAGCAACAATAAAACAAAAAGTAGAAAGATTTAGGAAAAATATTGATAATGAAAGAGATGGAATCTTTGGTGATATTACAGATGAAGAAAAAAAGGAAATTGAAGAATTTCAAAAAGTTGTAAATGAATTAGACGATTAGGAAAATATAAAAGATATTATCCAAATAAATTCATATTCTTAATTATAGATAAAAATTCATAATCATTAAATGAATAGTAGCCATTTAAATAAATTATAAAAACAATATTTTCAATATGCTAAAATTTCAATTAATCTTAAAAAAAAGGAAAACATCCTTAGTTTTATTAATAAACGATTCATATAGAGGATTTATATGAGAGAAAAAAATAAAAAATTAGATTCTTTAAATATTAATAATGTTAGCAGAAATATACAGTTTTATTTTACTGGTGGGAAATTTTCACAAGACTTAATATTTGATGAAAACTATAATTATAATCAAAGGGTGTTCTTTGATTATAATTTTTTATAATAGCATAGGTTTACATAATATATATTATCAGACGTTTAGTTTTTTTATCAACCCTTCTTTAAATTTCTTACATATTACAAAATCATATATTTAATTAATTATAAAATTGTTTTGTTGTAATTATTATTATATTATTGTATAAATAATTCAATTCAATGTTTAAGGAGTTTTTTATGGATAATGCTGCATTGATAATGGCTCAATATAGTCAATATTCAACAGATGGTGGCAATACTTTAGGAATAATTGTTCCTATTATAAATTTGATCATAGGTATATTTTTCTGTGTATGCTACTATGGAATTTTTAATAAAGCAGGCAAACCTGGTTGGTTAGCTTTTATACCTTTTGTTAATATTTGGATTTTATACGAAATATGCTATGGCGAAGGTAAAGGTTGGAAATTCTTAATGGTTTGTGCTCTTATGTTTATTCCTCTTGTTAATATAATAGCAATAATATTACTACCAGTTCGATTAGCTCAAGCTTTTGGACAAGGAATTCTAGGTCAGATTGCAACTTTATTCCTTCCTATTATTATGATACCACTATTTGCTTTTGGAAACTATGAATATCAAGGTCCTTGTAGTGATTTTCTATAATTAAAATCTTTAAAGGCCTCTAATTATTAAATTAGAGGCCTTTTTTATTTCTATTTATACTTATATTAAAAATGTAAATAAAAAAAGAAGCAAATTATTTGCTTCTTTTTAATGTCTTTATTAAATAAATATTAATTACAGACTAAGAGCTTCAACTGGGCAACCAGCAGCACAAGCGCCACATTCAATGCAACCATCACCTTTATAAGAAGCTTTTCCTTCTTTCATTTCAAGAGCTTCTACTGGGCAAGTACCAGTGCAAGCACCGCAACCAATACATTTTTCTGAATCAACTTTGATAGCCATATTATTTTTTCTCCTTGTCGATATTTCGACTTATTGTCTATTTTTTGTGCACTTATAATAACCCAAAATATTTAATTTGTAAATAAATATTTATAGGTTATCTATTAAATCATTAAGTTTTTCTTGTCTTTCTTCGTCACTCATTTCGTCAGCCTGTTCTGACAAAGCTTCTTCACTATATTCATCTTCATAAGTATCGGAAGTGTTATCTTCTGTTTCATTGGAATTAGATATATTTGATTCCAAATTTCTACTATTATCATTATTTTCAGAAGGATCAGAGTTAAATGGACTATCCTCATCTTCTTCAACTTCTTCATTACTAGCTGGTATATCAGATGGGTTAAAAGCACTTTGTTCATCTTTTTGCCGTGCTTTTTCTTCTTCTCTTTCTAATGAAGAAACTCTTTTTTCAATTGATTTCAATTCTTTTTTAGCTTTATCAATTTCTTCCTTTTTAGCAGCTAGATCATTCTTTAGTCTTCTTCTTCTTCTTTCGTATAATTCATCTTTTAAAGTATACCAAAGCCTATCTGCCTTATCATAACTGTCTTGAAGTTCTTTAAGTTCTTCTTCCATCTGAGGAATTCTATTTTGTAAATCTTCTCTATCAGAATAAGCATCATTAAGTTTTGCTGCTCTATCTGCAGATTGAGACTGTTCCTCAGCAAAATTTTCTACCTTTTCCATTTCAGCCCAGGACCTGATGCGTTCATCTCTCATTGAAGAAACAACAGCACTGTCATAAGCTTGTTGAGCTTCCATTGTAGCTCTTAAACGTCCAATAAGATTTAGAGTTCTATCTTTTACTCCTTTATCATCTACCAATTCTACTATTTTTTCATAGTATGTAATGGCAGTCTTATTATCAGAATAACCAACAGAAGCAAGAAAACCACACATTTCTAAGAGTTTTACATCATCAGGCGATTCTTTTAACTTAGCTACAGAATCCTGATATGAAGCATCAATTAGTCCATAATCATCAAAAGCAAGGATAGTTCTATCTTTTCTTAATGCTTTAATATATGAAGCTATAGCTTCACTTTTTTTACCTTTCTTTTGTAATTCAATAGCATCTTCATAAAGGTTTTGGGCTTCTTCGCTTACAGTAGTACCTTCTTGAGCATAAACAAATGAAATGTTATCGGAAAATGCTAACATACCCAAAGTTGCGGCCAATATTATAGAACTACAAAACTTTCGCATTTAATATCTACCCTTATCATGCAATTTATATTAAATTCTAACACTTAAGATAAAATTTCTCAAGTATGTGTAATAAAGTAATACAAATTTCTCCCCTAGCCTTTTTCCATTTAAATATTTGATTTTTTAGCTATAGGTTTATTCGTTCAATATTTGTATTATATTATAATAATTTAATTCAAATTCGTATTTTGTGTATTTTATGCCAAATTCTAACAAAGAAGAAAATACATAATATCAGATATATATATCCTTTAAAGAGTATTCTTACTCTTTAAATTTTAAAAAAAGAGAAAATTAAAAAAGTTAAAGTTACAGAATCTGCAAATACCATTAATAGAACAGTTATTAAAAGTAAAGGTTTTCTCTTTTTAAGTTCTAGAGACGCATTTGAATAATTATTTATAGTAATTGGTATCATTACTAACAACATTAAAAATATAGGAATAATATGTTTTAATCCTATTTGAGTTAATTGATAATTAAAATTAGAAAAACCAGTTAATAGTATAATAAAAAAAGAAATAGTTGTTATTATTGTGAATCCGAAAATAATTGGAAAACTTTGTATAAATAGTTTGGTGTTTTGGGCAGCTTCTTGTTTTTCTGTATAAGAGGCGTGTTTACGGTGTCCTATAATAGACATCAATGTAACCCAGCTTATGATAAATGATATAAATACTATAGGTAGGCTATTCATATTGTTATAAGTTATATAAAAAAAGCTTCACGATTAAAACCGTGAAGCTTTTTATTTTATTATTTATTAACTTGGAATTTCTTGTTTCCGGTTTCGAAGAAATCCATAATCTGTTTAACCGCAGCAACACCAGCATTAATGTTTGCTTCTTCAGTCTGAGCACCAAGTTTCTTTGGAGTGAAGAATACTCTGTCAGCATATTGTTCTTTTAATTCGGCTGCACAGTCTGGAGCAACGTCAGCAACATACTTGAAGTCTGGTCTTTCAGCAAGCATCTTCTTTAAAGATTCTTCGCAAACAACTTCTTTACGAGCAGTGTTTACAAGAGTAGCACCCTTTGGCATCTTGCCCATCTTGCTCATATTGATAGAATTCTTGGTTTCATCATTTGCTGGGCAGTGGAGAGAGACATAATGGCAGGTTCCAAAGAGTTCATCAAGGTCAGTGCACTGTTTAGCACCAGTAGCTTCGATAACTTCTTTAGTAAGATATGGGTCATAAGCAATAACTTCCATACCAAAGCCCATAGCATATTTACCAATAAGTCTGCCGACATTACCGTAACCGTAAATACCAAGCTTCTTGCCATGGATTTCTGTTCCTGACTTACCGTTATAATTGTTACGAGCAATCATAATCATCATGCCGATAGCTAGTTCTGCAACAGCATTAGAGTTCTGACCAGGAGTATTCATAGCAACAAGACCGTGAGCAGTTGCTTCTGGGAGGTCGATATTGTCAAAACCAGCACCAGCTCTAACGATAATCTTCAAGTTCTTAGCTGCATCCATAATTTCTTTTGTTGCTTTATCACTTCTGATAATAAGAGCATCAACATCTTTTACAGCAGCTTTGAATTCATCAACACTTGTATATTTTTCCAAGAATGTCATTTCATAGCCGTCTTTGAGAGCAGCTTTCATGAGTTCTGTAGCTTCTTTTGCAAATGGTTTTTCAGTAGCAACTAGTATTTTTTTAGTCATTTTTATAAGTATTCCTTTCTTTTCTTTATAAGCATCTTTGTGAGCTATCCACTTTTTAGGGGATAGGGGGAAAGGGAGGAGGGAAAAGAGGATTGTTTTAGCAAATCTTAGGTTTTATTGGTGTTGGAAGAAGCTAAGCCTCTAAATCATCACACCAATCTTATCTCTATTCTTTATCTCTAATCCCTATACCCTATACCCTGCTAATCAGGCATTTTCTTTATCGAATTTTCTAATAAAGTCTGCGAGCTTCTGGCAGCCTTCAATTGGCATTGCATTGTAGATAGAAGCTCTCATACCGCCAATATTTCTGTGACCCTTAAGAGTTACAAGACCTTCTTGGGCAGCTTCAGCCAGGAACTTCTTATTGATTTCATCATTTGGTCCAAAGAAAGGAATAGTCATGATTGAACGATCTTCAGCATGTTCTGGAGTAATGTGAGCTTTCAAAAGCTTTGAATTATCTATTGCATCATAAACAATAGCAGCTTTTCTCTTGTTCAATTCTTCATAATAAGCAACACCGCCCTGAGCAAGCATATGTTCAAATACTAATTTAGCAATATAGATACCATAAGTTGGTGGAGTATTGTACATTGAACCTTTATCTGCATGAGTCTTATAATCAAGCATTGTTGGAAGGTTTGGAATTCTGCCAATCAAATCGTCACGAACAATAACGATTGTAACACCAGCAGGACCTATATTTTTCTGAGCACCAGCGTAAATCAACCCGTAATCAGCAACATTGAAACGTTCGCTCATAATATTAGAAGACATATCTGCTACTATCGGGATGTTTACCTGAGGAACTTTCATGCACTTAGTTCCATAAATGGTATTGTTAGAGGTTACATGTAGATAATCAGCATCTTTTCTAACATCTTCTGCTTTATATTTTGGATAATATGTATTATTGTCTTGTGTTGAAGAAGCAACAACGTGTACATCAACACCATATTTTTTAGCTTCTTTTATGGCTTTGCTAGACCATTCTCCAGAATCTACATAATCAGCTTTTTTAGTTACAGCCAAATTCATTGGAATCATCAAAAACTGAAGATTTGCACCACCCTGAAGGAAAAGAACCTTATAGTTAGATGGAATTTCCATTAATTTGCGAATACCGGCTTCAGCATCATCAATAATCCTCTGATAAGTAGAAGAGCGATGGCTCATTTCCATAACGCTCATACCAGAACCTTCATAATCCAACATTTGTTCAGCAGCTTTTTTCAAAACTGCTTCTGGAAGAACGGCTGGACCAGCAGAAAAATTGTAAACTCTTGCCATAATAACAAATCACTCCTAAGATTATATTTTAAGGGAAAAATAACCTAATTTTCCTTGATTCTTTAACTAATAACACCTAATTATAATTGAGTCAAGCTTTCTAGGGTTAGAAAAACTTTAATTTCAAGTATTTTGAAATAAATTCGATATTTGGTTTACATAATAATTTTGATTTTTAATTCCATTTGTTTTTATGCCCTTTTATTTCTTTAATAAGAACAACAGTGCCCTATCTAATCGTTGAGCCCATGCTTTTTCATTATGCTGAGCACCTTTATGCATATAACATTTTAAATTATTATCTTCAGTAAAACCTTTATCTTCCATAAGCTTCTTCATTTCTAAAAACAAGGAATAAATATCTTCGCCATCTTCTTTATCTTTTTCTAATTCACCTGTATCTATATAAAATTTTACATTTAATGGCTGTTTTTTATTTTCTTTAACTATATCAAATATATTAGATAACTTTCTATGAAAAGCTGACGACATACAAATTGCTCCCCCAAATCTATTGGGATTTTCATATGCCATTTGAAAAGACATTAAACCACCCATTGACGAACCAGCAACAATATGGTCTTCCCTATGTCTACTTACTGGAAATCTTTTTTTTATGAATGGCATTACTTCGTAAATTACAAAATCTGAATAAACTTTTCCATCATAAGTAGCTGTATTTAATTCATTATCCCTTGCTGGAGAATTTGGTATTCCAACAACAATACAAGGTTTAATTTTTTTCTCTTTCATCAATCTACTAATTGTTTCGTCAACTTTCCAATCATAACCAGAAAATGATTTTGATGGAAGAAAGAGGTTTTGTGCATCATGAAAATAAATTACAGAATAAGGACCATTATCTCTTGAATAGTTTTCTGGCAACCAAATAAAAATCCCTCTCTTATAAATCATATTTTTACATTCAAATAAATCAAGGAAACGGATTGAACCTATAATAGGATCATCTTCTTTTTTCTGTTCCTTATTACCTTCAACAACTTTTGGAGAGGTAATATGTTCATAATGAGTTGTATCCTGATAAGGAATAAGCTTATTATTAATATTTTCTGTATCAGAAGATAAATCTCTAGCAAAAGAAGTCTCAGCAAAAAGAGAAAAAGTAAGAATTAATAGAGTAATTAGTTTATTTTTTTTCATTAAATTATATTTGCCTTTTGAATATTGAATTAAAGTAATAAAAAAACAGAGTCACCTTTTATTCTTAGGGACTCTGTTTTTATCTGTTTAAATTAGAAATCAGCGATTTTTTCTACGTATTCAGGGTGGTCAATATAAGGATTCCTGTTGTGTTGCAAACTTTCAATATAGTCATTTCTAGCTATTTCATTTGCATCAACAGGATCTTCTACATGCCACTTACGAAGAGTCTTTTCTTGGTCTGGATCAAGTGGCATTTCATAAACTGTAGAGAAATAGAACATTGCACGAGCAACATTACCACGATGTTGTTTTCTTACTTCAAAAACACTACCATCAAATTTACTGCCACCTTCTGCCCATTTAATATTTGAATTATCTACAAAACCAAATGGGAAACTACCTCTTTTACCGTTTGCATCAGGATCAGCTGGGAAAAGATGATGCATGTCTGATTTTGCATCGCCAGTAGCACCTTTTGATTGTGGCCAAGTATGTTCACAATTTATCTGACTGCTATTTGGCATACTTCCTTTAGGAACAGAAATAACTTTGCCTGTATAGACACATTCTAAGGTTCCGTTTTTATTATCAATTTGAGTATACATGAATCTACGTGCTTCTTTATAGTCATAAGCAGTATGTTTTGCACATTCATCATGTAATTTCTGTTTTAAGGAATCATTATTTAAATTTCTGCATGAATTATAAAATGCAACTCTTTTTGCCTTATTGTTTCGGCTATAAGAATTAGTTGTTGCACCCATTCTAGAAAACATTAGTTCTGGAGCATTATCATCGGCAGAATTTTTAATACTCATTTTTTTATATTTATTGAGTTTCTGACGAATCAACTGAATTTCTGAACGAGATTTTGGTGAATTTAATTCAACCTGATCTAGTAAAGACATAGCTTCTTCAAGCAGCTTGTCGCTAGCACCTTTATTATCATTTCCTTCCTGTGCTGCAAGAGTAGTACCTGCTGAGAGAGCTACAGATAACCCTAACAAAAAAGCATATTTTTTTATATTTTTAAAGTTCATGTTTATCATTATACCTTTTTTTTCTAATTATGTAAGGGTACAAATTAGAAATTTAATATTATTTTATTGGGAAAAAATTACTCTTTCTTAAAGTAATTTCATGAATACTGAACTTATTAGTTCCATTATTACATAAACCCCAGTATATTCCATTATGAATCCCATTGTAAGATGTAATCTGCTCTAATTCTGCGTTATTTAACAAAATACCGAATTGTGTTTTAAAAGTATATTTTTTTAAATACTTTCCATCCATATCATAGCAGAGAATATAGTTTACAGATGGGAAATTCAATTTATTGCAGACACTAAAAATATTTGCACCATCGCAAAATAGTGCTTGACCTGTCATATCATCATTAATTTTTAGATGTTGAACTTCTATTTTTTTAATTAATTTAAAATTAGAATCAAAAAAAGCTAGATTTTTATTATTGAATTTAACTATATATTGATCTTTCTTTGGGTCATAAGTGAAAGAGGCATAACACTTTTCTTTATAAGTTTCGCCTTTATCGTTTTTTAAATAAATCTTTCTGAAACCACTAAAATCAGATGCATTAAACTCACAGAAATAACTCTTAGTATCAGTGCAAGTTGCAGTAAGTATTTTTTTAGTTTTAGGGTTATAAGTTAAAGAATTACTATGCCCTATTTTACCAACATATTTTGTTTTAACAATTTTCTTATCAGAAATTCTGATTTTTAAGAATTTAGTCCCCTGATCAGAGTATTCATCGTCACTACTAGCTGTCATCAAAGCAACATACCAATACTGCCCATCAGTACAAAAACCTTGAACATTTGTGAAATCTAAATTATCTGTATCCCAGGTTTTACCAATTTTTTTAGATATTAAACGTTTGGTTTTTACATCCTTTTCTTCTACTAATTCTAATATTGGGGAAGCAGTTATAGAAGCACTAGATGAAGCAGGAATAAAGGATTTAATATTATTGTTTTTTACATTATTATTATCTGAAGATAATACTTCTGAAGTAATTTTAGAAGCATTAGAATCAAAAGGTGAAGAAAATGATGCAGAATTAAATATAAAAGGTAATACAAAAGCTAATATGGTATATTTTTTCATTTATTACTCCTCTTAATATTACGCTCAGTATACCCAATATAATACAAAAAGTTTTTTGTATAAAACAGAAAAAACTATAGAAACTAAGTAATAGCTTTAAATTTTCCGATAATAATAAAAAAGTTAATCGGAGGCTAAAAATAATGGCAGAACTAAAAGATTTCTTTTCTCAAATGGATAAATTTCCTTGTCCAGAATTATTTGAAACACATTTAGAAGGATATGATGATTTAGAAAACATTTGGGATGTAATTAAAAGAATACAGAATGGTTTTGTAGCAAAAAATGTTAAGCCTCAAATACTAGGAACAATAGAAGAAGGTGCTCATATAAGAAATATAGAGCAAATTTATTTCGGAAAAGGTTCAGTAATAGAAGCAGGAGCAATGGTATGCGGACCTGCAATCATAGGTGAAAATGTAGAAATACGTCATGGAGCCTTTGTCCGTGGAAATGTAATTATTTGTGACAATGCGGTTGTCGGACATACATCTGAATGTGTCAGAGCTATATATATGCCTGGTGCAAAATCTCCACATTTTAACTATGTTGGAGATTCAATTTTAGGTTCAAATGTTAATTTAGGTGCTGGCACAAAACTTTCAAATTTAAAACATGACGGAACCCATGTAACAATGATGCTTGAAGGTAAAAGAGTCGATACAGGTATGAGAAAATTTGGGGCCATTTTGGGTGATAATTGTCAATTAGGTTGTAATTCAGTTTGTAATCCTGGGACAATAATGGAATCAAACTGTATGCTATATGGTTGTGCGAGTATTCAAGGTTATTTTTTACATGGTTCGAGAATTAAACTTAGACAAAACACAATTGTGGTTCCAGCAAGAAATTAAAAAAAAAGTTAAGCATAAAAAAAAAGTTAAGCATAAAAAAAAGCTTGGTTAAATCCCAAGCTTTTTTTTATGTAAAGGTTATACAATTATCAATTAAATCATTTTAGTATTCTATACCGGGTCGAGCTTTCACTCCTTTATCAAAATAATGTTTTTCTTTAGTCATTGAAGTTACTAAATCACATTTATCCAACAATTTCTTATCATCACAACGACCTGTCAAAACTAATTCTATTGTAGAAGGCAAATCATTAATCAGTTTTTCTAGTAAATTCTTATCTAATAAGCCATAAGTTACAGCACTTAAAACTTCATCAAGAACTATTAAATCAAATTTATCAACATGAATTGAATTTTCAGCAATAGCAATACCTCGCAAAGCTTCTTTTTTATCTAGTTCTGTAACATCGAAACGAAATTTACCATCTGGCAACATACGTTCTAAGCCAGTTACATGATATTCTATACCCAAACGATCTAAAGCAATAAGTTCATTATGTCTATAAGTTTCACTTCCCTTATCAAAGAAGATAACGATAACTTTCTTTCCAGAACCAAAAGCCCTTATTAATAGACCTATTGCACAGGTTGTTTTACCTTTTCCATTTCCAGTATAAGCGTGAATCATAAAAAGCCTCGATAATTATAGTTAAAATGTTATGTCAAATTCGGCACCAAATAATGGATCTTCTCCCATACCAGGGGCTACTTCAGATTTTGAATCAGGTTTAACTGTAGGAGCTGGGGTACCACCAATTACAATAGGAGAAGTGCTAACTACACCAGTAGTTTTTGGTGGCTGAGATGTAGTAGTAGTTTGATTTGGTGAAGTGTTTCTTGGAGTTTGTGGTTGAACCGCAGTTTGCATTTTTGGTGAAATGGGTTCAGGAAGAGCTCTTGGAGTTTGTACAGTTGTTGGTTGTCTTGCAGAACTTGTTTGTTTAGGAGCAGTTACTATTCTAACAGGTTCAACTTTTGACTTGCTTTCTTCCTTAGGTTGAACCGCAACCTGTGTAGTCTGTTCTTCTGGAACCTCGTTGTCATCACTTTCTTCTAAGGTGCCAGAAAAAGTTGCCAATGCATATTTTGGTGCAATTTCACGATCCATTAAAGTAATTTCTAATGGACGTTTTCTTTCAAATTCCATATTCCAAACTTTATATACAAGTTTATAATCATAGCTTTTCCAACCTATTTGTATCTTTCTAAAAACAAACAAATCTGAATCTTTAACTTTTTGAAAAACAGCAATTTTTACTGGTCTTCTTAACTGCCCGAAGAATTTACTACTATCGTCAAAATCAACAAGTAATAGTAAATTCCCTTCTTTAAAAAGCAAACGTTCAAAATTTACTTTTGAGCAATTCTTTCTTGTATAGCCAGGTGCCCAAACAAAAACCATATATTTATTAAAATCATAATATGGAGCGGCATTACCTAACTTAATCTTTTGCCAAAATATATTAAAATCTTCGTAATTTCTAATTAAAAAAAAGGGTCTTTCAAATGAACAAGGACAATCTTCCAAAAACCATTCGTTAAAAATCTCTACTTCAGAAACTTGTGCCAATACAGGGAGAACAAATATAAAAGAAAAAAGGATAATAACAAATGCTAATCTTTTATTAAATAGCTTCATATACTTAACCTTTTCTCTTCAATTTAAATCTTAATATTATTATATCAAAATTTAATCATATAATGAAATTTTTCAATATATTTATACATTTACTAAGACATAAAAATATTGAAGATTTTCATTTTTGATTATAAAATTTATTTCATAAAAATTTATTTCGAGGGTAAAATGAAAATATATATAATAATGTTATTTGTAATCTTTGCTTCAGCCCCAGTTTTAATGGCTAATGAAACCAGAAAAATATCTTCTCCACCAAGAGCAAAAAAAATTCCTGTAATAACTGAAAAACATGGGACTCTATTAATAGATAATTATGCATGGTTACGCGACCAGAACGATAAAAAAAATCGTGATGTCTTGAATTATTTGAAAGCAGAAAATGCATATACAAGACATGTCATGAAAGATACCGAACTTTTACAGGACCAACTTTTTGAGGAAATGAAAGCTCGTATAAAAGAAGATGATTTATCTGTTCCTGTAAAAGACGGTAAATATATGTATTACACCAAAACTGCAGCAGGGAAACAGTATCCAATACATTGTAGAAGATTGGTAGATAATTCCAAACCAGAGGAAATAATAATAGATGAAAACGAATTAGCAAAAGGAAAAGATTTTTTTGATTGTGGAAGTATCGAAATAAGCTCAAATGGTGATATTGTTGCATACACAGTTGATTATGACGGTAACGAAGAATATAACTTACATTTTTTAGATCTAAAGAATCATAAAGAATTGCCTGATGTTATAGAAAAAGTTACTTCCAATATTGAATGGGCAGAAGATAATAAAACCATTTTTTATACAATAATGGATGAAACAACCAGACCATACCAGATAAAAAGACATCAACTAGGAACAGATTCCAAAAATGACCCCATAATCTTTGAAGAATCAGATCAGATGTTTGGTTGTAGTATTTTTAAAAGTCGTGATAAAAGATTTTTAACTATTTTTACAGGTTCAACCACAAGTTCAGAAGAATATATACTTGAAGCTAAAAACCCCACTGGTGAATTTAAACTCTTTATGCCGAGAAGGAAAGATATAGAATATTACATCAGTTTTCAAAAGCCATATATATATATTACTACCAATGAAAATGCACTTAACTTTAAAGTAATGAGGACAAAAGAAGATCAAATAGATAAAAAATACTGGGAAGAATTTATTCCTCACGATGAAAATGTATATATTGATTCTATTTCAGCATTTGAAAACTATTTAGTTATATCTGAAAGAAATAGAGGGTTACAAACCCTGAGATATATTGACACTAGAACCAATGAAAATATAGATCTACCTTTTGCAGAATCTGTTTATTCTGTATATTTAGGTAATAATCCAGAATACAAGACAGATAAATTAAGATATGTCTATTGTTCTCTTACAACTCCAGAATCTGTTATTGATTATGACTTTAATACTGGTTTATCAGAATGTAAAAAAAGAAGAGAAGTAGTAGGTAATTTTGATTCAAACAACTATGTTTCTGAAAGACTTTTTGCAACAGCACAAGATGGAACACAAATTCCTATTTCTTTAGTATATAGAAAAGATATGTGGGGAAACGGTGCTGCAAGTATGTATCTTACAGCTTATGGTGCATACGGTGTATCTACAGATCCATATTTTTCATCTACTTATTTATCTTTGCTAGATAGAGGTTACGTTTACGCTATAGCTCATATAAGAGGCGGCCAAGAAATGGGCCGTAAATGGTACAATGAAGGAAAATTATTAAACAAAAGAAATTCTTTTACAGATTTTATTTCTTGTGCAGAATTCCTAATTGAACAAGGTTACACAAAACCTCAGTATTTAGCAATTGAAGGTGGAAGTGCTGGTGGACTCCTAATGGGAGCTGTTACAAACATGAGACCTGATTTATTCAGGGTTGTAGTAGCTGATGTTCCATTTGTTGATATGATGAATACTATGCTTGATCCAACATTGCCATTAACTATTGGTGAATATGAAGAATGGGGTTGTCCAGAAGAAAAAGTATATTTTGATTATATGCTCAGTTATTCTCCTTATGATAATATAGAAGCTAAAGATTATCCAAATATACTTGTTACCGCTGGCCTTAACGATCCAAGAGTTTCATATTGGGAACCAGCAAAATATGTTGCAAAACTTCGCGCAATGAAAACTGACAACAATATGTTGATCTTAAAAACTAATATGAATGCTGGTCACATGGGTGCCTCAGGAAGATATGACTACTTAAAAGAAATTGCTTTTACTTACGCTTTCATATTTAAAGTTCTTGGCACTTATTATTAATAATATAAAAAAACAAACCCATATTGCTTAATTATTAAGTAGTATGGGTTTTATATTTAATTAAATTTTTATTAATTCAAGATTCAAAAGGTCTGACTCTAAGTTTTACCCCTAAATCGTCGCATATTTTCTGACAAATCTTTATTTTTTCATCAGACATTACTTTTTCTACAACTGTAAAAACAACATTTGGCACATATTTTTTTGCTTTAACAGCAAAATCTTTCATCGCTTCATAAGACTGTAAACCAAATTTTGAGCGTGTTAGAGATAAATATTCTTCAGCATCAGGTGCATTCAAAGAAATAGAAATCGTATCAAATCTATTTTTTAATTCGGGTGTAATATCTTTATTATGAATTAAATTAGCCAAACCGTTTGTATTTACTCTTGTTTTCAAATTTGGATAAGTTAATTTCAAATAATCAATAAGTTCGCAAACGTCAGATAAGCGTTCTAATGGTTCTCCAAAACCACAGAAAACCAATTCATTAATCACACTTAAATCATACTTTGAGAATATATCTTTAATACTTTGTAATGAAGGTTCACCTTCTTTTAACCATAAAGAGTTATTTTCCATCATTTTTTTTGTTTGTCTCAAACAAAAAGTGCAACTGCAAGGACACTTGTTAGTCATATTGACATAAATATTCTTGCCTTTTAAATCACCACTTTTTGATATGTCTAAATAACCTGCTTCCCCTACTCTACCTGTAACTGTATATAAAATCATTATTTAATCCTCAACTAAATCTTTTAAAAACATTTCAAAACATAAACCCCAATAGTTAGGAACTTTATTGTCTTCACAATATTGAATACATTTAGAAATAAATTTTGTTGCCTTTTTTGCAGATTCATATAGTGTATGACCATTCATGTACATTCCAGCTATTACTGCACTAACCACATCACCAGTTCCACTTCTATCATCACCAATTTTATCTGACATTATAATCTGATAATCTTCACCATTATTATAAATGAAATTCAAAATCTGCTTTTTATTAAATGGAATACCAGTAACAACTATGTGCTTAGGTCCTTTTTCAGCCAATTTTTGGCACATTGAATCAAGATTATCCAAACTAACCTTACCTTCATTTGGATATTCAATATCCAACAGAGTACATAATTCTGTTAGATTTGGAGTCAATATTTCAGCATACTGAACTAATTCCTTCATTTTATTGCACATTGCAGGAGTGTATGTTTTATACAATTTTCCATAATCCCCCATTACAGGATCAACAAGGATTAAAGAATCTTTTGTACGGAAACTTTTTATAAAATCTATAACAATATCTACTTGCTTTTCTGACCCTAAAAAGCCTGTAGCTATAGCATCAAAACTAATGTTCAAATCTTTATAAGTCTGAATATACTTTGGCATCTTTTCTGTATAATCATCAAAATAATATAGAGGAAATTGGGTATGAGTTGAAAGTATTGCTGTAGGAACTGGTACAGCTTGTATTTTCATTGCTGAAACAATTGGAGCCATAACGGCTACAGAACATCTTCCAAAACCTGTTATATCATTTATTAATGCGATTTTTTTCTGTTTCATATATTGTGATAATCCAGTATGATTAGGCTTTAATAGCTATTTATATCATAACACAGCAAGAGTCACAAAACAATAATACTAAGAGTTTAGAGATGAGAAATAAGAGAATTGTTTTAGTTAATCTTTTTAGGTTTTATTGGTGATGGGTGATTTTTCATCAAATCTAAATCAGCTAAATCCAAATTCTTTGCTTATTTTAGAATACCTTGCCTGTTCATGTTCTTTAACTGATTTTGTAGGGTCAGCTAAAGAATGATCAATAACATCAGCATCCTTTAGAATTTCATCCATTGGTTCATTAACTTCTGCTTTGCTATCATGATTCCAAATAGCTGAACAGATGATTTTCGTTTCTTCAGGAGTAGTTAGATTCATTTCGTTTAAAATTTCTTTGGCATAATCTGCTCCACGATGAGCGTGGTCATCGTAACTACCAGACTTGTAGGCATAAAGATCATGAAGCAAACCAGCCATAGCTGCTAGTTCAAAGTTTTGTCCACTTTTCTTGGCCAAAATAACAGCAGCAAGTGAAACTCCGTGCAAATGAGCTACAGCTTTTGCACGCTTTTCATTATCTTCAATATTTTCTAATATATTGTAAACTTTTTTCTCTAAATCTTTTACGCGACTCATTTATTTTCCTCCTATATCAAATATTTTAACTTTATTTACTAACTATTTACTTATAAATATTTAAAATCCTTCCCAAATATTTCTCTGTATTCATCCAGACTAATAATCTGGCTACTGTTTTTACGAGCTTTATAGTGTTCTGCAACAGCATCAGCTGTAACGCCCATGCAATACCATTCTCCACTTTTGTCATCAATAAGAGCATACCTACAACTATGATCTAAATCTTCACCTCTATACCAACAGTAACATTTTCCAAGTCTTCATCTGACATTTCTGTTTTCTTTAAAGGTTCCATAATACTCCTCTACTTAAACCATAACAATATTTAATGATAGTATCTGAATTAGCAAAAAAAAACAATACTTTTACTCTATATATGTGTTAACCTTTGAAAGTAAAACTACTGTTTTGACGTGGCAAAATGATGTCTGTTAGACGAATTAAGAACCAGACCCTCTGATTTGTGCATTAAGCAACTTCAGAAGATTGTCCGGATTGTAGGGTTTAGCTATATGCGCATTCATTCCCGCCGCCAGACATGCTTTTACATCATCGTCGTAAGCATTGGCGCTCATTGCGATGATAGGAAGGGTCTTATAATAATCCCCATTCAGCGCACGTATCGCCTTTGTCGCTTCATACCCATTCATAACTGGCATCATAATATCCATCAGAACTGCATCATAGTATCCTCTTTCATTCTTCTGAACTTGTTCTAACCCAATCTGCCCATTTCTGGCACGATCGACTTCGATTTTATACTGGGACAGTATCATAGCAGCAATCTCAGCATTGATATTGTTATCCTCTACCAGCAGAACACGGCAACCAGCAAGGTCGATTATATCATTTTCCGAATCATTATCCTCTTTTTCACTTTCCAGAGCTTCTAGTTCAAGCACAACGGTAAACTCTGAGCCTTCACCTAATGTGCTCTTTACAGAAATCGTGCCTCCCATCAGTTCTACTACCTTCGCTGTAATCGCCAGTCCTAAGCCTGTGCCCTGTATGCGGTTGACCGTCGTTTTTTCCTCACGGGTAAAGCTCTCAAAAATATGTGGCAGATAATCCTCGCTGATACCAATACCAGTATCCCTAACAATGAAACGATAACGATTTTTAATTCCTTCAGCGGGTTCTTCTTCAGCAATCAGATCGACTGTCTTACCTGAAGGGGTATACTTGATTGCGTTGCTAACAATGTTGACAAGCACCTGCTCAATGCGAAGCTCGTCTGCGTTTACTTTGACGTGTCGGGCAGAGTCGTGCTGATAGGTGATGATAAGAGCCTTATTCCTTGCCTGAAGCGCGGTAATATCCTCAATATGGTGGAATATGCTCTCCAGGTCATAGGGGCCAAGGTTGACCTACATCTTTCCGCTTTCAATCTTGGAGATGTCCAGAATATCATTAATAAGTGACAACAGGTAGTGACTGGAAGAACCGATCTTTTCCAGCGCATTTGTAACCGCCTCAGGATCGTCCCTATGGCTTTTAGCAATGTTGGTATAACCAACAATAGCATTCATAGGAGTTCGGATGTCATGAGACATGTTGGCGAGGAAATCATTTCGTGCTTTTGTTCTTGCTTCGGCCACGTGTTGCTGATACTCAAGTTCTCGTTTCATCTGTGCATCGATGTTGTTTATACCG
This sequence comes from Candidatus Rifleibacteriota bacterium, assembly GCA_905236675.1. Lineage (GTDB taxonomy): Bacteria > Muiribacteriota > Ozemobacteria > Ozemobacterales > Ozemobacteraceae > RUG334. The sequence continues at coordinate 44,416 of CAJOND010000017.1, read as the reverse complement.
ATTATCAGATGACGACCGTCCTTATCTTCCATAAGTGTTATCTTCATACTAACCCAGATTGGGGTGTCACCTAGCATAAGTCGGTATTTCATGGTGAAACTGCCGTCTCGTTCTAGTATGACCAAGACTTTTTCTTTGTAGAAGGTTCCCATAAAGCGATCCTTGTCCTCAATGTAGATCAGACGTTCCATGTTCTTCCGGCTCACATCGAAGAAATTATTGCCTTCCTTTTCAACGCCAAGTTCTTCATACTCTTTTGTTGTACTGTATTCCACGAACTTATCCGTATCCGGATCAACAATATAAATTCCGAAATAGTCTCCTGCCAGGCCTGCGCCACTTTTTCATAGGTAATGCGGGCTGCTGCAGCCTGCCGGTATTCCGCCTCCGCCTTCCTGCATCGTCCAACGCTTCCTGCATAGCTTGGCTCTGTCGGATTTCATCATCCACATCCTTGAAGCCCATCGTTACACCGATGCGCCCGCCAGGCATGAATACCTTTCCAAAATCGATTCGGTAATGTCTTGGGCCGCTTTATAGTTCTCTGATGAAATTGACAGAAAACTGATCTTTGGTTTCAAACTGTTTCAGGATATATGGAAGGCCTATCTGCTCTTGCATCCGTTCCTGGTCATCTTTGGCGACCATGGTGAGGACATACTCTGTCTTGGTATCCGTATATTTGGAATGGCTTAATGCATTTCGGATGGCTTCCGCGTGTGAAGGGGCCAGACCTGTATGATACAGCACACTTTTTTCTGTCACAACATCGCTGATGAGCCAGACTGTGTTATAGGAATTGGTCAGCGTGGAAATAACTGCATCACGGGTTGCCTTGTCTGTCTCCCGTTGCTCACGCTTTTCCGTGATGTCAGAGATAAAAACAACGTAAATGCCACCATAGGCTTTGGTTTCACAGTAATGCCCATAATCGTCAACTCAGCGGACTTTGCCATCCTTGCGAATAATACGATATTCTGCGTAGTCCATGTGATCATCACTGGAATTAATCTGTTGAACGATGGATAAAGAAATACGTTCATAATCATCAGGATGAACCATACCTTTGAAAGTGAAGCTAGTAAGAGTCCTGAACTCATCAAGATTCGCACAGCCGTAGATTTCCAATACAGGCTTATTGGCATAAATCAATTCTTCGGGTTCTGCTGCCTTATACATAAAGAAGCCACCTGGCATATGTCCGCCTATTTCTTCAATGATGGACAGCGTGTCTTCTGTCAATTCAAGCTTTTTCGCAGCCATGATAACCTCCACTTAAAAAGTGTTATCTAATTACGTAAAAGGCGTTTCGTATTATTTCTCCGGCTAGCCGGCTTAGAAAGACGTGCATTAAGTCTTTCTTATTTGTTTTCACTTGAAATCAATACTACCGTCTCAACGTGGTGAGTGCGTGGGTAGAGGTCAAATCCTGCAACTTTTTCCAGTTTATATTGGCCAGATTTAAGTATAGCTTTGCAGTCTTTTACCATAGCTTCTAAATCGCAGAAAACTAAAACAATACGTTTTGGGAAACCCAATTTTTCTACTATTGCACCAATGCCTGGAGTGCCAGTTCTAGGCGGGTCGAGAACCAAAACATCTGGATTATTGAATTTGGTTAAATCCTTTAAAGCATTGCCTTCATGAAGTTTTACATTCTTGAAACCTGATTTAACAATATTTTTGATTCCACTTCTAACAGCACTTGGGTTAGATTCAACAGCATCGACTTTTGCACCCTTTGCAGCTAAAGCCAAAGTAAAATTACCAGCCCCAGCAAAACCTTCAACTATATATTTTTTTTCTGAAGGTTCAGCATATTCAACAACTTTATTTATAAGGTTTGCATTTTGATAAATATTACCTTGAACAAAAAATGAAGCTTCGGATTCATATGCTCCACCTTCAACATTAGTGGCTATCAAACCAGTTACTGTTGTTTCCCCAATTGTTTCTTTTATTTTATTGGTATGGTCAGCAATTGTTAAGCCTTTTAAATCAGCTGCTCTAACAATTTTATTCAAATCTTTAATACAGAAATGAGCAGTTTTGCCTTTTTGCAATACAGCGTGTCCAACAACTCTGTCTGATTTGGTAGAGGAAGAAGACATCAATGTCAGGCTTTCTAAGATAATAGGGATAGTATCTAGAATCTTTCTGGTTGCATTAAGTCTTTTATTAAGAGATTGCATTAGTAATGGACAAGAACTAACAGGAACAATATTACCGGAAAACTTTTCATCAGATTCACCCGCAGCTAAAAAACCAGACTTTCTTTCATCATAGTTTTGACTTTGATGAAGTCTTACTCTTGGCATATATCTGATTATCTCTTTAGATGCATTAAAAGATTCCAAATCAACATTTTCGCAATTTGGAATTCGTGCTAATGCTCTTTTAATCATAGCTTGTTTTTCTTTTTTTCGTACTTTTTCTGAAAGTTCCAGTAAATCACAACCTCCACAGGCGCCATGATAATGACAGTCTGATTTAATTCTATTTAGCGAAGGTTCTATTAATTCTGCATCAACAATAAGTTTTTTATCTTCATCAATTTCAACTTTTATTTTATCACCAGGTAAAAAACCAGCTACGACATAAAGCTTTTTATTAATTGTAACAAAAGATTCTCCCTCAGAAGTTAGACCTTCTATGGTTAAATCTATTTTTTTAGTCATACGATTCATTTATAATTATTCCTATAATATATTCAGTGAATTATGCGGCAATTCTAGCTGATGATTTTGTATTTATTGTATTCATCATTTTTAATAAAAGCTGCATAAATGAAGCACGGTCATCTTTAGTAGATTGTTTCTTGCCATATAATTCGTCATCAAAATACTTAGCAGCTTTTAAACTTTCTGTATCAGGGAAATTAACAGATTTAGATATTTTCATAAAATATTCTAATGCAGTTTCATCTTTTTCTCTTGGAAGATTTCTTTGAATTGCCATAATATCAGCAAAACAATTAAAGAGTTCTACTATATTTATACCGTTTAGTATTGATGACTTATTATCTTTTACTCCTGCTGCAGAATCTTTTGATTCTTCTTCTAAGGCTTTCTTTAAACGATTCATTTCTTCTTCCATAGCAAGTTCCATTTGGCGCTGTTTACCGGCTTTATTCTTCCTCTTAATATAAAGATAGCTAGCTCCACCTAATCCAACACCGCCGAAAGCATACTTAATTAAATCTATTAATATATCAAACAAATCTCTAGAAGCTTTTTGATCTTCTTTAGTTGCTCCTGTGATTTTCAGACTCATTTCATGCCTTTTTTCTCTATACCATTGCTGAAATTTACTAGGAAATATTGTTAAAGTTATAGAATACAACCCCATAGAAATACAAAAAGACAAAATAAGTATTTCTACTATAGCGGTAAAAGTACCTTCTTTATCTTCTGCATTCTTCTGTTTTGATAATTCTTTTAAGTGATTCAAACCAGCCATAGGGTCGGTTTGAATACCAGAAACATTTGCTGCAATTTTTGTTAAGCTCATTCTTTCATTAACCTGCTAGCTTCTTTATAAGCTTCTTCCTTAGCATATTGTTCCTTAGGATCTATTATCCTAAAATCAATTCCCATTTCTTCGACTTTATCCGCAAATTCTTGAGGAGTAATCTTATTCTTTTGCTGTGCACCAGTAAAGTTTAGAAGTTTTGAGTCATCTATAACCCAAAGAATAATTTTAACACCTCTTGCTTGAAGAGCAGTAATGCCGTCAAAAATATTATCATAATCAAGTCTCAGTGTATGACTTAAAAATAAAACTATAGATCCAGGTCCAGCTTCTGCACAGATTGTATCAATAAGTGTTGAAGCTGCTTCAGGTTCAGCTGCTTGTAATTTCCCTTTGTCAAAGGAATTTAAAATATCAGTCATAAAACCATAAGCAGGCAAATTCGTGCTAACACTGAAAATATTAGTAGTTTTATCCTGGGTCATTGCAAGCTTTACGGGGATACCACGATTCCTTGTTTCTTGAATAACTGCAGCACAGATTCTGAAAATTCTATTCATACCGTTACCAAACCCAATGCCTCTAAGCTGAGTTCTATCTGTATGAACAGCTAAAAACACTGTTGACAAACAATCACGTTCAAACTGTTTAATTACGGTTTTACCTATTGAAGCAGACTTTAACCAACAAATAGCTCTTACGTCATCTCCCTGAGCATATTCTTTAATCCCATAAAAATCCATACCATTTCCACTTTTGGTAGATTTAGTACTGCCCATAGGTTCTAAAACGGTACTGTTTATCAACTCCATATCTTCTTCTGGCGGAGGATTAAGCCATACATTAACAAAGGATTCCTTAGTTTTGAGAATTAACTTTTCATCAAAAAAACAAAATGGGTCTCTTACATTTAAAGTCAAAGGACCAACTGCAAATTTTCCATAACCACGATTTAAAGGAACAGTATACTTAACATTCAGGGTTCCTTCATTTGAAAAATCAGAGTTATTAAGGATTTTAATTGGAGAGCCAAGGTTTTTACATCCTTTAAATTCATCACTTACATAAGCTACTGAAAATGGGAACATACTCTTGTACTTAATTTGAAGATATACAGTAAACATATCTTCTTCTACTGCTTTTTCTTCATGAAGTCGTTGAACCAAAGTAAAAGAGTTTTTAACTTTATTTAAATAAAGTCTGGAAACAACATATACAGACAAAGGAATATATATAAATATTGAAAACTCAGGGCAGAAAAAATTCTTAAAACCTGGCCATGGAACAGTAAAGAAGATACCGAAAGCAAACATAGCGTAAAGAAAAAATCTAAATCTGTTGGAAGTATTTATAGTACGATTATACGCTTCCTCATCTTCACGATATTCATCTTCAATATCTGAAATAACAATTTTAGGAGGACTTTGATAATTATTTTGTAGAAATGTATTACGCATAATTATTTATTTCTTGTTACTGGAGCAGGAACTTTAGAGATAGTTTCTGCTATTATGTCTTCAGGGTTGACATGTCTAACTAGAGCGGCAGATCCTAATATTAATCTATGAGCAAATACAGGTTTGACTAATTTCTTAATATCGTCTGGTGTAACAAAATTTCTTCCTTCAACGCACGCCCAAGATCTGGCAGCATTCATCATTGCAATAGTCGCTCTAGGGCTAGGTCCTAAAGTTAATTCGGAATGATTACGCAAAGTTTCTGCTATATTCAGAATATATTCTTGAACTTCTTGAGCTACAGCAACTTTAGTAACAATATAACGTTGAATCTTCCTAAAATCTTTTCTTGAAATTACCGACTTAATCCTGGCTATTGGGTTCCCTGCCAAATGATTAGCAAGCATTTGTCTTTCAAAAACATGATCAGGATAACCCATGCTCAATTTCATAAGGAAACGGTCCAACTGCGCTTCAGGTAAAGGATATGTTCCTTGTTGATCAACTGGGTTTTGTGTTGCAATGACAAAGAAAACCTTTGGTATTTTAAAAGTTGCACCATCAACAGAAACTTGACGTTCTTCCATAACTTCAAGAAGACTTGATTGAGTTCTAGGAGTAGCACGGTTGATTTCATCAGCCAAAAAGATATTTGTGAAAACAGGTCCTCTTTTAAAAGAAAAAGATGCTTCTTTAGGGTTATAAATCATTGAACCTGATACATCCATTGGAAGCAAGTCTGGTGTGAACTGAACTCTTTTATAAGTACAATCAATAGAAGAAGCAATTGCTCTTGAAAGCATTGTTTTACCTGTTCCTGGAACATCTTCTAGAAGAACATGAGAGTTAGCTAAAGCAGCAGCTAAAACATGCTTTATAACTTCTGTTTTTCCGACAATTATAGTTTCTATATTTTTTAGAACATCTTTAATTAAAGGTTTTGGATCAAATCCTTCTAGTTCTTCATCTGAAACTTCATCATCATCTAGTTCATCAGCTGGGTCTGTACACATTCTGAGAACTTCTTGCATTTTAGAAGCATACCAGTCATCATCTATATGAAGAATTTCTTTAAGAGAATAAAGATTTTGCTTTTCATCGTCTGATAAAACACCATCAGCCATAGCAACTTCACAAGCACTGGAAAAAAGAGCCTTAGGATCTAATTCACGATTTACACCATCACTTTTTGCTGCTTCACTTGCAGCTTCATTTAATAGATTTTGTAATTCTTGATTATCTATTCCTAATCTGACCGCCAATGCTTTGATTTTATTCTTTTCGTGTTCATCTAATTTTTTATCTAATAAAGTTTCACGAAGAAGTAACTTCATAGTTGTTAAAGAATTAAGTTCAATACCATTCATTATTATATAGACCGCCTTAAAATTATGTACAGATTCATACTATCATTTTTTATTATATCTTTTATGGAAATGTTTTAGCAACAGTTTATTTATAACATTTAAGAAAAACATAAATAATATTGACATTAAAGTTTAAAGAGTGGTATTAGTGAGATAGGATGGGATTTTATCCCTATTTTAGAACATTAAAGAAGGTACAGAATGACTGAAGAAAAACTTTTTAACAAAGAAAACAAAGAACCAAATTTAATTGAAATTACAGTTACAAACGACGGTTCTATACATAAAATAGAAAGAGGCAAATCGATACTTGAAATTGCTAAGAATCTAGCACTAGGTCCAGATAAACTCCCTTACATATGCGCAAAAGTAAATAATGAAGCATTAGGGCTTGATTTTACACCAGCCATGGCTTGTAAAATCGAATTTTTAACTTACAAATCAAGCATAGGAAGAGACTGCTACAAAAGAAGTCTGGCATTTGTTCTTGCAAGAACAATATTGGAACTCTATCGAAACGCAAGACTTGTTATAGACCATGCTATCGGTAACGGGTTCTATTACGATTTATTTACAGATGTTCCTGTCTCAGAAAGACTATTAGAACTCATTAAAAAGAGAATGAACAGTATCGTTGAAAAGGATGAACCTTTCCAAAAAGCTACTTTAACTCGTAGTGAAGCTAAAGATTTATTTGAAAAAGAAGGGTATCCTGAAAAGGCAAGATTACTTAAAAACATCAACGCTGACAGAGTAGATATAGTTTCATGCTGGAAGTATGTAGACATTGATATGGGTCCAATGGTTCCATCAACTGGTTATTTAAAAGTATTTGATGTTAAACAGTATTCAACTGGTTTTGTTCTTTTATTCCCTGATTTTGATGATCCAAGTGTACCTTCTCAGCCAAAGAGACAGCCGAAGATTTTCGCAGCTTACCGTGAAAGTAAAGAATGGGGCAGAATTCTTGAAGTAAATAATGTCGGCCGACTTAACGAAATCATTAAAGATGGAAGCATTTCAGACTTCATTAAAACTTCAGAAGCTCTTCATCAGAAGAAGATTCAGGTTATTGCTGACCAGATCTGCAGTCACTATTACGTAAGAATAGTATTAATAGCCGGACCTTCAAGTTCAGGTAAGACTACTTTCAGTAAACGTCTCTGCACAAGCCTCAAAGTTAATGGTCTTAGACCTATTACTCTTTCATTAGACAATTATTTTGTTGGAAGAGATAAGACTCCATTAGATGAAGACGGTGAATATGATTTTGAAGCAATAGAAGCTTTAGATCTTCCATTGTTTAACAAAAATATGCTTGAACTTCTTGAAGGCAAAACTGCTCAGATACCAGAATATGACTTCCATACCGGCAGCAGAAAAGAAAAGACTATTCCTATGAGAATCAATGAAGACCAGATTGTTATCATTGAAGGCATACATGGTCTAAATCCAAGACTTACTGAATCTATTCCACCAGAATGTAAATTCAAAATTTACATCAGTGCTTTGACTCCTTTGGTTATAGATGATTACAACCGTATCAGCACCACTGACACAAGATTAATCAGAAGAACTGTCAGAGACGCTAAATACCGCAGCTATTCTGCTGAAGACACAATTATGCGCTGGCCTTCAGTAAACAGAGGCGAAGTTCAGAACATATTCCCATACCAGGAATGTGCTGATGCAGTCTTCAATTCTGCTGTTCCTTATGAATGGGCAGTATTAAGACCAATAGCAGAAAAACTATTTATGGATATTACTCCCGATAGTCCTTGCTATAGTCAAGCCCGTCAGATTCTAAGAACTCTATCTTATTTCTGTCCATTAGATCCAAAGATGGTTGAAGAAGTTCCACCTACTTCAATTCTTCGTGAATTTATCGGTGGCAGTTCCTTCCAGTATTGATATAAATTGAAAGTTGAAAACTGATAATTAAAATACTAATTCCAAAAAGGCTAGTTATTGCTGCGTTAGCTCGACAAACTTGTCTTTTTGGAATTTTATTTTTTATCATCTATGATATAAAATGAATAATCTAAAGTTTTACTTAGACAAAGTATTAATAGAATTTCCGCCAGTAAACCGAGTTAGCTCTGATCCTGTTCAATTTCAGCGACGATTTTTTGATGAAGGGAAAAGTCAAACAGAAGTTGAAGCAGTAGCCATTTTTTCTGCAATGCTTTCTTATGGTTCTGCTGCTCAATTTACAAAAAAAATTGCTGCTATTCTGCATAGTTGTGATTATAAATTTCTTGAACTAATTACAAAAGAACACGACAAAACCTTTCCATGGATAGGCTATAGGATGAGCACTGCGGAAGAAATATCTATATTTGCCTACTCAATAGGTAATGTGATTAACAAATTCGGCAGTATAAAAAAAGTTTTTCTTAATGGTTACAACGAAAATAAAGACATTATTGAAGGCTTAGCAGTATTAAGAAATGCTATTTACGAAGAAGCTGAAAAATTTATCAGCCCTGTTCCCCATGGAATAAAGCATCTTTTGCCTGACCCAACAGCAGGAGGCTGCTGCAAACGCTGGCATATGTTTTTAAGATGGATGGTCAGACCCAATGACGGTGTAGATATTGGTATCTGGAATGAAATTCCCTCTTCACAATTAATCATTCCTCTAGATACACATATAAGTAAAATTAGTAGAAATCTAGGCCTAACTTCTAGAAAAAGTGATGATTTGCTAACTGCTATAGAAATAACAAATAAACTAAAAGAATGTTCTCCTGAAGACCCCATAAAATATGACTTTGCTCTTTGTCATCTTGGGATTGGCGGTAAATGTACCTATGGCAAAAACACTGAACTTTGCCATAAATGTTTTCTTGCTGACCTTTGTAAAATTGGTAGAGAATTAAGGTTAAAAATATGATAAAACAAAAAAAACAAGACATTGGAAATATTCAAACTAAAATAATTAAATTCATATCTATTATATTTTTTATTTTTATAATTTTCCAAATTTTACTTCGCATATTTTTGGTTAGCGATATTTTAGCTAAATCAGTATCACCAACTATTGTCTCTTTATCTTCCTTAATCTTTATGCATCTAATTCTTGGTGCAATAGCTTTTGTAAATATAATTCCATCAAAGAATGATAAAGAATATAAAATACTTTTTGAAAAGTTTTTTCCATATCTTCATAATGTTTTTTATTTAATAGGTTTTATTTGTTTTGCAGCAAGCTGTTACTCATTATATTTTCAACAAATTAATTTTCAATCTAATATTACTTACGATAATATTGATAATATTTTTAATAAATATACAGTTTTTATCATTATATTCTTTTGTATAATATACAATCTTCTTATGGTTCCATTATTCTACACCGAATATAAGAAATCATATGATGAAGTAAATAAAGAAAACCCGTATTTCGAATATGCATTATGGATATGGAATTATTGTTCATCATTTCTTTTAATTTCAACTATTATTTTTGTCACTAATTACAAATTAGACTTTTCTGAAGCAGAAGAAAAAACTCTAAATATATTAGAAAACACACAACGTACAGTCCAAGGTTATGGCAAAAACTATACATTTTACGAAGTTAAAATAGAACCTTCGGTTTATAGTAGAGATATTATCAGCGTTCCACCAATGATACATTATTCCGCCAAAGAAGGAGATAAAATTAAGATAAAGATAAAAAAAGGCTTTTATGGTGTTAGATATATTACAAATGACATGATTCTTATAAAAGCTCCTGATTCAAAATCTGAATAATAACTATTCAGCATAAATTCACTTTAATTAATTTATAAAAATTTTCTAAAAAAAACTTGAGTACATTTTCTTAGCGTCTTATAGTGTAATTATAAGATATATAATTTTACAAGGAAATAAGATGAATAAGATTGAAAATCCATTAATTGAAGCACTCGATAAAAAGGAAGGTCTCCCGAGATTTGATCTCATTAAACCCGAACATTTTGTTCCTGCTTTGAAATATGCATTTTCTGAAATGCAAAAAGGCATTAAAAAGATAGAAGAAAACATTATTCCTACATGGGAAGGTCTTTGTCAGCCTTTAGAAGACTTGGAACTTTATCAGGAATATGGTTGGAATCTTCTTATGCACCTTAATACTGTAAAAGCTTGTGAAGGCTACAGAATTGCAGAAGAAGAAATGATGCCTGAGCATAACAAAACACAGCTAATGCTTACTCAAAGCAAGGCAATTTATGAAGGTTTAAAGGCACTAAAAGCCAGTAAAGAATATTCTACATTAAATGAAGCTCGTAAGAGAATCATAGATTTAAAACTAAAAAAATGCGAACAGGCTGGAGTTGGCTTAGAAGGAAAAAAGAAAGAAAGATTCAACGAAATATTTAACCGTATTTCCCATTTAAGCATTCGATTTAAAAATAATTTACTTGATTCCACTAGAAGTTTTGAATTTATCATTACTGATAAAGCAAAAACTGAAGGTTGGCCAAATAGTCTAAAGAATTTATCTGCATTATCTTATATCCGTAAACATGGCAAACCTGGCGATAAAATAGATGCTGAAAATGGTCCATGGAGAATTACTCTTGACCAGCCAAGCTACATGCCTTTCTTGCAACATCATCGTGATAGGAATGACCGTTATACTATTTATAAAGCTTTTGCTAGCAGGGCTTCAGAAGGGAAATATGATAACCTTCCAATAATTATAGAAATTACAAAGCTTCGCAAAGAAATGGCTCAACTTCTAGGTTATAAAGATTTTGCTGCTTATAGCCTTGATGTAAAGATGGCTAAAAATATCGATAATGTAAAAAAGATGTACAAAGAACTTGAAGAAGCTACTCGCCCATTCGGTCAGAAGGACTTAGAAGCTGTTCAGAAAATAGCAAACGAAAATGGTCAAACTGAACCTTTAAAACAATGGGATGTAGCTTTTTGGGCAGAACGTCTTAGAGAAAAGGCATTCAATATTACAGATGATGTAATTCGCCCTTATTTCCCATTCCCGAATGTTAGAAATGCTTTGTTTGATTTAGGTGAAAGACTTTTTGGAATAAAAATTATCGAAGCAGACAAGACCAAGATTCCTTTATGGGATAAAGACGTTATGTTTTATGACGTTGCCAATGAAAAAGGCAAAGTTATTGCTCATTTTTACTTAGACCCATATGTCAGGCCAGGAGAAAAACGCGGTGGCGCTTGGATGGAAAATTGTTTCAGCAGAAGAATTTACAATGGTAAATTGAGAAATCCAGTTATTTACATCTGCTGCAATGCTACTACTCCTGTTGAAGACAGACCATCATTATTCTCATTTATGGAAGTAAAAACACTATTCCATGAATTTGGTCATGCTTTGCAGGGAATGTTGACTACTGTTGATGAAGCAGATGCTGCTGGATGTAACGGCGTAGAATGGGATGCTATCGAACTTTGCAGTCAGTTTATGGAAAACTGGTGTACAGAACAAAAAACTATGGCAAAAATGACTCACCACTATAAAACTGGTGAACCAATGCCAAAAGAAATGTTAAATAAAGTACTTGGTTTGAAGAAATTCAGAGCGGCTTATCAAATGCAGCGTCAGATGTCTTTTGGTAAATTTGATCTTTGTTTGAATTCAGACTATGATATTAATGGAAAAGTAGACCCAGCCGAACTTTTTGTAAAGATTACCAATGAAACATGTGCAATGCCAGCATACCCTGGCGATAAGTTCCTTTGTGCATTCCAGCATGTTTTTGCCAATGAATATGCTGCTGGTTATTATAGCTACAAATGGGCTGAAGTATTAAGTGCTGATTGTTATGCAGCATTTGAAGAAGCTGGCTTATCGAATGAAGAAGCTGTAAGAAAAACAGGAAGAAGATTCAGAGATACTTTCCTAGCTCTTGGGGGAAGTAAATCTCCTTCTGAAGTGTTCAGACTTTTCAGAGGTCGTGATCCTGAAACCAAAGCCTTGCTACGCCACAGCGGCTGCGTAAAAAATAATCAGTAAATCTGCAAAGCTCCCCCAAAGAAATACTTTGGGGGAATTATTTTTTGCTAAAAAAAAGACTGAAAATACCGCAATATTAATAACATTTTTAAAACAACTTTTAGTCTTACAATATAATTACAGTCTAGATGTTTTATAACTGACAAAAACAAAAAATGGAATCCCTATCAATGAAGTTATTACCCCTATAGGGATTTCTGTCCCAAAGGCACATCTACAAATATCGTCAACAAATAATAAATATATCCCACCTATCAATCCTGATGTAAGCAAAAGCTGTCTATTATCAGGCCCGACAATCATGCGTGCAATATGTGGAATTACCAACCCTACCCAGCTAATCATTCCGCCTAGAGCAACAGATGTTGCACATAATGCTGTTGTTATACAAATTATTATTTTTCTTGTTAAAGAAACATTAATTCCTAATGATTGAGCCTCTTCATCACCCATACTTAGTAAGTTTAGATAATTAGATGACATTATTAACAAAAAACTAAAAATTATAATAATTATCAAATACAGATTAAAAGAAATTGTATTTTGAATATTAGAAAATCCACCCATTAACCAAAAAGTTAAACTAGGTAATTTGTCTTTAGCATCTGCAAGATATTTTAATACTGAAACTAATGAGGAAAAAAAGATTCCGCCAAGAATTACCATAACTAATTTATTGCCTGGGAAAAATACAGATAGTCCCATTGCTAATAACACTGCTATGATGCCAAAAATAAAGGCTGTTATTTGAGTTTGTTCTATTGGCAAACCTAATAACAACCCGAATAAAGCACCAAAAGAAGATCCAGCTAGCACGCCTAATAAATCAGGAGAAACTAATGGATTCCTAAACATACTTTGATATGCTGCTCCAGATACAGATAAAGCAAATCCACAAAAAATAGCAGCTAAAATTCTAGGTAATCTTAAGTCTTTTATTATAGCAATTAAAGAATCTGGATCTAAATCTGGGAATTGTTCAGCCAATTGTTGTGTATTGTTACATAAAGCATGTAAAGTAACAGATATAGGAATCCTTATACTTCCATAATGAATAGAAATATATGCACCAACAATAAGTATGGCACTTAATCCAGCTATAGTAAAATAATATTTTCGCTTACTCATTTTAGTTCTGTATATTTAGCAGCAATACCAAAGCATTTTTCTGGAGGATACTTTTTTGCGTTCTTTTCTATTTTTCGTTCTATTTCTTTAAAGAGATCGAAACCTAAATCATGACTAAGTAAAAAAACATAAGAAGCTATATCTGCAATTTCATCTGCTACATTTTCAGGTTTATCTTTAATTCTTTGCGCAACTTCTTCGTCATTTTTCCACAAAAACTCTTGCATTAACTCAGAAGCTTCTATTGAAATCCCCATTGAAAGGTTTTTAGGAGTATGAAACTGTTCCCAATTCCTTTCGTGTCTGAATTCAAGCAATTTTTTTACGATTTCGTTGTAACGATCAATATTAGAATTATTACACATAATATTCTCTAATAACTCATTAAATGGTAACAAGTTCTCCTTCAAGATACATAGCTTTAACTTTTATATCTTTAATGCGTCTCTTTGTAATTAAAAATGGATCTGAGTCTAAACAAATAAAATCAGCCCTTTCCCCTATTCTTAAATGCCCTTTTCTTTCAAAATCTCCAGTAGCTCTATGAGGTTCATTAATAAAAATAGAAAAAGCTTGATTTAAGCTAAGTTGTTCGTCTGAATTTGAGTGATTAACTATCGAATGAATCCCGAGCAAAGGGTCGATAGGGGTAACAGGACTATCTGAACCACCAATTAATGTTAAACCAGAATTAGAAAGTGTTTTATAAGGATTACATTCCAAAGCTCTTCTAATCCCAAGCCTTTCTGCATATAGACCGTTTTTCCCTCCCCAATAATAATCATAAGCAGGTTGAATTCCAATAAATGCATTAGATTTCCGTGCATTACGTATCGCTTTATTATTGGGAAGAATAAAATGTTCGATTCTATTTGGTAGTTCAGGAGCTCCTAGAGTATCGTAAGCCCACATATAACTAGAAGCCACTATTTCACAAGCCATATCTCCAATAGCATGAAGAGCTAATTGAAGATTATTTTTGCTTGCAGTTTTTGTTAATGACATTACAGAATCACTATTTAAATATAGTTCTCCTTTTGTTTTATAATCATCGTAATCATCGAACATTGCAGCCGTTCTAGAACCAATAGAACCGTCAACTAATATGCACCCTCCCATTTGTTTCCATTTATTCTTTAAAGGAACAGAAGGGTCAGATGATTGATTATATATAACAGCGCCTAATCGACTATTTTTGAAAAACTTGTCAACCAACAATGATTCATAACCATTATTCTCGGTTCCTTCTAACGCGTGAACTGTAGCAACACCCTTTGATATGCAAAGATGCTCTATTTTTTTCATGGAATTAAGCTTATATGATTCGGTTAACAAATCGTTAATTTTATAGCATAACGAATTATAGGATTCACCTGTTATAATTCCATCCTTATGTGTAAGACCAGAATAATTCTTTCTAGCCCAATTCAAAGCAAAAGTATTAGCTACACACAAATGCAAATCTTTATTTACAAGCCAAATGAATTTTTTATTACTGATTTGATCTAACTCATAAAGCGTTGGAAAACGTTTTTCCTTTATTACTTCAATATCAAGATTCCAACCAAGAACTATATCGTTCTTCTTAGCTTCTAGAGAAACTAAATCCAGAATATCTTTTATTGTTTCAGCATCATTAAGCTGACAGCCAGAATTAACTATCCCACTCTGCAAAAAATGAACATGAGCATCTACAAAAGGCGGAATTATAATAGCTCCACCCAAATCAAAAGCAGGAGTTTTTGCAAAAGGCTTAGGAAAATCAAAACCGGCATTTAGTATATGCCCATCGACAACAACCATTGTATTAAAACATGTTTCAGAGTAATCGGGATAAGTTCTAGCTGAAAAGTTATAAAAGTAACTGACGGACATATATTTTATAAAGGCAATTTACGGATAAACTGTATTGTTGCAGCCGCACATGTAGCAAGCCATTCTAATGGAACAATAAAAAGCATAGCTAATGGATAGCATAATTTTGATAACTTCGTAAGTCTGAGAAGCCAAAATAGAATTAAATAAAAAAGTATTATAAAAATCAGTATAGCAGTATAAAAATACCATATACCTTTTGTTTCTGCAGTTTCACAAAGCTTATTTAATTTACAGGGTGCAGAATTGTTTCCAAATAATCGACAAATAATCTGACTTGGAAAATCTTTTGCTACTTTTCGATTTAAACAAATATTATTTAGTTCTTTCAGTAATACCATGAAAGAAATTATAGCATAGTTTTTTATTTTATGATATAGTAAAAAAAAATTTAATATAAAAGTATATAAGGATGAGATTAAATATGAAGAAAGTAATATCATTATTTTTATTAATTTCTGTAATCAGTTGTTTCTTTGTTTAGGCTGTGGCAATAATGAAGAAAAAATGAATAAAGCAAGAGCTTGTGGAGCGACTATGAGAGTTATGCTCGGGGCTATAGAAATGTATAATATGGATCATTCTACATTTATGAATGAATTAAATGAAGCAAATTATAAAGTTTTAGTGTCTGAGGGATACATTAAAAAAGATTTTGATTGTGTATGCCCTGAAACTAAAAAATTTCAATATTCATCAACTTGCGATTTATCTGATCCCTCATATGATTTATTTACAGCATTAAAATGTGCAAATCACGGAACAATAAAAGATATAGAAGACAAATACCCAAAAAAATAGTTATCTAATTTTTTTATTATATAGATATAACTTTTTATTATTTCATTTTGAAAAGTATCCTATTAGGGTACTTTTTTCATATTTTTTAATGCTATTGTTTTTTTTTTTTAGTTGTGTTAATATCTCGACACTTAACTAGGAGATTATATGGAAAAATTTTGGTACAAAAACTATGATAAGGGCGTTAATCCAGAAATTAACTTTTCTGATAAACCTATGACATTTCCAGATGTTTTAAGAAAAGCTGTTACTTTATATGGTGATAAAATAGCAATAAAAAGTGATACTACTCAGATTACCTATAAAGAATTTGATAAACTAACTTCAAAAATAGCTGGTAACCTTAGACTTTTTGGTATTGATAAACAGGAAAAAGTTTGTATTTTCCTTCCGAACTGCGTTGAAACAGTTCTTTCTTTTTGGAGTATTCAAAGAGCTGGTATCTGTGGCGTAATGACCAATCCTCTTTATTCTGAATCAGAACTTTTGCATCAAATTACAGATTCAGATTCTAAGGCAATTATTACTTCTGATACATTACTTGCTAAAGTAAAAGGTATATTGTCTTCAGTATCAATTAAACATGTTTTTGTTGTTCATCTTGGTGATACAGAAATTGAATATGATAATGTTATTCATCCTTGGGAAGATTTATTGGCAGAAAATCGTGGCTTTGAAGCAGATAACATCGACCCTTACAATGACTTATCGCTTTTACAGTATACAGGCGGAACTACTGGTATTTCAAAAGGCTGTATGCTTACTCAAAGCAATTTAATATGCAATTCATATCAACTAGAAGGATTGTTTATGGTTGTTTTAAAATATGGTGAAGAAAAAATAGGTGGTGTTTTACCTTGGTTCCATATTTATGGCTTACAGTTGGCTGTAATATTCCCAATTATAATTGGTGCAGCTATTTATCCATTGATTCGTTTCACTCCTAGAGCTTTGCTTTCTATGATCAATGACGAAAAGATAACCTGTATGCCATCAGCACCTTCTATATTCAGTGCTTGTCTTGCACAAAAGGAAATAGACAGCTATGACTTAACAAGTTTGAAACTTTTTATTTCTGGTTCAGCTCCATTACCATTAGCTTTGATAGAAGCTTTTGAAAAGAAAACCGGTGCTAAGATTACTGAAGGTTACGGCTTAAGCGAAGCTTCTCCTGTTACACACGTCTCTCCAATATACCCCAAAGAAAGAAAACTTGGTTCTATTGGTCTTGCTTTACCATCTACTGATATTAAAATTGTTGACGTTGAATATGGCGTTAAAGAATTAGGCGCAGGGCAGAATGGTGAACTTTGTATTCGTGGACCACAGGTTATGAAAGGCTACTATAAACAACCAGCAGCAACAGAAGATGTTCTTGTTGATGGTTGGCTACATACTGGTGATATAGCGAACTACGATAAAGATGGTTATGTTTATATTACTGATAGGAAGAAAGACCTCATTATATGCGGTGGTTATAACGTTTATCCTAGAGAAGTTGAAGAAGTTCTTTACAAACACCCGATGGTTGCTGAAGCTTGTGTTGTAGGTGTTAAAGATTCTGTTCGTGGTGAAGCTGTTAAGGCTTATATTGTAACAGTAGAAAATAAAGAAGTCGATAAAAAAGAGATTGTTGGTTTCTGTCGTAAAAATCTCGCAAATTACAAGATTCCTAAAGATATCGAATTCCTTGATGCAATGCCAAAATCTGCAGTAGGTAAAATCTTAAGAAGAGAACTTCGTGACTTAGCTAATAAAAAGTAAGTTAGAAGATAAAAGATAGAAGACATAAGATAAAAGAAAAAACTCTTTGATCTTATGTCTTTTTTCTATTTCTTCCCCTCTTCTATCAATAACAATACTCACCAACCACATAAACACCAACCACTAACCACGCCTCTGATTGCTTTCAGCAATCAGCCCCCTCAGTCTTTTGCTTCGCAAAATCCAGCTCCCCCACCATTCGTGGGGGAGCTTCGCTTGGCTCTCCTGCTCTTCCGCTCTAAGAGTCTTTAGCCACGCCCACTCTCTGCTTTCTTCCATCTTCATTCTTCAATCTTCATTCTTCATTCTTCTATCTTCATTCTTCTATCTCAATTTATAGTCTTTAATATTAAAAAGGGGGTTGTAACAGACGCCTTTTTTTTATATAATTCTTGAAACTTTTTATATTAAATATTGTCTAAGCATAATAAAAAATAATTGGAAGGCGGCAAATCAGTGATTGAGCTTAACAATCTAACCAAATATTATGATAATTTTAGAGCCTTGAATAATATTAATCTCAAGGTCGAAAAAGGTGAAATATTAGGTTTATTAGGACCGAACGGAGCTGGAAAAACAACCGCAATGCGAATATTATCCTGTTTTATTCCAGCCACTTCAGGAACTGCAAAAGTAGCAGGTTACGATGTTTTTGAAGATTCTATAGAAGTCAGAAGAAGACTTGGCTATTTACCTGAAACTCCACCAGTCTATATGGATATGACAGTAGAATCCTACCTGGAATTTGTCGGAAAAATAAAAGATTTAAAATATTCTGAAAGAATAAGACGTATCGAAATAGTCCTTGATCGTTTAGGTCTTGTTGCAAACCGTGACAGAATAATTGGAACTTTATCAAAAGGATACAGGCAAAGAGTTGGTCTTGCTCAAGCTTTGATTCATAATCCAGAAGTATTAATACTTGATGAACCAACTGTTGGATTAGACCCGAATCAGATTATTGAAATTCGAGGACTAATAAAAGACTTATCAAATGATCATACAGTCATTCTTTCTACTCATATTCTTTCCGAAGTTAGTGCAAGTTGTAACAGAGTAGTCATAATAAACGAAGGCGAAATTGTCGCAGAAGATACTGTATCTAATATTGAGAATAAATCTCTAGGTAAACCTAGCTGGCATATTGTACTTAAACCTTCTGAAAATCAGGAATGGAAAAAGTGCATAGACAATATAGAAGGCTCAGAAATAATAGGAGTTTCGAATAAAGATAATATTTATGATTTTACTTTGAAACTTTCTAAAAAAGATGATTTTGATGTTTTCTTCTCTAAAGTAACTTCAGAAGGAGGAATTTTCAGAGCTATAGAACCAACCAAAGCATCATTGGAAGAAGTATTTACTAAGCTTACTTCTTCTATTGAAGATGTTTTCCCCAAAATTGGTAACGATGAAACCAAGAATCCTCAGACCACTTTACCAGAGATAGAAAGTTCTCAGAAAGCTTTAGAGGATAAGAGGAGTTAATCAAAATGAAAATTTTAGCAATTATGAAGAAAGAACTTGAATCCTACTTTTTCTCACCTGTTGCATATATTGTTTTTTCAGCTTTTTTGCTTATTGTAGGATATTTATTCTGGGTTTATTTACTAACAAGCAAGGTGGCAACCTTAGAACCTATGCTTTACAATGCTGCTTTTATTCTCTTGCTTGCTTCCCCTGTTTTAACTATGCGTCTTATCAGTGAAGAAAAAAAGAACAAAACAATAGAATTGCTACTTACTTCTCCAATTTCACCAACTGAAATAATTTTAGGTAAATTTCTAGCATCACTAGTTTTATATATAATTCTCCTAGTGTTAACTCTACAGTATCCGATTGTTATAGCTAAGTATTCTCCGAATTTTGACTGGGGTCCTGTAATTAGCGGATATTTAGGAATGATTTTATTAGGCAGTGCCTTTATATCTGTTGGAATTTTTACCAGCACAATCAGCGAAAATCAAATAGTTGCTGCTATTACCAGTTTTGGAATTTTACTCCTTTTTTGGATGTCTGGTTTTGCAAATCAGATATTAGACAATACTTTCGGAGAAATTTTAGAAAATCTTTCCCTTCTTGATAGATATGTTGATTTCTTGAGAGGAATAGTAGATACAGGCAATATAATATTTTTTATAGTATTTACTATAATCTGGCTATTTATGGCCACAAAACTTTTAGAATCTGACAGGTGGAGGTAAAAATAATGGCTGACAATCGTAAAATTAATATTCCATTTTATCCTTACTTCCTATTGTTATTAGCTTTAGCTTTCCTATTATTAGCAATTGGAACCTATTATGATTATCCAGATCAAGGTAAATTCTATTATACATTTTTCGGTGTATCTATAGTTTTAACTATAACAGCATTTATATGCCGACCAACTTTATTAAGAGAACTTTTTTGGAATAAGAAAACCGCCCTATGGATTAATGATATAGCTTTTATATTGATTATTATTGGAATTGGTGTTTTGCTATCCCACATAGCATTTAGACGCAATTACACTTATGATTTTACTAAAAACAAAATGTATTCTCTATCTGATTTAACTATTAAAACAATTAGAGAACTTAATAAAAATGTAAAAATTTATGCTTTTTTCCCAAAAGGAATAACAGAAGAAAGCATGATGATAGATCTTTTTAAGCAGTACAAACATCACAGCGATAAGCTTTCTTGGGAAATGATTGATCCTCAAAGAGATCCTGTTACTGCCCAAAGAATGAATATACAAATTATGGGTACAGTCGTCGTAGAATGTGAAGGAAACAAACAAGCAATTCTACCAAATGATTTGTTTTATTCACCAAATTCAATGGCCCGAAGAAAAGGAGATGTTACTCCTAAATTCACAGGAGAACAAGCTATTACATCTGCAATATTAAACGTTCTTAATAATGAAAAACGTGTAATAAGTGTAATCACAGGACACGAAGAAGCTTCTATTAAAGGGTTCAAAAGTAATGACATTTCTTTTCTTAATCAATTACTGGTTAATGATAACTATGAAATAGTTGAAAATTCACTATTAATTGGTGATATTAACGAAAATGCAAAAGTAGTTTTGGTTGTTTCCCCAAAAATTGATTATTCAGAAATTGAAATTAATAAATTAAAAAAATATATTGAAAACAAAAAAGGAAACATAATATTTGCCTTTGATCCAAATTCCAGATTAAAGAACCTTTATAACTTTGTATTTAAAGAATATGCCGTAAATACTAATTATGACACTATTGTCGATCCACAAGGAATTTCCATGAATTATTGGACGGTTGCACCTATTATAGCAAAACATGATATTACCATTCCTGTAATTAGTAAAAGTCTTATAGGTTTATTCTTCCACTGCTGCAGCCTCACTAAAGAAAAAAGAATTGGAATCAGTCATACTGTTTTATTTAAAACCATAGACAATTCCTGGGCAAAAAGAAATCTTGATACAAGTAAAGAAATCAGTCTTTCATTCGATAATAACTACGATGTTTATGGTCCATTTGATTTAGGTATTATTGCAGAAAAAACAGATACTGCTAGTGGCTCAAAAGCTCTTATTGTCGGTGATTCTGATTTTATGAGCAATAATTTGATAAGTCAAAGTGGAAATAGAGACTTGATTTTAAATACAATAAACTGGTTTGCGGGTAATAAGAAAATGATTTCTATCAGACCAAGAACCTTAGAAATATCTAGAATTGAATTTAGAGAAAGAGATTCAATAAAAATACTTTCAGTTTGTGTACTAGGTATACCAATATTAATTTTATTACTTGGAATATCAGTCTTTTTCTACAGAAGGATAGTAAAATGAAAAAGAGATTCATACCAACGCTTATTGCACTTATTATATTTGTAATATTAGCTGTTTATTCAAATAAATATGAAGTTGAAGAAATATTAGAGCCAGGCGAAGTTAAACCCGTTGATTTGGTTGGTTGTAATGAAAACGATATAATAGCTGTCTCCTTTGGAAAAGGTGGGAAATTCGATTTAAAATATGAACTTAGTTCGGATACAAGCAAAATAGTAGTTCCTGCAGAATATCCATGTGACAATGCTGAAGCTTTTGGAATCGCAAGACATTTTGCCGAATTAAAGTCAGAATATCTTTTCACAGACAATGCAACAGATACAAATGTATTTGGAATTAATGCTAATTCTCCTTCAGTAAAAATTGAAACAACTACTTCTGTTGTAGAACTAACCTTAGGGAACAAAATTCCTGTTGGAACTTCCTTTTACTTAAAGAAAACAAATGACCCTGCAATATATATAGTTCCAGCTCACATTAAAGGTTCTTTCGAAAAAAGCTTAAATGATCTTAGAAACAGAGCTTTATATTTTGAAGATTTTGGAACTTGTAACGAAATAAAGTATAGCTGGGGTTCTGAAACTTTTTCTTTAGTTTTTGATAATAAAAATGCAAATTGGGTTATTGTAGACTCTGAATATTCTTCTGATAATGTTCAAATTGCAAATTTAATCAATAACATGAGAAATTTAAGAATATCAAAATTTGAAGACGGTGATATTTCTGATGAAAAATATGAATTAAATAATCCTGATTTGGAAATTTCAATAAAAAATGATTCTGGAAAAACTTATCAGCTCAAAGCAGGAGCTTTGCAAGGAACTGATGTTTATGTAAGCTCAGACAACAAAACCGTTCAAAGAGCAAATCATTTAAAAGTAGATGAATTAAGACTAACTTTCAGCGATATTAGAGATAAATTTTTATCTACTTTGCCCTTTAATGATATAACAGAAATAGAAGCAACTGATGCTACAGGAACCATAAAAATAGTTAAAAAAGACAAAGACTGGCTGAATGGTGAAATAAACATAAAAGAATCTGTTGTAAAAGATATAATTCTAGCATTAACACGAGCTAAAGTTACTGAATATCTTCCAAAAGAAGATCTAGATAACGTAGGTTTAAATAACCTTGAAAAGTGTTCAAAGTTAATTCTTAAAACCAAAGACAACAATCAGACCTTTTGGTTTGGTAATGTTGAAGGCATTTATCTATTTATAATGGATGATAAAGAATTAATTCAAATTGAATCTTCATTAGATAAAGCCTTTAAAAAGTTTACAAATAATATAAGAAATGCAAAAATCGAAATAATAAAATAAAGTCTATAGTTGATTTTTTTTATTAAAAAATATAAAAATATAAAGAGTCTTTTGTATAAGGAAAAATGATTGTCTAAATTTGATGGAATGACTAATGCCATTGATAATTGGCAAAATGGTCTTAGAGATGGTTTTCCTCTAGGAATAGCCTATTTTGCCGTTTCTTTTGCATTTGGTATTTACGCAACAAAAAACAATATCAGTATTTTTGATTCATTTCTCATTTCATTAACAAACCTTACTTCAGCAGGCCAATTTGCTGGAGTTGATATGATAGCAAGAAGTACCGGTTTTTTTGAAATAGCCATAACTGAACTGGTATTAAACATCAGATACCTTATAATGTCATGCTCTCTTTCTCAAAAATATGATTCTGATTTACCATTAATTCATAGAAGTATAACTGCATTTGCTATTACTGATGAAATGTTCGGGGTTGTCTGTTGCCAGAAAGGGAAAGTGAGTCCATTCTATACTTATGGACTTATGTGTATGACAATTCCAAGTTGGTGTTTAGGAACCGTTTGTGGAGGTTTTTCAGGAACACTATTATCACAATCACTAATCAGCGCCTTAGGCGTTCTCGTTTATGCCTTATACTTCGCTATAATTGTGCCTCCGGCAAAACACGATAAAATAATCAGATGTGTTTGTATTTCATCAATGTTACTTTCTGTTGCTTTAACATATCTCCCTTATACTAAAAATATATCACAAGGCATTAGAATAATGATTATAACAATTATTATTTCGAGCATAGCTGCAATTTTGCGTCCGGTAAAAGAAGATGTTGCTGATACTACTGCCAAGGAAACCATTAAAGCTTATAATGAAGCTATGAAAGTTGAATTATACGATGAGTGATATATACGTATATATATGTATATTTATAATGGCTGCTGCAACTTATTTAGTTAGAGCATTGCCAATGACTTTAATAAGAGGTGAAATAAAAAATCCTTTTATGAAGTCTTTTTTGCATTATGTTCCTTTTGCGACAATTTCTGCTCTTATTCTTCCAGATGCAATTTTTTGTACTGCTAAAATTCCAACTACAGCTTCAGTAATTTCAGCTATAGTTGGGTTGTTAGTTGCATTTTATTTAAGTATCAAAGAAAAAGATTTGATTATAGTTTGCTTTATAGCATGCTTTGCTGTATTTATAACTGATAAAATTTTAGGACTTGAATAATATATCTAACAAACATTGAATTAATCAATAATGTAAGACGTGTTAAAACTATATTTTTATATAATATTAAAAAAAAATTATAATTAAGTGTTGACAAGTGTTTTGAGGTTGCATATAATAACATCATCGAATTAAAACATATAAATCACCAAGGAGTTCTTAAGATGAATAAAGCTGATCTCGTAAAAGAAATAGCTACTAAAGCTTCTGTTAACCAGGCTACTGCTCAGAAGGCTCTTGAAGCCATGATTGAAACTTTCAAAGATTCACTCAAAAAAGCTGAAAAGATTCAGTTGATTGGTTTTGGTTCTTTCGAAGTTGCTAAACGTGCTGCTCGCAAAGGCGTTAACCCACAAACCAAAAAAGCTATCAATATCCCAGCTAAGAAAGTTGTAAAATTCAAAGCCGGTAAAGATCTTAAAGATATGGTTGCTAAAGCTAAGTAATTTTAAGTAAAAAAAGACCTGCCTACAAAGGCAGGTTTTTTTTTGCTTAAAAAATATTAATATAAATAGGCATTGTAAAGTATACTAAAATAGTGTTAAAATACAATATTCAAGGCAAATACAATCCCGGCCACTGGCTATTATACAAAATATTAGACATTGAAACAAAAGTTAAAAAAAATATTAATTTTATTTGTATTCATTTTGGTTTTAGCTTCTATAGGTTTGCTATACCTTTTGCTAAATGAATTTCGAGTACCAAAATGTTTAAATGAATATACAAATAAAATAACTAAAAATTATCTAGGGTTAATCATTAACTACGACAATTTTGTAGTTAATATTCCATCAAATAAGATAAATGTCAGCAGTTTCACTATTTCTGTGGCTGAAAAAAAACCTTTTTTAAGTATAGGTTCAACCACAATAGAATTAGCTTCCTCAACAAAAATAATTGGTATTATTCCCCAAAACACTGAAATCAATAAAATAACAATCAATGATTTTAAATACGATATGCTTGCACCGCAATTAGAAGAGGCTTCCGGTTCATTTAAATTACCTTCAATACCTGCAAATGAAATTTATTTAAACGGCTTTACCATTAATTCACCTTATGGTTATTTTGATTTATCAGATAACTCAGCAACATTAAAAAAGAACAATAATGTTATTGATATTCTTCTCGACATCCCTAAAGGTCCATTTGGGATTAGTGCATATTTTAATTCTATTATAGACTTAGATACAGGAAGTTCAACTATCGGACTAAAATTAAAGCATAGTTCTCTAGGACAATGCCTTCCCATAACTGTTTATGCTTCAGAATATAATATTCTTGTTGACGATGGTAGTTTCAATCTAAATCTTACCTATAAAGGCAATATAGAAAAACGAATTAACGAACCTCTTAAAGATATTGTCAAACTTTTAAACGAAGAAATTCAAGGCGAAATTATTATAAATAATACAAAGTTTTCATGGAATGGAATAAAGTTTGATGGTTCTCTTCTTGCTACTAAGCTAGCAACTCAATCATGGGATTTTGGCATTAATGGATATATTGCCAGTGGTTCAATTGATGTAAAAGCTAAATGGCTTGGCAAAGAAGATAAATTGACTGATTTTTCGGCTGATTTCAATGCTAGTAATATTAGCTTTTCTAAAGAAAAATTAGGTCTATTTGGTATGCCTGAGTTGGATTACAAACCTGGAAACTTAGCTTTATCGGGCCATATAGAAGGAAATGTTGCCAGCTTTTCTGCCAATGGTAATGCTAAAGCCAACAATTGGGTATTTTATAATAAAAAATTAGGAAAATCCTCTGTAGATTGGAGTTTAACTGAAGATTTCACAATAAACGCAAAAGGATTCTTTGATACAGATTTAGGAAATCTTCAGGCTAGTTCAACAATATGGCTATCAGGAGACAAGAAAAACAAATGTGTTTTAGACGGCAATTTGAAGAATATTAACCTAAAAGAAATAGGTAACTTAGTTAATGTTCCTTTAGATGGTCTATGTAACGGACCTTTTGTAATAGAAACTGATTTTCAAAACCCATTACAAACCATTTATTCTTTATATCTTTCTATGAATGAAGGAACAATTTATACCTTTGATACAAAACATATAGAAACAACAATAAGCGGTACAGGAGCCGACTGGAAAGTTACAAATCCGCATGCATTATTAAAAGACGGCGGAGAAGTAAAAGTAGATGGTTATATAGCTTCTACAACTTTAGATGCTAAAGTTAATATAAAAAATGCAAATCTTTTAAGTTTTGGAGTTCCCCAGGACATAGCTTCTGGCACAGCTCAACTTGACGCAACAGTAAATGGTTCCATTTTTAAACCAAATGTTAAAGGAACTCTTTGGGGTAATAATCTTATAGTAAAAGATATGCCGCTAAAATCTTTTAAATCAGAACTACATATAAAAGATGCAGTTCTAACATTAGCTCCTATTGTCGTTAAACCAATTGACGGTTCAATCGTTGACGGATATTTTACTATAGATTTTAAAGATGCAAAAATTCAAAATGCAAGGGTCAACTTTCAACAATTTTGTTTAGAGTTATTAAGACCTTATTTACCATTAAAAATAGCATCAAATGAAATAGATGGAGTATTCAGCGGTTATATTACTTATAGCCGACGAAATGGAGATATTTATATAAATGCATTATTAGATGGAAGAGATCTTTTGTTAGCTGGTCAAGAAATAGAATCTGTTTATTTAGAAGCAGAATCTTTCAAAAATCAAGCAGAATTAAAAAACTTATTTGTTCGAGGTTTTGGAGGAAAACTATCTTTAACTGGACAAATAAAAAATGCACAAAAATTTGCAGGGTCCTTAGAAGGTACTAACCTTAAACTTAACAGAATAGAGTTTTTGAAAGAATTACTTCCAGATATTGAAGGTTCTGTTGATTTACAAGGAGATATAGATTGGGATGGAACACACAGGAGAGGTAATTTTACTGTTTTTGGAAATGATATAAAAACAAACGATAGAGAATTAGGTAACTATGGTGGAGAAATCATCATTGACGATGAAAAACTAGAAATAAAAAATGGTGAATTTGATAAACTAGGAATAAAACTTAGTGGTGATTTAATGTGGGGTGCAAGACAACCATATAACTTCAAGCTTGATTTAGATAAAGTAGATTTTTCTTTTATACCACAATCCCATGATTTGACTATTTTTGAAAATGGTTCAATTCTAGTAGATGGAAGTTGTCTTGTTCGTGGTGATCTAGCCTCATTAACCCCTGATTTAGTTGATTTAAAAATTGATGACATAAGAATACAAAAAGACAATAACGTAATAGTTACTAACAAACCAATGAGAATTCTATATCAAAATCAAAATATAGAAATTCGATCTTTAGAACTAAAATACAAATTAGGCATTTTAGCAGTTGAAGGAGTTGTTTCACCTGACAAGAAAATTGCAGTAACAATAAATGGAGATAATTTTTCAGCTAAGGCTCTTGGTCATATGTTTGGTCTTACAAAGTTAAACTATGATGGTGATATTTTCTTAGATGCAAGAGTTTATGGAACCACAGATAATATAAAATATAGTTCAAAAGTCGAAGTTAAAAATTTCAATATTGAAGATCGTCAAATACCAGAAATACATGCAAAGATCGATGGAGACAGTTCTCTGTTAAAAGTCGAAGAAACTTTTGTTAAACTAAAAAACAGCTCTTTCAATTTAAATGGCGATGTTAATCTTACCAATTTTATTCCTAATAATCTAAATTTAAAACTTTCAATACCACAAAGCACTATAAAAGATTTAAGTGAGTATATGCCAAATTTATTCAAAGTTGCAGAAGGAACAGTTGTTGGAGAACTTAACCTAACAGGGAATCCCACAAACCCTGAAATTACTGGAGATTTGCTTTTAAATGGCAGTAAAATTCAATTAACAAGTATGAAAAAGCCTTTTACCAATGTAATCTTCGATATGACTACTGACGACATGATTACTAATGTTAATACTTTAAAAGCATCAATGGGTAAAGGGCTTATAGAAGGATACGGTAAAGTTGACTTTAAAAATTCACTAGGCGGTTTAGATGTTCACTTAAAAGCAGAAAATCTTGATTTACCTTTTATGTCTCTGGAAATAAATAATGCTAGTGCTTCAATTGATGTAACAGGTGACGTATATAATCCTGATTTTCTTGGTAATATTTATATTCCAAGAGGGAAACTTGGTTTGAATACAAGTTTAATTCCCGAATCATCTAAATCAAAACCAATTTTCAACTCACTGAAATATAAGGTTAATATAGAAATACCTCGCAATTTCTGGGTAAAAAATGCTTTCTTAAATGCTGAAATGAAAGGTAAGTGCTCACTTAGCGGAGATTTAAATAATTTTAAACTTGAAGGTGGTATTAGTACTATTCAAGGAAAAATATTCTTTAAACAAAGACAATTTAAAATACAAAATGGAGAAATAAAATTTGGTGGTGTAGATAATTCTCTTGATCCTTATATCTTCGTAAAATCTGAAGGTCAGGTACAAAGCACAAAAATATATCTTACTTTACAAGGGAATATATCAAATTTTAAGCCCCAGGTCTACTCTACTCCACCAATGTCCGAAGGTGATATTATCGCTTTGCTGACTTTAGGTAGAGATTTAAATTCTGTCTCTAACTCTAATACCAAAGATTTATTTGAAGACGAAGTTTTAGAAGGTCTTAAAAACTCATATATTTCTGCTTTAATTGGAAATAGTCTATCTAATGCTTTAAATGTAGATGAATTATATCTTACTTCTGCATTCGACAAAACAACAGGGAAAACCCAGTCTTATGTCAGAATTGGTAAATATTTAAGCGATAAAATTTTTATGGCCTATGAAGGCACAATGTCTGACGATAAAGACGAAAGCTATATCTTTGAATATAGACTTCCAAAAGGTTTTGTATTTTCTATTGAATTTGAACAGCCTGAAAAGAACCAGAATTATGGAATTAGATACGATTGGAAGTTCTAAAAAAATAAAACAATCTTTCAGCCAAAAAATCTTCTTCACAAAACCAATTAAATGAATAAATTAATAAAAGATATTATTCTGTTTACTTCAGGTGGTAATTATGAGAAAAATTAACAAAATTATTATAGCAATGCTTTTAGCATCTACAATTAGCAGTGTTTATGCCGCTAATAATTCTAAACTTTATTCAGATGTCCCATTAAATCACTGGGCTTATAAAGCAGTTGAAGACTTAACAGAGAAAGGTCTTATAGTTGGTTTTCCAAACGGCACTTTTAGAGGGAATAAACCTCTTACAAGATATTCATTTGCTATGGTAGTCAGCAGAATGTTAGACCGCTACAGCGAACTATTAGAAAATGGTAATTTTGTTAGTCAAAAAGATTTAAAAACACTAGAAGATCTGGTTTCTGAATTTGTCAATGAAATTGAAAGTATTTCAGAAGATGTTAAAGTATTAAAAACTGATGTTAAAGAATTAAAAGACGATGTAAAACAGAATAAAACAGATATATCAGAATTAAAAGAACAGGTTAACGAAAAAAATAGCGAAATCGATTCAAAACTTGAAAGACTTGGAAAAGTAAAGGTAACTGGTGATATTCTCTTACAGAATATAGACTATCAAAAAACTGCTAAAAATGTGGACGATTTTCAAAATGTCCAGGTAAGAATTGGATTTAATGCAAAACCATCAGATAAAGTTGAAGCAGATTTTCAATATGTCGCTTATGATAAAGATTTAGATTCAAATAATGATAACAGAATCCAAAATATTGATCAGCCAGATGCTTTAGGTCATGATTATAATGGAACCTCTAAAAGCACATTTGGTAGAGCAAGAGGTGAAAACAAGGTTGAAATTGCAAAAGTCAAAGTGAACAAAGTTTTTAATGATAATGATTATATGCAGGCTGGTAGAGACTTTATGACTCATGGTCATGCACTGGTAATTAATGACTATGCAGATGCCATAACTTATAGTACAAAAGCTGGCGATGTTACCATTACAGGCAACGCAATTTTTGCTGACTATGATAATGGTCTTAACCCTGATAAAAAGGGTGAGCAAATCTGGAATATAAATGCAGATGTAGAAGCAAAAGGACATAATATTTATGCAGGTCTATATCAGCAAGATACAAAAACTTATTATGACGTAACCAGAGATGCTAATGGACAAATAACAAATGTTGATGTGCAATATAAAGATAGATTAAAGCAAGTCGCAGAAATAGGAAGTAGTGGAAATATTACAAATGACGGCAAAGTAAAATATGATGTTGCCCTGGTAGCAAGCACAAATGAACGCAAAAATATGTATAACCAGGGAAGAAAAGATAAAGCAACAGGTTATATGGAACATGTTGCCGTAACATATGATGCTTCACCCAATCTAGCCTTAAAAGCTGCTTATACAACTGCAGATGAAAAATTTGATGGAATAATATCGTTAGACAAAAATCAAGGTTCGATAGATGGTCACACTACCCCATTTGATGATATAGCTAGATATCACAATTTATTAGGCGGAATGTTAAATGATAAATTCTATAATACATCAGACCTCAAACTACAATTTGAATACTCTTTTGCTAATAACCAATCTTTGAGATTCGCATATGACTTAGTTAAAGAAAACCATAATTTTGCTAAAACAGGTTTTACAAACATGGGACAAAGAGTTAATGACTGGAATATGGCAGGTTATAATAAACTTGATGCTAAAATCTCTACTCTTGAATACAAATACCAGTTTGATCCAAGCACAAGATTATCATTAGGTTATACTAACGCAGATAAAGGCGACTGCCGAGATTCTTTAGACCAGAAAATGAAAGATGAACAACTATTCTGGACAGAATTATTCAGTAAGTTTTAATTTATAACAGAAAAAAAGACCCCCTAGCAAAATAAAAAATCTTGTTAGGGGTCTTTTTTATTTTTATTCTTTTTAATTTGTACTCTTGAAAAAATCAACAAGGGTTGTATAGCTATTAATGTTTATGTTATATTTAATTCATGAAAGAAAGAGAAAATAATAAAATATTCTTATTAATCGGTTTATCTTTACTCATCACTCAAACTTCCTACTCCAATCAAGAAAGTTTTATTCCTTTATCATCAAATAATCACTCAAAAAAAATATTAGAAAATACCATAGCTAATAATCCTAATAGTAAAACTGCAAAAATTTGCTGTGCAAAGGTTTATTTAAAAAATGGTGATTATAAAGAAGCTGAAAACCTGATTATGCAAGTGCTAGAAGAAGAACCTTCAAATGTTAAAGCTAATAATCTTCTAAAAGAATTAAACGAAAAATACACTAAACATATAGAAAAGAAAAATATTTTTGCTCCAATCGAGCAAGAACCCAAACAAGAAACTTATATAATTGAAGAAAAAACTCCATTAGTAATAGAAAAAAAGAAAGAAAACGTTAAGGAAAATATAAAAGAAAAAGAAAAAGAAAAACAAATCATCCAAAAATATGATCCAAAGCCTAAACAAGAGAATAGAAATAAATTACCTACAAAAGAAGAAATATTAAAAAAGGCAAAAGAAAAAAAATTAGCAGAATCTAAGCAAAACATCAATAAACCTGCTAATAAAATCGAATCAGATGTAGTAGAAATTCAGATAAACGATAAAGATACTTTACCGATTGTTTCTGCAACTCCCCTACCCAATTATTCACCATCTTCTGATGAGAATGATAGCAAAGAATTAATTGAACCTATTATAATTGATAAATCATCAGATTTAAATTTATCAAACACTAACGAAAACGAAAAAAAAAAATTAAATCTCAATGTGGAAAACCAGGAATATAATTTTGTTCCATATGTAGCTAATCAATATAAAAATCAAAACAAAAATAATAATACTAATAAAAGCTTTGATACTTTATTTAATGCTAATAAAAAAGAAATAAATACAAATAATACAAAAATAGACGAATCTAATTACATTGAAGATACAAATAAAAACAAATTTTTAGAAGAAACAAAAAATTCATTTTCAGTAAATCTTCAAGAAGCTAATTCCTTAATTCAAAATAATAAACTATCAAAAGCAGAGATTTTTTTAGATACAGCATTTGCTATTGCTATTTCAGAAGCAAATAACAAAAAGCTTTTAGA
Organism: Candidatus Rifleibacteriota bacterium; assembly: GCA_905236675.1. Taxonomy (GTDB): domain Bacteria; phylum Muiribacteriota; class Ozemobacteria; order Ozemobacterales; family Ozemobacteraceae; genus RUG334. Next base: position 12,117 of record CAJOND010000017.1, on the reverse strand, counting down.
AGTTCAACTAACAAGAGCAATGCTTTATCTCTATAAATGTGACTTAGATAAATATGGTAAGCATATACTCTCTATAAGCAAAGGTTTACCAGAAGAAATATTTAATTCATTACAAAAAGTATATGAAGATATTACCAAACTTCCAAATAATGATTACAAATTAAAATATATAGCAAATTTAGCTTATAATTCTGGAAATTATAACACAGCTTTAAATCTTGCCAATCAAGTTTCAAACCCAGATAATGAATCTAATGATATTGCTTCTAAATCACAAGAAATGATAAATAAAATAAATGGTGAATATTTATTGAATAATGGACAATATTTTGCTTCCTTAGATGTATTTGAAAGAGAAAATAATGAAATAGAAAAAGGAAGAGCTTACTTAGCAATATCAAAATCTTTATTAGATTCAAATGACTTATTAGAAGCAAAAATAGCAGAAAAATTTGGCATTTCAACTTTAATGAACTATTTATCAAATGATCCAAATCATCCAAAAGCCAATCTTTATATCGCACTCTATTTTCTGGATAAGGGTAACAAAAATCAAGCCAAAGAAGCTATTAGAAGAGGATTAAACTCTCAAGACAATAACGAAATTGTTACTTCTAAACTATTAAATCTCTCAGAAAACCTATAAAAATAGCATAAAAAAAAGGTCATCTTAATTAAGATGACCTTTTTTTTATGATTAATTAAATATCTTTTTCAGTTTTTGCATCAACACGAACTCTTTTGCCTTCTTTTGTTATATATTTGGCACGAGTTTTATCTTTCCCATTTTCAGAGAGAAGAGAAATGTTAGATAATGCAATAGGACCTTCTTTATCAACAATTCCACCTTTGCCAACATTCTTGTTGGGTTTGGTGTGTTTCTTAATCTTATTAACGCCTTCGATAACTGCAGTACCTTTTTCAGCATTTACAGACAATACTCTACCAGTATCACCTTTAAATTCGCCAGAAATTACTACTACATTATCGTCTTTTCTAATATAAGGATGCTTAACTGCACGGCGTGCTTTAATTTTTTTATACATATATAGACTCCTTATAGAACTTCTGGAGCAAGAGAAACTATTTTCATGAACTGTTTTTCACGAAGTTCTCTAGCAACAGGACCAAAGATACGAGTTCCACGAGGATTATTATCGTTACCAATAATAACTGCGGCATTATCATCGAATCTAATATAACTGCCGTCTGCACGACGAGTTTCCTTAGCAGTACGAACTATAACTGCTTTTACAACTTCTTTTTTCTTAACAGTTCCATCAGGAATAGCATCTTTTACAGAAGCAACAATAACGTCACCTACACGGCCAACTGAACGACCAGCACAACCACAAACGCGAATACAAAGAAGCTTTTTAGCACCAGAATTATCTGCAACTTTTAATACAGTTTCTTGAGTAACCATTGATAATTCTCCTTATTCTTCAACTTTAGCGGGTAATGCTTCATCAATATTTTCGGCAGCCTTTACGACTTCACGAATTACCCAAGATTTTCTCTTGCTAATAGGACGACATTCTTCGATACGAACTATATCACCAACATGACACTTTTCTTCTGGATCATGAACCAAGAATTTGGTGTGACGTTTTACATATTTTTTGTATCTAGGATGTTGAACAATTCCTTCGATTTCAACTTTTACAGTTTTTTCAGTACTATCAGCAATAACTTTACCTACACGACTGCGGCGTAATGTTTTTTGATTTTCCATTTCTTATTGCTCCTACTTCTGCTGACTCTTATTTTTACGATTTTCTCTGTTAATCTGTAAAAAGAGTTCCATCAATCCACCAGTATTCAATTCTCTTTGAAGTGCTCTGATATTTTCAAGTTCACGTAATTTAGCACGTTTACTTTCTTTTAATGTAGCAATCTGTGAAGCATCATTTAAGCCCAATTCAGTCAATTTATCAAGCAATTTCTTGCGAATACTGACTTTATTATCTCTTAAACGTTTAGAAACAGCTGAAAGCTGAGCATTATGTTCACCTTTCTTCAAAGCCTGTAGCTTCTTAGAAACTTGACCACGAATATTCTTCAATAATTCAGCAACTTTCTTATCACAATTAGCTTTAATATCAGCGTTAACTTTGCGAGCTTTTGCAGAAAGTCTAGCTTTTAATTTAGAAATCTTTTCGCTAACAGGAGTCTTCATAGAATCGATGTTTTCTTCTTTTAATAAAGCATCATATTCTGCTCTGAGCATACCCTGTATACGATTCTTTTCTATTTGAGCAAGATAAGTCTTTACGCGAGCAATATTGCGACGAACAAGACTAATTCTAGATGGATTAGATAACTGACCTGTAACGGCCTGAAATCTTAAATTAAACAATTCTTCTTTATAGTGTTTGAACTTTTCTTCGAGTTCTGACTCGCTGAGTTCAAAAAACTTTTCTCGATTCTTCATTTGGCACCTACCACTTGTCAATTATTGTTAGAGACAACCTGACAGCGAATAGGAAGTTTATTAGCTGCCTGTGTCAGAGATTCGATTGCAACATTTTCCGGAACACCTTCAAGTTCAAATAGAATCTTGCCAGGTTTAATTACTGCAACCCAATATTCTGGAGCACCTTTACCTTTACCCATACGAGTTTCTAAAGGTTTCTTTGAAACTGGCTTGTCAGGGAAAATACGAATCCACATTTTACCAGTACGTTTAACAGTACGAGTAATAACTTTACGAGCTGCTTCTATCTGATTGCTTGTTAACCAATGACAATCAAGAGCCTGTAAACCGAATGAACCGAATGCTAAGTATTTGCCACCTTTGGCTAAACCTGTCATTCTGCCACGGTGTTGTTTTCTAAATTTTGATCTAGCTGGCATCAACATAATTGGTTATCTCCTTACTTCTTGCTAGACGGAGCAGGAGCTACTGCTTCGTTATTGTAAAGGTGTGATTTACCAATCTTTTCACCCTTGAAAATCCAAACTTTTACGCCAACACAACCAAATGTTGTAATAGCAGTATCAGTTGCATAATCAATGTCAGCACGAAGAGTGTGCAATGGAACACGACCTTCACGAACCCATTCACTACGAGCAATTTCAGCACCATTTAAACGGCCAGAGCAAAGAATCTTAACACCCTTTGCACCTGCTCTCAAAGCTCTAGTAATAACTTGCTTAATAGCACGGCGATGAGATACACGGCGTTCTAGCTGCATAGCAATGCCTTCTGCAATAAGCTTAGCTTCGATATCGGGCTGCTTAATTTCTTGAATATTCAAGAAAACAGTTTTATTAGTAAGTTGTTCAAGTTCTTTCTTGAGAATTTCAACCTTTTCACCACCACGACCGATAATAACACCAGGTTTTGCAGTGTGAATAGTAACTCTTACTTTGCTGTTAGATTTACGTTCGATTTCAATTTTGCTGATACCTTCACGGCGGAAAGTCTTGCGATCTATAAAATCACGAATCTTAACATCTTCATGAACATATTTAGCATAATCAGAACGTTTAGCAAACCATTTAGAATCCCAGGTTCTGGTAATGCCTAGGCGAATGCCTACTGGATTAATTTTCTGACCCATTATTCTTTACCTCCCTGAGTTTTTGGGGCTTCTATAGCCTTTGTAGCCTTTGTGGCTTTTTTAACTTTAGCTTTTTTAGCTGGTTTGTTTTCAACAGCTGCTTTTGGTCTAAGTTCTCTGTAAACTGCTTCATTAGTTTCTCTCAAAACTATCTTAGCATGAGAAGTTCTGCATCTAATTCTAGCAGCTCTACCGCGTGCTCTTGCCATAAATCTCTTCATGGTAGCAGCACCATCGATTGTGATCTTTGCAATAAAAAGATCGCCACCATTCAACTTATGATTTTCTTCAGCATTATGTATAGCTGATTCCAAAAGCTTCTTTATAGTTGGAGCTCCGCCTTTTTCCATATACTTGAGCATAGCAAGAGCTTCATCACAAGTTTTTCCACGAATAGCATCAGCAACTAATCTTAGTTTCTTAGGGCTAGTATGAATATTTCTTAAAATAGCACGAGGCATTTCAAGAAGGTCAATTAATCTAGCCTTTTCTTTCCAAGACATTTCGCCAACTTTTGGATAAACTTTTTCAAAACAGCGTTTTGTAGTTTCGGGCTTAGCACCCTTCTTCTTATCTTTTCTGGTATCTTTCATCTTATAAGTGTAAAGACCAGCCTGAGTAAGAATTCTTTCAATTTTATTGGTTTTCAAACCATCTATACTTTGTAGACCAGTAAATATATCAACGTCTTTATCTATTGTTTTACCAACAATGCGTAAAGGCTTAGCTTTCTTTTCCGGTACCATTATGATTCTCCTTCACTTATTTAAGCTTTACAGCTTTTTCGTTGGCATGACCTTTGAATGTTCTAGTCGGAGCAAATTCACCCAACTTATGACCAACCATATTTTCAGTAATGAAAACTGGAACATGTTTGCGACCGTTATGAACAGCAATAGTATGACCCACAAATTCAGGGTAAACAGTTGAAGCTCTAGACCAAGTCTTAATCTGACGTTTTTCACCAGAAGCATTCATATCCTGAATTCTCTTAAATAGTCTTGCACATACAAATGGAGCTTTCTTAGCCATTATAATTCTCCCTTACTTCTTTCTTCTAGATATAATCAGTCTATCAGTCTGATTCTTTTTCTTTCTGGTCTTATAACCCTGAGCAGGTTTACCCCAGAGAGAAACAGGAGTTCTACCACGGCTAGTCTTAGCTTCACCACCACCATGTGGGTGATCGCATGGGTTCATAGCAGAACCACGAACAAATGGGCGAATTCCTTTCCATCTTGTTCTACCAGCTTTACCAATAGTTACGTTCATGTGGTCTGCATTACCAACACGACCTATAACAGCACGGCAATCAAGAAGAACCATTCTCATTTCACCAGAAGGCATATTAATCTGAGCATACTTACCTTCTTTACCAACTAATTGGGCACTAACGCCAGCTGATCTAGCAATTTGAGCACCTTTGCCAGGCTTAAATTCTACATGATGAATTGTAGAACCTAGAGGGATGTTTCTGAGTGGGAGACAGTTACCTGGAAGAATGTCAGCATGAATACCAGATTCAATAATATCACCGACTTTAATACCTTCATGAGCAATAATATATCTCTTTTCACCATCTTTGTAATTAACAAGGGCGATACGACAAGTTCTGTTAGGATCGTATTCTATTGTAGCAACTTTGCCTGGAATACCATCTTTGTTACGTTTAAAATCAATAATTCTATAAAGAGTACGGTGTCCACCGCCTCTGTGACGGAAAGATACGTGACCATGATGGTTTCTACCACCAGTGGTTTTTAGCCATTCACACAAGGGTTTATATGGTTTATCAGTGGTTATATCACTAAAATCAAAACCAGTCATAAAACGGCGTGAAGGAGTAATTGGCTTATAAACTTTTAAACTCATGATAATCTCCTTTGCACTTAAGCAATACCTTCAAAGAAATCGATCTTATCGCCTTCTTTGAGAGTAATCACGGCTTTCTTCCATGATGGAGTGTAGCCTTGGAAAACACCGCGTCTTTTTGGTTTGCTGACAACGGATGTAGTATTAACTTTTGTTACTGTAACTTTAAAAATTTTTTCAATAGCTTCTTTGATTTGAGCTTTGTTTGCATATTCAGCAACTCTAAATTGATATTTAGGATGAGCTAAATCAGCAGACATACCATCATAACTTTTTTCTGAAACTATAGGTTGAATTATTATATCTTGAGGAGTTTTCATTTTACAAGAGCCTCCTGGAGAGGTTTAACTGCTTCAACATTTATGGCAACATGACCATATTTGAGCAAATCTACAACATTAACATTCAGAGGAGTTACAACCTTAACGCCCTTGTAATTGGCTACAGCGCGCTTAGTGTTATCTGAAATCTGTGGAACAACAAGGAGAGCCTTATCAAGTTTAAGGTCTTTCATGAATTTTGAAACATCTTTTGTTTTACCGTTAGGAAAATCAAGACCTTCAACAACACGAATTTCACCTTCTTTAGCAAGAAGAGAAAGAACGCCTTTGATAGCCTTGTCAACGGCCTTTTTAGGTGGACGTGCATCATAAGTTTTTGATTTAGGACCGAAAGCAATACCACCACCAACATGAAGAGGTGACTTAATATCGCCCTGTCTTGCACGGCCAGTGCCTTTTTGTTTGAACATTTTCTTAGCATTACCATTAACTTCACTTCTAGTGAGAGTATTTACTGTGCCAAGACGTTCATTGTTTAACTGAGCTTTTACGATATCGTTGATATTCTGTGGATGAGCAACGATAGCAAAAACTTCATCATTCAAAGTAATTGAACCATTTTCGGTTCCGTTCATATTAAAAATTTTGGTTTCCATGTCTAACTCCGTTCACATTATGCCTGCTGTCTTACGATAACAAGACCATTAGTAGCTCCGGGGATTGATCCTCTAACAAGAAGAAGATTCTTTTGTTCGTCAATCTTAACGACTTTGAGGCCTTTTATTGTTCTTCTAACATTGCCCATATGACCTGGGAGCTTTTTGCCCTTAATAGTGCGAGCCATATCTGTAGCGGTACCCATAGAACCAGTTGCTCTAGCACGGTCAGACTGACCATGTGTAGTGTTAGCTCCATTAAAATTATGTCGCTTCATTGCGCCTGCGAAGCCTTTACCCTTGCTGGTTCCAGTGACTGTAACAGAGTCACCTTCTTTAAACATTGAAACATTGATTTCGGTAAGTGGTTCAATTGCTTCAAGTTCGTCAGCGGGCAAGCTTCTTACAAAACGGAATGGCTTGGTACCAGCTTTTTCAAATGTCATACGCATAGGTCTGTTCATTAACTTTTCTGCTCTATCAGATGGTATTTCACGATAACCAACTTGAACAGAATTAACGCTCTTGCGAATTATAGTGCAAGGACCAACGCTTATAACGGTTACTGGAACTATATTTCCATCATCTGTAAAAATCTGGGTCATACCAACTTTGGTGCCCAATATTGCCTTAACGCCCATTTTATTCCTCCTAGTTGCCTTCCATTACAACATCTTAATTTCGATGTTTACGCCAGACGGAAGGTCCATATTCATTAGTGAGTCAACTGTCTGACCAGATGGACTCAACAAATCCAAATTGCGTTTATGAATTCTCATTTCGAATTGTTCACGTGCATCTTTGTTTACAAAAGGTGAACGAAGAACGGTGTATTTGCGGATTTCGGTCGGCATCGGAATGGGACCAGAATACTTAGTACCGCTATTTCTAACGGTAGTGCAAATCTTAGTGACTGACTCATCAAGCAATCTATGATCGAATGCTCTAAGGGTCAAGCGCATTTTTTGTTTTGCCATTTTACTATCTCCTGTGATTAATGACAAGCGTTTTTTTAAATATTTTCAGAAGCTACCAAAGTAGTTTGCTGATCATATGTATTAACGCCTAGAATCCTTTCAATTACTGATTTAGGTGCTTCATCATAGTGCAAAAGCTCCATGGTGAAAGTAGCACGTCCTTGAGAAAGTGATCTCAACTGAGTAGAGTAACCAAACATATCAGATAATGGTGCATGACAATCGATTACTCTTATATCATCACGCATTTCCATGTTGATTACTTTGCCTCTTCTAGAATTCATGTTTCCAATTATATCACCCATGTATTGTTCAGGTGTTTCAATTGAAACTTTCATGAATGGTTCTAGCAGAACAGCTTTGGCATTACGTAAAGCATTCTTTGTGGCTTCATATGCAGCTATCTTAAAAGCAACTTCATTGCTTTCACCTTCACGTTGAACTGCGTTAACCAAACGAACCTTTACATCTACCACCGGAAAGCCAACAAGTATACCATCATTCATGGCATCTTGGCAACCTTTTTCTATTGAAGAAACAAAAATATTTGGCAAATCTTTAAGAACTTCTTTACTCAAGCCATTTTCAAAGGCAAAACCTTTGCCTCTTTCTTGAGGTTCAACTTCAACATTAACAGTAGCAAATTGATTTTTGCCACCGATCTGTCGTTCATAAATACATTCGCCTTTACCTTTGTCTTTAATTCCTTCTTTATAAGCAACTTGAGGTTTACCTACTGTTGCTTTAACGTTAAATTCACGCAATATTCTATCAACTATAACTTCAAGATGAAGTTCACCCATACCAGAAATTAAAGTTTCACCAGTATCTGCGTCTATTTTAGCTTTAAAAGTCGGATCTTCATTCATAAGAGCTTCAAGAACTTCAGTTAAATGCGATAAATCGCCCTGAGTCTTTGGCTCAATTGCAACAGAAATAACTGTGTCAGGGAAAGTAATTTTTTCTAGAGTTGGCTGATCTGGAGCAAGTGCAAGTGTATCTCCGGTGGCAACTTGCTTTAAACCGACGACAGCAACGATGTCACCAGCGGAAGCACGGGGAATATCCTGGCGCTGGTTTGCATACATTTGCAGGAGTCGACCGATTCTTTCTTTTCGACCTTCTCTAGTAACATTGTAAACGACTTTTCCTGATTCGATATTACCAGCATAAATCCTCATGTAGCACAGTTTACCAACATGCGGATCTGTAGCAATTTTGAATACTAAAGCAGAAAATGGAGCATCAGGATCTGATACTATATCTACTTCTTCATGAGTTCCTTTTTTATACCCTACTGCAGGAGGAATATCAAGTGGAGAAGGTAAATAGTATGCGACTGAATCTAATAAATCTTGAACACCTTTGTTTTTAAAAGCAGAACCGCAAAGCATAGGTACTATTTTATTTTCTACTGTTGCTTTACGTATAGCTTTTCTTAATAATTCTAACGGCACTTCTTTTTCTTCTAATGCCAACTCTAGAATTTCATCATCGAAAGCACTAATAGTATCAATCAAGTTATCTCTAGCTTCTTTTGCTTTTGCTAGATATTCACTTGGTATATCTATTCTTTTAAATTCTGCACCATGTGATTTTAATGAAGATTCATCCCATATATGAGCCTTCATTGTAAGAAGGTCAACATGACCAATATAAGAATCTTCTACACCGATAGGAAGAACCAATGGTAAAGGTTTTGCGTTTAGTTTTTCTTTAACCTGAGTGCAAACTTTTTCGAAATTCGCACCTATTCTATCCATTTTATTAACAAATGCAATTCGTGGAACTTTATATTTGTTAGCTTGTCTCCAAACTGTTTCTGATTGAGGCTGAACACCTGCAACAGCACAAAATACCACAACAGCACCGTCTAATACTCTTAAGGAGCGTTCAACTTCGGCAGTAAAATCTACATGACCTGGTGTGTCAATTATATTGATATCGCAATCAAGCCAGTGACATTTGGTCGCTGCACTTGTAATAGTGATACCTCTTTCCTGTTCTTGTACCATCCAGTCCATGACAGCAGTACCTTCATGTACTTCACCTATTTTGTAGGTTTTTCCAGTATAGAACAAAATACGTTCCGTTGTTGTTGTTTTACCAGCATCTATATGAGCACAGATACCGATATTTCGTAGTTTGTTCATGTCGTGGGTTGCAGTCATTTTCAGATACCTTAATTATTGCTACCTTATTTAAGGATTTATCAAACTCTGAAATGAGCAAATGCCTTGTTAGCATCAGCCATTCTATGAACTTCATCTCTCTTCTTCATGGTTGCACCAGTGTTGTTGAGAATATCATCGAATTCTCCACAAAGGCGTTGAGCCATTGATTTTTCTTTTCTTGCTCTAGAATTCTTGAGAATCCAGCGGAAAGCGAGAGCGATAGCACGATCTTGTTTAACTTCGATAGGAACCTGATAGTTTGCACCACCGATACGTTTACTTCTAACTTCAACGATTGGTTTTGCAGTATCTATAACTTTTTTGAAGAGTTCAAGAGCATTGTCTTCTTTTCTCTTCTTAGCAGTCATTTCGATTGCATCGTAGAAAATCTTAGAACCGATAGATTTCTTACCAGAATACATAAGATTGTTGATGAATCTAGTAACTAACTTAGAGTTGTAGACTGAATCAGGAGTTAAATCTCTTTTAGAAATGTGACCACGTCGTGGCATGATTTATTTCTCCTTATTTCTTGGGGCGCTTAGCACCGTATTTAGAGCGAGACTGCTGACGATTTGCAACGCCTGCACAGTCAAGTGCTCCGCGAATGATATGGTAACGAACACCTGGCAAGTCTTTAACACGACCGCCACGAATCATAACAACAGAGTGTTCCTGCAAGTTATGACCGATACCGGGGATATAAGCAGTGACTTCGATCTTGTTTGTAAGTCTGATTCTTGCGATTTTACGAAGAGCTGAGTTTGGTTTCTTCGGTGTAGTTGTTTTTACTACTGTACAAACACCACGGCGCTGTGGGCATTTATCCAAAGCGGGTGAATTAGATTTGTACTGAACAATTTTTCTAGACTTACGGATAAGTTGATTAATTGTTGGCACGGCTAACACCTTCCTATGAAAATTCACACAACATACGGTTGTGTGCTAATTCTACCTTTTTGATAGATTAGTGCAAGGATATTACCACTTTTTTTATTTAGTGTCAATGAGTTTTCATCGTAATTTACAGAAAAAATCTAATTTTTTAAAATGTTTTTTATGTACATTACTTTGATAATAAAAATAAAATAAAGATTAAATGCACATTATTGTTATATAAGCCTTTTACATCAAAGCATATTACACAATCTAAATTATTTTTTATTCAAAAAAATTTTTCCCTATTTTTGCATTTATACCTGTTTTATCTTTATTATTGTTTTGAAAATCTATTTCTTTAATTTCATCTATATTATCTGCTATATTGCTTTTAGAATTATTTGAATCGTTATATTTAATACTATTTTTTTTCTTCTCTTCTGAAAGAGCAAAATTTTCAGAATCTGATTCAGAGTTTCCATATTCCTATGCTTCATCCGCACTATCAAATTCTTCTATATTACCACGCCATTCTTCTTCATATTCATCATCATAATCATCATCATTATTATTTTGGTAATAATTATATGTTTCATTATAGTTGTCTTCCTTGGGTTCCTCCTTTTATCTTCTTTGTTTTCGATCTTTTTATCATCACTAAACTTTCCATCTAATGCAAATAAAAATGTAAGTATACCCAGATTTATGAATAAAAATAAACCTATACCAGGTGTTTCTGTTCTATTTATAATAATAATTACTAAAATAGAAGCAATAGCTAAAAATATTAAGTAATGTTTCATAAAAGTATTCATTTTTATTCTTAAATCATTTATACCCACTCCACCATCACGATGCTCCCACAGTTTAGCAGGTGAAGCTGTCGCGCTGTGCCGGAAGGTGTCTTAATTATCCACTTTCTCAAAGGGGAACGGCTGCCAAAGGCAGCCAAGGGGATTTTCGAGAAGACTTTTGCCAAGCAAAGCTTGGCGTATTTATTGTAGTTGGTTTTTGTTGTAGTTATTGTTAAAGCGAAGGTATGTAAACTAATGATTATCTGAAATATTCGTTAGTTTACAAAGCATCTAATAACTAATAAAAACAATAACAACCAATTACAACAACAACGCTTCTCTTTAAGAGAAGCAATTAAAAGTCCGAAGACTGTGTTGTAATGTAAAATCTCCCAGTCACTTCGTGACATCCCAGCAGCGGTTATCACCTCCTGTGACCGCTTGCACGCCGCCATACTTGGCGGCAGCCTTTACGAAAGGGGGTAAGGACATTACCAGAACCTGTATTCCACGCTCACACTTCCACCGACACCATTGCGCTTACCAGTGAAGCCATAGAGAGAGATGTCAGTCTTCCAGGGGTTGGTCTTGGTAGCTTCTCGGCGAATACCGAATTCACCGCGTATTGTGCCGCCTTTTATGCTGGCAGAGCGTATTGCAGTTCCGTTGACTGTTCCTGTTGATTTTCCTCCAAATTCATGGTCATAAGCGATACCGCCGTAACGGTTCCATTTTCTGTCGGTAGAGGCAAGACGGAAACCAGCGCGCAATATTCTGCTTCTGACTTTATCAAGAGAATACTGGTCGGCACCAGCGGCGAAATTTATGCCTTCGCGTTCGTTGTAGAAGAACTTGCCGTATATTTCAAGCTCTGTATTTTCATCTTCTCTGTATTTCTTGCCGAAACCAATATGACCG
>CAJOND010000016.1 GCA_905236675.1 Candidatus Rifleibacteriota bacterium | reverse complement strand
AAAGGTTGGCGAGTTCCAAGTCTACGATTGAGTTTGGAAGACGGAATTCAGGAATACCATATTTGAGAACGCCGCCGATTTCGTGCAAAGCTTCAAATACGGTTACATCGTAACCTGCTTTTGCCATATCGCCAGCAAAAGAGAGTGCTGAAGGACCTGAACCAACTGCTGCAACCTTGATGCCGTTCTTTTTAGCCATTTTTGGAAGCTTGGGTTCAATGCCGTTCAAACGTTCGTAGTCAGCAGCGAATCTTTCAAGATAACCAATAGCTACGGCTGGTTTCTTCATCTTGAGGTAAGTGCACTTGGATTCGCATTGTTTTTCCTGTGGGCAGACACGACCGCAAACTGCTGGAAGAGCGCTGAATTCTTTAAGAGTAGCAGCAGCTTCTTCAAATTCGCCGCGTTCAATGTTCTTAACGAATTTTGGAATGTTGATTCCTACTGGGCAACCTTCGGTGCATGGGTGATTGGGACAATCCATACAGCGAGTTGCTTCTAATACAGCCTGTTCTTTGGTAAGACCAGTATTAACTTCGATTGTCTGTGATTTTATGCGTTCTGCTGGAGCGATTTCGTTCATCTTCACACGTTCAATCGCAGTGCGTTCTTTCATTGGAGTTTTATTGCGGAGTTCTTCTCTCCAGGTTTCTTCACGATCTTTAGCAAAAATATCACTGACATAATTCTTTTCTCGCTTTCTATTAGAGTTTTGCCTTGGCTTCGTCTTCTTCTGCTTTGTAGCATCTTAAGCGAGAAAGCATTTCGTCAAAGTCGATCTGGTGAGCATCGAATTCTGGGCCGTCAACGCAGGTGAATTTGGTCTTTCCGCCGACTGTAACACGGCAGGCACCGCACATACCAGTTCCATCAACCATAATAGTATTAAGGCTGCACTGAGTTGGAACATTGTATTCTTTGGTTTTTAATGCTGCAAACTTCATCATGATTGCCGGACCGATTGCGATACATTCATCGACTTTTTCACGTTTCATAACCATTTCGGCGCCGACAGTAACGTTACCTTTGTTACCGTAAGAACCGTCATCGGTCATTATTATAACTTCATCAGAGTATTTGCGAAGTTCATCTTCTAGAATAATCAAGCTTTTGGTTCTGGCGGCAAGAACGGTGATAACCTTGTTGCCAGCTTCTTTAAAGCCTTTAACTATTGGAAGCAACGGAGCGTTACCAACACCACCGCCGAGAGCTAAGAAAGTGCCGACTTTCTTGATTGTGGTTGGCTTACCAAGAGGACCAACCAGGTCAGTCAAACATTCGCCGACTTTCATTTCGCAGAATTTGGTGGAAGAATAACCGACTTTTTGAGCGATAAGCATGATTGTGCCTTTTTCTTTGTCGGTATCAACGATTGTTAAAGGAATTCTTTCACCTTTTTCGCTGATTCTTAGAATGATGAAATTCCCTGGTTTGTGTGACTTTGCAATCAAGGGAGCTTCAACGATGAACTTGAAAACGTTTTCTGAAAGCTGTTCTTTTTCAACTATTTTATACATTTCGTTCTCTCAAACTAGTTTTAATTTTTCTATAGTAACGAAAGCTAGATAAAGATTCTGCTATTAGAATCTTTTAAAAGCTAACCTGCTTTTTAGAGATTAGAGGTTAGGGATTAAGGATTAAGGGATTGTTTTAGCAAGAAATTTCGCTATATTGCAAACTAAACAATTCTCTTATCTCTTATCTCTTATCTCTTACCTCTTATCTCTTACCTCTATAAAAAATTAAGTTTATACAACAAAAACTTAATTTTTTTAGCAAGCTTTTAACAACAATCATTCCATAGAAACTAGTTCTTTATCTTTTTAGCTTAGAACATTCTGATACTAAATTCAACAAAGATATTTATTTCACAAAAAAATAATGAATTAATATAATGGTAGAAATAGCAATTAGTAAGCGTTTATATAATCTTAATACTTTTAAAAAAATCAAAAATTTGTTCTACTGTTTTTTCGATATTTATTTGCCGACATTTAAAATGACCTTCAGGGCATATTTCCATTTGACCGTGAAGAGAACAAGGCTTACAAGGTAAATCTTCTGAAATTACCATTACATTATCGGCTGGAATAGGAGAAAAACCTAATGATGGAGCAGTTTGCAAAAATATAGCAGCTAACGGAGTATTAACAGCTCTCGCAAGATGCATCGGTCCAGAATCTGTTGAAATAACAGCAGAAGCAAGACTTAAAATTCCAGGTAAATCATGAAGGTCAAATCTGTTACGCAAATCAAGATGAGGAGCTTCACAAGGAAAGCTTGTGTTCCCTTTGCCAATAATAACCGTAGGAACAGGTGATGTCTGTTGTATAGCTTCAACAAGTTCTGCAGTCATTACCTTTCCTGGTTTAGAAGCTTCAGGATGAATAAATATAAAAGATTTTTCTTTTAAACCTAAAGACTCAAGTATTTTTCTACATTCTTCAACATATTCTTGAGAAAGATTCAAAGAAGCATCAGGTTTACTTATTTCAACCCCACAAGTATCTGCATATTTTTGCCAAACAGGTCTGTTATCACTAAACCTAAGAGGATATTTATGACCTATGGCCTGTAATTGTTCACTAAAGGTACGTTTTTGATAAACTCTTGTTATCGAAGCATAAACTAAGGTTCTTAATGCGATAGAAGACAACTTTCCCTGCAAATCAAACAAAGCTTCGGGTTTTAATTTTTTTAATTCATTTGCAAGATGTACTAGAGAAGTTGTTCCATCATAAAAATGAATTTTTGCTGGCAAAAATTCAGCTAATGCTTTCCATCTGCTGTTAATCACTAAATGAACTTCTGTATCATTCTCCGCTAATGCTCTTAAAGTCGGCACTGTCAAAAGAATATCACCCATAGCATTCATTCTTAAAACTATTTCAACATTTGACATTATGGAAGATATCCTAATTTCTGTAAAGCCTCTATTGTGCTTTTTGAAGCACCCGACATTGAATCTAAAACCAAACGTGCCTGACGTCCAATTTGCTTATATTTTTCTGGATCAGCAAACCAATCTTCAATTACTGCCTGAAGTTCATTAGGTCCGTTTACTATCTTTATTGCAGACTTTTTACTAAGGGCCATAACTTCATATCTAAAATTAAAATTGTAAGAACCAGCAATAATAGGTTTTGAAAATGCTGCCGGCTCCATAAGATTATGACCACCATGTTTTATAAGACTGCCACCGACATAAGCTAAATCTGAAATAGCATATAAATCTCTTAAGACTCCCATACTATCTACAAGAACTATTCGGCTATTCCCACAATCTTTTTCAGAAAGCTTTTTATATGTCAATCCAGAATCTGATATTATTTTTTCTACTTCGTTAGTTCTTTTAACGTGACGTGGAGCAAGAATTACACCAAAATCGTATTTTGAAATTAAAGGTTTTATCGCTTCTATAATATAGTTTTCTTCACCAGAATGAGTACTCCCGAAACAAATCAATGGTTTATTCATAGAGAAACCGTATTCATTTCTTATTTCGTTTATATTCGGCATAGCTGCACTAGCTATATCATATTTAAAACAACCAAGAGCCTGTTGTTTAGACGAATCTATACCTAGAATTCTAAATCTTCTCAAATAATGCTTTTCCTGTGGGAAAGCGAAAGACATTCCTTTGATACCAGATTCAAATATAGACCACCCAAGACGCATCATTCTGACGCTTTTTTCATTGATTCTTCCATTGATTATGCCATATGGAATACCTCTTTGCTTCAAAGTATCAAGCAATAGAGGCCAGATTTCAGTTTCATTAATCATTAATAGTTTTGGCTTGATTTTTTCAATAAATGGAACAGAACAGGCCGGCAATTCAATTGGCATTAATGTAGCAAATCCGCAAATTTCATCTTTCTGTAATTGCCTCAGACCATCCATAGAAGTCGTTGTACAAACGACACGTTCTCTACCATAAATCTTAACTAATTCTTTTAAAAATGGTCTTAAAGTAATAACTTCACCAAGAGAAGCTCCATGAACCCACAAAGAGCCACCTTTAGGAGCTTTAAAATCTTCAGGTAAATACCCCATTCTGAGAGCAAATTCCTCTTTTTCTAGTTTACGAGGGGGAAAAATACCCATTATTTCTACTACTGCTCTCAGTAACCATTGATAAGTTTTTAATGCCAATCTTCCCATAAAATATATTATCAACCATTTTAATAATTTATGTCAATATTAAAAAACATAATCATACTTTAATTAAAATGATATTTGATAAAAAAAGAGCCTGGATTTCTCCAGGCTCTTTTTCCTCGTTAATTAAAAACTATCCTATAATCAACTTATGAAAAATCTTCTTACCTTTTTTTATTTTGGCGCCATTCTTTAGCATTTCTTCTGTAAATTTGAAATCCTGAGAATCAACTTTATTACCATCTACAGTGATACCACCCTGTTTTACTAGAGTTCTAGCATCACTTTTGCTTTTTGCAATACCAGTTTTTACCAGAGCGTCAAGAATACCTATACCATTAGCAGCTTCATCTGATGTAACTGTAGTTGTTGGCATATTGGCATCATCTCCACCATTACCCGCGAACAATGCAGCGGCAGCTTCGGCAGCTTTTTCAGCTTCTTCTTTACCATGAACAAGAGCAGTTAGTTCGAATGCCAGAACTTTTTTCTTTTCGTTGATTCTGCTGTCATCCCATTTTTCCATTTCATCGATCTGTTCTAACGGTAGGAAAGTTAGCATGCGAATACACTTCATAACATCTGCATCACCGACATTGCGCCAATACTGATAGAAATCATATGGAGAAGTTTTATCCGGATCGAGCCATACTGCGTTACCAGCAGTTTTACCCATCTTATGACCTTGAGAGTCGGTTAGAAGAGTAATAGTCATTGCGTGTGCATCTTTACCTAGTTTTCTGCGAATCAATTCAGTACCGCCAAGCATATTGCTCCACTGGTCATCTCCACCAAACTGCAAATTGCAGCCCAAATTCTGATAAAGATAGTAGAAGTCATAGCTTTGCATAATCATGTAGTTAAATTCTAAGAAACTAAGCCCCTGAGCCATTCTTTGCTTGTAACATTCAGCACGAAGCATGTTGTTTACCGAAAAACAATGACCGACTTCACGAAGAAGTTCTATATAGTTAAGGTTGAGAAGCCAATCGGCATTATTAACCATTATTGCTTTACCTTCACCAAATTCGATGAATTTTTCCATCTGACGTTTGAAACATTCAGCGTTGTGGTTAATATCTTCACGAGTAAGCATTTTTCGCATATCTGTACGGCCAGAGGGGTCACCAATCATTGTAGTACCACCGCCTATTAATGCTACAGGTGTGTTGCCAGCCATTTGAAGCCTTTTCATAAGAGTAAGGGCCATAAAGTGACCAGCAGTAAGACTGTCTGCTGTACAGTCGAAACCTATGTAGAACTTAGCTTTACCTGAATTAACCATGTTTCTGATTTGATCTTCGTCAGTTACCTGAGCAATCAGGCCTCTGGCTTTTAGTTCTTCATAAATACCCATAATTTATTAATCTCCATTTGTTAAACATTTAATGAAATGCGATTATAATTTTTAAATATCAATATCAAAAAGTGATTAAAAATATTGATTTCATAATACAAAATGATTATTAAATAAAAAGGTTTAATTATAAATTGACAAAAAATCTCATGTTGATTTATCCTTTATATGATAAGATACCCTAGGAGGGTTTATACTGTGAGTGCTAGCCAACGAAAAAATTATTTTATAGCGAAGGATATGCAAAGCCGGTTTGCTGGTACTATCCTTTTGTTAGCTTTACTTGTTGCTGTTATTACAGCTTGCAATATCTATGTTCTTGGTACTTTCTTTATCGAAAAACATGCTACCTATGCCCAACAAAATGATATTTCTTCTTTAATATATGATTTTATCAGTATCAATTGGCCTCGATTAGTGATTTTAGTATTTGTGAATGTAATAATTGTCTTTATGGTTAGTATCATTTATTCTCACCAAACCGCGGGACCTGCTTATAAACTAGAAAAAAGTATTAAGAGAATTACTGACGGTGACCTGACTTTCCAAGTTAGTCTTCGCAGAAACGATAATTTGAAGGAACTAGCCGCAGCTTTGAATGAACTTCTAGATAAATTTAGAACTACTTTGACTAAAACCAAAAGCTTAACTGATGACATAAACAATAAGCTTGGTTCTTTAAAAGATAATGAAAAATATGCCCAGTTAATCGAAGATTCTTCAGAATTAAGACAACTGATAAACCAATTTAAATTAGAATCTGATAGACAAGAAGAAGTAGATTCTACAGACTAAATAATTAGTAATTTAAGATAAAAAAACCGCTTATATTAAAAATATAAGCGGTTTTTTTATCAAACCTTTAGCTTTGAACAAGAGCTTCTTTTATTCTACTTAATCTTCCTCGAAGTCTGAGTATAGCTTTGGTATGTAATTGCGATACTCTAGAATCAGATACCCCTAAGATTTTTCCAATTTCTTTAGAGGTTAGTTCTTCATAGTAATACAGAGTTATAACCATTCGTTCTCTATCGGATAACTTAGAAATTGCATCAGCAAGTATCTTTTTAGCTTCAGCTTCTTCTATCTTAGTTTGAGGATTATCACTTTTTTCGTCTTCTATATAATCAAATCTAGATGAACCTTCATCATCATCATAAAACATTTCATCCAACGAAAGCAGTAGTGATTTTTTTGTTTCGTCAAAAAGTTTATGCAATTCAGAAATATCTACACCAAGATATTCAGCTACTTCTTCGTCTTTTGCGTCACGACCTAATTTACCTTCAAGCTTAGCATAAGCCTTTTCTAATTTTCGAGCTTTCTGCCTTATCGAACGAGGAGTCCAGTCAAGTATACGTAATTCGTCAAAAATTGCTCCTCTAATACGTGTTTTAGCATAAGTTTTAAATTTAACGTTTTTATCTAAATCGTATTTTTCAATAGCATCAATTAGACCTAGTATTCCATAACTAACTAAATCATCAAATTCAACGTTACTAGGTAAATTTACAGCAATTCTCCCTGCCACATATTTAACAAAAGAAGCATATTTCATAATTAGCGCATCTTTAATGCGCTGATCATGATTTATTTTATATTGTTCCCAAAGCTTTTGATCGTCTTCGTCTTGAAGCTTTGTTTTAACCAATGGGTCTACAAAACCCTCCGAGTTGGTTTCGAGTAAAAGTTCTTTGTTCACATCATCCCTCCGTGTCTGGCTGCCTTATGAGACCACCGCCGAATTACCACCAACTATGGCAGCTTCCGACCTTGCCTCATCGGTAGGGGTGCCAATTTCAGTTTGATTAAGATTAACATTACATTCATCAAGCAGGTCTCCTAACTCTGTTTGAAGCTCTTTATTTTCACCTTTAATGTCTTTTTGTAATTTCAAGCTTTCTCTTTCTTCTACAACAGGCATAAAAATTACTTCTAATACACTTCCAAAAAAAGTTCCCAGAAAACCAAAAATGAAGAATATTATTGTTCCTCTATATACAATAGTATTACTTGCAACATTTTGTGCTATTGCCAACAAGATAACAATAGTTGTTACAGAAGTAGCAAGAAAAACTCCCATCAATAACGATAGTCGTGACATTAGAGTTCCCTCGCCTCTTCACCAACAATATATACTTTAACTAAACCACTATTAAGGTCGAATTCTATGGAACGCCCGTGATTTCCTCCAGTATCTTCTCCTTTTAGTGGAATGTTATATTTTTTTAGAACAGATTTAACAGCTTTAGTATTATCACGACCTATAGTACTAGAATAATCTTCTGTAGGTGGAAACATTTCTGACCCACCAAAAATCTTTGCCTCTAACCCTATTCTTAAAGCTCCTTCATCAAGAACCGCTTCAATTAAAGCAGGAACTGCAGTATCCGCAAATTTAATAGGATTTATTGAAGTCATATCCATACCAGCAGAATCAGGCAACATAATATGAGCTAACCCACCAATACGCCTTGTAGCGTCATATATAGACAATATTATACAAGACCCTATTCCATAAACAGCTAATAAAGCAGGAGATTTTGCTGTTTTTAATTGGCTCATTCCAACTGGTATAACAGAAGACATTATGAAGCTACTCCTATTTTTTGTAACAACAGTTCAAGAGATGCAGGATCAGGTAATATAAAAATATGTATTCGCATATCTTCCTGTTCTTCAATAAAAGAAGTTTCCATCATAAGAACTTTATCACTAACTGCTGACATATCTGCAACAACATTATCTATCATAGCTCCAGCATAATCAAAATTAATTGAAGGCAAAGAATTTAACATTGTAGTCTGAGTCAGTAACGACAAAGCATTAAGGAAAGCACCTGCCAAAATATTGCCTATTTCACGTAAGCAAGAGCTTTCCATTTCTCCCATTTTGGTCAAGGAGCTTACTTCACATCCAGGGATAAGATATTTAAGCATTTTTATTGAAGTATTTTCTGGTATCATCAATAAAAAACGTCCAGATATCTCTCCCATTATTTTTAGAAAAATACCTAAAATTGTTTTATTCGGACCGCCAACTAGATTTGGAATATCGTTCAAATCTAGAATAGAAGCATTCGGAACATCCATATCTATTTTTCGATTAAGAAATTGAGCCAAAGCAGTAGCAGCATTACCAGAACCGATATTGCCAACTTCGCGAAGTGCTTCTAATTGGTCTCTTGTTATATTCAAGACATTTTCCATTAAGTAACCTCTGTAAACTACGAGTCAGAGATTATTATAAAATACCATTTTAAACTTTTCAATAGCTCAAAGGAAAAAAAAATGTTTTTTTATAATTTTTAACATTTATTTTTTATTTCTTACAGTTTTTCTATTTTTTCTTTTTTTCGGGTTTCAGCTCTCACTCCTCAACTCTCAGTCTTCAATTTTCAGTTCTCTCTTCCCTCCTCCATCTTCAATCTCCATTTTTGGTCTTATATCTTTCATCTTTCAATTATCAGTTTTCAGTTTTCAGTTTTCAATTTTCAATTTTCAGTTTTCAGTTCTCTCTTCCCTCTTTACCAAAATTCCATTGGGTTATACTTATTCATAGCTTTCAATCCATCATCGTTTAACCAATCTTTTACAAGATCTGGAACAGCCTCTATTACTTTATTAAGAATTTGAGCTTCTTGAGAAGATATGTTTCCCAAAACATGAGAAATCAAAACTTCGTGTTCATTATTATTAGCTTTTTCCTGAGGCTGTCCTACCCCTATGCGTAATCGCCAGAAATTTTCACCTATTTTAGATATTATAGATTTCAATCCATTGTGGCCGCCTGAACTACCCTTTGCTCTTAGCCTAACCCTTCCAACAGCAAGATTAATATCATCTTCTATAACAAGAATATGACTTGCCTCTAATGGCACATCTTGTAATAATGCAAAAACAGATTCACCAGAATTATTCATATAAGTCATTGGTTTTAAAAGAAAATGAGTTTCAGCATTAAAAGTAAAAGCAGCTATTTCACCAAGGTATTTTTTATTTGATATAAACTTTGTATGAAACAAATCTGCTAATTTATTAGCACACCAAAAACCAGCATTATGCCTAGTATTTTCGTATTCTTTTCCTGGGTTACCTAAACATACTATTAACATAATTATATTATATTCCTCAATCTTTTTATAATCAAGATTTTAAATTATTTTCCTTTCAGAAACATTGATTTAATAAGCATTTAGAAGTCAATTGACAATAAAGATAATCATAGGTATAATCACGCTTTCAAATGATGATTGTTTATAGAAGGTTTATATGGAAACAAAATCTAAAGCTTTACTAATTATTCTTGATGGTTATGGTGTTTCAGACTCTCACGAAGGCAATGCCATATATTCTGCCAACCCAGAATTTATAAATAAACTTTTTGCCGAACGACCTTATACAACTTTGGCTGCTTCTGGTCTAGAAGTTGGTTTACCCGCTGGTCAAATGGGCAATTCAGAAGTCGGACACTTGAATATAGGTGCTGGTCGAATTGTTTACCAAGATATTACCAGAATAAACAAAGCCATTGAAGATGGTGAATTTTTCAAAAATAAAGCTATGAATGATGTTATGGATAAAATGATAAAAACAGACCATGCCTTACATATTTATGGTCTTGTTTCTGACGGTGGTGTCCATAGTCATATAGAACATATATATGCTATATTAGAATTAGCTAAACAAAAAGGGTTGAAAAAACTATTTATTCACTGTTTCACTGATGGTCGTGACACTTCTCCAACAAGTGGTGTCCATTATGTGAAAGCAGTACACGAAAAAACCAAAGAGCTTGGCGTTGGTCGTATAGCGACTATTTGTGGTCGTTTTTATGCAATGGATCGTGATAATAGATGGGAAAGAGTAGAAAAAGCCTATCAGGCTCTTGTTCATGGTGTCGGGAACCGTTTTTCAGATCCAGTCGAAGCAATAGAAGCTTCTTATAAAGATAATGTTACAGATGAATTTATAGTTCCAATAGTAATAGAAGAAAATGGATCTCCTGTAGCTACAATAAATGACGGCGATGCTATTCTTGCTTTTAATTTCAGAGCCGATAGAATGAGGGAAATAGCTAAAGTATTTACAAAAGAAGATTTTACTGAATTCAAGCGCAAAGAAATGAAAGTAGACTATGTAATGTTTACAAATTATGCTGATGAATTCAAGCTGCCCATGGTTTTCCCGCCTCAGCATCCATCAAATGGAATTGGAGAAGTTATTTCCAATAAAGGTTTAGCTCAATTCAGATTAGCTGAAACAGAAAAATATGCTCATGTAACATATTTTACAAATGGTGGCGTTGAAACCCCGTTCCCATTAGAAGAACGTCAAGTAATTCCTTCTCCAAAAGTTAAAACTTACGATTTGAAACCAGAAATGTCAGCTTTTGAAGTAGGCGATACTTTAATTGAAAAATTAAGAACAGAAAAGTATTCTTTTATTATGGTCAATTTTGCGAACTGTGATATGGTTGGACATACTGGCATTATGGAAGCTGCCATGAAAGCAGTAAGCACAGTTAATAATGTTCTTTCAAAAGTAATTCCTGTAGCTTACGAATTAGGTTATGACTGCTTTATTACTGCAGATCATGGTAATGCAGAACAAATGGTTAACTTAAAAACAGGTGAACCTTTTACAGAACACACCACAAATGTTGTACCCTTCTGCGTTGTTTCTAAAAAATCTTTGGATCTAAAATCATCTGGCAAATTGTGTGATATAGCTCCAACAATTTTGGACATGATGGGAATAGAAAAACCTGCTGAAATGACAGGCTCCTCTCTTATAGTAAAGAAATAAAAATGTCTTCTGAACAAGATAAAAAAGGATATATGTTTGTTGTTTCCGGTCCTTCAGGGGTCGGGAAAACTGTTTTATGCAATCATATCGTTGAAAAGTTTAAACCTAATGTTGTTTATTCTATTTCTACCACTTCACGCGAACCGAGAGGTGGAGAAAAAGACGGTCAGGAATATAATTTTTGCACAGCTTCTGAATTTGAGGAAGAAATAAAAAATAATGCCTTTGCTGAATGGGCTTGTGTTCATGGGAATTATTACGGAACACCAAGAAAATTTCTTATCGACAATGTCAATGCTGGTAGACATGTCGTATTAAATATTGACGTTCAGGGTGGCATGAAAATACACAAAGAATATCCGGAATCTGTCATGATTTTTATTCTTCCGCCTAGTTTCGAAGAACTAGAGCATCGTATTCGCGGTCGAAATATGGACAGCGAAGAATCTTTAAAAAAGCGCATGGTCAATGCAAGAAAAGAAATAGATTGCTCAAAACAGTATAAACACTGTTTAATAAACGATGATTTAGAAAAAGCCAAAGTTGATTTGGAGAATATTTTTCTAAATTATATGAAAAGATAAAAAGCTTGGGGCAACCCAAGTTTTTTTTGTTTTATAGATATAGTTTTAAAATAAAAAAACTAATATTTTGTACCCTTGACATATTTTAAAATGCTTTTTATAATTAGTATATCTAAATATGTCGTTTCGATAAGTATATAAGTTTATCAGGAGGCTTTATAATTATGAATCGCACCTCTCTGTGCTTCCTATTAGCAGTATTTTGTTTATTGTTCTCAACAGCAAGCTTTGCAACCGAAGATCTTGTAGAACTTGACGCTACTCTACAAATAATTAGTGGTCAAGTTAAGTTGACACGCGTTGGCAGTAACAAGACAGATGTAATCAGCAAGTCTTGTCCTCTTTATGCTGGTGATCTTCTTGAAACTTTGATTGATTCAAAAGCAACTTTAACTTATGCTGATGGTACTAGTATGCGTATAAAAGAAAGAACTTTGATCGAAGTTCAACCAATGAGCATAAGAGTTTTCAAAGGAAAAACCTGGTATAAATTCACAAAACGCGGTACTGAATTCAGAATTGAAACCCCATCTCTTGTTGCAGGTATCAGAGGTACAGAATTTGAAGTAGCTGTTTCTTCTCGCAAGAAAACTTCTGTTGCTGTAGTAGAAGGTGCCGTTGCAGTTAGAGGTAATTATGATGGCGATGCTCTTCTTACCGAAGGTTTAGCTGCATTTGCAGATCCTGATGGAGCTCTTTCTGATCCTGTTGAATTCAATATAGAATCAAAGAGGGCTGAATGGAACGACAATGAATGGGTAGCTGAAGAATCATCTAGCAACGATATTTACAAATTGTATATGGATTATGTCAATTTGAAGAATGAATATGGCGAAGACGATGCAAGAGCTATCGAAGCTAAGAATAAATTCACTCAAGCAGATAAAAAACTTAAAGCTGCTAGAAAAACTAAAGCTGCTAGAAAAGAACATTAATTTTATAATAAAAAATATGAGCGAAGCAATAATACTAATAGGTCTTAACTGGGTTGGCGATGTAATAATGTCTTTGCCAGCAATATCAGCAGCATGTCAGGCAGGTAAAGAAGTTCATGTGGTAACAAGACCACATTTAGCAGATGTTTATTGGCTTTCTGATTTGCCTGTTATAGTACACAGTATCAAAACGAACGATAATCCATTAAAAGTAATAAAATCCATGAAATCACTTTCGAGAATTTTAGCAAGTTCTGCTATTACTTTCCCAGATTCTTTTCGTGGAGCAATATTAGCTAAGCTTTGCAAAACCGGTAATTCAATTGGATTTGACGTTCAAGCTAGAAGACTAATACTAGATAAAGTATTGAAAAAACCTAATGATTACAAACTGATTCATGAATCAAAGCTTTATTATATTCTTATGAAAGAAGCAATACCTGAGCTGCCTGATAGAATTCCTGATTTGCCTAAGTGTTCCTTTTCAAACACTGATTGGAATAGAATTTCAGCAAAGTTTAACATAAACAAAGAGGAAAATAGCATTGTATTAGCTCCAGGAGCTGCTTTTGGTGCTGCTAAACGTTGGCCACCAGATTATTTTTCAGAACTGACAAAAATGATTTCTGAAAAATATAAAGATTTTCAGATTATTCTAACTGGCGGGAAAAATGAAACAGATATTTCTAAGGAAATAACAGAAAAATCCAACTCTTCAATTATAGATTTAACGGGAAAAACTGATTTAGAAGAATTGGCCTGTATTTTGAGCAAAACAAATGCTTTGATTGCCAATGATTCAGGAACAATGCATTTAGCAGCTTTATATAGAACTCCTACAATTGTTCCAGTTGGACCTACAGATATGAAACGAACAGCTGCTCTAAATGAAAATTTTATACCTATAATATCTAATAGCTGCGAAAAAATACCTTGTCGTCAAAGAGTTTGTCCACTGAAAACAGACGCTTGTATGAAATCGCTGAAACCACCTCTTGTTTTTCATTACTTAGATGAATTATTAGATAAGGAAAACTAACTAGAAGAACACCACCTGATAGCTTCTTCCAAGATTTCAGGCGTGTTAATATTTTTTGTTATCCAGATATCATCAGTTAGAACATACTTGATTCTTTCTGGGAATTTGTTTAATACTGCTTTTGCGCCTTGATTTAAATCAATTTTATAGAAATATTCGAAACACCAGTTTGGAAAAATTGCAGGATGTCCTCTATGGGCTCCATCTGAAGGTAAAGTAATAAAATCAGGCTCTTTTTCCCATATACTAATTAATTGTTCTAAAGTCATTTTTTCTATTAAAGGATGATCAACAGGCCAAATCATTATAGCAGAATCACTAGAAACCTGTTGAATAGCAAGTCGAATTGAACTTAAAGGCCCATCATCAGGATTAGGATTAGTTACCCAAATACCCCCAATTTTTTTTACTAATTCTTGTCCTAGCTTATCCCCTTCTTGTCCAACAAAGATTTTTGAATTAATTTTTGAGGAGAAAACAGATAATTTATCTATTATATGAGAAAGAAAACTTTTTTCATTTAAAACAACATGCTGTTTTAATTTCCCCATTCTTCGTGAATAACCAGCCATTAAAACAACAGAACTAAGCATCATTATACACCTATCTCTCCCATCAACCAATCAAAAACTGGCATTAATTCAATATTCTTCATGCAACCATTATTTTTACATTTTTTACATTTAGCACTACAATCAGGCAAATCTGGCTTCATAACCAGCGATTTACAGCCAACAGGCCCCCACCTATTTGGAGACATAGCCTTTACAGGTGGGAAAAAGGCAACTACTGGCAAACCTAGTGAAGCAGAAATATGCATTGGACCAGTTGAACCTCCAATAAAAGCCTTACAATTTGCAAAAACTCCAGCTAATTTATCAAAGGTTTGAACATCTTTTAAAAAAAATATCCTTCCACTTTCTTTTAAAGTAAAAAAATATTCTTCCATTTTTTCTTCACCAGGACCCAAGCTAACAAGAACATTCCTACCAAACCCAATTAGTCTGGAAGCTATTTTTGCATACATATCTGGAGGTATATTCAAAGCAGAACCGCCATGCCCTGGATGAATAATTATCGGAGCTTCAGTTACCCCTAGTAGTTGAAGATAATCACTGCCTTCTTTTATTAAAGATTCTTTAAGTTCTATATGATAGGGTTTGTAATCAATTTCAGGAACAACACCTTTTAATAAATCTAAATTATACTCAAACTCATGTTTAATATTTTGCGATCGTTTTTGAACTCGTCTATCTGTTAATAAAAACTGAAATATATTAGAAGCGCGACCTATTATTTCTGGAATTTCAGCCCGCCAAGCTGCTACTATACTTCTAGCAGCAGGTAAAACAATAATAGCTTTATCAAAATTATGATCTTTAAAAGAATTGCAAAGAGAATTACTTACTATGCCCTGGTCATACTCATCATCAATAATTATTTCATCGATTTCCTTACAAAGTTTTGCTATTGAAGCAGTATATTTTCGTACATGAGCAACTAAATGGACATCGGGAAAAGCTTTTTTTAATTCTCTAAAAACTGGCAAAGTTAATATTAAATCACCAGCTCTGTCAGTTCTTGATACTAATATATTCATACATTTTATAATATCACAGTTTTAATGTATATTCAGCAATAAATTAAAAACAAGAATGACTTATCTCTAATATTAAAAACATCTTATTTTTATAATTCTTTATTTTTACTATAATTGTCTTTATTAAAACAATGTTTTAACATTTTTGATATAAGCGTTACAATAAATAGCAAAAAGCATGCAAAAAGCATTCTGACTAATGACTTCAGCCCATAAATAAATCTATGTGGTAACCAAAACAATGCTATAATTCCATAAAATAATACAAAAGGTATTAATAAGTGATGTAAACAGCCTATACGTCTATTATAGTTAAATAATAAGAAAAAACCAAAACACATTGGAAAATAAAATATTATATAAAGAGCTGCATTTGATTTAATACTTCTTGCTTTATTTAATAATTTTATTTCGCCAGTTTTTATTTCATATATTTTCTGAAATTCGCCATTATAAGGAACAATCGTATCCTCTTTTTGTTGCGCTAATACTGATGCAACAAGGACGGGATGTCTTGTAAAAGTAATTCTAACATCACCAACTTCAGGTTTATTCAAATCTACATGAAATTCATCTAAATTCAATAATAAATTAAAATCCTCGCCTTTAGCCTCAGCTTTAGATTTATTTTTTTCATATATTTCTTTAGCTTGTTTTGCTTTCTCTTCTTTATAAACATTGTAGAATATTTGATTTCCCTTTATAATAGCGCTAACAGGCATAGTAACCATACTAGAATTTATAGGAACTTTAACAGGAGAACCTAAGTAAGCAATATCTCTTGAAGGAATTATATGTGCACCTATTTTAATATCTTTTGCTATTGTTTTACAACTTCTATAACTAATATACTTAGGAATTGGATTTTTATATCCTTTATCGTTAAACAAATTAGTGTCATGATAACTAGAAGACCACTTCTTCTCATATTCATATGTAGTATATAATTTTTCTGTTTTGCCCCTATATGTTCTAGTATAAACCTGAGAACGTTCGGTCCACTGGAACATTTCTACATCTCTAATCAAACTCATGCTATTAGTAGCAATAACATTAAACTTTGGATCAGCAATAATATCCTGAACATCTATCATTCCTGAGAAAAAAACAAGTTTTCCATCTTTTTCAGGTTCAATATAATCAGTTGCCGTTTTTACATAGTTTTTATTTACAAAATCATAAGTAACACATTCTTTTACATATTGTTTTTCACTAATCATTAAATAGTTTAAAAGAACACAAATAATTACAAAGCCAATGAAACTATTGAAATAATCTATGCCTTCAAGTTTTTGCTTATTATTTGTTTTCCTAAACAGATTCATGTGAAAATTCCTTATTTATGATATTAAAATAAACCAAAAATAAAAAAAAGAGAACTGAAAATCAGTTCTCTTTTTTTAGCTTAATTATTATCAAGCAGCTGCAGGTGCATCTGGAGCTGGTGGTTCAGCTGAAGGAGCAGCAGCGCCAGCCTTCTTTGCAGCTCTTGCCTTTGAAATAAGAGTAATGATACCAAATATTGCAGCACCCATTAGAATTAGCAATGTGATTCCAAGCCAAGGTCTATAATATAACCAAGCAACTGCTATAATAAACATAGAAAGAACAAAAGAAATCAAGCCACTGATAATGCTTATACCAGATTCTGCAATATCGCCAAGTATTGGAAGAACGTCTGCCAAAACAGAGATTGGCTTGAAAATCATACCAAATGCTGAAGTCATTATAATAAAACCTAAGAAACGTAAGAACCAAACTGTCTTAGCTTCTGAACTTTCATTGCTTTTAAATACTTCTTCTTTAGTAAATTCTTTTTCTCCAGATCTAACATCAATATATGGAGGTAATTCATCATCGATAACATACTTTTCAAAAGAAGCTTAGCAATTACAGTTACTACATCCATAGGAACATATGTAAAAGTTATTCTTATATCGCCAAGTCTTTCTTCAAATGTATTACCAGTTGTTGCAGTCTGAGGAACAGCAGTATTTACAACGGTTGCTTGAGGTGAAACAGGAGCAACAGTTGAATCTGTAGCAATAGTCTGAACAGTTGTGTCTGTAGTTGCTGGAACTGTTGGGGTTACAGTTGTTGCTGGAGTAACAGCTGCTGTAGAATTATAACGAATATAAATAGCATTTTTATCAACTACAGCATTAGCAGGAAGTTTAAGCTGATTAGCAACAAGTTCTAAAGATTTTGAAGAACCAAGACTGCGAATACGATCTGCTGGAAGGTCGTGAGCACCAATTTTTACACTCTTTGCCAGAATTTCATTATTAACATCTGCATAAGGCAATGTAGTATATGGGTTCTTGCGAACTTCACCAGTCTGATTATCTACTTTTTCATGGAAGTTGTCAGAGCTAATTATTTTATCTGACCAACCTTTTCTATATTCGTATCGATCTGGCATCTTTGTCTTTTTAACGCTGCCACCTATTTGTTTTTCTTCCTTTGTTTCACCAGGAATAACATCTTCAATCCACTGGAAAACTTCAACCTTACCACTCATTCGGTAGCTGTCTTTTACAGAAACACCAAATGTTGGTTCAGTAAGAACATCAGAAGTACTGGCTTTACCAGCAAAGTGAACTAATTGTCCTTCTTTAGAAGAATCAATTGATTCGTATGGGGTTTCTACAGTATGTTCTCTAGCAAAACTTATTTTTTTGTATTCTCTTACAGAACGACCTTCGTTCCACCAAAGAAGAATAATAGAAGCTACAACCAAAACCATTCCAATAAGAACGCCTTTTATTGAACTACCTAATCTACTTAACCATGAGGTAGAAGTGACTTCGACTTCATCTGACATGATAAACTCTCCTAAAAAATAAAAAAATTTATAAATCTTTAAATATTTATGTTGCGCGCATATTATCACTTTTCATATTTAAATGCAAGTTATTTTGTACAACACGCTAAAAATCGCTTAAGCAGATATATCTTGCAACAAAAAAAAAGCACGCTTAAAGCGTGCTTTTTTTTGTTGCAATTATTACTTTGGTTCTGGGTTTGAAACTGGAGCTAGGTTAGTGCCAGAAACAGGAACAGCTACTGCTGTTGCACCTTCTGGTAATTGAGCACCTTTACCAGCCATTGCGCCGAAGAGCTTCAATGAATCTTCCATTGGGTAACGATTTGCAAACATTTCAACGTTTGTTTTAATTGTTCCCTGAAGTGGCAGACCTAAAACACCTCTAAGAGCATTAGCCTGATTTTCTGGAACTTTTGTAGATTCACTATACTTCATAGAAAGGAAAGCATTCAAATATGTTGGATTCAAGCGGCCTTCGAATACCTTTGGATCTTTGAGATCAACATTGTCTTCGATAGATTCGATACCGTCAGTTCCTTCGAGATCTTCAAAACCATCTACTCTAACTTTAGCAATTGATGGAGAAATAGTCATCTGAACATCGCTTCCACGATTCAGGAAGAATACGTTACCATCAAGTTTTGTAATCTTCTTCTTGGGATCGCCCTTAGTGTTATCAAAACCAGTAAGAACATTCAAACCAATAATGTTGTCGTGAATATTAGCAGTTACGCCTGTATTTGTTCTAACGCCAAAGCCCATATCACCTAAATCGCTAATGCGGCTCCAAGTATACAATACAGTATTCTTTGCAAATTCCCATTCAACAGAAGGAGCAGCAGCAGAACAAGTAACGTTGGCGCCAATCATACGAGTGTTGCAGAATACATTATTAATAACGTTAACTTTACCTTTGTACCAGTTGAGGTTTAAACCGTAATTGCCAATATTAACGAAAGTGCAGTTCTGAATGGTTATATCGCCTTCACCTCTGGAAGCTGTAGCAGAATAGATACCGTATCTATCTGGAGAAGCGAACGGGTCATTTATATTTTTGGCAGGACCCTGCAACCACATACCTGTATCAAGACCTTCTGGTTTACCTTTTGTAGCATGGAAACTTGAAGCAAAGCCATCGTCAAAAATAAGACCGTCTATTACCATATTGAAGCCTTTAGGTGCATTGTTGGTCTTGTCGAATTCCAAGTGAAGCAGACCGAGACCAGTGCCTTTTTTGTCATTGTTTTCATTAAGTGGCTGAAACATAGTTTTATGAGTCAAAGGATTTCTTTCTGCAAAATCTTTAGAGTAACCACCAATTATAGAAACTGGTTTATCCATCATGAACCAGCCTTGTTTCATCTTTCCAGGATAATTTCCTTCTGCAAGGTGAATAGTATCGCCAACTTTTGCATTTTCCAAAGCTTTCCATAAGTTCTTTAAAGGAGCTTCTTTTGTTCCTTCATTTTTGTTTTTTCCAGTTTCTAAAGAAACATAAATGTCTGCTGCTGAAGCAACAGAAGCAGTGAGTGCCATAGCAAAAAGTACAGCTAAAGATTTTTTCATATTCTTCATTTGTTTCTCCTGATAAGAATTTGATTAGGGTGAAGTTTATAACATTTTGTTAAGCTATGCAATAGTTTATTTTTTTGTAATAAGCGAATATGTTACCTCTTGTAATAAATATACAATTTGTATTAGATTATTATACAAACAAACGGAGGTTTCATAATAATGGCATTAGATCTCAAAACAATTATTCCAAAAGAACCCACTACACTTTACGATCTTAAAATAGACCCTGAAATTCTTACCAATCTTATAATAAAAGAATTATATCTACATGGTAAAGATGTTCCAAGAAAGATTGCAAAACGTTTAAAAGTTAATACAGAAATAATATCTATGCTTATTTCTGATTTAAAGAAACAGGAATTAGTTGCCATGGTTGGCGGTACTGGTATGGGAGATGATTATCAGTATGGTCTATACCCCAAGGGAGTAGAAAGAGCCAAAAACATTCAGGAACGTGATGCATATATAGGAGCTACTCCTGTTAGTTTTGATGAATACATAAGAATAACCAAACAAGTTCTTGCGGAATCAAAAAGCAGTTTTAAAATTAATCACGAATTTTTAGAAAAGAAACTTAGTGATCATACTGGTTACAAAGATGTTCTATTTCAAATAGGTCAGGCTGTTTGTGCTAGAAAGCCAGCTTTTGTTTATGGTTTTCCTGGAAATGGTAAAACTTTTCTTTGTAGTTCAGTAGTAAAATTACTACCTCCTATGATAGTTCCATATGCTGTCGAAATAGGTGGACAATTGGTTAAGGTCTTTGACCCAAGCTGTCACCAGCCAATAGAAAGTTTTGACATGGACGGCTTAGACCAGAGATGGGTAGTAGTTAATCCACCTCTAATTACTGTTGGTGGTGAACTTACTCTGGATGACTTAGAAGTAAAATACAATAACAAATATGGTTGTTTTGATGTCCCACCTCAAGTTAAAGCTACAGGTGGAGTTCTTCTCGTAGACGACTTAGGAAGACAGAGATGCGGTGTTGAAGAAATATTCAACCGTTTTATTATCCCTCTCGAAAACAAAGTTGACTATCTTGTTCTTGGCGGCCAGCGTATGGAAGTTCCTACTGATGAAATTATACTTTTCAGTACTAACTTAGACCCAATGAAAATCGTTGATGACGCTTTCTTAAGACGTTTACCATATAAGATAAATGTAAGAAATCCAAATGTTGAAGAATACACAGACATTTGGAAAGGCGTCTGCAATAAATTAGGTCTTAAATACGACCCCGAAAATATTAAGCAGATACTTGAAATTTATAAAGCAAAAAAACGAGGTCTTCGTGCAGTTCATCCACGTGATTTGTTGAATATCATAAGAGATAGAAAACGCTATTTGGAAGATGAAAATATAGCAATTACTCCAAAAGAAATTCAAGAAGCTTACGACATTTATTTCGTAACAGAACTCACTTTGGTTGAAACGATAGAATAAACAAGATAAAAGGCTTAAATTGAGATAGAAGATTAAAGATTTAAAAGATATTGTTCTTCAATTTCTCTATTCTTTCATCCTCTATCTCCAATTTTTTATTTTCTTTCTTCATTCTTTTTTCTTCAATTTTCAATCTTCTATCTTCTTTCTTCTATCCTACCCATGAACTTTCTATTTTTCCTTGAAAGCTGTATATCTGGTTTACTAGCCGGTTTAATTAGCTGGCTAGTATACAGAAATGGAAACCCTTGGGATTTACTAGGAAACTTCCAGATAAGCTTGATGACTTCAAGTATTTTTTGCGGACTGTTTTCTGGTTTGGTTTCTTCTATACAAATTCTTGTAATGGAAAGGAAAGTTAAAAAGGCTTCTAATTATTTTATTTCTGCTTTCATTATCTGTTTTTCTATTACAGCATTGGGTAGCGTTATTTATTCTTTAATTATGGAATCAATAATAAATAACGGAACCAATATATCTAATTCAATTTTGAGATTTTTTTGGTGGCTGCTTCTGGCTATAGAATTATCTTGCGGATTTGGTTTTTTGTATAACAGCTTAAAAATTCTATGTAAAACTTTAATGGGTTTTACACCTGCATTTATAATTGTAGGTGCTTTAGTAGATAAAACATTTTTAATAGATAATAATTACCTTCTTTCTTTTATATTTTTAGGTCTCACTCTTGGGCTTGGCTTTGCTATTTCCTGGGAATTACTAAAAGAAGGTTGGTTAGATGAATATAGAGGACATGGGATAACCTTCAGATATTATCTTGAGGGTGAATTTTCTGCGGGTTCATCTGACGAATGCGATCTTACCCTACAGGAAGGACCGGAAACTCTCTTTTTAATCACAGAAAAGGATTCGATCCATATTTTTGAACTACAAGTAAACGAATTCAGAGCTTCTGTTAATGGTTCAAAATTTCGTTATAGAGCTCTAGTTGATGGGGATAAAATAAATATAGGTGAACGGTCTTTTATTTATCATTCTACTTATTCTAGAATAAAAGAAGAAATGCCAGAAACTACATGCTAATATGAAAGTTTCAAAAAAAAATAAAGCGGTAGTTTAATTTTAACCATCGCTTTATTTTTTTATTAATTTAAAAACGATATTTTACTTCATTTAGCTATCAAAAGTTAATCCCATTGCAACAAGAGAATTATATATTTGATTAACTGCACTATCAGCTGTTCCATCGGCTGCTCTTGCAAAAGTTATTTGAGTTCTAGCCCCATCCTCATTCCCAATTATAAAATAACACCATGCAAGCATAGCATGCGCACCTGCATTAGTTACACCAATTGGATGAACAGAATTAAATACTGTCGAAGTTTCTTTTAAACCCAAACTTTCTAATAAAGTTACAGCTTGCTGACAAGAACTTCTTGTTCCTCTTTGCATTAAAGCTGCTGCCAATCCTAACTTTGCTTCATCATTAAGACTTGAAGCCTGAGTAAAAGCAGAATATGCTGATTCAGCTCCTGACGACTTAAGAAGTGACCATCCTAAGCCATTATATGCACTAGCTTTTTGGGAATCAGTTATATTGGCTGTTAGTAATGCTTCATTAAATTTACTGATAGCACTGCTATAAGCTGCATATCTAAAATCTTCCCAAGCACTAGCGATAAGAGAATCTATATCAGTTTCTGCAGTTCCCCCACCACCGCCAGATCCACCGGAGCCGCCAGAACCGCCGCCACCACCAGGACCTACAATTTCAGAAGGAACAGAATATCTACCAGTTCCACTACTAGATCCACAGCCATTAAACATAGTCAATACAATGGCCATAATAGTGCAAATAATGATTAGCTTTTTATTCATTGGTCATTCTCCGAATTGATTACACTATCTGGAGTAATCATAATTCGGAGCTGACTCCAATGATTACTTCAGAACAGCTATTTTCAGTGTAAACTTAGCTTTTTTACCCCAATTGTTTGGATCTCTTACTTCGATTCGAGCAATATAAGCACCATTAGCTACTTTCTTGCCCTTTCTATTGCATAAATCCCAACGAGCTTCATAAATGTTTGCTTTACCACCTGTCATATCTATGTTTCTACCATCTGCAACAAGGTGACCCGCAACATCATAAATTTTCACACTTACTTCATCGGCATTAATTACATTTCCACTTACCTTAAATCTAATTTTTGAATAATTTCTTGCAGGATTTGGATAACTAGATACATCTTCGATGACCAAAGGTAGAATAGCCTGGAATCTTCCTGAAGAAATTGAAGCTCTATTACCAGCCAAGTCAGAAATATTCAAGCCTAAATCATGATCACCAGAATTAAGAAGTGGTGGAATAAATTTAGCAACAGTTCCATCAGAACTTATAACTACGTCATATTCCTTACCGTCCATAACTGCTTTTACGCTATCTTTATCTAGACCTGAAGCATATTCTGCAATATTCCAAGTAAATACAGGCTTAGCAACTTTTATAACCTTGGTTAAATCATTTTCAATTGAAGCTCTAGGAGCCATTTTATCTTGCATTACAGCAAAGAGACTACCATCTTTTGTTGTAAATGTTGCTGTTCCGCTAGCAATACTTGTTTTTACTAATTTCCATGAATTATTAGTGCATTCATAGAGTGCTGTATTTTTATTAGCTAATTGTTCTTTGCTAAATTTAAAACTAATTTTAACAGATTTAGCCAAACGATTGCTTGGAACAACTAGTTTATAACCATCGCTAAAAGGTACTAATTCTTGAACAGCTTTATCGGTTTCTGAGCTTATTTCTATATTAGCTCTCATTGAAGTTTGAGTTTCTTTATTCATTCCTTCCATAACAGCTGGCATAATTGAAGCTCTTGTTGTTTCAGAAGCATTTTCAACCTTAACAAGCTTTTCGGTAAGGAACAAAATTGTCGAATTAGATTTTAATGAACCTTTTTCAAATACTACAGTAGCAACATTATCAGCAGAGGAGATAGATGCTCTTGCAGATGCACTAACATAAGCTGTAGTGAAACTATAATTTGCTGTTCCTTCGTTATTTGAAAGATCGCATGCTGTTACTTTTATAGTTGCAACTCCAGCATAATTTGGATCCAAATGATAACCACCTGTAAAAATTCTGTTATTA
Source organism: Candidatus Rifleibacteriota bacterium (assembly GCA_905236675.1). Lineage (GTDB taxonomy): Bacteria > Muiribacteriota > Ozemobacteria > Ozemobacterales > Ozemobacteraceae > RUG334. The sequence continues at coordinate 35,156 of CAJOND010000016.1, read as the reverse complement.
CCTGTAGCGGCTAACTGAACGCTATTAGCAACTGTTCCTGTCTGGCTTATGATAGCAGTAGGCAAACCAGAAATATCTTCATTTGCTTTAACAGCAATAACAATATCTCTTTCATTAGCAGGAGTACTAAATGCAGTTACAATCAGAACTGGCGGAGTAATATCTCTACCTTCGAATATAACAGAGGTGTCGCTCTTGTTCCCTGCTAAATCTTTTACATTCTTAATTGTAAGATTATAATTAGTGCCTTCTTGAATATCGCTTGCAGCTGTTATTGTTACTGATTTGTTATCAGTTCTCAGAGTTACAGATATAATAGGAACATCACTAGAACCTATCGACAACTTGTAATTAGCTACAGTAGTAGCACTAGTTGGTTCAACCTGTTCATCAAATACTACATTAAACTGTTTCTGAGAAGACAAACCATCATAAGTGATTGCTGAAATTACTGGTCCTCTTGTATCTGCAATAAATTTAGCAGAATTGTTTCCTGCTGTAATAGAATCTCCATCTATACTTTTTACAGTATCTGCAGGAACAGTTACAGTATATTCAATCTGATGCTGAGATACAGTTAAAGCTGGAGTAATTGAAGCCATAACAACAGTTGAATCAGATGAACTTATTTTTGCATTTGATATTTGCAAACCAGCAGGATTAACTGGAGTAATAGTATAAGCAGCACCTATTGTTGATGTATCTACAGAATGGCTAAATACCATTTTTATAGAATCAAGACCAATCTGTTCAACACCAGTCAAAGCAAAGACTGCACGAATCAAAGTTACATCTTTCGTTAATGTTCCTTCATTTCCAGCAAGGTCTGTAACCTTTATTGTATAAGTTCCATCAGGAACGTCTGCTCCATTATCATCTTTACCATCCCAAATAGCATACAAATCACTACCTGTTTTTACTGTAAAGATTTCTCTAATAATAGTTGAACCTGACATGATTTTGACCACGCCAGTGCCGTCATCTAATGGATCATCAGCAACTGTAGCATCGGTAATCATAATCTTAAGATTATGAAGTCTAGCATTAAATCTGTCTACGCCTGGATCTCCAACAGGTGTGTTATCAGCAGTTACTTTCTGTAATATTATGTTTGTGATAGTCGGAGCTGTTCTGTCTATAACAAGAGTTGCACTAGCTTTACTAGAAGAGTTTAAAGGAACACCAAGATTACCTGCAGTATCAACCAGGTCTATAGACCAGTTTCCGTTTAATGCTTCTGAAGAAATCACAGAACCATTCCCGTCAAAAGCTATAGTATAGCCAGAATTACCATAGGAACTCATAACATATGTATTTACTATATCATGCTGATCTGGATCTGGATTTTTACGAGAAAGGCGCAATTTCATTGTTTGTCCCAAATCTCCTGTAATAACGTTTATTCTTGCAGAAGTCTGAGTATTAGGACTAAAGTAAGCAACATTATTTACTGTTTTCAAATTTTCAAACTGCCATTCAACAACCTTTGGTGCAGCATTATCGTATATTATCTGTCCGCTTCTGCTGCCTTCATTTCCAGCTGAATCAAAGAACTTGATTAAATAGGTAATCTGATAATTAGAAGTTATTAAAGTTCCATCATCTCTTCTGCCATCCCATTCGGCATACCATTCTGTAGCTGAAGAAGCCTGAACAGCGTTTAATCTTCTAACAAGTGTTGCCCCATCTACGGTGTAGATACGAACTTCTCCAGTATCTCCATCAGGAGGAGTATCGAAAGTAATTGTTATAGTTGCAATACCTAAACCTTCACCAATACCATTCGGATATGTGATGGTATCTTCATAATAATTAGAACTTACAGATGAGCTGTATGGTACATCTGCTTGATAATCATCAGCAGAATTAGCTGTAGTGTATTGTAATGTTTTAACAGAGATATTATTGATACTTGGTCCTTTTGATCTTATATCAACATAATCTGCTATAGTTACTTCTGACAATGCATTACCAGCTTCATCATAGCCACCTTTAACATTAAAATAAGCTCTTCCCTGAATTGTTGTGCTATCAAATGCCGCTGCATTCAAAAATTCTGCTTGAGTAGAGCTTACCCATCTACTGAAAGTAAATGTCATAACTGTAGAACCAGCAGAAGTTACCAACTTTAAAGTTGGCATGGCTGAAGTTTCTGTGCTCTGATACATATCCTCGTTGAAAGTTACAACTACTTTCATATTATTCTTAGCAGTAACTCCAACTACACCTTCTGTAGGAGGTATACCAGATATTGTCGAAGTAGCAGTCAATACAAGCGGAGCACAATTATCAAATTCCATTGGATAGCTAGCAACCTGATTAAATCCGGATGGATAAGAAGTCCCTTCCATTTTCTTAGACAAATCATAAGCAAAGGATGCATTATCACTAAAACTTAATGCTGGCCTGAAAATATCTGTAAATCCTTCTACTTTCACGTAAACAGGTTCTCTTTGGAAAGTTCCAGTTTCAGATAAACCACTATTAGCAAATCTAATATAAGTTCTGTTTATTCCGCCCTGATTATGTTCTCCCCATTCCATAAAGGTTCCTGTGTCTAAAAGAGTGTCGCCATTCTGAGTAAATAGTCTCAAAGTTGGTGTAATAGTTCTAGAAATAGGAACACGTATATTGCTAGAAAGTGTTGCTGTTTCAAAGCTTACTTCATAAACGAATGAATTTGCGGCATAACCTTTAAACAAAGTTCTTCCTGCAATTCCTTCTGTTACAGGAGTTAGTGCAACAGAATAAATAGTAGGATCAGCATAATCTCCATCACTAGGCATTGTTGTGTTTAAAAGCCCACCATTGTTATTAGAATCTGTAAATGGTTCGCTAAGATTTCCCCAAAGATCAGTAAATGCACCGTTTTCACATCTAAGATAAAACTTGCTTGTTCCCCAGGTTAGAATATTGCTTAATGCAGTATCTGTCAAAGGAATACGAACAGTTGTAGAAGCAAAATCATTAAGTGCAGTATAGCTATTTAATCCAGAATTCCAATTAACCATAGCTGGAATTGTTCCAGAGGTTCCTAGACATATATTTTGACCACTACTTACTCTTTCTTCAGAACATATATATATTCTAGACAAATCAGCCGGCATAGTTTTCCCTATAGTTAAACTTGTCGCAGGATAAGTATCTTGGAACAATCTTGCTCTTCTATTATTAAAATGAATAGTCAAAATTGGTGTAGAACTGCTTAAATCCAAGCTTACATCTGAAGTAATAGAGAAAGGAGTGGTTAATGGTGTTAAATCTGCTGCTACAGCATAACCAGGAAGAATTGTGTTAATTCTATTTCCATTAACATCTCTAATAAATGGAGGTGGATCAAATTCAGAATCACTTACTTGCAAACGCATTTGCGATGCTCTATTCCCGTATGTTAAAGCTATCCAGTCCTTAGCATCCTGTGAAAGTTTTATACCTAATGAATAAGCATTACAACTAGAAGTATTGTAAGTATCGCCTAGGTCAAAAGTGTCTGTTCCAGCCTGCATTCTATAACGGATATTCCATAATTCTGACTGTGAAGAAGTATTATACCAGATAGCAAGCTTATTAATAGATTCTTCAGTTAAGGTTGTTTTATCTATAGACTTATCGAAAGTCAAATGTAGATAATCACCATCAATGTTCGTTGAAGCAGCATTATAGTGACCACCAATCAGATTAGGTCTATCATAATAACTTGTAGTAGAGGTTATTGCCATTGGTGAACCTCTAAGTACTGGTTTCAGCCAGTTCCCCGCCAAATCTAAGCCTAATCCATTTGCATTATAGGAACCGTTTGTAGTATCTGTTATCTGACCTGGATCATCATCCATGTTAGCAATAGACAAATAAAGATTTGTTTCTCCCCAGTCGGCAATTTTACCCTTAGAAGTCTTTGCAAGCATTATATATACTGTATCAGTATTATACGTAGTTGGAGAAATTTTGTCATAGTCTTCAGGATCTTCTGAAAGAGGTGTTGAAGAAAGACTTATTGCCGTTCCTTGAGTAATATCAACATTTTTATGTAGGCTCATTACTCCAGAAACATTTGATCGGCCAATTCTTATGTTGTCTATATCAATTGTTGTCGGACGAATTGTTTCAGAAAACTTGATTGTTAGCATAGCCCCATCATAGGCTACGCTTTCTATACTAGGTCTTTTTGTATCAATTCCTAACTTGTAACTAGTGTCTTCAAAACAATTTTTATTACCAGCACCATCAACAACCCATATTTTAAAAGAATAACTTCCTAAATCAACTTCAGAAGTTGCTATATAATTAGTATATCTATCGGTGAAAGTAGTAGCTGCTTCAGTAACAAAAACTGAACAATTTGCTCCAGATGTAGGTTTCAACAAATAAGTAGATGTAGCCCCTATCGGAGAAAGATCTATATAAGCATATCCTTTTCCTTGAGTAGCATTTATAGCTTCTGTTAATGTTACTTTAACATAAATTGAGTCGGTAGCTAGACCATTCCAAACATTCACACCATTCCAGCCATCATTATTTAAATCTACTCTATCTATATATGTATCTGTGTGATATGTACTTATCTGAGGAGGTTTATTATCCATCTTTACAGATGGTGAAGGAGTAATCAAAGAAGAAGATGCTGTATTTTCCGCATCATCAGTTGCGAAAATTCTTATTTTTACAAGCTCTTCATTTATCATTCTCCATTCGTTTTCACCAACATCTTCACCTGCTTTTCTAGTTCCTGTTGCAACATAGAACTCACCAATCCAGTTATCTGTACCTGTTGAACGAACCAATGGAACATATCCAAGCACTTCCACATTATTTGGCATATATAAAATTGCTGTAGCAGAAGCATGGTCTTCAAAATTCTTTATTTCAGTCCTTACTTCCATTAAATCGCCAATATTTGCGGTATAAGACGTAATATTGTCATTATTTTCATCAAGTATAGTCAGTTTCGTTGATGAATTTACAATTAAAGGCATTTTTGTATCTACAGGGAATTGACCAGTAACTGTGGTAGTAAACATGGTTTCAGTATTTGAATCAGGATGCAGAACTCTTATCATAAAATCAATACTATCTGCATCTGTTCCCCTATTTGCCTTTGTAGTTGCAGAAGCTACAAATTCACTTGTATATAGATATGGATTATTTATATCTCCATCCCATTCTAGTTCAACCCAGCAACGCTTTTCGGGACTTTCAACTTCTCCAGTATAGTATGCATTACTATCGGAGTCTGTTATTCCACCAATATCTATTACAACTTTTGTAGGTGGAGTATTGTTATCCTCAAAAGCTCCATCAAGACTACAACTAATTCTGACTACATCTCCAGGATTAAGGATACCATTTGAATTTTTATCGTCTATAATAGAAACAGAAGGATTATTTACTGTAGGAATCTTTGAAATAAATCTGATTTCAGTAGTTTCAGCAACAGTCATATTTCCTGAAGAATCTTTAGCGATAATAGCAAGTTTATTTTTAGAGAGAAGACCTTCTGGAACAGTAAAAGTAGCAGAATACTTATTGCTTCCCGATGTATTTTCCATAACAGTTCCACCAGGAGGTTCCATGTTATTATCGGAATATAGTTTAGTAAAATCTAATAGTGGAGACAAACCATCATTACCAGTAACATTTGCTTCTATTTTGATAACGTCATTTTTATTGGCTTCACCTTTTCTACCAGTATCATATGTAAAAGTTACAGGTGAGACTATAATTTCAGGTGGTTTGTTATCTACATTTATTGTATTAGATGTATTTTCTATAGTTTGATTTCCATTTTCATCTGTTACAGTAACAGTTAAACCAACAGGTTCATTATTGGTTGAACCCTTTTTGGGTAAGATAACAACTTCTGCTTTATATCCTCCAACTGAACTTATAACAGGAACAGCAGAAGCAGTGTCACTGTATCCAAATTTTGTTACGTCTATAGTAACACTTGCATTATCTGATAAGTTAACGGTAAGAGTTACAGAATCTGTAGCAAATACGGGTGACACAACGAAAGATCCATCCAAATCAACAATGCCGTTTCCATTGGTATCTGTTGTTTGGGTATATGTCATACTGCTGATCTTAACAGGACAATTATCTACGAAAAATCTATTTGGAGCATTTGTTTCTACAAAATTTCCAGCATCATCTGTTATCTTAACTTTAAAAAGAACTTCTTCTCCGTCCGTTGTTCCTTCTTCAACAGTATAGGTATAACTCCACTGGTTATCACCCATGTCATCCAATTTTTGAGCAACCGGGCCGCCTAGTTTTGAAAGATTTACTGTCACAGAAGCATTGTCAAATGTTGAAGGATCAACATCAACAGTGAATTTTACCTGATCTCCAACATTTATGACCCCAGATTTTCCCTTTTTATTAATATGAGTTACGGAAAAGTTATTACAAACAGGTCTTACACAATCAACAACAAACGGTGAAGAAACTCCGCTCATTTTGTTCCCTGCTTTATCGTAAACATTTGCAGTAAAAACATAGCTCGGATTTTCAACAGCAGCATCCTTACAATCTATTACGAGATAATATCTATTAAGAGCTGTATCAAACTTATCATAATTAATAATACAGTTACTGCTACTTCCTATAATGGATAAATCCATATAGCAATAACCTTCATCTGCGTTTTCTACAGGAACAATTATTTCAATTCTATCACCAATATTAATAACCCCTGATTTAGGTGCATCTGTAAGGAAATTAATTCCAATAGGACCTACCATTGGTTTAGAGTTATCTATCTTAACCTGAATTGCTCTAGATACTGTATTACCTGCATTATCTTTTGCTACTGCACTGAAATTAGTTTCATAGTTTAATGTGCCTTCAGGAACTTCAAAAGTATATGTATACCATCCACCACCATAAACCAATTCTGTATTTGCACTCTGTCCTGTAAACGAGGACAAATCCATGGTTACAGTTTCACCATCGTGAACCGATGAAGTTGAACTGGCTAATTGAACCTTAAAAGTTAAAATATCTCCTGCTTTTACATATTTATGGGTAGAAGAAAGAACAGGTGAAACAGTAAAAGTTGCATTCAAAATAACAGGTGGTTCTGTATCCACCAAAAGATTCCCTGTAGTAGTATAAACTTCATTACCTGCATTATCTTGAGCGAAGACTACAAAACTTATAGATTGATCAATTGGGCCTAACAACATGGGATCAATTGATTCTGATACGATATGATCTAATCTATATGTACTACCAGAATAGATGCTTAGTTCAGCTTTTTCTGACCCGCCTATTTTTCTAAGATCTGTATAAACAGTTCCATTATCAGGATTTCCCACAACAGCCGTAATAGAAATTTGATCACCAAGTTTTACGGGTTGTCCAGAAGAAGTCACATTTGTAAATTGAGCAGCACTAATAGTTGGGGGATAGTTGTCTACATAAATAATAGGCATGGTAACTTGGGTAATAATATTGCCTGCAATATCCTTAGCGGTTACCGTAAAAGCTCTAGGGATGTTGTCTTCGGAAGAATATTGTCCCACAGTATAATTTAAACAAAAAGAAGTCGTTGCGATATTGGGAGCTGTTGATCCATCAGAAAATGGAATTATCTGATTTGACACACCACCGATAGCAGTAAAATCAACAGTTAAGGTAACATCATTCATCAAAGATGACATATCACCATAAATCTGAATATTGTCATTAATTATCGCAACATTAGAAAGTATACCTTTTACAGGTTCGGAAATCCTAATAGCTAAAGAACTAAATTCAGGAGGTAAAGTATCAAGATTTATATAATTAGTTGTTTTTTTGGTTTCATTTTCAGCATCATCAGTTGCAGAAATTTCAAAACAAGTAGAAATATTTGCAATATCTTCTTCGGTTACAAAATGATCGTATTGATAAACAGCTGAATTACCTACATTTGGACTACCTTGCAATTCCAAAGTAACTGGTCCGCCAGGGAAAAGAAGAGAATTTGAAGCAACTAATATATCATTATCATATTTACTTACAGTAGCAGTAATTCGAATTGTATCTCCAACAGTTGCATATTGTTTTCCTGAAGTCATGTTTACAGCTGTTGCCGACTGAATTACAGGAGAAATTGTATCATAGTTTATGGCAGCAGAAGTCCAGGTAACAGAATTTCCTGCAACATTGGTTGCAGTAACAGGGAAACTAAGACTAGTTCCTTCTTTATTGGCAGGCATAACCACAGAGCACTCAAAAGTATCACCAGTGGCTCCCATATCAACATAGCCAAGTCCAAGTGAACTTAAATCAGCATACATTGTTTCGCCGTTATTAGAACCATTTAATTTATGAGTAATCTTCAATGTGTCGTTTTTCTTAAAAGTTCCATCAGAACTGGTTCCACGATTTGTAGTAGGTCGGCTATTAGCAGAAGGTCTTTTATTGTTTAATACAAAAGTAGTAGTTATAGATTGCGTGCTACCTGTATCGTCATCAAAAATAAATGTTACCTGGCTGTTTAAATTACCAGCACTAACGGTATAAATTGTTGAATAACGACCGTTCCCCATTGGAGCAAGCAAAAGTTGAGTAAAACCTAGAGATTGTAAGGCTGACACATACACAGATTGAGTAGCTGGATCAATATTAGATTTACAAGTAAGAGTTATTGTATCACCTATGCCTGCGATACCATCACCATTAGCATCAGAAGTTAGAGCTACTGAAGGATTGGATACTGCCGAATACGATGGTGATGCCCATAAAGTCAAAAGCATTATAAAAAAAATGCTAAAACCTGTATAAAAAAACCGCATAGTTACCTTATTGTTTGCCATACCTATTTATTTCTCCTGTGGAACCTTTGTAGTTCCAAGTTTTTTTACTATCTCTAAGGTGTGCACAACTTTTCTAAATTATGCACAGTGTTTTTAATATAACATTAAATTTTTATAAAAAAAATACCTTGTGCACAATTTTTTTATTTTTTTATGCACAAGGTATTTTCAAAAATTTTATTTATTAATACTTTTTATAATCTCTTGCTCTGTATCGTCAAAATAATCATAATTTTCAGTAAATACCATTCTTTTAATTCGTTTTTGCCCTAGTTCTGTGTAGGATTTACCATCAGGGCAAACCATAATATGCACATTTACTTTTTTACCAGAATAGGTTTCTGTATATTTTTTAAGGAACTTAAAAATCTGATTTTTTTCAGGTCGAGGTTTTGGAGCAAAAACTCTCATTATTTCCTGTGGAAATACAAGATTACTTTTTTCTGTAAAATTTATCTGACAAATACTTAAAGCATCTAAAGACTTAAATATCCCATCTACAGTATGAATTTCAATTGGAACAACTCCAGATGCATATTCTGGTTTTTCTATATATTCTGGACATTTTAAACCATGTTTTTCAAGCCATTCTTCCCAACTTAGTTTAAGTCTCGTGAAATAAATATCATGTAAAAGATATCTTGTGCCCTCTACAACTTCAAGACCGTTTTTATATCTTGAAATAACATATTCGCAGGGTGTTTGTTTGATTTCTTCCAGCATTTTAGGAGTCAGCCAACCTTTTTTGTCAGGAACACGTATAATCATATCAACTATCTGGCTTTCACATCTAGCCATATCTATTTCACCGTTTTCTTTTAATGTTCCCATATTACCAGAAGCCCATCTTAATGGATCCATCTGTATTATTTCCGTTTTATAAGGTCTCTTTTTTAGATTGGCAACAATTGCAGCCACTTTAGCCTGCTCATTTCTAATAGGAGGAGGAAGAACTCCTTTGGGTAAAAGATCGCTTATAGTAGCAACACGCAGATTAATTCGTTGATTATTCTTTTTTTGCGCCTCTTTTTCTATCTTTTTAGCTTCTTTTATTTTGTCTACATCTTTTTCGCTTAGAGTAGTAACATCTATATCATCATCATAAACAGGGGTTTTGGAAACAGAAAACTTATAACCCATTTTTCTGACAAAACCAGTAAAAGTTGCATCTAAATCTTTTAAAAAAACATCTGAAGCATAATAAAATCCATTCTTCTTCTGAGGAACACCTAGCCCGTCATGATATATATTAAATACAGCTTCCTGAGGTCCGATGCATTCCGATATTTTCTTATACAATTCATCCATATCAACTTCATTTTTAAAAGTTAATTTAGGAAGACGAACTCTTTCCAGTTTATCATCTATAGTTGCCTGAACAATAAAGAAAGGATTTACTGACTCCCACTTACCATTTACTTTAACTGTGGGAGAAATTGCATTTGCTATACTGTTAATAGAAACTAAATATAATAAAAATAATACAAATTTAAATTTAGTCATTTTCTGGCTCCCTTCTAAAATTATAACAAAAAACAACTACTTCTTACATCGAAAAGGCTTGGATAAACCAAGCCTTTTCGATTACATACTCCTATACATTAACCGAAGAATTCCTTTTCTATAGCTTCGTAACGGTTCATTACCTGTCTTACTAATGAACGTTTTTCTAAATAAGTTCCAGGATAGAAAGAACCTTTGAAACCAGCAGTTATAATATTCTTAAAAGTCTTATTGTCTACATCAATATTTTCAACAACTCGTTGAAGTTCATCAGTTGGTGTAGTTCTAGAAACAAGACGATTGTCGGTACAAATTGTTACAGAAAGTTTGTTTTCAAGCATTTTTTTGAGGGGGTGTTCAGAAATGCTCTTGATTTCAGGCAAAGTCTGCAAATTACTTGTTGGACAAACTTCCAATGTGATTCGGCGGCAGGCAATATAATCAACAAGACGTTTAATATAAGACTCAGGATCACCATGTTCACCATTAAGAATTTTTTCATCTGTAATCTTATCGACATTAAATAAATGAGTGCCATGACCTATTCTATCAGCGTGACATTCAGTAATAGCCTGGAAAATAGATTCTGCACCAAAAGCTTCACCAGCATGAACTGTTTTCTTTATAAAATTATAATGTGCAATGTCATAAGCTTTTTTATGATCTATAGCAGGCCAGCCTGCTTCAGCACCAGCAAGGTCGAAGCCAACTACAGGCAAACCTTCGTCATGAGCTAGTTTAACAGTGATACGAGCTAATTCCTGAGAAGCAATACCAACAACACGTCTTGCTGGAGTAGCTTCTAATGAGTCAAAAAGATTAGCATAGTAATCAGAGAAAAATCTGTTGCAGAAACGCATAGCACAGTTGATGATCCCATAATGGAAAGGAAGTTCTTTTCCGCTTTTAACTTCTTCTGAATTATTACGTTCATCTTGTGCTCGTTTTAAACCTTTATTAACAGCTCTTACTGAATCTTGGACGCTAAACTTTCCATTAACAAAATGCTGTTGTGGAGCAAATCTAGCTTCAATATAGATAACATTTTCAGCAATATTATCCATGGCCAGTTCATAAGCTACTCTTTCAAGGTTTTCTGAGTTCTTCAACACAGAACAAGTAAGTCCAAAACCTTGTAAATAATCTGGTAGATCTTTGTATTTTTCTTTAAAAACTAATTCTTTAAGACCTTCTTCTGTATAGGAAGGAAGCTCTATTTTTTCCTGTTTAGCTAATTCAATCAATGTAGAAAGACGGAGAGAACCGTCTAAGTGTAAATGAAGGTCTGTTTTGGGGATTCTTTCAATAAATTCTCTAGTAATTTTTGACATTTTTTTCTTTCCTTTTCTTGTGTTGCTTATAAATTTACTCTATGAATATAAGAATGAGCAACTATTAATTGAAATTTTTTTCAAAGTAATTTAAAGTATTAAGGATTTAAGACGTAAGATGCAAGATTATAGGAAGTTTTTATTGTAGTCGTTTTTTTGTAATTATTGTTTTATAGAAAGTTTGGAAGTAAAGTTTTTTGAAAAATTTGTAACTTAATAATCATTCTAATATCAATAAAAACAAAAGAAACGCAAGCTTATAAAAACCATATCTTATAATCTAAAGTTTAGGTCTTTAATCTCCATTTATGGATTTAAATCTAAAATAATCAGGATATTACATGCGTTCAAAAGATTTTGAAGAATTAAGAGATTTTTACAAACATAGATTAGCATTAAATTATGGTGATGATTCCACAAAAGAAACGCCAGAATATTGGGATTCTGCGGCCGAAAGGTTTGCGAAATCTTCCCATTCCCCAGAAGGCCGCGCTAGAGCAGAAGAATTTTTAAATCTATTTAAATGGGAAAAAGGTGAAACAGTGCTAGATGTGGCTTGTGGTCCCGGCACATATGCGATACCTCTTGCTTTACGCGGTTGTAAAGTTGTAGGAACAGACTTTTCTAGTGAAATGTTAAATCAGCTTAAACTCCAAGCAGAAAAAGAGAATGCTCCTGAAATAGAGTGCGTTAAGAGCAGATGGCTAGATAGTAATTTTCAGATTCAATTTGACACAGTTTTATGTCTGAGTGGATTAGGTGTAGTAGCTACGGATTCAGACCATAAAGCTCATCTTGGTGAATGTCTTGAAAAATTTTATAAACTTTCAAGAAAAAGAATTATACTCTTAATTCCTCATGCTGATTCCCATTTAGACGATGAAATGAGACGTATTTTAGGCGAATATGATATTCCCATGGAAAGATTACGTATAGCTATGATTTATTATGCCATGGTTGACCATGGAATGCTGCCTTCTTTGCAAATAATACAAAGACCATTCAAATGGACATTTGAAAATTTCGATGAAGCTTGTGAAGTTTTATTTAGAAAAAGTGGTATAAAAGATGTTACAGATACCACGAAAGAACGTTTTATTAATTACTTAAAAAAAATAATACAAAAAAACAAAGATCATAGCCTTAGTCTTACTTATAATACAAAACAAGCTATTTTTACTGTTATAAAATAAAGAGTCATCAGAATTAAAAACTTAGTAATTAACTTATTAATAATTACAAAGTTTTTAATTTCTGTGTTATAATCACTGATTAAGTAAAGATTATGAAAATAAGTTCTAATTTAACATTAATTATAATATTAATAACTTGTATCCTTATGGGATTAGACAAATTAATCCCAATAACTCTTTATTTAACGATTATTTTCTTCAGTGATTTATTTAATAAATGTATAGAAACACCGCAATCATCGGACAAATCATCAGTATCTGAAAAAAAACCAAATGAAATAAAAGTAATAATTAGTTGTATTGTTTTATTTTTTGTTTGGTTAGCTATTTTATCTGAACTTATCTGTCTAGCAGGAGGACACGGGTTAAGTGTAGATGATTCTTTCAATTCAAAAGCATTCTGTGTCGGTGCAAATCTGTTTTTATTCTTTTACGCACTATTCATGGCCAGATATTACCAGAAAGATGAAACAAACAAAACTATATCACCTGAAGCTCAACCCTATAAGATGCTTCAATATTTGTCTATTTATCAGTTTATTTTTTGTTTATATTTTATAGTGGTAGATTCATTCGGTTTCAGTGAAGATCTTAGAGAACAATATCTTTATGTTTACTATGATTATTCTATACTTCTTCTGTTATTTTACATATTATGTCTGCTTAGTGAAAGAATTCTAGATATCATTCGTATTCTGGTTTCTTTATTTAAAGGAGAAGTAAAAAAGCTAGAAACTCCTTTTTTCATTAGTATTATTGCTGCTAGCCCGACTTTAAAAGGTAGTATAATTAAAACAATAGAAGTTATTTCAGGCGTTGATTTATCTAAATCAGAAATAGCAGATTATATTTCTGCTCAAATTAAGCCTGTATCAATACTCGCTTTATTGATATTCTGGATAATATCATCTGTTGTTATAGTTCCTCCAGAAAAAGAAGCTGTATTTTATAGATTTGGAAGATTATCCGGCACCCAATCTTACAAACCGGGATTACATTTTAAATATCCCTGGCCTTTTGAGAAGATGGAATTATACACACCTAAACAAATAAAAACTATTAATATAGGGTTCGAACCAGATCCTGACATGAAACATATAATATGGACAAAATCTCATGCCTCAAAAAATTTCTATTTATTAGTCGGAAACGGAGTAGAAATAATTGCCGTTGATTGTCAGGTCTTTTTCAATGTTAAAGATTTATACAAATACGTTACAAAAGTTCAAAATCCAGAAGCTTATATAGAAAATTTAGCTTATAAATATCTAACTGCAAATACTATTTCTAAAACTTTTGACCAAATAATGAGTCAAAACAGGAATATACTTATTGCCGATTTGAAAAAGAAAATTCAAGAAGATTTGGATAACAACGATTTAGGAATTAACATTGTAGATATAGTTTTCTTAGCAATACATCCACCGCTAGAAGTAGCCGATGCGTATGAAGATGTAATTAGTTCTCAAAGAGATAAACAAACCATGATTCTAAAAGCAAAATCGGAATCAATAAAAGAAATCTCTATGAAAACAGCTTTTGCAAAAGACGAAGTCAACAAGGCAAAAGGTTATGCAGAAACAACAGTTGCTAATGCACTTGGAGAAGCTATTTCTTTCCAAAGACAAATACTTGGGTATAATACAGAGCCAAGTCTTGAAGAATTTCGTTTAAGGTTAGATAGTATAAAGAAAATGGCAAAATCAAAAAATCTTTATGTTATAGATAAAACTTTTATGCGAAAAAGAGATCGCATAATATTAAATTTACAGAATTGAAGGTGGACTAAATGCATTACTTGTTAAGAATAATGCTTGCTTTCTTACTATTAGGATTAATTTTATATCAAACAATTGTTGTGCCTGTTCCAGAAGGCAGTAAAGCTATCATTACACATTTTGGAAAACCAGATGTCAATGCTTTAGATTCAGGTCCACATCTTAAATGGCCTTGGCCTATAGATGATTATTATATTTTTGACTGTAGAAAAAAAATGCTTAGCATAGGTAACGAAAAGTTCACACAAGTTCTTACCAAGGACAAAAAAACAATAATATTGGAACCATATTTAATATTCAAAATCTGTGATCCATTAAAATTTCTTCAGTCAATAGGCTCATCTAATGTTCTAGCAGCGGAACAAAGACTGCAAAGTATAGTTTATAGTTCGCAAAACAATGTTTTAGGAGAGTATGATTTAAGCAACCTTGTATCTACAGATCCTAGTTCGCTTAAAATAAAAGAAATAGAAAATAAAATTCTAGAAGCAGTAAGACAAAATATTAAAAACGAGTATGGAATCGAAATAGAAACCTTAGGAATAAAGAGGCTTGCTTATCCAGAACAAAATATTGAAGCTATATATAAACAAATGAGAGCTGAAAGAGATCAATATGCTTCAAAATATAGAGCTGAAGGCAGAATGCAAGCTGCAATAATAATATCGGACACTGAACTTGAAGTTACAAAAATTAATGCTGAAGCTAAGAAAAAATCTGCTGAAATAAAAGGTGAAGCAGATAAAGAAGCTGCTGAAATCTATGCTAATGCTCACAAAAAGGGCAAAGAATTTTTTAAATTCAAAAAAAGTCTAGAAGCAATAGAAGAAATGTCTGATAAGAACTCAGTATTTATTCTTAGAACCGATCAATCTCCATTTGATGCCATTTATGGGAATAAAGATGAAAAGTAAAGTATTAAAAAACAAAACTTCCCCATTACTAGTCACAGTTAATGATTTTATGACTTTTTTAAAAGTAGTAATGGTTCTTGTTTGTTTTGCTTACTTTTTTTCAGGCTTAACCTTAGTAAGACCAGATGAAATTGCTGTAGTTCTAAGAATGGGTAAACTTGTCGGAGAAACTCCAGCTGAACAAATCCACAAACCTGGCTGGCTAATCACAT
Organism: Candidatus Rifleibacteriota bacterium; assembly: GCA_905236675.1. Taxonomy (GTDB): domain Bacteria; phylum Muiribacteriota; class Ozemobacteria; order Ozemobacterales; family Ozemobacteraceae; genus RUG334. Next base: position 19,424 of record CAJOND010000016.1, on the reverse strand, counting down.
TTCCTAAACCATTTGACCAAGTCATTAAAATTCCAAATCAAAAAATATTACAGGTAAACATAACAGAATTAGCTCCTAAAAATATAATTAAAGATGAATCAGGAAATATCTCTACTATTGATCCAACGCTTGAAGGATATTGTATTAGTGGCGATGAAAACATATACCAAACATCTTTATCTGTTAAATTCCAAATTTCAGAACCAATAAAATACGTATTTAATTATGCCGTTTCTCCTCATAAAATTATTAATGATTTAATAATTGCAGAAATGACATGTGTATCTAGTAAATTTTCGATAGATGGCATACTTACTAAAGACAAGCAAGAACTTTCGCATCAAGTTCTAGAAAATGTTCAGGCAAAACTTGACTCTATTAATTCAGGCTTAAAAATACAATCATTAGATATTACCGAATTAACTATTCCTAAATTTTTAAAGCCTGATTTTGAAGATGTTCAATCAGCATTTGTTGACCAACATCAATATATTAATAAAGCTAAGAGTCGTCAAGAAGTAAAAATTACAGAAGCTCAGAGTGTCTCCCAAAAAAGCGTAAATGAAGCCATGGCCTATAAAGAAACGGTTATAGCTGATGCTAATGCTAATGCAGGACAATTTACTCAACTTCTTCAAGCTTATGAAAGTAATCCTACAGAAATTGCCACCGAAATGAAAAGCAATACAATTAAAAAAATCATATCTAAATCAGGTAATCTTATTGTCTTTCCTGATGTTGTTGGAAGTCAAGGTAATGTTACCTTATTACTTGGAATGAATGGCTCAGTATTAACAAAAATAACTACTCCAGAAGGTTATTATGAGGAAGATGACTAATGGAAGAGCATGAACATAATCACGAACACAATCACGAACATGAACATAATCATAGTATAGAATGTCCTTGCTGTCATAACGAAAATCATGACGAAAATGAACATGCCATAATGTGTAGTTTCGGTCATCACCATGCTCATGACCATCACGATAATGACATTCATTCTGTCGGTCTTAACAAAATTTTAAAACTAAGACTTAATAATTCTATATTTGCTATTGTTTTACTCATATCAGGATTTATATATAAACTTATTCTTCCAGAACAGGAACAAATGTCTCAAATAATCCTGGCAATAGCATCTGTTGTGGTTGCCATACCTGTTTTCTGGAGTGGATTAATTGGATTATTCAGTAAAGAATCCAAATTTATGACGGAACAATTAGTCAGTTTAGCTATTCTTGCAGCTATGATGCAAAAAGATTTTTTTGTAGCAACTGTCATACCTATAATCCTTGTATTTGGACATTTTCTTGAAGAAAAAAGCATAATGGGAATAGAAGAAGCTATAGCTTCTTTAAAAAAGTTAAATTCTAAAGATGCAATTGTCTTAAGAAATGGGCAGGAAACTCACGTAGAATTGACTGAGTTAAAACTTGACGATACTGTTGTTAGCTATCCTGGTGAAACTATAGCAGTAGACGGAACCATAATCGAAGGCGATTCTTCAATTAACCAAGCTCCAATTACAGGAGAATCACTACCTGTTGATGCTTATCCAGGATCTAAAGTTTTTGCTGGAACAATAAATTTAAGCGGTAAATTACTTATTAAAGTTACAGCAATCTCTGAAAATTCTATTTTCAATAAAATTGTAACGATGCTTAAGGAAGCAGAAAAATCAAAAGCCCCTATTGTTAAAATTATTGAAAAATACCTGGATTTATACTTCCCATTTGTAATAATGATAGCAACAATAACATTATTTATTACAAGCGACATAAACAGAGCTGTAGCTATACTGGTACTTAGCTGTCCATGTGCTCTAGTCCTTGCAAGTCCAACAGCAATGATAGCAGCTTTAGTTAATGCTTCAAAATACGGGATAATGATAAAGAATACTGCTTTTCTAGAAATATTATCAGATATAGATACAATGGTATTTGATAAAACAGGAACAGTAACTTTTGGTAAATTGGAAATTGAAGAAATTTGTCCACAACCTGATGTTGAAGAAAAAGAACTATTAGAAACAGCTTCTATTTGTGCCAGTGGTTCTCACCACCCAGTGTCTTCGGCTATTATTGATTATATGTATGAACACAAAATTGATATACGCATAAATACAAAACAACAAGAAATTCATGGAATGGGAGTCACCACAGAAATTGATGGTGTAAAGTATTATCTTGGTCGCCAAAGCTGGATTTGCAGTAATACTGGCTTAAATCCTATTGAGGAAAAACATTTCGACAACTCAATTACCGTATGGGTTGCAACAGATAAAAAAATACTTGGACAATTATTCTTCTCAGATAAACCACGACCAGAAATTAAAAATGCCTTAGTTCAAATAAGGAAGCTTGGAGTAGAAAATTTTGTATTACTGACTGGAGATAAAAAAGAAATAGGGAATAAAATTGGTAATGAACTAGGTTTCGATGAAGTTATCGCAGAGTGCGTTCCTCAAGATAAACTAGATTTTATAAACGAAGTAAAAGAATTAAATCGTAAAGTAATGTTTGTTGGTGATGGTATTAATGATGCTTTAGCGCTTAAAGCAAGTGATTGTGGCGTTGCTATTGCTCACGGTGGTTCTGATATAGCAATTCAGAATTCTGATATAGCCTTAAATGGGAATACTGTATCAAATTTACCTCAGATGTTTATTTTATCAAGAAAAACAAAAAGTATAATCAATCAAAATATATTAATAGGAACCAGTTTTAGTATTTTTATGATGATATTAGCCTCTGCTGGTTTTATTTCGCCAATATACGGTGCAATACTTCATAATCTAGGTTCTGTTTTTGTAGTATTAAACAGTGCGAGACTACTAAAAAATCTTCCTAATTAATAATGAAACATTGTGTAAAGATAACTTTTATTTTAATAATTGCCTATGGCTTTTTATATTTGTATTTTTTTTGGCAAACTCCATTAGGGCAAACACCAGTATTAGATGGAAGTGGAAATATATCTTTAGCAAGGCAAATAGCTAATGGAACCCTTTCTAAAGAACCATTTTTCAGATCTATGCTATATCCTGCTTTATTATCTATTCCATGTTTTCTTGGATTTGACACAATTGAAGAACTTTTTACTATAGCAAGTTTGTCAGGAATGATATTTCATTTTATAAGTACTCTTTTTGTCTTTTTATCTGTAAAGAACCTTTGGAATGATCTAAAAGCTGCTATCATTTCTTCTTTAATTTACGGGTTATATCCACCAGCAATTTTCTTTGCAGGAGAACCCTTAGATGCTACAATTTCAATATGTTTTCTGCTATCTGCCCTTTATACTTTTCTTATCAGCATAGATAAAAACGACTCCAGTTTTTTTGCTCTAAGTGGTCTTCTAATGGGAATAACGGGTCTTTTAAGAAGCAATTTACTACCCTTCGCAATAATATATATAGCATATCCAATTGTAAAAAAATTAACAGCATCTAATTCTACTTCTTTGGAAGCTAATAAAAATACCCACGAAGAAGATTCAAATAATAATTTTCAATCTAATTATAAAAAGGATTTATTATATTCTTTAATTAGTATATTTTGCTTGTCTATTTTGATCGTTCTTAACGGGATTATTTGCTATCTTCACTCTGGCGATTTTAGATTTCTTCCCTGGCAAGGACCTGCAAATCTGTATTCAGCTAACTGTCTGAAATCAAATGGAAGATATTTCAGACAAACTGTTTACCTGCTTAATCGTCAAATTGGAGATAATCCTCAAAGATTAGAAGCAGAATACATCTATTCCAAAGAAACAGGGAAAAAAATACCTTACGATATTGATGATTTTAATAAATTTTGGAGAGCAAAATGCTTTTCTGAAATCAAATCTGATCCTATAAAGTGGCTAAAACTAATTCTAAAAAAAACCTATTATTTATATAACAATTATGAACAATATGATAATAAAACTTTTAGCTTCCAGAAAGAATTATCGCCTTCTTTACGTTATAATCCACTCTGTTTTGGAATGATTATTATTTTAGTTTTTATTTTTATTTTCAATTATGATTTTAAAATTAATAAAAATAAAATTTTTACAATAGCAATAGGAATAGATATTGTAAGCCTAGGAATAATAGCTTTTTACGTTTGTGCCAGATTTAGACTTTCTATAGTTCCATTACTTGTAATTTTATGCTCGGGAATATTTACCTTAAAAAAATCTGAATTATTCAATATAAAAAATTTAATAATATCATTAGTTGTCGGATTCATAACTTTTTCAACATTTTTCGATACAGCTAATACCTCCACATGGAAAGAAGATCGACTTCTAAATGCTTTTGCCTGTTCAAGATTAGCATTAGATGAAGAGCAGATTATGTGGGCTGATAAAGTTTTGGAAGAAGAACCGACAAATCTTCAAGCTATTAGATTAAAACTAGTTGGTTTTACCAATTTAGTATTAGAAGGGAAAATCACTAATCCAAATTCGTGGACTAGCGTAAGAAAAGAACTAAGCTATCTCAACAATAATGATATTTTATTTAATGATACTATGCTTTTGTCAGGTTGTTATGCCTGGAAATTCGAAAAGAATAAAGAAAAGGCCTTTAAAATATGGATAAAAGGTAGTTCGGAATCTTTAAATCCTGTTTTTTTCCGAGCTTTTCTAATATACACTGGCTTAAGTGAGGCAAATGAGTCCGATATAAATAAGGCTAATTCAACACCGCTTTTAGCAGCAGCATTAGAAAGTAAAGGAATTAAAATCGACTACTACAACAAACAAGAATTAATTATAATCAAAAAAGCTCTTGATTTTTTCCTTAAATAAATAATTATTGAACTGAAGCAAGCTGATCTTCTACTGATTTTATGTTTTCCTGTATTTTACTCTGTCCTTCAAATAATTGAACTTTTGCATCATACATTGCTTTTATAGCATCTTCTTTCATACCTTTTCCTGCCGATTTTACCTGTTCCCAATTCATTTCACTCAACGATTTATAGCCTGAAACTATTTCTTTAACTTTATTTGCTTTTTTCTCTTTGCGCTTATTAGCTCCAAAAATTCTACCTAGAAGACCGCTTTCATCATAAAGAGCATGCCAATCTAATTCAGATATTTCTTTGTTAATATCTGTAAGATTTTTCTTAACATCTTCTAAATTCTTCTTCAAATCTTTTGATAAGTTTTGTAATTCTCCAACTGTCATATTTTTAATATCGCCTAACGCCTGTTTCCAAGTATCAGCAAAGTTTTCAACCAGCTGTGTGGCATCCTCTTTCAATCCAGCCAGTAAATTACCTTGAGTAGTAAAAAATTTACTAACATCTCCAACTTCACGCCAATGAGGATCATACTCATTACTAATATCTTCCATCATAACTATTATTTTTTGCTGTTCATATTCGGGCTGATCTTCTTTTTTTATTCCAACAAAATTTGACTTAGTTACAAGATTAACAACCATTTTTCCTGGAACATTATCAATAGACCTTGAAATTTCAAAATTATCAACAATATTTGATACTAACCAGCATTTACCATCATAAAATCTATGAAGTTTAGGCTTATTATATGTATATTTTACAGTTTCATCTTTTGACTCACTTTTTCTTACCTTAAAAGAATAAGTATTTCCAGAATCTTGATATGATCCTCTAAATGCCTGAGTCAAATCATTTTCTAATATTTTTAAAATCTTATTAGTTTCCTGTTTCGTGTAATCTCTTGCTGTCAATAGATTAGCCCTACGATTAGATTCTGAAACAATATAATATATTACAGAAGAAATCATACCTAAAAGAGTAATGGTTATCATTATTTCTACAAGGGTTATCCCTTTATGGGCTTTCATAATTTTCTCCATCAAGGCTTAATTATTAAAAAAGATTTTTTTCTAACTATCGGTCCGTTTTTAGTTGTTGCTTCAGTAAAAGAACAAGTAACTTCTGCATTGATCATAGTTTTATCAGGCTTACCATCAGAAGTGCTGTTCCAACTCCAACTGCCATTTATAGAAAAATCTTTATATTTTTGTTGAATTTTTAAAACTTCTACTAAGGTAACCGGATAATAACCATCAGTCAAAGGGAATGGTCCTATTGAATTTTTATCTAGTTGCTCTAGTTCAGCACGTTCATAAAAAGTATTAAACTGCATAGTCATCATTTCAGTTTTAATACTTTCTAAAATTCGTTCGGCCATCTGAATTTTTTCTGTTTCTATAGCTTTTTTAGCACTATGTTGAGAACTTGTAACCAAAGGTATAATAGCCAAAGTCAAAATAAGACAGGCTAATGTAACTTCTATTAAACTTACAGCTCTTTTATTCATTATTTCATTTTCACAAATTGAAAATTAGAAAATTTTGCACTGAATGTAACATGGTATCTAGTTGGGTCAAACTTTGCTATAGGCTTAATCATTGAAAGTAAAGAACTTCTACAATGATTTGACTGATAATATACGTCTACATCCCCACCTATATCACTGCGAATACATCTATTTACACAAACATTTCCGTAAACTTTTAATCCGCCACCAATAGGAACCTGTAAACCTTTATCAGCAAACAAGCAAGCATTAACTTCACGTTTCCCATAACCTGTCAATATTGCTCCACTTCTTGCTATTATAGAAAATACAGTTGAGTTTCCATCTTTGTCGAAGTCTTCTTTAGTTATGTTTCCATCAATATGAACATTTGCAGCAGCAACTATTATACCTCTACCCATAACATGTAAATCTTTTAATCTAAGATTATCATTCACAAAAGTAACACCGTCACAGATAAAAGTCTTTTTTCCGTTGTATTCTATGCATCTATTTTCTAAATCTTTATTAAAATCAGTAGAAGAATTATAGAAATAACTAGCTTTCTTCAAATATTGAGCAGTAGAATAAATATTCGCTGGCAAATTCTGTTCATTATTTGGATCCCAGGTTGTTTCAGCATCTTCTTCCTTTTCGTAAGGAGGATAACGACAGAATCCATATGGTTCTTCATGAGCAGTAGCCCAAAACCAAGGAATAGGAATATCCATACCTAAGAATCCTATAATAGGAATAGGTGGAATATATATCTTAACCAAGAGCATTTTTAAGTGAGAATAAACTTTTGTTAGATAGCCTTCTACTCTAAGAGAGAATGGAAATTCGAGATGGAAATTACCAAAAAACATTGTTCTACCATATCTAGGAGCTATAGGTAGCCAGAAACAGCCGATTCCACCTGGAGAACCACCACCAAAATAACCCCAGTCAAAGGGTTTGCCTTTATCAAGAAAATTATAAGTTACTGATTTCAGATCAGGAACAACAGAATGTTTACTTCCTCCAGAAGGATGGGAACCACAACAATCTGTATCTCCACTTTTATGACCTAGCAACAAAGCCATTATTTCCATTTTTCTTAAATTATCTAAGCTAAAAGAGAGCTTAGGAAACATGGATAATTTCAGCTGCATTTTTTTGGTTCCATTAACTCTTACTAATCCTGGTAATTGGACTTCACGCAATAAGTCTTTAAAATCAAATGTGAAAATATTTTTAATAGTATTAACAATAGATTTTAAAGACGGAAAATTATGAACAACCAAATCGCCACTACCATCATTCCAGGCTATTTGATCGTCGCCTTCCCAGTTATCTGTATTTTCAACATTATTTTCATATAATAATTTTGAATTAGCCACAAAGAATGAATAATCTGGAGCAACGGGCTGAATGTCCGCAACCCTGAATTCTCTTTCGGCTACCAATTTCTTTACTATTTTATTGCTTTCATTGTAAGAGTCATTGGGATAATATTCGACAACAGTTTCAACTTCAAATATTCCCTGTTTTTCTACAGTAACTCCATGACTAATATTACCTGTAAATAATTGAAGGGATTCTGGAAGACAATTTTTTATAGCATCTTCAATTCGATTGGTAATTCCACTAATATCTATTTTTATCGTAAGAGAATCCCCAAAAATCATTTCAGCAAGGCCTTTAGGAGTAAGATGAGCAGCCTTTGCTATTTTTTCAAAAATTTTATCTAAGGGTATCTGTAAAATAATACCTACAGGAACAGGGGCACCTTCAACAATAATAGTAATATTTTTAATATCTGGCGCTTTTAATAAAGGATCATCCGGCAAATATTCCAACAAATCGAAATTAATAGTGGAATCATTTCCTTCTCCTGTTGGGTCTTTAAAGTTTTGTGCGGTAGAAGTAATTTCATTCCCCAATACTTTAACTTTATCGAATAATTTACCCATAAAGCCAGTAACGCCACTTAAAGGGACTTCTATTCCAGGAATATTATATTTAGGATTTTCAGAAAGAATACCAAACGCATTCTTTATTTTTCCTGTGCAAGTTACACGTACTCGTCCTCCGTATGATTCGAACATACTTTTAAGAGGAGCTAAAGGAGAATCTTCTACAGGAGTTTCTGTATCATAAATAAATGTAAAACCCCTGTCATAAAGAGGTTTAAAAGCACCTTTAAACAAATCAAGCTGAACATCAATTCCGTTATCTCTAGCATCTTGAAATTTTACAGGGTCTAAATATGCTTCTGCCATATAGGTAGGAAGTCTAAAATAAAGGAAGCAAAAATCTTTTTTAGAGGTATTTAGCAGTTCTAATGGATTTGAGAAAAGTTTATAGAAGATACCATAGTCGTTCATGTTGTCTTTAACAACTCTGAACATCATATTAGTAGCAGATTCAGCACATTCTTCAGCTCTCTTCTCATGGCTTGTTAAAATAGTATTCCATCGGCCAGAAGTTGTCAGCTTTGAAATCATTAAACCTGCTGTGGTTAAAACGCCTAAAACAGCAAGAGCCATCAAATAAGCAGAACCTTTCTTTCTGAATTGTTTCTTTTTCACGGTAAAACCTCTAATATATATTATAATCCATTTTAAATTATAATGTACACAGAGAATTAAAGCAATAGTTTTAGCTTTAAAAAACAATTCAGCAAAGAAATCTTAATTATAATAAATTTAATGTTTTTTATACTGCAATTCGTTGAGCACAGAATATTGTCAAAGCGACTAAAGCAAGCATAATACCTATGGTCCAAAAACGAATAACTACTTTTTCTTCTGGCCAACCGCATAGTTCAAAGTGATGGTGAATTGGACTCATTTTAAATATTCGTTTTCCATGGGTAAGTTTAAAATAACTAACCTGTAAAATTACAGACAAAGCCTCACAAACAAAAATTCCACCTGCAATCGCCAAATAGAATTCTGTTTTTGTTGCTAAAGCTACAGCTCCTATTGCACCTCCTAATGCCAAGGATCCTGTATCACCCATGAAAACTGCTGCGGGATGCGAATTATACCATAAGAATCCCATACATCCACCCATCATAGAAGCGCAGACAATAGTCAACTCTCCTACACCTGGAATAAAAGCAACACCTAAATGTTTGGAAAAAATTGCGTGACTACAGAAATATGTGATTAGAAGAAATGGATTTATAGCTACTGCAACGGTACCAGCAGCTAGTCCATCTAGACCATCAGTCAGATTTACAGCATTAGTACAGCCAACAATAACAAAAAGTGCAAATGGTATATATAACCAGCCAAGATCAAGGAACCCGAGAACTGGCAACTGTATTGCTGATGAAGGCACGACTTGTCCCGTTGAGGGCATTTCAAATCTTAAATCAGGATACATTTTTATAAAAAAAGCCGCAGCTAAACCTATCAATATTTGAAAAACCAGTTTTTGTTTAGCAGTCAACCCTAATGAACGTGCATTTACAACTTTTGTTATATCATCAAAGAAACCTATTAATCCCATTCCAACAGTTATAAATACAGCAAACCAAATAAAAGGATTAAGTTTAGCCCATAAAAGAGTTGTAACCAATAATGGAATCAATATAATTACCCCACCCATGGTTGGAACACCTGCTTTTTTTAAGTGTTCCTTTACTCCTTCTTCACGAATAGTCTGACCTATTTGACGTTTTTTAAGATTTGCTATAACTCTTGGAGCAATTATCATTGCTAACAAGAAAGAAGTAACTATAGAAAAGATTATTCTAATCGATAAAGGCTCAAATATAGAACTAAACAAGACGAAACCTCCGTTACAGTTTAAGGATTCACTGTAACGAAGGCTTCGCTTAAATTCTATTAAGAATTAATGCAAATCCATCTTTAAGTCAGGCCATAATGCATGAACAATTTTTTCAAAATGCAATCCGCGACTAGCCTTAAAGAGTACAGTGACACCTTTTTTCATCTGTCCCTTTAATAAATCGGCTGTATCTTCGCAAGAATTAACTAATATTACAGAATTTGGATTCATGCCATTATCTATTGCTGAATCAACAGTATTTTTAACAGCTTCACCAACGCAAACAAGCAAATCTAAACCGCTAGCTGCCGCTTGCTGTCCTAATTTACGATGCAATTCATCGGACATACTGCCTAATTCCCTCATATCACCCAAGACAGCAACTTTATGACCAGAGCAGATAGATAAATAACGTAAAGCTTCCTGCATAGAAGCAGGATTAGCATTATAACAATCTAATAATATATCTACGCCGTCTTTGTTTACTCTTTCCATTCTTGCACCAACAGGAACGAAAGATTTTAAACGTTCTATAGATTTATCCAAGTCACAACCTATTTTATGGCAAAGAGTCAATGCTGCTGCTGCATTAAAAGCATTATGATGACCAGCTAAATTCAATTCAACTTTTTTGTTTCCATCAGGAGTTTCTAAAATGAAATCTATAGATTCTGTCTTCATATTTAAATTTGTTATTCTATAATCATTGCCATCTTTTTCTCCAAAAGTTGAAATATTTGTTTTAGAGGCAACATTTTTTAACAAATCTATATATTCGCTGTCACCAGGTAACACAGAAGGACTATTTGGCTTTAGTTGTTCAAGTATTTCTGATTTAGCTTTAGCAATGTTTTCCAAACTACCAAGAATACCAATATGAGCAGGTCCAACATTACTAATAACAGCAGCATCAGGACTTGCAATATTACACAAGGTTCTTATTTCACCAGAATGATTCATTCCCATTTCTAAAACAGAATACTTACTATCAGAATCAATATTTAGAATGGTCATAGGCAACCCAATATGATTATTTAGATTCCCTGTAGTAGTGCTGCATTTTCCAAATCCGGACAAAATATGAGCTATCATGGATCTGGTAGTAGTTTTACCGTTACTTCCGGTAACGGCAACGATATATGAATTTAATTCTTTTCTCTTAGCTTTTGCTAAATTCTGTAATGCTACTAAGGTATCTGAAACTTTTATAATTGCAGTATTACCTGTTTCTCCTATATAGTCGTTTGAAACGATAACAGCTCCCGCTCCGTTCTGAATAACAGAAGGAATAAATTTATGTGCATCATGATTTTCACCAATAAGAGCAACAAACAAATCCCCTTTTGCTATTTTTCTACTATCAATACAAACATTATTAATTAATTCTTCATTATTTTTAATAAGTTCGCCATTACAAATTTCAGCTATTTGTTTTGCCGTATAATTTAATTTATTCATTATTGTTCCTTTTATTTAAAGAAAGATCTTGCTATTTCTCTATCATCAAAAGAAATGGTTTTATCAGAGAAATATTGTCCTGTTTCGTGCCCTTTTCCAGCTATTAGAACAGTATCTCCTGATCCTGCAATACTTAACGCTTTATAAATTGCTTCTTTCCTGTCGACAAACTGATATACTTCTTTTGTTTCTGGAATAGTAACAGATTTTATTCCTTCCATAATACTATTAATAATACTTTGAGGGTCTTCTTTACGTGGATTGTCTGAAGTAACTATAACAATGTCTGAGAGTTCAATAGCTGTTTTTCCCATAATTGGCCGTTTTTCATGTGACCTGTTTCCTCCACAGCCAAAAACAGTTATTAATTTCTTTTCTGTAACAGGCCTAAGTGCCATCAACACATTTTTTAACGCATCTGGACTATGAGCATAATCCACAATAATATTAATATTCTTATTATTTTCTATAGATTCTAATCTTCCAGGGACATTCTTTAATTTTTGAAGTCCATTACATATGGTTTCTAAACTAACTCCCAACTCGCTACACATTCCCACAGCCATTAAAGCGTTGAATACATTATATTCACCACCAAGATTTATTTTACATTGCTTTTCTTCTCCATTGCAGTGAACAGTAAAAATAGATTCAGTACCTTTAACAAGTCTATTTGAAGAATAAATATCAGCTTCTGTATTATTTAGAGATACTGTTTTAAAAGACAGACCTGCTTTTTTACAATCTTTTACAAGCTTTAAACCATATTCGTTATCTATACCAATAACTTTTTTTTTATTTTTATAAGCCAATTCTAAAAATAGACGTTTTTTAGAATTATAATAATCTTCCATATCAGGATGAAATTCGGTATGTTCAAGAGTCAAATTTGTAAACCCCGCGACAGAGAAGAAAACATTTTCAACACGCCACATCTTTAAAGCGTGAGAACTCACTTCCATAACACCATGATCAATTCCATTTTTTAATGCTTCTGCCATCAAAGAATGTAAAACCTGAGATTCAGGGGTTGTATTTTTCGCCTGTATTATCTTATAACCCATATCATAGTCTATGGTTCCCATTCTAAAAGCTTTTTGATAAGCTTCTTTTAGAATACTTTGTATCATATAAGATATGGTAGTTTTCCCTTTTGTTCCAGTTATACCTATTAATTTAATTTTTTCTGATGGGTTATTATAAAACTTTGCAGAAACTTCAGATAATGCCTCTCTTGAATCTGGAACTTTAATTACTGGAATTTCAACATTTTTTCTATTACCTTCAATCATTGCCGCAACAGCACCATGTTGAATAGCATCAAATAAGAAAGAACAACCATCTATATTGTTTCCAGATAAAGCAACAAATAGGTCACCTTTTTTTACTTCTCTCGAGTCAAATGATATACCTGTTATTTCTATATCTGTATCGCCAGTAGTTTCGATTACTTTTGAAGGCAAAATATCTTTTAGTCGTGTCATTTACATCTCCATGAATAATATGCAAACTTTTAATAGCCAAGCTATTGCAAATGAGATAATTTGTGAATTAAGATTTTCAAGCTATGCAATTATAGCATTGTTAGAGGTGAGAGGCAAGTAGGAGAGTTATAGAATGATTGTTTAATCACTTATAGAAGGTGATAATTTAATTCTAAGAATTTTTGAAGCAGGGAAAGGTCGACCAGGAGGAGGTAATTGCTTTACTACTATTCCTTCTCCATCATATATGGCTTTTAAGCCTAAACTATTAACAGTTTGTATAGCTCCTTTCAAAGATTTACCGATTAAATCCGGAACTGTTGTGCCTGCATTTGAAACAGTTTTATCGACTATTTCTACAGAACTGGAAGCCGTGTTGTTCTTTAACTTATCAATATTCTCTCCATTGTCATTGGTAATTTTAAGTAAAGAACTGACTCCATCTCGATTATCCTTATCTGGTGGAACTTTCATATATTTCAAGACTTTATCACATATTTTTGCAAAAGAAGGTGCGGCTAATCGGCTGCCAAATCTTGTTCGTTCATCTCCTTTAGGTTCATTTAAAGCAACAAAAACAACAATTTTAGGATCCATCGCAGGAGCCATACCAATAAAAGATGTAACAACCTTAGTATTAGAATAACCCCCTTTCCCATCAGGTTTTTGTGCTGTACTAGTTTTACCTCCAGAAGTATAGTCTTCTAATGCTGCTCTGTATCCACCACCTTCATCAACTACTCCTCTGAGCATAGAACGTAATCGAACAGATAATTGTGGAGAAATCACTTTTCTGATTATTTCAGGTTCATATTCCTGAATGAAACTACCATCAGCTGAAGTTATTTTTTTTATCAGCCTTGGTCTTATAAGATTTCCTCCATTTGCAATAGCACAATAAGCCTGAACTATTTGTAAACTAGTTACAGTTAATTCTTGCCCAATACAAAGTGAAGATGGTGAAAAAGCGGACCATTTAGATGGCGGTTTTAATATGCCATTACTTTCAGATAGTACTTCTATACCTGTAGGCTCACCTAAACCAAAACGCTTATACATTGAATAAATCATATCGCGTTCAACAAGCTGTGAAAGTTGTAACATTGCAGCATTACACGATTTAGCTACAGCTTCATTAATATCTAGCAAACCATGGTGACCAGTGCAGTTCATCTTTCGATATTTAGGCCCTTGCAATTCTCCGTAACCTTTACAATAAAATCTCGTATTTGAATCTACCTTTTTATTTTCTAAGGCAGTAGCTGCTGCCAGAATCTTAATACAAGAACCTGGTTCAAACATATCTGTAGCAGGCCTATTCTTTATATTAAAAGGTTTGCTTTTCGAAAAATTATTCAAATCAAATGTTGGATAGCAGGCCATACCAAGGATTTCACCTGTATGTGGGTCTGCCACAATAGCTGTTGTATCTAGAGGATCGTATTTTTCCGCTAATTCTTTAAGTTCATTTTCTATTATATGTTGAATAAAAGTATCTACTGTTAGAGTGATATTGCTTCCACCCATAGCAGGAGTTATAGTCTTCAAAACACTAGCTCCGTTATTTTTGCTTAAACTTATGTCTTCCTGAATTGCTACACCTGGATAACCTTTTAAAGTTTTATCATAAAGTTTTTCTAAGCCTTCTAGACCAACTTGATCTGAGCCACAGAAACCTATTAAATTTGCTGCTAGAGTCTTTTGTGGATAGTATCTCTGATAATGACTTTCCAGGTTAATGCCAGGGATATTCAACTGCCTTATTTTGTTTGCTAAATTCAACTCTATATTTTTACAAAGTAAAACATATTTACCCTTATGACACTTTTTTATTATTTCCTCTCGGCTTATTGGAAGCATTGATGATAAAGTTACTGCTACTCCATTCAAATCTTTTACTTCTGGAGTATATAAATATATATGATAAGTTTCTACTGATATTGCCAGTTCCATATTGTTTCTGTCAGTAATTACCCCTCTTTTTACATCTAAAACCCTTTTACTGACATGATTTTTCTTAGACATTTCTGTCCATCTATCGTATTGATAGATTTGAAGATAAAACAAACGAATAATAAAAACTATCATTATAATTATGGCCAATGCCATTATAAAAAATATTCTGTATATTCTTGGTCTCAATGACTTATTTCGCATAAATCAGTTATTCCTTTAGATTTTAGCAATACTTCTAAGTCTTGCAGACCTAGCTCTTGGATTCAACATTATTTCATTCTCATCAGCAAAAATAGCCTTTGGAGTGAGTATTTTTATTCTTGGCTTTTTGCCACATATACAAACAGGGAATTGCGGAGGACACTCACATCCCTTGGCGTTTGTCTGTATAAAATTTTTAACTATCCTGTCTTCTAATGAATGAAAAGATATTATTGTCAAATGACCACCTGTATTCAAAGAATCTATGGCTATATCCAAAAAGTTCTTCAACTCATCTAGTTCATGATTAACAGCTATTCTTAAAGCTTGAAAAGTTTTTGTTGCAGGATGAATATGTTTTTTATTCTTAGGTGAAGAAGGTATTACATCACAAACTATTTTTGCTAGTTCCTCTGTAGTTTTTAAAGGTTTATTAGCTCTATAACGAACAATTGCATCAGCTATTTTTCTTCCAAATCGTTCTTCTCCATATTCAAATATTATTTTTTCAAGCTCAGTTTTAGATAAAGTGTTGACCAAATCTTCAGCTGTTTCTCCATCTTCAGGATTCATGCGCATATCTAAAGGTCCTGACTTCGAGAAAGAAAAACCTCTTTGTGGATTATCTAGTTGATAAGATGACACGCCTAAATCTAATAATATACCATCTACTTTTTTTATCCCTAATCTTTCAAGAATTATAGGCAAATCTGAAGCTTTAGCTTGAAATAAAGTCAATTTGGGTTCATCAAAACAATCTCTTGCATATTTTAATATTTGAGAATCTCTATCTATACCTAAAGCAATTTTAATAGATTTATATTTTTCTAAGACAGCCTTTGTATGACCACCTAACCCAAATGTTCCATCTACAAATATCTTACCTTCATTGGGCATAGCATACTCAACTACCTTATTTAACAAAACAGATTGATGTTTAGGCACTATATCATTCATTATATATTTTTTTCCAATTCGAAGGTAATTTTATATATATTGGTTTTCCCGGTTCAACCATGCCTAATTCGTTCTTAGCTTTTTCACTTATAATATCTATCGCTTCAAGTTTCGTTGTTTCTGATCTTATTTCTTGATTAACACTTACAAGCTCTTCTATTTCTTTATTAAGGTTTTTTATTCTTAATTTTATTTCTACCATTTTTGTAAATTGCCAAATATAAACTGTCAACATAGAACTTAAAAGTAATATTGCAGTTAAATACAACCTAATAATGTGTCTACGTCTAGCAATATCTTCAGAAGTTACTTCTTCCCTCTGAGAAACATTTAAATCTGCTACCACCGGCAGCATTGATGAAACCTTTTTATTCAAATTTCCACCTTCTTTTGTACATAAAAAAGGGAAAATCCTAATTGGATTAACCCTCATTATAATCACAAATTATAAAGAACGGATTATCATCTGCTATCTAATTTAGCATTTTGTCTTTCAAATTCCAAGATACTCCTAACTTTTTTTTCTAAGTTTACTATAGCTTGTCTTTCATTTGGACTTAACGCTTCAAATGATTTTAATATCTTAGATTTAGAGCTTGGATTCTTTTTAAATTCTTCTTTTATTTGTTTCAATAATCTTTCTTCAACACAAGAAAGCAAATCTGCACGTTCTACTACAACACGTTCAGATGAAACGCTTCTTGTCTTATTAACGCGTCTAGCAGAAGCTTTAGCAAGATTTTTAATTTCATTATCAGTAGAAGGCTGCATAAATTCTTTTATGAAATTCATTATTTCATTGCGTTGAGATTTACTATTTATAGCTTCAATATTAAAACCAAATAGCATTATTCTATAACCATCTACCGCTCTTACTGCTGCTGCTCCAGAAGAAGATACACCTCTAGAGAAAGAACCAGGTTTATGATCTGGACCATTCATTTCTCTTTCATCAGCTTTGTCTCTAGCACCTTCTTCATATTTGAATATAGCTTCTGCACCAGACAAAGGATCTATTTCATCCGGCCATTTTTGGTTATTTGAACCATCACCGCCAAAAATCTGGAACGAATGACCACTACAAACTTTGATTCCAGAGACAACATGAACATTAACATCGTCCTGAACGAATCTTGCTTTACATCTAGTTTTCAAGAAATCAGTATCTCTAAGAGTGAAAGCAATATCCTGCCCATTCAAAACACATCTTCCGCCAGATTTCAGGAATTGGTCTATAGAATCAACTTCTTCATCATTAAGACTTTGATCAGGTGTAGAATCTGAACAACTAATTAAAACCCAACCGTCCAAATAACGCTTTAATACTTCAGGACGTATATCGCCATCGAAGAAACGATCCCATACGTCAAATTTTATACCGGCATTCTTTAGCATTTGCTCAAGAATAGGAGCTGAAGGAGCTTGATTATCTGTATAAACCAAAAGAACGTGACCTTCTGACGAGAACTGTTCTTTAGTAACAAAAGAAGCTTTTAATTGAGAAACAGGAATACCAGTACCTTTTAGAGTAAATCCCATTTTAATTTCAGAATTAACTGGGGTATTTTCTGCAACTGTAAATTTAAAAGCAGGAATAACTTTTGATTTACCACCAACAGGCAAACCACTTAAAGTTACTTCATTCTTTTTGTTATCTATATAATTGCTGTTGGTGAATCCACCAAGAGAAACACTTTTCAAACCTTTTCTACCAAAATTTCTGATAGAAACTTTAACATCAACTTCTTCTCCAGCAGCAATTCTGCCGTCTTTATTCTTATCTTCAAAGATAATGTCTTCAAGCTTTAAATAAGGAATATTTGGATCGGATATTTCGGTAAGGAATTTATACCATAAAGTATCATTAGCAAAATCGTGAATTTTATAACGTGTTTTAAAATTTTTAAATCCTTGTCTGGTTGGGAAAAATATTGATAGTCCACGACTTTCTTTAAATTTTTCTCCATTTATTGCCATTTTATTAACATAACCATCGTTTTCACCAGTGCCACACATAGTTTTTAACAAACGCATTGCAGCATTTTTTACAGTAGAACTAGCATGAGTTTTTTTCGAAAGTATAGTTAAGAAATGACCTAAATCAACATAGTCTCCATAAGAATATTTTAGAGCTTCATCTCTAGCAAACTCAAATTTATCAATATCGCTGATATTATTTATTGCTGTCTTACAGAAACTGCTTAAAGCATCTTGAAAATCATCCGATTTTGATTGATCAATAACAGAGATAGCTACAGCAGTATTACCTTGCGCACCAGCACTACCATTATAAGATTTTGCATAAAGCTCAGTAATCTTTCTTGCTAGCTTAATACCATCTATTTTTGGATTAGTAGTAACTGCTAAAGCGATTTTATCATAAGGCCAACCTCTTTCGGGTTCTAAGTCAGGAGAACCAAGCTGGCATTTTGAATACTCTCTTGTGGCCCAAGCAACTTCTGCCATCTGCATCAAACAAGCATCAAAACCCATTATTTCTAAAGGTTTACCAGTAATATCAACTACTTTTGCAAGAGTCTTGCTTAAAGTAGGAATATTCATTGAAGTTTTAGAAGTATCATCATAAGAAATATTATAACTTATTGTTGGAGCTCCGGAAGGTAGGCCGATTTCACCGATATCTGCTTCTAATACATCTGGATTTATTTCTTTCCATCCAGTACCATGGTTCCATAGAATCAAGGCATATTTTTTAGCAGGATAATTCTTAACACTCCAACGAACAAAATCTAATAAAGTTTCAGGAGCAGCCATATCAACATCACCTAGCTTCTGAACAGCTGGAGATGACATTTTTTTCGTATTCTTATCGTTAATGATATAGAAACGTCTAGCTCCTGTCCATTTTAATTCTGAATCTTGAGAATAGTTACCATTTCGGTCAATTTGTGCGACAAAATTAACTTGATCGGTAGAACCATATTTTTCTAATTCATTTATGTCTAAGGAGGTTGCTGCTTCAAGATTGTTGTCGGCAGCCATAAAAAGCATAAAAGTCCATTCTTTTTCTGGTTCAGCCGCATTTGAGACAGAATTACCCAGGACAAAACTTAAAACGAATAACGCAATAAACGAGCTTCTTATATACTTATTAAACACGCTTATTTCCTCCATTAGATAAGTCGCACATTATATAATTATACAAATCGGTACAACATATGTCAAGACATTAGGAATAAGAGCAGGGAAAACGCATTATATATTTACGGCGGAGAAAATTTCTTAATATAATAATGGATTAAAAAAGTTTTATTTTGCTTACATCTTTAAATACCTAAT
>CAJOND010000015.1 GCA_905236675.1 Candidatus Rifleibacteriota bacterium | reverse complement strand
CAAAAATTCGGCAATAAAATCTGATTTTAAGGCTAAAGGAATAAAAAAAGCAGGTAAAGTTCTTGATGAAATGAAAATGTCCAAAGAAGAACGAGCTGCTTATGACAGGTTTATAGATAATAAAAGAATCGCCCTTGGTCAGCTGAAAACAGCAATAATGAAAGAACGTAGAAAACAGGAAGCCAAAATAAAGCAACTTGAAGATAAACATTCTAAGGAGCTTGAAGAAGAAAGAAACAAGTTAAAAGAAAAAAAATAGCCAGCTTCAAGAAAAAAATAACCAGCTTCAAGAAAAAGATAATAAGTTACAGCAATTAGCAAAAATGCTGTTAGCTAATGGTTTTTCAAAAGAACAGATTTTTAAGCAAACAGGAATAAAATTTTAAGATATAAGATATAAGACCAAAAATTGAGATACAAGATCAAAGATAGAGACACAAGATCAAAGATAGAGACACAAGATTTTTTGTAACTTGAAACTTGATCTACAATCACCCCAATCACACCCAGCACCAATAAAACCTAAATTCTAAGGTTTACATTGTAGTTAGTTTTTGTTGAAGTTATTGTTTTTATTGTAAGTTTATCAATGTTTTTCACTAATTTGAAGATTGCCACACTACTGCAATGCTTTGCATTGCAGCCCCTTCTGTCACTTCGTGACAGCTCCCCCAGCAATTTTCAAAATACATGGGGGAGCTTCTTCGCCTCGCAGAGGGTGTGCTAATACTAGGTAATTGCCAAAGAATTTTTCTAAATCGCCACGGTGTCTAACGACACCTCGCGATGACGTAAAACCCACACAATGTTTATTCTGTAATAGCAAAATTATGAATATAACAATGTTAAAAAAAAAAATATAATTTAATGCGTTTGCACTGTAATAGTATAATAAACGCCTACTTATATGCTATAATCACACAAAATAGGAGCGAATAAAATGGTTGATTATGGTTTGAAGAATAAAGTGGCTATTATTACAGGAGCGAATAACCCTCAAGGTATTGGAGCAACTACAGCATTAGCCTTTGCTAGAGAAGGAGCAAAAGTAGTTTTAATATATAAAAGATTATTCAGGCAGTTTGATAAGAATAAAATTGACAAGAATGGTGTAGATAGATATTTTGCGGCAAATGCGGGGAATGCTGATGTTGTAGAAGGCAAACTAAAGGGAATGAATGCTGATTACCTGGTCTTAGAAAGCGATATTTCCAATGAAGATGCTGTAAAGAAAATTTATTCTGCTGTAATTGGAAAATACGGCAGAGTTGATATATTGGTTAATAATGCTGCTGATGGAGATATGGAAGGTATAGACACCATTGAGAAGATTACTCAGAATGTGATTGACGATACTTTTGCGGTGAATGTTCGAGGAAGCCTTTTGATGATAAGAGAATTTGTTAACCGCCGTGGTAATTATGGAAGAATCATAAATTTCTCTACAGATGCATCACAGGTTTTTGCAGGTCAGATTACTTATGGAGCGAGCAAAGCAACATTAGAAGCTCTTACCCGAAGTATTGCTCTTGAGGTTGGAAAGTATGGAATTACTGTAAATTGTGTTGCTCCTGGCCCGACTCAAACAGGTTGGATAGATGAAGATCTGGAAAAAACAGTTATTCCTTTAATTCCGATGGGAAAACTAATTCAACCAGAAGATATTGCTGAAACTATTCTATTTCTTGCAAGTGAACAGGCAAGAATGCTGACTGGACAAGTCATAAAAGTGTCAGGTGGTCATGCACTTTGTTGAAGTAAGACAATTATTAACAAACAATAAAGGTTTCTTCGGTATGAATATTTACCGCGGGTGTACACACGGCTGTATTTATTGCGACAGTCGAAGCACCTGTTACCAGTTTACTCACGCCTTTGAAGACGTAGAAGTTAAGCAGAATGCTCCTATAATATTAGAAAAGACATTAATGTCTAAGAGGAAAAAGTGCATGATTGGCACAGGTGCTATGTCTGATCCTTATATGCACTGTGAGGAAGAATTAAGACTTACTAGAAAATGCTTGAAAGTTATATTAAGATATGGATTCGGCGCTACTATTCAAACAAAATCAGATAGAATTCTTCAAGATATAGATTTAATCGAAAGAATAAACAACAACACCAAAGCTGTTGTTCAAATGACACTAACAACTTACGATGATGATTTGTGTAAAATATTAGAGCCTAATGTATGCAATACAAAACGCAGAATTGAAGTTCTTAAAGAAATGCAAAAGAGAGGTATTCCAACTATAGTCTGGCTAACCCCTATCCTACCCTTTATTAATGATACTGAAGACAATATAAAAGCAATTTTAGAAAGCTGTATAAATGTTGGGGTTAAAGGCATAATCTGTTTTGATATGGGTTTAACGCTCAGAGAAGGCGATAGAGAATATTATTATGCTGCGTTAGATAAGTATTTTCCAGATTTAAAAGAAAAATACATAAATACTTATGGAAATGCTTATAATCTGCCCAGCCCTAATTCAAAACACTTAATGGAACTATTCCAATCAATTTGTAAAGAGAATAATATTCTTTACAAACCCAAAGACTGTTTCCAATATTTAAACGAGTTTCCAGAAAGAAATAGACAGCTTAGCCTGTTTGGTTAAGTTTAAAGACTTATTGAGGCTACTCATAAAGTAATTCTGGTGAAAACTTTATAGGCGGAAAAGAATCAATTATTGATTTAGGATTTTTGCCAGCTAGTAATCCTAATCGCAGTTTGTCTGTTCCTGCTAAATAGTCAATAAAGGGTCTAGCTAAGCTTGGTCTTCCTGTAAAAACAACTTTATCCCTGTGAGTTTGCATCAAAGAATAAAGTAATGCTATTCCAACTTCGACAACAGGCTGAGGCTTTTCCCCTATCATTTCTAAGTGAATTCCTTTACATTCCTGATTTTCACATTTACTAAAAGTTGGACAAAAAACAGTTGTAGAAGCTTTAATATATTCTGGAAGCAAAGACTTCAAAGCTTCCAGCCAAAGATTTGAATCAACCCAAGGTGCACCGATATTTCTAAAAGGAGCATCAGTGCCACGACCTTCGGATAATTCGGTGCCCTCGAAGAAGCAGGTTCCAGGGTAAAGCATCGCTGTTTCTATATCAGGCATACTTGGAGATGGCTTAAACCATGGAAAATTCAAGTCCTTGAAACCCATAGAAGATTTATAATCAATACACTTGTAAACTTTGACATCGTTAGTAAAATTATAATGCTCTTTAATCCAAAGAGCCAATTCACCAGGAGTTAAACCATAACGTAATGGGATAGGAAGATGACCTACGAATGATTCAAAACCTGTTTCTAAATCAGGACCTTCAATCGTTCTTCCAATAAAATTGGGTCTATCAAGAATTGCAACGGGCAAATCAGCTTCATTAGCTGCTTCCATTATATTACGAAGAGTAGAAATATATGTATAGAAACGAACACCAACATCTTGAATATCAAAAATCAGCAAATCTAAGTCATTTAGCATTTGAACAGAAGGCTTTTTATTTGCTCCATAAAGGCTGATTATTTCTAGATTCAAATCACTTATTCTCGAATTGGCAACAGCTTCACCGTCTGGTTCGTTGGAACCAAAACCGTGCTCAGGGCTAAACACTCTTTTCTGGTTAAATCTAGAATCGGCGGCTAATCTATTAACAAGGTGCACGCCGTTTCTGTCTCTTCCTGTATAATTAGAAACCACTCCAACATTGGTTTTAGTATTATTAAAAGATTTATCTGCAAAAAAACTTTCAAGACCCGGCTGAAACATAATTATTAATCTCCATCAACTATTTTACGGTTTCTAATTGTTACTCCATCAGAATTGAGGATTTATACCAAACTATTGCTGAAGTAATACTTCTAAAGCTTCCCCTTAAGGACAACTTTTAACTTTCAATTCTCAGTTTTCAGTTTACCTAAAGCATCTGATATAAGGTAAAGTGAGCCGCAAACAAGAATCGTATGTTCTTTATCATCTTTGCATGATTCTAACGCAGAACTGAAGTTATCAAACCACTGCCATTTATCAGAAATACCAGATTTATCAAAATCTTCTTTTGAAGGGCATCTTGGACAAGTTGGCGGAACAAAGCAAAGTTTATATCCAAAAGGCTCTAATCTCTTTGCCATTTCACCAAAAGGCTTATCTTTAAGAGCGCCAAAAATAATATTAACAGGTTTTTCACTCTGAAAAGAGTTCAAATAATTAACCAGTGTTTCTAAACCTTCGTTATTATGCGCTCCATCTAACAATATATCGGGCTCGCCTTTTATCCATTGTAAACGACCAGCCCAATGAGCTGTTTTTATTCCCTCTACAATAGCTTCATCTGGAATTTCAAAACCGTTTTTACGCATTTGTTCGATAATTGCCATAACCAGGCTTAGATTTTCCAGCTGATGAGCACCAGGCATTGGGAAGAATATAGAATCTTCTGAGAATGGTAATTTAATAAAATGACCTTCTTTTTGGCTTTCGATTAGTTCAAAACCATAGTTTGGTTCTATAACTACAAGCTTAGCCTTTTTTTCTTCACATTCCTGTTTAAATATTTCAAGAATTGCAGGATCTTTTTCTGTAGTCAATAAAGGACGATTTTTGCGTATAATACCTAACTTTTCATGAGCGATTTTTTCTTTTGTATCGCCAAGATATTTCTGATGATCAGTTCCAATATTAGTTATAACAGATATTTCAGGTTCACAAGCATTTGTAGAATCAAAACGCCCGCCCAATCCTACTTCAACCAAAGCTAAATCTATATCCGATTCCCTTAAAGCCCAGAAACCAAGAGCTGTCATAATTTCAAAAAAGGCAGGAGACCCTAAAGAAGATTCTTTATCCATAACTTTTGTTATTTCTTTTAAGGCTTTAACCCCATTAATTACTAGTTTTTCACTAATAGGCTCGCCTTGTATCTTAATTCGTTCTCTAAGGCTTAAAAGATGAGGGGAAGTATAACTGCCGATCTGATAATCTTGACAATGCAGCAGTATAGATTCTGTAATAGCAGTAACAGAGCCTTTCCCATTGGTTCCACCAATTAAAATACAAGCATATTCTCTTTGAGGTGCTTTCAGCTCTTCTAGTAAGTATTCTATTTTATCCAGACTATAAGGACCTTTGTGAGTGCCTCGGTCTAGTATCCATTTTTCAGCTTCCAGGTATTTGTTCATTTATTTGCCTCGTTTTTTATTTAGTTATTTTATCATAATTTGATAAAACCTACATATATTGAAAAATGTAAAAACTATTATTCTTGCTTAAGAAATATTTATATCATTTTCTATGTCATTCCATGTGATTGGCTCATCTTCCTTTAAGTCTCGGATAAGTCTTTTTTCAAATATCTGCATTAGATATTTCGGCTCTATTCCTTTAGCTGGACGTTTTATTGCAATCTTGTCACCAGTAAGGATTTCACCCTTTTTTAATGCTTTGGAAGCAACTATACCTCTTCTCACTAGTGGAATATTTTTCAATTCACTTTGAGTTGGTTCTTTTATGCCTGTTCCAAGCATCTTTACAGCATTTCGGATAGAATCAACATATGTCTTAAGTTCTTTAGGTTCAATCGAAGCGGCATGGTCTGGCCCCTTCATTCTTTTATCTAAAGTAATATGTTTTTCTATAATTACTGCACCTAAAGTCGCTGCAATTATCGCTGCTTCACTTCCTAATGTATGGTCGGAAAAACCAACAGGAAGCTGGAAAGCTTTTTCCATAGTCTGAATTGCTTTTAAATTACATTCTTCTAATGGAGCAGGATATTCTGTTGTGCAATGTAATAACATAATATCCGAAGCTCCAGCCAGTTTTAATGTTTTAACCGCTTCTTCAACTTCTCCGAGTGTGCCTATACCGGTAGAAAGAATTACAGGGAGTTTTTTAAAAGCTATAGTTGTTAGAAAAGGTAAATTAGTCAGTTCGCCAGATGCTATTTTAATAGCTTTAACCCCAATATCGCATAAAAAATCCAAGCTTTTTTGCCCATCTGGAGTAGACAAAAAGACTAACCCTAAAGACTCTGCATATTCCTTTAAATCAGCAAAGTCGGCAAAATCCAGTTCTAAGTTTTCTAAAAGCTTATACTGGTTTTCTGCTTCATCTTTCTGATAACGAGCAAGATCTGCAAATTTAGATGCACATTCCCAGGCTTTGAAAGTCTGAAATTTTACAGCATCAACTTTCGCTTCGTAAGCTACATCTATCAGCTTTTTTGCGATTTCAACACTACCATTATGATTTACACCTATTTCAGCAATAATAAAAGGTTTATTTTTATCATCAAGAAACATTAGCTTTTATAAGTTCCTATATCTTTATATTTATCTATATTTTTCTCAAACCATTGAATAGTTTGAGTAAGTCCTTCTTTAAAAGAATACTTTGGAAGCCAGCCAAGCTCATTTTTGGCTTTTGTATTATCTCCAAGCAATCTCATAACTTCAGAATCAGAAGGTCTATCTCTTTGCGGGTCATGATTAATTTCCAGCTTTGCTCCCATAATTTCGGCAATTAAACAAGCTGTTTCGCCAATAGTATGCTCTTCACCACTTGCTATATTATATATTTCCGCATTACTTTTCCCATTCAAAGCAGCGGCAATGAAACCTTCACAAGTATTCAAAACAAAATTGAAATCTCGAATTGGCCTGGTATCGCCCAGTTTAATGCTTTTCCCTTTTAGAGCCTGAGTAATTATTGTAGGAATTACTGCTCTTAGAGATTGTCGGGGGCCAAAAGTATTAAATGGCCTTACAATAGTTATTGGTAAACCAAAAGAACAGGAATATGCTTTTCCCATCATATCGGCAGCAATCTTTGTAGCAGAATAAGGTGATTGAGCCTGTAAAGGATGATTTTCATCTATTGGAACTTTTATTGCAGTACCATAAACTTCACTGGTAGAAGTAAGAACGATTTTTGAAGTTTTATGACTCTTTGCAGCCTCTAAAATATTCATTGTTCCGACAAGGTTCGTATCTACATAACTCTGTGGAGCTGCATATGAATATGGAATGCCGATTAAAGCAGCCAAATGGAAGATAATATCAATGTTTTCTACTAATTTATCAATCTGAAAAGGATCTCTTACGTCACCATGAACAATAGAAAGATTCTCATTAGTCGATGTTTCTTCCAACCAGCCTATACTAGAATTTGAATTGTATTTGACTAAAGCCTTAACTTTTGCTCCGTTATTTAAAAGCATTTCAACTAAGTGACTAGCAATGAAACCGCCAGCACCTGTTACAAGGATATTTTTATTATGTAGCTTATGAAAATTGTTCATTTAACACCAATTATCTTAGATAAAATAAAAGAACACTCTTAAATACGAGATTTTAACTAATTTTTCCTACAGAGTCAAATGATCCCTTAAAAATTCTGTGTAGTAAACATAGTTTTCAGACAAGCTCTTATCAGACACTTTATAGTTACTGTTGAATAAAAACTGTAATTATTATATTATTAGGCTATAAACGATGAATTCACCTTCTATATATAATTTTATAAAAGATTCCACATTTGTTATGTTTTCATGGATGTTACTTTCCATGGCTTTTTTCTCATATGGTGTTTTTATGACCAAACTATTTGGAATTAAAATATCTGGTAAAAGAGGAATCTTTGCAAAAATATGGCTAGGTTTTACTTTCTGTATTTTCTTTTTTTCAATTTATCACCTGTTACTACCGATTAATGCAATAGCGAGCTGTATATTCTACTTACCAGCTCTAGTATATTTTCTTTTATATTATTTAAAGAAATTAAAACCATTAATTAAATCCCTTGGCGGGTTAAAGATACTAATAATTCTTGTAACTCTTTTCTCTGCCTCTATTATAGCAATTCAACCTACTACAAATTATGATACAGGTTTATATCATTTAAATTCTATAAGGTGGGCAAATGAACATCATATAGTTAAAGGGTTAGGAAATCTTCATGGCAGATTAGGTTTCAACCAATTGTTCTTTTTATATTCTGCTTCATTGAATTTTCACCCACTCTTTAATGAGTATGCTTTATAGCTTTTTATATGCTTTATTTTTTGTAGGATTATTTATAAATGGAACCATTATAGACTTATTATTCATCTGCTTATTCTTCTTTTTACCAATGCCATATAACTGGATAAACAATCCAACGCCAGATATAGCTTCAACTTTTACTCAGATTATTCTAATAAGGTATTTTCTTGATGCGGTTTATTTTAAATCTGACAGTAAAGATAGAAATAGTGAAATTACATTTGTCGCAATTTTATCAGCTTTGTTGATTACCTTAAAGCTAAGTAACGTAGTTTTTGTGCTAGGATTAGCCATAACAACATTTCTTTTCTATAAAAATTCTTCAAAATCTATTGATAAAGCACAAATTTATAAAGTTACCATTTTTATTTTTACATTTTTATCAATATGGATTATTAGAGGTTATATACAAACAGGTTATCCACTATTTCCATCTTCGATTGGGAAAATTGATTTTAAATGGACTGTACCAGGGAAACTTACGAAAGTTCACGAAAACTATGTTTATACCTGCGCAAGATGTTGCGATGAAACAGCTGATTTAAATTACCATTTACTACAGAACTACAAGTGGTTAAATCGCTGGATAACTCAACATATTTTCAACAAGAAAGCTTATATTAGTGACGATTTGTTTTCAAATATCTCTATAATCATAACTTTGATATTATTCCCATTTACTATTAAGAATTGGGGAATAGGCTCTCTGAATATTTTAATTATATCTTTATTAATATTTTTTATATGGCTTATTTATTCAATCAGACATAAGGAATTATTGAAAAAGAATATAGTTTTAATAGAGCTGTATCTGGTTGAAACTGCTTCTATTCTTTTTTGGTTTTTTACTGCTCCAGAACCTAGATTTGCAAATGGAAACTTTATAATAATTTTTGTAATCAGTTTGATTCTAGCTAGAACTTTTATATTAAAAAAACCTGTAAAACATTGGCTAAGATTATGCTT
The DNA here is from genome assembly GCA_905236675.1 of Candidatus Rifleibacteriota bacterium. Classification (GTDB taxonomy): domain Bacteria; phylum Muiribacteriota; class Ozemobacteria; order Ozemobacterales; family Ozemobacteraceae; genus RUG334. Next base: position 107,501 of record CAJOND010000015.1, on the reverse strand, counting down.
ATGCTTTTATCCATTTGTAATGTTTATTTGGTTATTCATAATTTCTTATTCAGATAGCGAATTTTATATAAATGGTATTTTACCTCTTAGGAAGCCTCCAATGAGAGTTTTTACTTCTAATACAGGTTTAAAAGTTTTAAAACCTGTAGGTCAGCCTTATGAAATTTTAGACTCTGAGTTGCCGGCAACACCAACATTTTATAGAGAACTATCCCTAATTGGCGATACTCTAGATGATGGTTTTTATATGAAAATAGATAAATAAATAAGTATTAATGAAATACAACTCTTCTCAAATCTGATATTTCTTTATTTATATCAAAATTATCTTCTATAAAGCTTTTTGTTTCCAAAAGATCAATTCTTTTCTTTATCCATTTTTTAAATTTAGGATATTCTTCTGCATCATATGCTTTTTTCAGTATCGAAAGAGCTAAATTATAACGCTTGTGTTTTCTTGAAAGGCAATAAATAGAAAGATTATACCAATCATCAGTTAATGGTTCTTTAGAATTTAAATTTATTAGAGCAAATTCCATCTGGCGACAGGCTTGAGATTCAAATTCTCTGTCATTCTTTATCTCAGTTAAAAATATTCCCTGACTTATGCGTCTATCTGCAATAGAAATAGCTTTTTCTATTGTTGCTAAGACATCGGCTGATGCAGCAGCTATAGGGAAAAAGAGTAATAAAACTAATAAATATCTTTTCATCATTTTTCTTTGTTTAAATAATAACTCATAAACAACAACCAAAGCAATGCATAAAAAATAAAGCGTCCTACTCTATTTCTATAATAAGCAAACTTGAAGTTTTTCTTTTATTCTGTTAAATTTCATTGTTATCTAAAATGAAAAAGATAATCATAAATAATATTACAAACGAATTGTTTAAAACTTTTAAATCGCTATTCCCACTAGAAATAACGAAAAATAATGAACAATTCGAAATAGAGCTCAGTCATGATAAACGGGAAATCTGGGCTTTTCCATTAGTTGCAGGAACTGAGGATTTAGATTCAGCCATTCATTCAATTGAAGAACACAGAAAAGTTATTCCTGCTGCTTTGTATCGTAGCGCAAACGAAACAGATGGTGCTTTTCTTGTAGGATATTACGCAAAAAAAATAAAAAATGATGAATTAGAACATGGTTTGGTAATTATACCTTCGAACAGAACTTCAAAAAATGAAAACTCAGAAGTATTAACCAGTTATTGCTTTGAAAGAGAAAAACTCTATAAGAACATATTTCACGAAGAATATTTCAAACAAATAAATTCTTTTTTACAAAATTACAAATCTGTTTGCAAAAAATATTGGATTCAGGACACAAAGCTTTTAAACACAACATTTCTTGAAAGACCGTTATCTAACAATGAAGACTCTACAGAAAACAGAGCATCTACTTCAACATGGAATACAGAAGTATATCCTGATTTTATGCGTCCAATTACTATGATTGGAGATATTTATATTGATTTTATGCTTTGTCTTATATCTTTACAAAGTGAAATAGAAGAAGAAGACAGTATTTGGGATTTATTTGAAGAAGAAGATATCAAAGAAATATATTCTATGCCATCTACCCTAACCTATAATACGTTTCAATCAGATATTAAAGGTTGGTGTAGAACAACTTCATATGAACTATCAGAAAGAAAAGATTTCAATTATAGAACTATTTTTGAAATAGCTGTTCCTAATCTCAAAGGTTCATTAATTAATCAAGGTTTATCTATTGGCTGGTGTGGGAAAGTCGCATTTTTAGGTATAGGGCTGGATAAACCACTATATATTTCTCCTGGTTTTTTAGAAAAGATAGAAGACATAAGTGATTTTGAACAGATTAGTTTTGACAATAAAGCATTTTGGCGAAACAGAGACATTGATTTTAGAAAAAATGTTTCTTCACACAATATTGTAAAAGTATGCGATGATTTAATGACAGAAAAAGAAACAAAATCAAAATTGCTTGAAGCTTGTAAAAAAGCATTACAGAGTTGCAAAAATCCTTTGAAAGAGGTACAAAAAGGAATAAATAAATATGTAACTCGTTACTTAAAAGGCTTAGCAAGAGGTACAGAGGAGAAACAAGCTTCAGATTATCTGAATTTGATCAACTCAGTAAAATTATGTGCAGATGAACAAGAAATATTATATAAAATAATCGAATGGATTGAATAAAAAATAAAAACTATCATTTATGAAATATAGTATAGATATTGTAGTTCTTTTAAGGTGGAGTGAATATGATTAGAAAGAATCTATTATCAGTTTTATTTTTCAGTTTATTGACTGTTCCCGTTCTTTTCGCTGATGGTAACCCTTTCACTGGTGAAGAAAAAGTAGTAGATGTTAAAGTAGCTAGTGAATCATCAATTGTTGAAAAAATTAAAATTATTATTGCAGACTTAAAAACTGCAACAGCCGCTGGAATTACAGAAATCAAAAATGATTACCCATTAGAAGGTACCTTAACAGGACTAGGTTCTTCTTATTTAAGACTTAGATCATGGCCATGGGGTAACGTAATAGGTAAATATTATGAAAATACAAAAGTTACTGTATTAGGTGAATCTGGTGAATTTTATCTTGTTGATGTAAATGGTCAGCAAGGTTATATGCATAGAAACTTTGTTACCACTTCTAAAAAAGCAGCTAGCGGTGTTAATCCTGACTATCCTGGCAACACAAAAAGCGGTGGATTTTATTCTTTAGAAGAAGGCATACAATTATCAAAAGATGGTGCTTCTGGTAAAAAGCCCAAAACTAATACAGATAATTCAAACAATTCAAATTCAGGCAATACAGAAGTTGGCGGAAAACAAACAGGCAGCAATGGCAAGATTGTTTTAACAGTTCCAAAACAATGTCAGCACAAAGTTAATTGTCCATCACCGGCTACTGCTTGTGGTCCAACTGCATTAGCAATGGTTATGTCTTATTATACAGGTCAAAATGTAAGTACTCTTGCAACTAAGATGTACACAGACACTGGTTGTACACGATATGGTTCAGGTTATGACGGATTAGTTAACGCCGCTAAGAAAAATGGCTTCCCTAATGCTAAATGGAATGGTCAATGCAAACAGGATTGGGTAAGACAAAAATTAAAAGAAGGTACACCATTGTTAGCACATGTCCACAATCACTTTGTTGTAATTAAAGGAATTGATAATAATGGTAATGTAGTAATAAATGACCCAGCCAATGCAAACGTAGAAGTTACCTATACATGGTCTAAATTTTCTGCATGGTGGGAAAGCAAATTCTGTTTAACTTTAAAGTAATCAGTTAAGAATATATTATTTAAAAAGAAGTAAGCAAAATATTAAAGCTTACTTCTTTTTTTATATCTTTTTTTCTTAAAGTATAAACAAATATTTTTGGAATAAATAAATATTATGATAAGATAGTGTACATGAAAAACTATAAAAAGCTAGCTTTCTTATTTTTATTATCTACGTTTCCTGCCTTTGCTCAAGGTTATAAACCTTTAGATGGTTTAAACATAATGTTGGACCCAGGTCATGGAGGAGCTGACCCTGGAGCTGTAGGTCGCATGGGCTTGAAAGAATCAGACACCAACCTTAGAGTTGCTCGTTATTTAAAAATGCTTCTAGAACACGATGGAGCTAATGTTTCCTTAACAAGAGAAACCCCTGAAAAAACTCAATCCTTAGCTCAACGTGTAGCTATGTCTAACGAAGCAATGCCTGATTTATTTATATCAATACATCATAATGCCTCGTTAAACCCGAATCCCACTAATCACAGTGAAATCTATTATAATGCTAAGGATAGCGGTGTCTCTAGAATGGTTGGAGAACACTTGAATTCTGGTCTTGCAGATGCAGAATATGCTGGTAAATCTATTATGATACCCGCAGGATTTTATGTTCTTAGAAATAATAATGCCCCATCAATTCTTACCGAGGGCAGTTATATTTCCATTCCAGAATCAGAAAAACAACTTATGTCAGGCAAAGGGTTGACCAAAGAAGCTGAAATACTTTGGCGATCTATTAGAAAAGCATACGATAAAGGTGCTTTTAAAATAGATTTATATACTAGTTCTGATAAGAAACTTATTGTTAATAACCCTTATTTTAATATACTCTTTACTGCAAACAAACCAGTTAGCTCTATCAATGCAAGGGTAGATAATGTTAACTTCGGTAATCTTGGTGTAAAAAGTATAATGGCCTACCCTATGACATATTCACTTTATAATACTCATCCATTAAAAAGCGGAGAATATGAACTTTCAATTTTAGCAAAGAGCATTGATGGTATGCCAGCTCCAACAAAAAAAGTCAACATGGTTGTACTTCTCCCAATAGGCAAATCAGAATTAAAACCAATTGCACCTTACATACCTCTGGGATTTAAAGGCAGATTCCCACTTACTCTTAAAATATATGATGAAAACAATCATCTAAATACAAGAAGAGCTATTGGGAAAATCCAATATGGAAATAAAAGCGATGATTTTTTAACTGATGAATCTGGTAAAACTACTGTTTTTATCGAACTAGATGGAACAGAAACCAAGGAAGTCGTAGTTAAAACATCTATTGAAAACAATTGTGAAACATCAGTCAGTATTCCTATAGCTATGCCGATTCAGCGATTTGTTCTTGGTAAATTAACTGGTTTTAACGATGCTCCATTGGCAGGTGCCAATATTAAACATAACGATAAAATCATAGCCAAAACAAACAATGGTGGTTTCTTCTATTTTGATTATCCATTAAATATAAATGAATACAAAATAGAAGTTCAACCTCGTTTCGGTCATAATGCTTTTACTTATACTATAAACACTGTTGGGGAACCAGTCACTCTTCCAATACTTAAAGCAGAAGCAGTTTCCCCTGCCCTCTTCAACAAAAAACTTGCTGTAATGGCTCCTGAACAGTTAAATGATATGGCAAGAAACCTGATAAAACCTCTTGTTTACGCTGGAGCAAAAGTCTCTAGACTAAATATGCCTCCTAATATGGAACATCCTGAATACCAGGCTGTTCTAGAAGCTAACCTTATAAAAGATTTGAATTTTGTTATATCTCTTAAAACAGAAAATATAAAAAATATTCAAATAAGGCATTATCACAGCAGTAAAAATGGCAAAAAGCTTGCTGATGCCGTTAAGTCCACTTTTATGGATAGTTACCCTGAGATAACAGTCAAAAGCTGTGCTGGTTCTGATTATGAACTAGGTCATACAGGAGCAACAGCTATAGTTATTGCTATTCCTAATCAGCCTGATGAAAGCACACGTGAGGCTTTGGTTAACCACTTATCACAAGCCTTAAAATCTAATAATTAAAGAGTAGAGGAATTATGGAACAGGATAATAACAGACAACTAACTCAAATTTCTGAGTCTCTAAAAGAAATATCTGAGTCTTTAAATAAAGACCCACAATCACAAAAATATCATTCTGAAACACATTGTCCGAGTTGTGGCAGATTTGTTGGAACTGAAACAAGATGTCCTTACTGTCAGACAGAAACCCAAAAACGTTTATCTATAAGAATTTTTAAGGTAATATCTGTTCTTTTATCAACTCTTGGGCTTCTTATGCTACTGTTTTATGCAAGAACAGTTAAAACTCCAGAAATAGACATTAAAGAAATTGGTCCTCTAAGCAATTTTGGTCATTTTGCAATAACTGGTTATGCAGAAAATGATTGTAGTCTGACAAAATGGGGTACAATCTCTTTTACTCTTGTTCAATATTATGATAGAGAAGGCAATAGAATCGCTGATACAGATAAATTAAATCAATTTGAAAAGAAAGAAATCAGAGTTACTGCATATAAAAATATTGCAGAAAAAATTGATATTAAAAATTTACCTAGAAAAGGTGAAGAAGTTTATGTAGAAGGCCAGATTTCTGTTAAACAGGGCCAAGCCTCTCTTATTATAAATGCACCTGAACACATAAAAACATATTATGATTCAAGTGTAGTAAGAAAGGATTTGACTGTTCCTCCTGATACTAAGAAAAAACAAGCACCAATTCAAATTGATTCTTTAGATAAAATTAATAAAGAATTATTAAACAAAATTGTTAAAACAACTGGCGTTGTTAAAGATGTAACAATGTTAGAAAATAACTGTGCTCAAGTTTTATTAGAAAACGGTATAAATGAAGGTTTAATCGTTTATTTCCCACAATATCCAAATAAAGGTATTACTCTACCAACTACCGGAGCTAACATTGAAGTTACTGGTATAGTTCAGGAATATAACGGTAAACTTGAAATTATTATAAACAAGAAACAAGACTATAAAGAACTACAGAAAAATTAATAATGAAAGGTATTTAATATGGAACAATTATTTGAAATATTTTTGCATCCTGAATACCTTAATCTTATATATTTCTGTATTATAGGTGTTCTTGCTTCTGCATTAATATCTTTTTTACCTGCTCTCCACATATATAATGTAATAGGTATTTTCATGCTTTTTGTTCTAAACATTGAAAAGACTATGGCATCAATGGAGCTAGTTTCGCTTTGCATAGGTATGATTGTAGGTTATTCAATGCTAAACACTGTTCCAGCAACTTATTTTGGACCAGGTGATGAAAGTATGTCCTATTATATCTTGCCTAGTGCTGACTGGGTTAACAAAGGCAGAGGCTATGAAGGCGTAATACTTACAGGAATTGGTTCTTTAACAGGAATCATAACTCTTGCCTTATTAGCACCTTTATTTGTTTATATTCTGCCGACCCTTAAAACGATTACCTCCCCCCATATGTTCTGGATAATAGGTGCAGTAATAGTTTACTCCATAATGTCAGAATGGCCCAAGGGTTTAAGCCAATCCGAAAAATGTTCGACTAACTTTTTTGAAGGTTGGTATTATTTAGGAATAGGCTTATTATTGTTCTTTGCTTCAGGTTTACTTGGTTTCATAGTTATGTCAAAAACTTTAGTAAAACCAGAATTTGCTTTCCAAAGTATTACACCTGTTTTTGTTGGTTTGTTTGCTATGCCATGGTTAATAACCAACATAATTAACATAGGCAAAATACCCCATCAGCATGAAGCAGAATCAGTAGAAATGGATTGGAACCTCATTGCAAGAGGTACATTCGGCGGATTCCTAGGTGGTTTCTTTGCTGCTTTTGTTCCTATAGTAACTGCAGGTGTTGGTGGCTTGATGGCTGGTCATGCAACTGCTCAGCGTGATGGTCGACTTTTTGTAATGTCTTACGGAACATGCAAAACAGTTTATTATGTAGGTTCATTCCTGCTATTCTTTATACCTGGTTTGAACTTAGCTCGTGGAGGATTGGCCTGTATAATCAATCCTGTTTCAATGACTTTCGGTTATAAAGAATACTTTATATTTGTTGGTTTGATGCTTTTTGCAGCAGGTATATCTTTCCTATTATTAATGCCATTCACTAGGCTCTGCATTAAAATTGTTGAAACAATTCCTTTTCAATGGGTATCAATAATAGCTCTGTGTATAATTATACCAGCAGTTATTTTTTATACAGGCGTAGGTGGAGCATATATACTGATTGTCTCAACAGGTTTAGGACTTATTCCTGTTTTGTTCCAGGCAAGAAGAATGAATCTTATGGGTGTTCTTTTACTTCCGGTTTGCTTAAATATGGCAGGCTATGGTTATTACATCGTGAAATTCTTGGGGTTATTATAATATGAAAGGCTTTACACATTTTATTTCAGGTATGGCAGTTGCAAGTTTCTTTGAACAGGCTGTTCATATGGCCTCTCAAGAATCTTCATTCATTCTGTGTTTAGGTGGTTTGTTCGGTATACTTCCAGACACCTTAGACTTTAAACTAGCAAAATATTTTTATAAATCTGACGTTGAAGTAAAGCCAGATCCAAATAATCTTGATGCTAGAGAAATAGCTAATAAAATAGCGGAAGCTGTTAATAAGGCTATAAAAGAAGGCAAAGGGAGTGTTCAGCTTCATACAATGCAGTTGGCTTCAAATCGTTGGAGAAGCTATCTACTTCGTTTCGATACCAAAACTAGTGAAATCTGCGTTGATATAGGTCCAGAAGTAGATACAGGACAAATTCCTTTTGATGGCACTGAGTTAACTGACCCAGAAAAAGCTCACGCAAGAGTAAAAGTTGATTGTGAATTCTATCAGCAATTTGACAAGGTATCAAATATTGCTATTATGACTGGTCCATGTTTTGAATTTGAAAAACGTGATGATGGGAAAATGGAAATCATTTTCCTACCATGGCATAGACAATGGTCTCATAGTTTCACATTAGGTATGCTGGTAGCTTTTATAGTAGGGTTAATTACTTATTTTACGGTTCCAGAAGGTATGAATACAGGTTATGCACCTGGTTACTATTGGTTGCCAAGATGGAGCTTGTATCCTCTAATAATTCTATTCGGTTCAATGGTTCATATTATAGAAGATTCAACAGGATTTATGGGTAATAATCTATTTTATCCATTTACTAAAAAAAGAACTAATGGTCTAGGATTCATGAGTGCATCAGAAGGAATTCCAAATTTCTTATTTGTCTGGACTGCTGTAATATGTATTATTTATAATCTTGACAGATTGAGATGGAATCCAAATGGAACAGTTGATGCAGCAATTGCAAATCCTTTATCTTTTTGGTTCTGGTTCTATATTGTTCCTGTAGCAATTATGCTTTTCTTCTTCTTCAAAGGGAAACAAGAAAAAGCAAAATTAGCTAAAGAATCTGGATCAAGTGAAAAATCTGTTGACTTTGACGGCCCTCAGGCTGTTGAAAGTGAAACTGATGCTTCAATTATTTAATTATGTTTCATAGCACCTTTCTAGTAAACAGACAAATGATAACTGACCTTTCCCAGGTTCAGTTATCATTGAACAAATACACAACTTCAAATGGGAAAGACATAGGCAGGTTCTTTTATCGGCTGGAATGGTATAGAATTGGGATCTCTATACCTATGGATGTCTATTCTGAAAAAATGCCTGTTTTCCAATTAAGACCAGAATGTCAGCTAACTCATACAGAAGAGCTGCAAGAACTAGCTTCAAATACCAAAGAAATAAAATTTAAAATCTTTGTTATACCTTATAAAACAGTAGATAAAAATGAAGATTTAACTGATGATTTCTTGAAAAACTGGTTCAAAAAAAAGATTAAAGGCGCAGCAGAACTATTAACTGTAGAAACAGGTCCTAATAATAGAATCTATTATAAAAAGAAACCGGAAGATAAAATATTGCAACAAATCCAGTCTTACTCACTTAAAGGCAAATTAAAATGTCTTGATTCTAAGAAACTGGAAATTCTTAGACAATCTCCAATTGGCTATTATGACAATTTAGGGTGTGGTTTACTAGATTTAGAATAAATCTTTATAAGCAAAAAAGCAGTTACACATAAGTGTAACTGCTTTTTCATTCTGGGTCAGTCTCCAAGTGGGGCCGCTGTAGATTTAACTCCAGCATCTTCATCTACCGAAGCAACAGCTTTTACAGCTTTAACATTTTTTTCTTCCTCAGCAACATTAGAAGAAGCTTTTTTACTAGTTGTTACAACTTTTGCTTCTATTATAGGTTTAGCTATAGAAGTCTTATTCTCAGAATTTGTTACTTTTTCTGGCGATGTTTTCAACCCTTCTTTATTCTTACTATCTAACTTGAGCTGACTATTATTCCCTTTCAGCGTGTCACCATCTTTTGTCTTTTTTTCACTGAAGTTCTTATTTGATTTATATGAAGCGACAAAAGATTCTAAGTCATATTTATCTCCAGAAACAACAATCATACCGTCATCACCTGTTGAATCGGAGTTTTTCACCTGTTGCTTATTGCTATTTGAAACTCCCGAACTAGAATCTAAGAATCTTGCCATTTCATCATCGAAAGACTCTGTCATATTGTCGCTAGAATAACCAGAATTCAAAAGATTCTTTGCCATTCTACCCCATGCAGAGTTTGGATCTACTCGGGCATATTCCTTTAAATAGACTCTAGCTTGTGATTTTTCACCAATTGAATCAGCTATAGTAGCCATATTCCAAAGAGATTCCAAATCATTTCTATTTCTTTGGTAAGTCAAAGTATACCAATATAAAGCTTCTTTATACTGACCAAGTGAATAGGTTGTTACGGCTAGTTTTCTAGTAATCTTATCTGCTTTTGGATTAGCCTTATGATAACGTAACAATGCAGGAATCATTTCTGGAGATTCACTAGCCTCAGATATTCTTGGTTGTAATATTTCTTCTTTAGTAAAACCTCTCTGTGGTGATGAGCAGCTAGATTCTTTTCTCTTCTTGGGCTCTTCAAGTTTTTTAGTTGCATAGTATGCCTTAGCATCAGCATTGCTCTTTTTGACAGAATTAACTACATCAACAGTCATGTAACGAGAAGTGTATCCCATATCACGAACCATCAAATCAATTGGATAATCTTCAGCTAAAACTGGTGCAACACATAATAAACTAATAGCCACCTGAGAAATTATTTTTTTCATATTACTTCCTAAATATTTTTAAGCTAATAAGTTCAAGTACTTTTCGGCAGAAGTTTAAATTTTTTCACCTAAAAAAATAATATTTTTTATATATTCTTTTAAATTTTCTGTACAACAAAAATTACTATTTGCAAAAAGACATAAATACCTCTCGAATTCCTGAGAAAAGTATTCTGACACTATAAATTTTTTCCCTTCATCAGGTAATTCCAAATTCATAGCATAGGAATGTAAAAGCTGATGTCTAGCTCCTAATTCCCTATAATCATCTTCTGAAAATTCTTCATTACTATAAAGCTTCAAATAGTATTTTCCGTCAAAAGAATACAATTTATCACCAACAATTGGGAAACCTGCATATGCACAGTGAGCTCGAATCTGATGCTTCCTGCCGCTATTTAGCTTTGCAAGCAAAAGAGAATAACCATTTGCAGTAGCAAGCTTAAGAAAATCTGTGGAAGCAGGCTTTCCATCGTTATTTTCTGCAACTATTGTTTTATAACCAATAGGAGGAACATTAGATTCTTTTAAGGGTACATTAATTGTAAAACTATTCTCATCAACTTCACCTCTAACTATTGCCAAATAATACTTATCTTTCATTATTAATCTAGAATCTTTACGTAAATATCTTGGCTTATCAAACCTCTTTTTTAAATAAATAATTAAACCGCTTGTTTCTCTATCTAATCGATGAATAGGATTAATATCAGGTAAATTAAAATCTCTTCTAATCAAAGCTGTCATATTTTGTCTAAAAAATCTATGATTAGAAGAAACTGGTAAATTTGCAGGCTTACTAACTACTATTATATTTTCATTTTCAAAAACTAAATGATAATTACAATCTAGATCAGCCTCATAATAATTATTAACTAAGAAAGTTAAAACAGAATTTTCCTTTAATGAAAAGCTGCTTTCAACTATCTCTCCATTGACTCTTATTTTTCCTAACGAAATCAATTCAAGCCATTTTTCACGGCTTTTATATGTAAAACGGTCAGTCAGATAATCTATAACTGACTGACCATCATATTTTGCTAATACTATAGCTTTTAATTCTAAATCATAAATCACGATTCTATTTGTTATTTGCTATTCCAAATGGAATATGAACGGAAGGAATATGCTTTCCAGAAGAGCTTTTCAGGTGCGTTTCCTGATCGTCAAAATAGATATGAGGTTTCATTATTTCTAATATTCTTCCTTTTTCTATACCGCCCAAGAAAAAGGCTTCATCTACTTCCATTCTCCATTTTCGTAAAGTCATTATAGCTCTTTCATGAGCTGGCGCACTTCTAGCAGTTACAATAGAAATTCTCAAAAAACGTTTATACGTATCGGGGTGCTTTCTTGCAGCAAGTTTATCGGCTCTTTGTAAAGCAGACAAATACTTAAATAGTTTAAATAAAGGCCCTGGATCCATAGCATTTTTAGCGTTAATCATTTCATTTTCCTGAAATGCGTCTAAATCTTTTTCTTGAAAAATTCTTTCTGCCTGGTCATCAACTATAACGCCATCAAAGTCAAAAGCAATGCGAAGTTCATCGTCCTTTAAATCGTCTTCTTCTTTTCCTGAGCCTAGAACAGTTCCAGCAGGGAAACCTGCATTAACAGCTTCTTTTACATCGTCAGCATTAGCGGACAGGAAAAGAGCAGCATTAAAAGCGGGGATGTATTCTATTGGAGATTTACCATTTAAAAAACCAGCCCTGATAATATCTAACCCATAATGTTTAATAGAGTTAAATACCCTTAATCCTGTATCAGGGTCATTTTTAGAAAGCAAAACTACTTCAATTGGCTTATATTCGCCAAACTTTTTGTTAATCATCAATAGTCTTCTAACAAAAGGGAAAGCTACACCAGGTTCAAAAATATCATTCTGCTTTTGTCTTGTATAACGTTTGTAAAAAGTTGGTCCTTTTTCTCTAAAAACCCTGTCAGACTCCGACAAATCAAAAAGAGCGCTTGAAGCTACAGCAACAACCAGTTTTTCTGTGATGTTAAAGCCCATATCATTCCTTTTTCTAATTCAATCTTCTTCAAAATTAAGATAATATGAATCTAACATCGACTTTCATTATATAATTATTTACTATATTAGAGAAATCCATCACCTTAATTTCTTGGCTGGGTATAAAATTTTGTATTAGTTCGCAAAGTCTTTTGAATAGCACGCATATCGTAAATTACTTTTGAATATTCGTCAGGAAGGTGAACATTTTTTGTTATTAAAATAATCATATCTGCCTGCCCTGCTATTCTATAACCTTTACTTACATATCTCATAAAGGCTAATCTAATAGGTCTACTAAATAAATCTTTTACATCAGGAACAGTTTCGTTAGTAGTAAGCCACCAGGCATCAGAAAACTTTTTGTCATCATCGAAGTCTATATCTAATGATTTGTTTAGTTTTAAAACCTCAGCAGTTCTTTTTCCTAATGTTTCTATGGTTAAATCGAAATTTGGTAATCTGAATCCCTTATCATAAACAACGCACATTGTAGCATAGCTTTTATTACCAATCTGTTTTTCTTTTGAGTTTGTAACGGTCCTTGTAGCAAAGTTACTATCTTTTATACCTTTTATAGATAGTTCCATATGATCTATCCACTCTAATTCTCCAATAAAAAGCTTTCCATTTTCATCATCTGATTTTTCAATAACATTATAGAAACTGGGATTTTCCATAAAAGAAAAACATTGCATAGCTAACCCATCTTTAAAAGGCAGATCAAAGAAATCTGAAAAATCTGCATTTGTTCGTTTCACATATTTTTTGAACTCTTTTTCTCTACTTTCTTTTTGCTTTCGTTTTTTTACTCTAATGATTTGAAAACCAATAAACCATAAAATGGAAAATACAAATAAAACTTCACCTAATGCTTTATTGTCTGTAAAAAAAAGTAATAATGAAATAACAGATGTAATAAACATCCCAAGATAAGCTCTATTTGCTAATGGGTTGAACCTCATTTTTTCCTCCAGTTAAAACAGCTTCTTTGGTTATATTACTATAAATGACAATTTTCTCTCAATATTTTTGTAAAGACTATTTCTTGCATAAAAAAACTGGATAGAATTTATTATTCTACCCAGTCTTTTTTTTAAAATCTAAACTTAGCTGAACAGTTCCAAACTATGTTCTTTGTTGAGCTTCTGACACATCTTAATAAATTCATCTAATGGAACATCGTTAAGTTTTTTGTTACCTCGAGCGGTAATAGCAACAGTCTTGTTTTCAGCTTCCTTATTGCCTAATACAACAATAAATGGGTCTCTATTATTGTGGAAATCTTTAATTTTAGCTTTCATATTATGGTCAGAGAAATCTGCTTCAGCTCTAACACCTGCTACTCTCAAAGTTTCTAATACTTCTTTTGCGTATTCATTATGTTCAGGCATTATAGGAACAATACCGACCTGGAATGGAGAGAGCCAGAACGGGAACAAGCCCTTGAAGTTTTCTATCAAAATTCCTATGAATCTTTCAAGAGAACCGAAAATAGCACGGTGAATCATAACAGGGCGTTTATAACTTCCATCATCTGCAACATACTTCAAATCGAAATTTAGAGGCAACTGGAAGTCTAACTGAATTGTACCCATTTGCCATTCACGACCTAAGCAGTCTTTCATCTGAAGGTCAATCTTTGGTCCATAGAAAGCACCGTCACCTTCGTTAATTTCATAATTTCCTTCGCCATAGGTTTTATCAAGAATATCTTTTAATGCCTTTTCAGCATTATTCCAAACTTCGATATCGCCCATATAATCATCTGGTCTGGTTGAAAGTTCAACACGATAAGTTAAACCAAAAGTATTATATATTTCAGTAGCAATTTCCATAATATCTTTGATTTCTGAAGCAATCTGATCTTCAGTTACAAAAATATGAGCATCATCTTGTCTGAATTCCTGAACACGGAACAAACCATTTAATTCACCAGATTTTTCTTTTCTATGAATAACGTCAACCTGACTGATACGTATTGGAAGTTCTTTGTAAGAATTGAGTTTTCTTCTGTAAACATTTATAGCATTAGGGCAGTTCATTGGTTTTGCAGCATAAGTTGAATTGCTTTCATCGTCATAAATGCGTTTCCCATTATCGTCAAGCTCAAAACCAGGAACCAGGAACATATTATTGCGATAATGACCCCAGTGACCTGAAGTTACCCAAAGTTGTTTATTGTTAATAACTGGTGCAGAGATTTCCTGATAACCGTGAATATCATGGACAGAACGCCAATAATCCAACAAAGCGTTATATAATCTCCAGCCTCTTGGCAGCCAATAAGGCATACCTGGAGCAGTTTCATCGAACATGAACAAATCAAGCTGAGGGCCTAATTTTTTATGGTCGCGTTCCATAGCTTCTTTTATAAGCTTAAGATGTTCGCTTAAAGCCTGCTTGTTTTCGAAAGCATAAACATAGATTCTCTGTAACTGATCTCTATGTTCATCACCACGCCAATAAGCACCTGAAACTGATTTAACCTTAAAAGCAGTATTCATTAATTCCTGAGAGTTAGAAATATGTGGACCTCTGCAAAGGTCTTCGAAATCATCACCAGTATAATAAACAGTTATCTTTTCGCCTTCTGGAAGGTCTGTAATCAATTCTACTTTAAATTTTTGGTCTGCGAATTCCTTTAAAGCTTCTTCACGAGAAAGTTCTTTTACAGTCCAGTTTTCTCTTCTTTTGATAATTTCTTGCATCTTATCTTCGATAGTTTTGAAATCATCATTTGTCAAAGTTCTTGGAAGAATGAAATCGTAGTATAAGCCATCTGCTATTTGAGGACCTATTGCTATCTGGACATTTTCTTTCCCGAAAATTTCCATTACAGATTTTGCTAAAATATGTGCCAATGAATGGCGGTAAACTTCTGAAAAAAACTTTTTATATTCTTCTTTATTTTCTTTATCCATTTCTAAAACCTTTTGAAGATTATTTTGAGCAAATATTATACCACTTTATTTTAAAAGATGGAAGATAGAAGATTGAAGAAGGAAGAAAGAATATGGAAGAAGGATTCCAAGCAAAGCTTGGTTGTGGTGGGTGGTTAGTGATGGGTGGTTGGGAAAAGACCTATATTCTCTAAAAAACTATTGTAATTTTATAATGATATTTAGTATAATCCTATAAAAATTTTTAATAAGGATAAAGAATGTCAGGCACAAATCTTAAGTATAAAAAGCCTTTATTAAAGCTTAGTGGCGAAATGTTTGGCGGGAAAGACGGTTTTGGTTTTGACCGCTCAGCTCTTGAAGGATTTGCAAAAGAAATAAAAGCCGTAGTAGAAGCAGGTGTTACTCCAGGTATAGTAATTGGCGGCGGCAACTTTTTCAGAGGAGCAAAATCCACTCTACCAGCAGTAAAACGTCATAATGCTGATTCAATAGGGATGTTGGCTACTGTTATGAACGCTCTTTGTTTTGCAGACCACCTCGAAGCAATAGGAGTGAAAACCGCTGTTTTCTCTGCTATGCCCATAGGCACACTTACAAGACCTTACGATATAGACAAAGCTCAAAAGTTTTTAAATAAAGGTATAGTCTGTATTTTCTCTGCTGGAACAGGACACCCCTACTTCTCAACCGATACTGGTTCTGCTTTACGTGCTATCGAAACAGGCTGTGATGTTTTAGTTAAAGCTACAAAAGTAGATGGTGTTTATGATGCAGATCCAGCAAAAGTTCCAACTGCAAAAAAATTCGATACTATCACTTATGAAGAAGTATTAGAAAAGAAATTAGGAGTAATGGATCTAGTTGCTATTACTCTATGTAGAGATAACTCTATGCCTTTAAAAGTCTTATCGCTTAAAGAATCAGGTATCTTGGTAAAAGCCTGCTTAGGCGAAAAAGTTGGCACAGATGTTGTACCGTCATGATAGCTGGTTTTTAGAGTTGAGATAGGTGTGATGGTCTTAAGCCTAACGGCTCTTGATGTTATTGTTTAAGCAGTATTTAAAAAGCAATAATTATTTGAAAAAACGTTAGCTTATAAAGCATAAGTGAAACAATCAAACCTATCTTACCCATTACCTATAAAACCAAATAATTTATATTCAGTAAAGTAAACTAAGAAAGGGAAATAACAAATATGTCAGTTGATTCAATGATTAATGATTGCAAAGCCAAAATGTTACAATCTATCGAAGTTTTGAAAAAAGATTATTCTACAATGAGAACTTCTAGAGCTACCCCATCTCTTTTGTCTCGTATTACTGTTAATCAGTATGGTTCAGAAGTTCCATTACAGCACGTTGCTTCTGTATCAGCTCCAGATCCAAAACAGCTAGTTATACAGCCTTGGGATAAAAGCATTCTTTCTGAAATAGAAAAAGCTATTCTAAAGTCTGATTTAGGTTTGAATCCTCAGAATGATGGCAACCTGATTCGTTTGCCAATTCCACCATTAACAGAAGAAAGACGTAATGACCTTGTTAAGGGTGCTAAGAAAAAAGCTGAAGAATATAAAGTAACTCTCCGCAATATTAGAAGAGATGCTAACGATGCTTTTAAAGCTATGCAGAAGAAGAGCGAAATCACTGAAGACGAATGCAAAAAAGCTCTTGATAAGATTCAAAAGCTTACCGATGAACAAATAAAAAGTATTGATACTATATTTACCGCCAAAGAAAATGAAATAAAGGGTAAATAATGAAATACAGAATCACAGAAGAATGCGTTTCCTGTGGTACTTGTAGCTCTGTTTGCAAGAACAGAGCTATAAGAATGGGTTTTCCATGTGTTATTACCAATAAATGTATCGGTTGCGGAACCTGTGCCGATGTTTGCCCAGTGGAAGCAATTGTTCCAATAAATGAGGATAATGATAAAGATAAGGATCTGAATTAATCAATGCCAGAACAAAATCGTGATGAACTAAAAAAAGAACTTATGGCCCAGGTTGATAAAAACAACATTCCAGCCCATATAGCAATAATAATGGATGGGAACGGTCGATGGGCAAAAAAAATGGGACAATCCCGTATTGTGGGGCATCATGAAGGTGCTAGAAGAGTAAAAAACATTGTCAGATTCTGTAACGACATTGGAGTTAAGCATCTTAGCCTTTATGCGTTTTCTATAGAGAACTGGTTAAGGCCTAGTATGGAAGTTTCTGCCCTTATGAGGCTTTTCTCTACTTATATAATAAAAGAACGAGATGGATTAGATGCAGAAAACGTAAGATTCGAATTTTGCGGTCGCCGTGAGACAATGCCACCAAAAGTAATGGAAGAATTAGACCGTATAGTAAATTCCTTAAAAAAGAATACTGGGCTTACTCTTACAGTTTGTATAAACTATGGCGGACGGGCAGAAATAGTCGATGCCACAAAAAAAATTATTCAAGAAGGCTATAAACCAGAAGATATTACTGAAGAATTGATTAGCCAGCATCTATATTGTTCTGATATTCTACCAGATGTTGATTTAATGGTTAGAACCAGTGGCGAAATGAGAACAAGTAATTTCCATATATGGAGAGCAGCCTATTCCGAATTATATTTTTCTCCTGTTTTATGGCCAGAATTTGACTCTGTAGAAATGTTGAAAGCAATTATATCATACCAGAAACGTGAAAGACGTTTTGGCATGACAAGTGAACAAGTTCAGGAATGAAAAAATTATTAGCTAGACTTCCAGTTATTATTATCGGAATTCCTACAGTTTATTGGCTGCTGGTTATGGCCGATAACCCAATAAAAATAGTTTTCTTTGCTATTATTGCTATTTTAGGGCAATATGAACTTTGTTCAATGTTGGATAAAAGCAGTCGGAAACCTATCTTGGAATGGATTTCTACTCTTATCTTATTAACTTCATCTTATTTTGGTGAACGTATATTCTTTGCTGCACTAATCAGTTGTGTAACCATAGCTATGCTTTATACAGTTTTTAGAGGGCTTAAAGGCGATGGAATAAAATATTTTTGCCATGTGCTTTTTAGCATTTTTTATCTTCCATTCTGTTTAGGCTGTTTTTATCTGCTTTCTTTACCACAAAACATTGGTGGAATGGGATTATTTATGATTTTATCATCAGTATGGGCATTAGATATAGGTGCATATATATTTGGAATGTCAATAAGAGGACCTAAACTTGCTCCAAAAATAAGTCCAAATAAGACTATATCAGGTGCCATAGGTGGTTTTATCTGTTCAGTGACATTTCTTTTATGTGCAGCTCATTATGGCTGGGCAAATCTACCCATGCCTCAAACAATATATGCTGCTTTAGCAATAGCCATAATAGGTCAGGTTGCTGATTTATTTGAATCAGTTATTAAAAGAGAATCGGATACAAAAGATTCTAGCTCACTACTTGGGGCTCACGGTGGAGTATTAGACAGGATTGATAGTGTCTTATTCCTTGGTCCCATATGTTACTTTATATATACTTTATAATAGTCGTTGAAAGGTTTTTAAAATGTCTGCGGTATTAACTTTTCTTTGGGTTGCTGTTAAAACAATATTTGCTATATGTTTTGTTCTTGTTAGCATTGCTATGATTCATGAATTTGGACACTACATAACAGCAAAATTATGTGGAATATGGGTATTGGAATTTGCAATTGGCTTCGGTGAAAGAATATGGAAAAAAAGAATTGGAGAAACTCTATATTCTTTAAGACCTTTGCCATTAGGCGGTTTCGTAAGACTTGCCGGTATGGATAACATCGAAGAAGAAAAAGAAGAAGATAAGAAAGAAAAAGAAGAAACAAAAGAAGGAGAAGCTGATTCCACATCAACAAAGAAAGCAGTAGATGAAACAGATTCCGAAGAAAAAGGAACAACTGATGATGACCAAATCGAAAAGATAGAAAAAATAGAATATAAAAACAAAGAAGAAAAAACCGACTTATCAGTTCCCGAAAAAGCTATCGCAAAAACTGATTCTGAAGAACAAGGCAATATAGAAGAAGGACAAAAAGAAGCTGTAGAAAAGAAAGAAGAAGTTAAGCCCAAAGATGAAGCAAAACCCAAAGAAGAAGATGACGATCCAGATCTTCCCAAAGTTCCTATAGATCACCCCAAAAGCTATGTTAGCAGACCTTGGTGGGCCAAAGTTATTGTTCTTGCAGCTGGTGCTACAATGAATCTTGTCTGGGCCATGATATTAATGTCCTGCATTTATATTTTTGCTGGTGGTCCTATTAGCAATATCATTGTATTGGAAGCCCCAAAAGATAAAATAGCTTATAAAGCAGGTGTTCGTAATGGTGATATTGTTTATTCAATAAATGGTGAAACACTAACTGACTGGAGTCAGGGAATGAAATTAATAAACAATAACCCTGGCAAAGAACTCAAATTAGGAATACTTCGCAATCACCCAATAAATAAAGACGCTTCTGCTGGTGGAATTATGAGAGAAAACCACGCTTATAGCGATAATACCTACCAAACCCACGATGAAGAAAAGCTCGAAATAATTGTAATACCTGAAGGAGAAATGGGGTCTGCAAAAATAGGTATTGGACTTGCTCCAAACAATTATGATTACACTAAGTTACCTTTAGGAACAGCTATTTATCGTGGTTGTGATGATGCAAAAAATATTATAGTTCAGACTATAGATGGTCTTTTTAGGATGATTACCGGACAGACCAAAGCAGATGTAGCTGGTCCTGTTAAGATTATGAAAATGATTAAAGACCAGTCTTCAAAAGGTTGGACAGACCTTTTCTATTTAACTGCTTTACTTTCTGTAAATATTGGTTTGTTAAATCTATTGCCACTTCCAGTATTAGACGGCGGAAGAATAGTTTTTGTCCTTCTAGATGCAATATTCTTTGTAATTAATCTGATCTTCCATACAAAACTTGTTGTTAATTCAAAAGTTGAAGAAAACATTCACTTTGCAGGTATGGTTTGTTTGATTCTTCTAATGATTTACGTAACCTTTAAAGATGTGATAAGTTTCTTCTAGAGGGAATAGTTTTTATTGAAGTGTAGTTATTGTTGTTATAGAAATTTGAGAAGCTTATCCATTATTAAATTGGTTTTATAAGCTTTATTCATTATAAAGAACTATAACAACAAACAGAAAGATATAATAAACTATATAAATATTTTTTATGAAAAAAAAGAACAATTCGGGTAGTTTTATAAAAAAAATAATATTTTTCTTTATACTCCTCATTATGGTTATAATAGGGAGTTTAGCTTACGTAGTAATCAATTTCGACAGCATTAGTGCAAAATTAGCTGAAAGAATAGATTTAAAGCAAGATAGAGTTGCATTAGATTCAGAACATTTTGAAAAATTAAAAATTCATTTAATCTTAAAAAACAATCTACCTTTTAAAGTTATTTTCAAAGATATGAAATTTGAAATGACTGTTGATGGTTACAAAGTTCTTGCAAAAGATGGGAAAGACAATAAAATGCAAGCTGTTGCTATGGTTCCGATAGAAGCAAATACAGAAAATAAAACAATAATAACTTGTGATATTGGAGAACCAGCAGTAATAAAAAGAGCCATCCAAAAAGCTCTAGAAAAGAACGCAGGGAAAATAATAAAAGCAGTTCTAAGTCAGAAATCTGTAAAAAAAGAAATTGGTGATGATATTAAAGCAATTACTAATACTAAAGGTACTGCAACTTTCATGATTAAGATAGGGTCCTTAGAAATACCTTTTCAAAAGAAATTAGAGTTTTGATTATTGAAGAGTGAAGATAGAAGTTGTTATTGTATTTGGTAAGTGTAGTTATTGTTTAACTTAATCTCCGTAAACTATATCAATAAAACAACAAAACCAACTACAATAAAAACAAAAAATTCCCTTTTTTTTATTGACCGAATTATTCAAATATTATTCTCATGTATAGGAAAGGATATAAAAATACATAGATGACAGAATCAAAGATTTTTGATATTGATTTTACCAATGTTGAAGAACACGCAGAACAATGGGAAAAGCTTAGAGACACAAACGAAGGACTTCAAAAAATACTTGAAGTCATTAATAAGCCAGGAAAAGCCATAATTTTTAGTCACGATGACCCAGACGGCATTACCAGTGGCTTGATTTGTAAAAGAATGCTTATAAAAAAAGGCTGGCAAGTAAAACACTATATGCCAGAAGGCTTTAAAATACAGCCTGAACAGCTAGACAAAGCTCTCAAAGAATTTCCTGAAGCAGAATGTGTATTTATGTTAGATAAAGGCACATCAAATGCAGATGATTTTATTTCAGAAAAACTGCCTTGTTATGTAATAGACCATCATCCAGGTGTCACCCCCCCAGAAAAGAATACTTTCTTTAATCCTGCGGCCAAAAGTTATGTTCAATGCTCAGGCTCCGTTCTTGCTCATGGAATTTCAGTTTTAGCAGGAACTCGTGAAGAATTTGATGATTTGTTAGCTTTAATAGGTTTGAAAGGTGACTGGGCTATAGAACCAGTTACAGGCACTTGTGCCGATTTCGTAAAACCTTTCTTCAAGAAATACGCTTTAAATAACTTTAGAGATTTATTCACTTTTGTAAAAGAACGCCCAACTATGTTTGATGCTTCTCAAAGAGATGGTACTTGTGTTA
The DNA here is from genome assembly GCA_905236675.1 of Candidatus Rifleibacteriota bacterium. Taxonomy (GTDB): domain Bacteria; phylum Muiribacteriota; class Ozemobacteria; order Ozemobacterales; family Ozemobacteraceae; genus RUG334. The sequence goes on along the minus strand of CAJOND010000015.1, from coordinate 85,432 downwards.
TTTCTTTGATTAGCGAAGTAATACACGGTTGTGGCGGCGGTGGATTCTCTTATTTCTATAACGATAGAGAACCAGCATTAAAAGATGTTTTACATCCAGATTTATGTGCAAAAGCATTAGAAGAAATTGCAAACAAAATCGTAGAAATCAAGAATGTAAGAAGTGTTAACGATTTTCTGTCTTTAATTCCAGAAAAAGAACAAAATTTATTAAGAAAAATATGGAATTATTTCTTGGAAGATTGGGAAAAAGCTTCTTCAATATTAGATTCGTCAGCTAGAATATTAAAACTTGAAGATACTTCCATTTATTTGTTTGTTGGTCCAAAAGTTCCGTTGCTTCCAATGATCGGTTCTATCAAACTTTTTGATCTAAAAGCAGCCGGAAAAGACAAGTTAGCTCAAATAATAATGGTCAGTGCTGTTTCAGACAGTTATACACATGTATCAGTTAGAGCCACTGGACCTAAAGTTCATTCAGGAATGATTTGCCATGAACTTCAAGATTCTTTAAGAATCAGATACCCAGAATCCAAACAAGTTATTAGCGGTGGCGGACATCCTTTCGCAGCAGAATGTACTGTAAAAACGGATAAAGTCACGTTCCTAAATGTTCTAACAAGAGTTACCGAAGTATTAAATGAAATGGAAATATTAGATAAAGCTGCTTCTAATAATTTCCTTAATGAAAATCAAAAGAAAAGAGCCAAAGAACTTGGCTTGGATTATATAAAGTAAGGAAAGAATAATGTCATTTAAAGAAACAGATTTTACCGGTTTAATCGGGTATCTTAAAGGGCTTTTAGCAACCCAGAAAGACCCAATGCTATTCAAAGCTATGGTCGCAAAACTTGTAGAAATATACGACCAGCTCCCTGTTTATCCTGGTCTTGTTAACATGTGTATTAATCAGGCAAGAAAAGACATTGATGTCAAAGACGTAAAAAAAGGTCAAACTGTTTATATAACAACCAAAGAGGGAATGTTTTCTGGCGTTGTTGCAAAAACAGGCAAAAAGATTTCTTTGAAAAATGTTATGACTGCTTCCGAAACTAAGACTGTTGATGTGGATGTTAAGAAGATTAATAAAGTAGAAATGATAAATGATGATGTAGTTAAAGAATTATGGCCATCTTTGGTATTTGACAAGGAGCAGAATAAATGAATCTAGAAATTAATAAAGGCGATTTTTATCTGTTAAACGGTCCAGCCAAAGTTAAGGTCACTTCTGGCTTATTAGAATGTATTGCCGCCCCGGTTGCAACTGGTGAAATAATCAATGTACCAGTCGGAAAGAAAGTACCTCTTTTGGGCGTAAAAAAATCAAAAGTAAGTGTTCAAGCTAAGAATAGTCAGATTTCTAAATTAGAAACATCTACAATTCCAATAGAATGGGATATTTTAGCAACCACTATATCAAAAGAAAAGAAAAGAGGAAAACTTTACAAAGTATTGGTATTAGGTGAAGTTGATACTGGAAAAACATTTTTCAGCACATATTTAGCTAATAGATTACTTTCAAAAGTTGGTAAAACTGCTATTCTAGATACAGATACGGGTCAATCAGATATAGGTTGCCCAGGTTTCTTTGGAATGCTTGTTCTAAAAAAACCCGAAGTCTTCTTGGCAGAACAGGAACCAACTCACCAATATATGATTGGTGCACATTCTTCTAACCTGCATTTCCTACCAACGGCTTCAGGGTTGGTTCATATGCTCAGAAAAGCAGAAAAAGACGCTGATGCACTTATAATTGATACAACAGGCTGGGTTCAGTTTGATGGCGGTAGAGCCGTTAAAAAAGCAAAACTCGACATGGTTGACCCCGATAAAGTTGTTCTCATGCAAAGAGGGAATGAATTAGAACATTTAGTAAAACATTTGCCAGCTAGCAAAGTCGTTAGATTACCAGTATCCAAGAAAGCTTCCCCAACAAGTCAGATGGATAGAAAAGCTTTGCGTGAATTAGTAAGCCGACGTTATTTTAAGGGAACAAAAGAATTTGCTATTCCTTTTAAGCAAGTATTTACTGATAGATGTTTCTTAAAAACTGGTACAAAAATTAAATTAAATGGTGCACTTTGGGCCGAAAAGCTTTCTGGTTTTGAAGGAACTCTTGTTGTTACCGATAAACCCATTACTGATGCAATGAAGAAAAAGTGGCCTAAAGATATAGGTTTTATCAGAAACTTTATAGCAGGAAATGAAAAAGGCGTTCTTACTGCCCTTCTTGATGAAAATCAAGATGTTCTAGCTGCTGCAAGACTTGTTGCTTTTGATTTTAAGAATGAAAAATTTATAGTTCAATCAACCTATAAAGGTGATAAGAAATTAATCAAAGGGATACAGTTCGGCTCATTAAAGGTTACAAAAGATGGTAATGAAGCTGGATTTATTGAACCAGGTTCGTTCTAAATAATTATTTGCAAACAAAAAAGCCTTCTAAATTTTAGAAGGCTTTTTTGTTTGCACTAAATTCATATTTTTTTTTACCGATATTTATATTATGAAAATGTCGAAATTAAGCAATAACCTTAAAGCGTTAATCACAATATTTTTTCTATTATTTATTGTGATTTCAGTTGGCTGCGGTAAATCAGGAGCTATAGAAGACCCCATTTCTTATATAACTCCTTCCATTCAAAATTTACAAACCCAATCAACTAATATTGCTAAATGTACTGGTGGAATTCTTGCTTTTACCTGTGATTGGACTTCGCCTTCAGTTGTTAATTCAGCAAATGCTTATCTAAGTTTCGTTAAAACAATAGATTTACCGATAACAGAACCTATTGGAGTCATTGGTTCTGCTACAGAAATGGTAACTAACAATTCTTTCAGAGCAGTATTAACAAACGAAACAATTCCTTTTGATTTTGCAAGTGTAAGATTGGCAACAAAATTTAATTATGCTTCTGTTTCAAGAACTATAAGTAACAGTAATACAACTGCATCCGAAACAGTAAATGATCCTGAAGCTGTTGCGGATTTTTATAGAAAATACTCTGAACCAATTTCTATACCAGTTAGGATTAGTACTAATGAAACATCCGGGCAATTCTTTGCACAAATTCCATTTACAGTAAATGATATTGCTAGTGCTCCATTAGGTGTGCACCAAATGATGCTTTATATGAACATCAATGGATATAAAACAAACACCTTATCTTTTGAACTAACTTTTGTTCCTTAATTGCCCAATTCAAAAGACGCCGTTTCTTCTGGAGCAAGTTTAATACCTGAATTTTTCATTTCTGTTTTCTGAAGCCTTACATAGCTTATCATTTCATTACAATTCGAACTCATTCTCCAGAATATAATCACCAGACAAACTATCATCATGAGTAGCAAAACATAACCCTTTTTATTATTAATTCTTCTATATGTTTTATTTTTCATTTGCTACCTCATCATTCAAATTTTCTAATGTATTTGGACTAGTAGGATTTTCAATTTGTATATTTGACTGTTCTTCAACAATCTGATTATCTGATTCATTAATCCCAGCAACAAGATATAAATCATATTCGTTATTACCATTTTTAATATTTATTGTTGCTAGCTTATCATCTAATTTATTGAAATTCCCTATTTCAAATTTTTCAAATTTGAATATTTTACCGTTCAAAGTCAGTTTATTCCTATATTTTGTTACTTTAAGATAAAAGTTATCTGCTATTAATTGTCTTCTGCTAACCTGTTTAAATGATTTAGTGTCTTTCAAATAAAGGTTCAATAATTTTCTAAACTTCACAACTTTAGCCTGATCTAACATTACAGATTCCTGCATTTTATATTGATTCCAAATATAATTATTAAAACCCGTCATCCGTAATACAATACTAAAAATAGCAATGAATATCATAAGTTCTATTAGAGTCACACCTTTGTTTTTCTTTTTCATTTATAAAAAACCTCTTTTTTATAAACTTTTAAAAGCTTGTTAAAATAACTTAAATTATCTTTACTAGCGTAAACCCCAAGCAAAATTTCAATTTTATCATCACTATTACGAAAAATAAGATGGTAAGGAGTCCCATAAAGCATTTTCCCAAACTGCTCAAAATCTATATCATCAAATTTTTTTCCTGATTTTAAATCATATTTTATTTTTGATTCTATACTGTCGAAAATAAACATTACATTATTGTTTTCCATCATTTGTTTTACTACAATCTGATGAGAATCAATAACTTTTGTTACAGCAAAAAATAGAATCATAGTACAAATTATAAAAACACTCATTTCGATTAAAAATGTCGCTTTTCTATTTAATTTCATATTATGTTCCCCATAAAAATGCCATAGCTTCCAAAAAGACCTAAACTGACAGCTAAAACTACTAATCCAGCAATTATTAAGGGCAAGTAAAATAACTTATCTGAAACAACTTTTAATAAAGTAACCGTTTCATAACTATATGCTTCATAAGCATATTTAAATTTAATTACTAATTCATCAGCAGTTTCATTTCCTTTTAAAATATCTGACATCAAGTTAGATTTATATAAAACTTCAGAAAGCTTATTTCCTTGTATAAATGCATTATTAAAGTCTTGTAATTCTTTACTGGTTGTTTCATTAAAAAAAGCTAAGGAAGCATCTATAGCTTCAGTCAAAGAATAGCCAGCTTCTGTATAAAGGTAGAGGAAAGCGGCCAATCTTGTTTTATCATTCATTTCAATAGTTTTATCAATACCTGAAAGCCTAGACCATAATGAACTCGACAAGAAATGTCCAAAAATCATAAAAATAGTACAATCAATAATTAAGTAAATTATTATTCCTGGAATAATTAATGAAAATGGCCAATAAGAAGTATTCATAAAATAGAGCAGCTTTAAGCTCCATGAATCAAAAAAGCTATGGAAAGTAGCCATAGAATGAACTACTGGGAAGTAATATAAATTCAAATATATTATAATCAAAAAGCTTAAAACCATTACAAGCAAAGGATACCAAACAAGATTACTAATCTGCTTAAGACTAGTTTCCTGCTTAACAAGGTAATTCGAATATATTGCAAAAACTTTTACAAGCCTTTCATTTCCTAACAGTGGCATTAATCTTGCCAAAACAGGATCAATATCTTTTATATTCTTAACAGCTTCATCAATCGAATAGCCATTTTTTAATTTATTGGCTATACTTTCAGCCATTTTTATAGCTTTGTCATCATACTGATTTTTAGTAAGATATTCTAATGCATAGACAAAAGGCTTTCCACTTTTTGACGCTGTTGTAAGTAGTCTACAAAAAGCTATCAGCTCATCCTGCTTAGAAAGCTTCTTCGCAATATTATAGGGAGTTTTTATAACAAGGCTTTTTTCTTCATTAACATTTTCACTCATTGTGATAAACTCCCTAATAAGACCTGACTAAGAGATCCGAAAATCAAATATGCTAAAAACATAAAAAATAAGCTTTGAACCAATACTATTAATACTTCAATAAATTTTAACGAAGAAATCGAATTTAACATGATACGTTCATTAAGAATTATTGAACCCTCTTTTAATACTTTTCCATCATTAGAATAAAAATTCAAATTTAATAACCAAATCGAATATTCACTTAGACCAGAACAACTTAACGAATCATTTAGATTTTCACCTGATTTTAAAGCATTAATAAATTTTAATAATTTTCTATAAGATAAAGGGAAACAAATGTCATTTACAACATTTTCCAACATAGGAAGCCTATTGCTTTCATTTAAAGTTGAGAGAAAAGAAAGGAAATCGGCTTCTTCTTGTATTTTTTTGGTTTTATTAAATAAACCATAAGAAAAAATAATTAAGAAAACAAAAATAAATAAAATAATTCCAGGTAAAATAAATAATCTTGAATAACTCAAATCATATCCTAACCTTAAAAGGAAATCATTATCTACAGGATTACTAGTTCCAAGTAATATTTCATAAAACTGAGGTATTACAAAAGGAAAAATTGGAAAAGAAGCAACACAAAAAACACCAGTAATAAGAATTATGAATAAATAACAGATAATATTATCGCCATGATATTTTGACTCAGACCAGCTTTTTATAATCTTTCCTTTTAGTTCGTCTGGAATATTTAACGAAAGAATATATCTATCCCTTCCCTTTAAATATACTTTATTAATATATAAGGCTTCAGCTATATCGTCCCCTTTTTTTATTGAGTCTGCTGCCCTGCAAAAAGCTTCTTTCTGACCTATATTTTCTATTTGGTCAGAAGCTTTAACAAGAGCATCAGTTAAGCTAACGCCTCTAATTAGCTGATTTCCTATGAATACAGCTAAATTAGAAGTTACAATACTTTTACGATTCTTCCAATATGATTTATCAATTAGTCTTCGAATCAAACTCTAGAAGTTCCTTCCTGCTTTTTATTAAAAGAGATTGTAAAACACGACCATTGTCGTATTTTAAGCTATCAATATGTAAAATACCTTTTAAACCAGCTAATATAGCTTCATGACCAGAAGCCATCATTTTAATCCTATCAATTGCCTCATCAGGACTACCAGCATGAAAAGTGGCAAAAACCAAATGACCAGAAAGACCAGCCTGTAATGCTTCTATTACACTGTCTGTATCTCGAATTTCACCCAAAGCTATAATATCAGGGTCTTGCCTTAATAGATGCTTAAAAGCCGTAGCCAAATCTTTTTCTGTTTTAGAATTGAAACTAGACTGACAGATACCTTCAATAAATGCTTCTACAGGATCTTCGATAGTTACTGCCCTACTCTGACTGTTAGATTTAGATACAAGTTCAGAAAGAGTGGCATACATAGCTGTTGTCTTACCTGTGCCTACCGCTCCTGTAATCAAATATAAACCATTACCGCTTTCAAGCAGTTTCAGCCATTTATCTATATCCTTTTCATTCCAGCCCAAAGATTTAATAGTAGAAAATTTAATAGCCCCTATAATTCTAAAAGAAGCTCTTTCTCCGAAATCAGTAGGGAAGATTGAAAGCCTTATATCCGTATTATTGAATCTGAAAGCGCCTTCCTGAGCCTTGTCAGAAATCTGACTGTTACAACCAGCCAAATACTTTACTCTTGCAATAAAATGCTCATAGTTGTCTTTCGTTAGTTCCAATGAATATTTAAGGTTACCTTTCAATCTGTAAGACATTTTAACTTTATTATTAGTCGGTTCAAAATGAATATCTGAAAATTCATTATCTATAGCTGTTTTTAATAATATTTCAACCGCCCTTACATAAGGATTACCACGATAGCTGAATGCTTTCTGTGAATAGGCAAAACCTAGCTCTGGAACAACTTTATCAACTTTCATGATGCTTTTATATTCGTTAAGCTCTTGAGATAATCGCAGTATCAGATTTGAAACATTCGAGGCGATATTTCTCGCTTTTAAATCATAATCATGATTTGATGAAGTTTTTATATGTATTTTATTATCTTCACAGCTTATAGACTCAATCTCATCATAAGCTAATTTTACTTCAGTATTATTCTCTTTAATTATTAATTTTTCATTATCAATAGAAAATGGTGCACAACCAAGCAAGCGAGCAAAAAAATTTGGTTCATAATCCCATGGTAATAAACCAAAATCATCTTTAATTATTTCGGTTCTATAATTGTTTTGGCTTGTTTGCTCTGTCATCTTTTTACCTGATATGTGTACATTCTATCATTGTATTTTTTTTAAAGCAATGGGAATATTTGATTAAATGCTTTTGAGTTTCACATATAATATAAAAAATACTACTCAACAGAGCAGCCTATGGCAATGATGTTGATTTCAGAGACGGTGTACTAGTCAAGAATAGTGGGTGTCTGAAATACCTGGAATTCAAAATCAATACGATGACCATTGTCATCAGCATATAGAGCAATTTCTTCTAACGCATCTCTACCTGTTAGGGTTGGATTTTTTTGTTCCAATATTCTATAAAATCTTTGTCCAAATGTTCTATATTCAAAACCATCAACGCCATATAAGCTTCATTAGATTTTGTTAATGAAAATCTAATTAGTTAATGTTAGTCGGAATATTAAATTTTGAATCATTAGTCTGGCTCATCAAAGAATATTTCTTGATTATTTCAGCAACAGCCGGATTAGGATTATATTCTTTAGCTATTTTGTAAGCATTGTTACCCTCAAAATCTTCTTCTAAAATATCTGCACCAGCAGTTATCAGCAATTCTATTATTTCAGGGTCAGTAATAGCGGCAGCAGCCTCCATTAAAGCAGTTATATTTTCAGAACTTTTAGCATTAACATCAATACCGTTTTCTATTAAATATTTAATTATTTCAATATTATTATTTCCTTCATACAGAGCCGACATTAATGCCGTAAAACCACGATCGTTTTCAGATTTTAAATCAGCGCCTTTTTCTACAAGGGTTTTAATTATATTAATATTATTGTTTTGTGCTGCAAATAAAACTGCAGTATTACCAAACTGGTCTCTATAATTAACAGGAATACCATTTTCTATTATAAAAGAAATCATAGAAGGATTATCATTGCATTTAGAAGCAATAAATAAAACATTTCTCTTTTCTTTATCTACAGCTTCAAAATTAGCTCCCTTTTCTTTTAGTTTTTTCATAATGTTACAATTAAAATTTTGTGCTGCGGCAAGAATAGGAGTTTCACCATCAGCAGTTATATAATTTTTATCGAATCCCTTATTAAGTAAGTATTCAATTACTTCTTCATTAGGATTATTTCTAGCTGCAAAAATTAAAACATTTTCTTTACGGTCAGTTAAATAATTGATATCTGCACCTTTCTGAACTAGCAAATCAATGACTTGAGGATTAGGATTATAAAATGCAGAATAAATAATAGCAGAATATCCACGATTATCCTTTTCGTTTACATCAATACCTAATTCAATAAAGAGTTTAATTAAATCTACAGAATTACTCTTGATAGCTTCCATAAGCAGATTTGCTCCATTTCTGTCTTTAGCATGTAAATCTGCTTTATAATCTTTTATTAAATGAAGAGCGATTTGAGGATTAGAATTAAAAATGGAATAAAATAAAGAATTATTTCCATTAAAATTAGTATCAGTTATTTTTGCACCATTATTAATCAAAAAGTCAATTACATTTGGATTTGGATTCTTAGAACAAGCAAACATCAAAGGTGTTGCACACTCAACATTATCTTTTTCGTTTAATAGAGCACCAGCTTTTTTTAATATTTCTAAATAAATTAAGTTTTCTTTAGAAGCAGCATAATGACAAATTGTCAGTCCATCATTATTTTTTAATTTTACTGTTTTTTCATTCGCTAATAGTTTTACAATCTCGGAATTAGGAAATTCATTTAATAAGAAAAGAATCATCAAAAGAGAGTTACCATGTCGATCTTGAAAATCTATAGGCAAACCTAGTTCAAATACCCTTTTCCAAACATCTATATATGGACTCTTGGCAAGATTACATGCCACCATTTCATAAGCTTCACTTGGAATTTTATCCCGATAAAGATAATTAATCATATTTGGATTTGGATTCATACTCAAAGCTTTGGCAAAAATATTTTCAGTAAAGTTACCTAGAAATACATTTATTTCTTTATTTGCAAAATAATCTAATACATCAATATCAGGGTTATAAGCGGCATATAACAAAAGAGGAAGTTTTTCTACTGTTCTATTTTGAGGAATAGGCAAACCTTTATTTTCAAATATTTTTTGGATATTATTAAATTTATTAATATGTTCCATATATTTTTCAAAATTGGAATCATCAATTTTAGTATTAGTAATTTCAATAATTTCTTTAACCAGTTCTAGACATGAATTAGCAATAGAATGATGTACAACAGTACATTTTAAACAATCTTTGGCTTTTATATTTGCTCCAGACTTTAATAAAAATCTAAAAACTTCGGGATTAGGATTATTTGTAGAATTTATTAAAGGTGTACAATTATCTTTATCTCTTGCTTCTAAGCGACTGCCTTTATCTAATAAAATCTTACAAACTTCTGGAGTACCCTTCCAAGCAGCTATTTGTAAAGGTGTTTGATTATTTACTTTGTCTTCTCCATCAAAAACAGCTCCATAATCAATTATAGTTTGCATAACTTGAGGATTAGGATTTGAAGCAGCAAAATGAGCTAGAGTTTTTCCATCATAAGCTTTTTCTTTAATTGAAGCACCAGAAATAATTAAATATTTAATTACTTCTGGATTAACATTTTTATAACAAGCCATCATTAATGGTGTATAACCATAAGCTTTTTCTTGTATATCTAAATCTGCACCTGCAGCCTGTAAAATCCTTAGATAGTTCAAATCCCTATTCTGTGCTGCAAGATGAGCAACAGTCATTCCATTTTTATCTTTTAAATTAACAATAGATTCATTACTTAATAAATGTACAACATTTAAATTAGGTTTATCATTTTTATAGAAAACAAGCATCAGCAACGATGTACCATTTTCATCCTGATAATTTAGAGGGAATCCCATTTCAAAAAGTTTTTTCCAGACATCTACATATGGATTTTTTGCTATGTATTCACTTATAAACAAATTATCATTGATAAATAGTTTTTTATTGATAAGATAATCTATAATATTCGGGTTTGGATTATTTGCAAGTGCATAAGTAAAGACATTTTCCTCTGCTGTACCAAGGGAAATATCGCAACCTTTTTTTTCTAAATATTCTAAGACTCTTAAATCTGGATTTCTTGCAGCTAGAAAAATATACGGCAATTTATTTTCTTTAGGTAAATATGGGTCTATACCTAACAAATGGTACTCTTTTAAAAGTTCAGGTTTTTCTTCAACCAGCATTCTTAAAGCCTGTGCTTTAGCTTTGCGTTTAATATAACTATAATAATTATAATCAGTGAATTGAGCATTTGTTATTTCTGCAATCTCGTTAACCAATTCCACACAAGAATATGCTAATGCTCGATTTAAAACACCTTGATTCATATAATCTAAGGCTTTTATATCAGCTCCATTTTTTAACAACAATCTAAAAACATCAGGATTTGGGTTTTCTGTTGCCATCATAAGTGGGGTACGGCCATATTTATCTCTTGATTCAAGACGAGCCCCTGCTTTTATTAAAATCTCGCATACTTCTGGAGTTCTATCTTGGGCTGCCAAAGCAAGAGGAGACAAATACTTCAACTCATCACTATCATTAATAATCGAGTAATCTAAAGGTTTGAAAGGTTTAAGCTCTCTGATATTTAATTTATCGTAAGGTGCTCCATATTCTAATAAAGTTTTCAAAATTTGTGGGTTTGGATTTGATACAGCATAATGAGTTATAGTCCAATCGCTTTCATAAGTTTGTTTAACAGATAGACCCTTATTGATCAAATATTTAATATATTCAGGATTTTCATTATGCATTACAGTATAAGGGAAAATATTATATCCATAGCTATCTGTTTTGTTTAAATCAGCACCTAATTCTAAGAAAGTTTCTGTTATTTCTGGATGAGGATTTAATGCAGTCTCAAAAATAATTGGCTTACCATTCGGGGTCAAAGAATTAACATCAAAACCTAAACTAACAATATATTTTATAGTTTCTGGACTATTAGCATTTGCAGCAGCCAACATCAATAAATTTTTATTATCAAATATATTATTATCTTTATAAGGTAATTTTTTTTCTTCTATTAAATACTTAAATATTCTTATATCTTCATTAAAAACAGCTGCTGCTAGTAAAGGAATATCGTAATCTGCTTTTAAATCAGCCCCTTTTTCTTCTAAAAATTTTAATACTTCAATAGATCCACTAGATAAACAGTTATGCAACATTGAATTACCGTTTCCAATAGGATTAAACATTAAATTCTGATCCAGTGAATACAAATAGAAAAATACTCTGGAGTCCGGATATTCAGCATAATTAGAAACAGCATTTAAACCATTTCTAGCAATTTTTTTATAATCATATCCTTTTTCAATAAATAACTTAACTAATTCTAAGCAATCAGGGTGAACATAGCATGTATAAAAGAGTTCATGCAAATCATAATCACCTATATAATCTTCGTTAGTGCCCATTTCATTTAAATTTGCACCTGCTTCTATCATTTTTTTAATTTCTTCAAAGGGAGCCTTGTTAATTATTGCTTTCCAAAGTTCAGAATGTTCTGTGTTTACAATAGAACCTACATCGCAGGCAACAGCATTGCAAAATCTAGAATTCACTTCTTCTATAGAAGGCGAAGATATGGTTCCAAGACTTCTTCTTTCACCATTTACGAATTCGATAACAAAATACATTGGAACATAATAAGTATCGCCTTTATATAATCCTAGTCTAAATGCATCAAACGAAGATTTTAAACTACTTTCACAAACATAATATCTGCAAATATTCCTTTTAAAGTTAAAATAAAGCATATATCCCACGCCAATGCTTGAATGCCATTTATAATAATCAAAATTAGGTTTATTGGCATCAATAATGTCGGGCATAGCAAAAAACAAAAACAGCTCTTCATTTTCCTTTACAAATCGCAAATTAACATTGAAATCAGTTGAGTATGTTTCAGGGCTCAAATGTTCACTTTTAACCAATTCTGTCCATAAGAACTGCAAATAATCAGTTATTTTTCCACTTCTTATATTTTCAACAAATACAGAAGTGGCTTTAAAAAAGAGGTCAGCTAAAGCATATTTGAACTCATTTCTTAAATCGTACATTTTTCTTAAGTGACTTCTTCTTTTATTTATCATTATTTGCTCCTTGAATTAAAGGAAAAAGTAATTGGTTTCTTATTCGATATAGTATAAATCAAAATAAGAATACTTGTCATTTAAAAAAAGCTGCAAACTTCTTTTTAGCGTGAAAAATATAGAATAGCATGTAGACCTATACTTATACCTCTACCCTATTCACTACATCTGAGCCCTAAATTATTAAGGTTTATGGCTTACAGATCTTAAAACCATACTTGCTTTCAAAAGCACTTAGAATTTGTAATAAATCATCTGTAAGATATCCAATGCCCTTATTTCTTAAAGACTCTGGAATACCAAAATAATATTCTGCGATACCTCCAGCAATTGCAGCCTGCGTATCAGCATCACCGCCAAGAGAAATAGCATTACGAATACAATCTTCATAATCCTTGGCTTCAACAAAAGCTTTTATTGCCTGTGGAACAGAACCCTGACAAGTAACATCAAAATAATAGTCTTCCCTTATTTCATCTAATGTGAAATTCATTGGATAATAATTATCATTAATATATTGTTTTATTTCCAGCTGAGTTTTACCGGTTTTTGCTAGAAATATAGCAACAGCAGTAGCTTCAGCCCCTTTTAAACCTTCTGGATGATTATGAGTAACTTCTGTTACTTTTCTAGACAAAATTTTAGCTTCTTCAATAGATTTTGCAACAATCCCACATGAACTAACCCGCATCGCAGCACCATTTCCATAACTATTATAAGGTTTTGGATCAGAAGAGAATATCCAGTTAAAAAACATTCCACCATATCCAGCATCAGAATATTTTTTACCTAAACTTTGCATATTTTTAACTGTGATTTCACTTAAATCCGAATAATCTGATTTACACTCTAACAAAGATTTTGCTATTGCAAATGTCATTACACTGTCATCAGTAAAAGTATCAAGGTCGGTAAGGAATTCAAAATTTTTACTTTTATAAGGCTTAAATTCCCAAATTGAACCCGCTATATCACCAATAATAGCACCTAACATTTTTCATCTCCTTAAATAATATTTCATAAGGATTTTATAAAAATCCTTTTTTGTTTTTATAATATATTTCTAATCAAATTAGGTCATTTCAGAAATGACCTTTTTATTATTTAAGGCTCTAATATTGTTTTTCGTTCAATTTAATCTTAAAGATATCGTTGAAATTATTATAAAACCAAAGCAGAAAGGAGATTATTTTATTAGATTAGTTATATTTAGAGCCAATAAGCGGCAATTTATAATAAAAAAGGATTTCGTTTACCTTATTAATATCGTTAATATTGTTAGAAATGCAATATTCTATAATAATATCAGTTTTATAGCTTTTAGACAAAGAATAACCAGCTTTTTCCAAAAGTTTTTTAGTCTCTTCAATATCAAGTTTTAAAGCAATAGCAAAAGCCAGAGCAATACCTTTTGCTGGCTGATAAGGAATGCCATCTGGTTTACTAGCATGTCTTCTAATTTTGTAAAAAATCTGTTTATTTACATTTGCCGCCTTATAACAAGCAACCTCATCTATGTTTTTTTCTTTTATTAAACGCATCACCATTGAGGAAAAGTTTTCTTCCCTTTTGTCTATTGCTTCATTTAATTTATTAATCTTAAATAAATCCCAAAAAGAAGTCTCTTTCTTTTTGTTCATTAGAAAAGATTTTGGATCTAATCTAGATATTAGAGTTCCTGTTAAAGGATTAAATAAATGTTTATCTTCAGAAAATTCTTCTACTTCCAAATCATCTCTATCAAAAGCTTTATCTATATAGTCTAAAATAGCTTTATCAATATCTAAAAAATTATTTGCATCTTTCCCAAATAAAACCAAATAAACATCTATATCATCCTGATAATTATCAAAAAAAGTATTTATAGTTTGTACAGCAACTTTAAAGGCTTTAATTTTTGGATAGCCGTATACTCCAGCAGAAATCATTGGGAAAGCAATTGATTTACACTGGTTTTCAACTGCAAGTTTAAGAGAGTTATTATAGCAAGATGTTAAGAGTTCTTCTTCGTTTCGTTTTCCACCATGCCAAACAGGACCAACAGCATGAATGACATATTTGGCAGGAAGTTTATATCCCTTAGTTATTTTTGCTTCCCCTGTTTTAGAACCATGCAAGGCTTTACATTCATTCAAAAGAGCTGGTCCAGCTGCACGATGAATAGCCCCGTCAACACCGCCACCTCCAAGTAAAGACCGATTTGCAGCGTTTACTATCGCATCAACTTTTAGTTTTGTAATATCATCATTAATAATAAATAAGGGCATGTGAACAACCTTCCTTACCACACAACCAACAAATAATTCATCATTCAAGACGTTAAAAACGTCATTGCAATCTAGCCTTTTTAAACCATTACTTAGTCATCTTCTCAATTTTCAGGTATGCACCTTATATTGTCGTCAAAGGCTATTTAAAAATCATCATTATTTGGATTTACCTATTTGCCTATACTGACTACATCTTCGAAAAAGTCTAGCATATTCTAGTATTTTAGGCAAATAGGTATTAGAGTTAAGGGAAAAGTAATTTTTAAGTTTACCCAAAGTCTATTATTTTTTGATATAATGATTTTAGATTATAGAAGAGGTGAGAAAAATGAACAACATAATTTATGCAATTATCATTGGTATAATTCTATTAGTAGCATTTATAATAATCGGCTGCAGGATAAATATAAAGAAACAGAAAGAACTAAGGGAAAAATTAAAATTCAAGGCTGTGTTTAAGGAATAAATAAAGTTATATTTGCCTACTCTATTTTTTTATTAGATGTTGATAAGCATTTTTAACTAATATCAAGATGTCCCTGATAATCATTCTAACAATTTCCATTTTTGTTCCCATCTCCTTTTAATATTTTTCTCATAATTATTTCTTTAACGGAAATCCTCAATTTCGCCAGCGACTTTTTGTTTTTTACGGAATATCTTGTTGTTGATAAATTCTAAAATATGACTGCTAAGATTTTCTTTATGTCCATTAATGTCAATTGTAGACAAATCATCTAATCCTAAATAAATTACAATAAAACCAGCAATGAAGTTAAAAGGAATAGTGATTAATCCAAAGCCGACCTTGATCAAACCTTTACTGATCAGACTTTTTCTTTCTTCGTTATTCATAATTCGTTCTCCTTTTTATCTTATCTTTCTTTTAAAAAGGTAATAACAAAAACTCTATTCAAAAAATTTTTAAATAGCTTCTAAATATCTTATATATTTTTTAAAACCAACTACTGAAAATGCCTTTGCCCTTAACTTTTCCGTAAGCTTTTACATCTGCTCCCCTTCCACTAGGAGTAAACCATGAATCAGAGTTGTAATAGTCATTTATTGATATCTCTTGTGTATTGGAAAGATTATCATTTGCTGTTCCAGTAAAAGTAACTTTTATAGGTTTACTTATGTCAACATCTTTATAATTTATGTCCCAATAAAGATGGCAAGTTCCGTCCATTTTCCAATCTCTCTTAGTCAAATCATGGGTATAAATTTTATTATTATTTTCAAAACTAACTTTAATATTTACATCTGGCATAAGTACCAATTTTGGAATTTTATGCCAAGGTGATGTAAAGGCAGCTTCGCTAACTTCTATTTCTAAATAAGCCTGATTAGTTTCTTTTTGTTTATTAATATAGCAAGAATAACTACAATAATTGATTATGTTATTTTCACAAGCTTTTGTATTCCTTATATAAGCCTCAAAGCCACCTTTCACAATAAGCTCTGCTAATGATTTTTTTAATTCATCTTCTAATGATTGTGCATTTGTTTGAGCAGATATGAGAGAAATAAAAACAATAAAAAAGGAAAGAATTAACTTGTTAAAAGAATATTTCATATTTTCCACCTTTACTAAAATTTAACCTATAAATATCTTAAAAGCATTTATAGTTAATCATTTATTAAAAGTGTAAATATCATATTATTATGCACTTGTGGTCATTTTTGAATTTACTTTTTTAAGTATTTAAGACGTTGTAAGTCAATAGGCAAAGAGAAAGTATAAGAGAATTGCTCCTAATCATTAGGATTATTTTTCAGTTAGCAATAAAATAAGTTTCTTATTTCTTTCTTTATAATTATTTTTAATGTTGTCTTGAAGTTCATTTAAAAATTTTTGCATTTCTTCTGAATAATATTTAGAAAAATCCTCTTCTATTTCAAATGTAGTTTTTAATGCTTCCGTTAATAACTTAGTTTTTTTATCCCCAGCTGTTAATTCTCCAATAAAACTAATTGCGGCACCAATTAACACACCAGCAATACCAGTTGATAAATCGTTGCTCCTTATTCCGCTCCAAGCAGCTATTTGAGAAGCCGTTGTAAAACTTCTAACATGATTTGCAATACTAGTAGAAATAGAAGAAACATTATTAAAATTGAAACAAAAATCTTTAGGCTTAATTCTTTGTGTAGCTTTTGCCTTTTCATTAATAGAGTAAAAATAAAAAGAAATCAAAAGAATAAATCCGATAATAATTCCTATTAATAATTGTTCAAAAAAATAATAAATTGCAAAAATAGTTAATAAACATACAGCAATTGATATAATAAAGCTAGACGATTTCCAATAATTAAATTTTGCAACTGCATATATTTCATTATTTAATTCATTAAATTTATTTGAAAACCATTTCTCGTAATTTTGCAGCAATAATTGAGTCTGCCTATTATTAGCATCAGTTATAGAATTTATAGTAGAATATATTCTTTCTTGAAAATAATTACAAAAAGAGCTACCTAAAGTCTGCAAATTATTAGTATTAATATAAGAGCTTATTTCACTTCTCATTAAATTAAATTTTGCATGAATACTATTTGAATTATTATTATAAATATTACAAAAGCCATTTACAATACCATCTATCACAGCACGCAACTCATCAGGAATAGGAATATCAAAATCATCAGGACTTTCATCTACATTTGTCTGGGAATATTTTAATAGAATTTCATAAGCAGCTCTAACCTTTAC
The DNA here is from genome assembly GCA_905236675.1 of Candidatus Rifleibacteriota bacterium. Taxonomy (GTDB): domain Bacteria; phylum Muiribacteriota; class Ozemobacteria; order Ozemobacterales; family Ozemobacteraceae; genus RUG334. The sequence goes on along the minus strand of CAJOND010000015.1, from coordinate 67,737 downwards.
AAATTCGCTAGCATTGCCTCCTCTGTCTGGATGCGTTTCAAATGCTCTTTTTTTATAAGCATGTTTTATTTCTTCTAAAGATGCATTATAATTAATATTTAGTATTGAAAATGATTCTTGAATATTCATATTTGGCAATAGCTATAATAATATTAAATCCCTAGCAATATTTTTACAACAATATAAAGCTAATAAATTTAATTATTCTTAAGAGTCCTCAAAGAGCTGGTCCAAAATTACTATTTTTTATATATTTATGATTGAGAATCAAAATGAGCTTTTAATTGTTCGCCTAGCTTTTGTTTTTCTTCTTCTGTTAATGGTGTTCCCTTAAGCTCCTCATGTTTATTTGCTATTCTATTTTTCTTAATTTCATTGATTGATTCAGTTAAATCATTTAAAGAAACCTTTCTATCTGATAAGGCGGCTTTTAATGCAGAATCAATAACAGCATTTTTTATGTCACGGCCACAAATATCATCAATATCAGAACCTAGCTTATCGTAATCTATTTTATCTTCTAATGGCAGCTTGGCAGGAAGATGAATTTTCCATATTTTAGCTCTTTCCTTAGCATCAGGCATTCTAAATTCAATATTTCTAACACGAGTTTCAAAAGCCTTATCATAATTTTCAACAAAATTAGTTGAAAATATAACTATTCCGTGAAACTGTTCCAAATTAATAAGAAGCTGGCTTCTCATAGAGTTGATTGCCTGTTCAGAACCTTGAGTAACATTAGATAGTCTTTTTGATAGCAAAGAATCAGCTTCATCAATGAAAAGCAAAGCGTCATTTTCTTCTGCTTTCTTAAATAAAGCTTTAACATTCTTAGGTCCGTCACCATGATACTTGCTTTCTATTTCGGCATAACTTGCAAGCATTATCTTTGTATGTAAAAAGTTAGCTATAGCATGAGCTGCCATAGTCTTACCTGTGCCTGGAGGTCCGAAAAAATTTAATGCAGATCGTGGAAATGGCTCTATTTCTCTTAAGCCCCATTCATCAAAAATCTTCTTTTCTAACTCTATCAGCTTTACAGCGCGAACAATTTTATCTTTTATATCATCTGACAAAATTAGTTGGGAAAAAGAATATCGCGGCTCAATAGCGTCAATTAAGCACTTGACTTCGTTTTCATCTTTTTCATTAGAAAATCTTTTATCTTTTTTAATGATTGTAGAATCATTATCTCCAATTTCTTCAGAAGAAATATAAACTTTTTGAGCTTCCTTTTTACCAATAATATTTTCTAGTTCTGCCCAAGCTCTATTTATTCTACTTCTGAATAATGCAGCATCAGTTTCATTAATATTATTTGGCATATTTATATAAGGCATATATCTCTCCTTCAATTAATTGTACAATTCAATATATCTATATTTTTTTCCACGCATAAAACGTTTTGTTTCATCATCTAACTGGTCTGAATTAATACGTCTTGCATCAATATATTCACCTGTTCTAGTATTAAAAATTCCTTGAATTAAATTATATTCACCTTTAGCAATTTTTTCTTTCACTAAAACTCCATATACATCTTGGTCAACATAATTTTGACTAGTATAATTATTGAACCAATCAACAATATCTTGCCAATGACAAATAGCATAACCTACAGCAGCCCCAATTAGAGCTCCACCAATCATTTGAAACAATATATCCCACATACTATTACATCCTAATTGAATATTGTCAGTTTTTCTTCTCCAAGACGTATTCTTGTATCTTCATCAATGTCCTCAGCTTTAATTCTTCTTGCATCTTTTATTGTTCCGCTGTTTTTATTAAATACACCCTGAACAACTCTAACATCACCAGATTCAAGACTTTCTTTTATAGCAAATCCAACATCATCATAATCAACTTCATTTTCTGTATGCCAATTTTCAAAATAATCTATAATTACATCAATTGTTAATAAAACGACAGTATAAACTACAATATAAACAGCTGCTACTGCTAAAGCATTCAAAATTGCATATAACATATTTTTTCTCCTTAATTAATTATTCAATAATAATCGTGTCTTTATTACCAAAAACTTCTTTTATTTCATCATCAATTTTCTTAGCTATAATAACTACGCTCAACTCATCACCATTTGAATCTTTCCAAATAGGTCTATCATTAGAATCTAAATAAGCTATAGTAAGCTTAATCTTTTTTTCATCAAAACTACCAATTATACGTTTTACTATTGCTGCTCTTTTAAAATTTTCAGTAGATGGTTTATTTTTAATAACTAAATCAATTAATTCTCTATAGCTCAAAAATTCAATTTGTTTAGAAGTAAGCATTTTTTCTGCTTTATCCATCATCCGTATATAATCGTCTAACAGTTTGTCAGCAAAAACGGAACCACCATCTATAGTCGTATTTAATACCTTAGAAATTTTATCAGAAACTTTATCAAAACCTTTTTCTGTAATAGTTGTTGCTTGATCTGTGAACTGTTTAAAAATCCTAGCTCCTGTATCATAGATTTTTTCACAAGATTCTTCTAATGGATCAGTATTGAAACTATTATTTTCACTATTATTGTTTTCTTCCATTTTATTTCTCCTTTTTATTTGATAATTATTATATTTTTGTTCCCAAAAATATCTTTGATTTCTTCATCTAAATCTTTGGCAAATATACAAAAACCGTGTATATTGCCATTTATTTTTTTTATAGGCTCATTACTTGAGTCTAAATAAACTATTTTAAGTTTAATTTTATTAGTCATTTCATCTTTTATTACAGAAGCAGAGTCATAAACATCTACAGGTTTACATCTTAATACTTCATCTAACAAATCACGATAAGTTAACAAATCATAAGTAAAGGAATGACGAGCTTTTATAAAAAACTCCTTCCATTTGGGCAGAAATTGTTCTAATAATAACAATATTTTCTTAAGTATATTTACCATTATTCTTATTCCTTTTACCTTTGGAATATAAACTCTCAAGATTGGCAAAGATAACATTGAGTAATTATTAACTTACGACAATAATTTCCATATTTATCTTTAACCATTTTGTCTTGACTCCTTATAATTGCTTAAAACAAATAACAATAAAGAAAAAGTTTCCTTTTACTTTAAAGATTATTATAAAGGAGAAATTTCAAAAAAATGTCATTTCAGAAATGACATTTTCAAATTTCAAAACTCTGGTTCAAAGAAAGTTGGAGAAACATGATTATTATGAACTTTTTGAACCTAAGATAGGTTGACCATAATAAAACAAAATTTCATTAACCATTGTAATATCATTAATATTATTTTTTATACAGTATTCAACAATTATATCTGTTTTATTGCTTTTGGAAAAAGTAAAACCTGCTTTTTTAAGTAATTCATAAGACTCATCTATAGTAAGTTTTAATGCAATTGCTAAAGATAATGCAGTATTTTTGTTAGGCTGATAAGAATCATTTTCTTTTTCCCCAGCACTACTGCGTATTTTTGAAAAAATCTGCCGATTCAAATTTGCAGCCTTATAGCAAGTAACATCACTTATTCCGTTTTCTTTAATCTTACGTATAACCATTGACGAAAAAGTTTCTTCAGTATTTTTTAAAGCTTTTGATAAAGTAATATAAATACTTTTGTAAACATCTTTTCGAACAGATCCTTTATTACTAGACAACAACTTACCCGCAACATTATATATTTTATTATTGTAATTTGATTTTTTGTTATTTATATTCATTAGTTGAAGTTACCCATCTGAACTACTGTTTAGAAAATTGATTTTTTTTAACTCACTATTTCATGAGTTAAAAGTAACCATTATTAAGTTCAAAAGGTCATTTCAGAAATGACTTATTTTATTTAAGTCTCTAATATATTTTTCGTTCAAATTAATTATATGAATATATTTTTTAATATCATCAAAAAAAAAGCTGCAAACAGGGGGAAGATATAAGACCAAAATTGGAGACATAAGATAAAAACTGTAAGCTGCAAGCCTGACAAAAGCCAAAGAGATGAGAGATTAGGGTGAAGGGTGTAGGGATATTGTGAATTGAGAATCGAGAAATAAGACCATAACTTGAGATACAAGAATTGAGAGTTGAAAACTTTTAGCAAATTGAGAATTGAGATTTTAGAGCAACAGAGCTTAGAGCGACAGAGCGAAGAAAGAATGATACCGTTAAACTTAAATTAACCAATAAAACCTAAAACCAATCATAACAACTATAACTAAATCAAGAGAGATTATAGAAGAGAGCTAAGAGGGATTATTCTAGCTTATAAGAGGAAATAAAAATCATTTATTTTATTTACTTTTTTCATAAACATTCCCTATTTTTGTTGTAATTAGTTGTTTGCTAGTTTATTATTTTAAATCTCCATTTTTTGTCGCATATTTTAAACCTTATATCCATATTTACTTTCAAAATCGTTCAGAATCTTCAATAGTTCTGCCGGTAAGTATTTAATCGCCTGATTTCTTAAATCTTCGGGAATACCGAAATGGTATTCGGCAATACTTCCAGCAATAGCTGCCAAAGTGTCAGCATCACCACCAAGAGATACAGCGTTTCTTAAAGTATCTTCAAAGTCTTTTGCTTCAACGAAAGACATTATTGCCTGAGGAACCGTATCCTGACAAATTTCATTAAAGCGGTATTTATCTCTGATGCCATCAATAGTAAAATTCATTAGATAATAATTTTCATTAATATAATCTTTTATTTCAAGCTGGCTTTTACCTATTTTTGCAAGGAATATTGCTACAGCGGTTGCTTCTGCTCCTTTTAAACCTTCTGGGTGATTATGAGTGACTTCAGTTACTTTTTGGGAAAAAATCTTTGCTTCATCAATAGATTTAGCTACTATGCCACATGGACTTACGCGCATCGCAGAGCCATTTCCAAAACTATAATAAGGTTTAGGTTCTTCTTCGCTTAACCAGATTTTAAATTTAAGACCGTATCCACCTCCAGGATATTCTCTTCCTATGTATTGCATATTTTTTACAACCAGCTGGCTTAAGTCAGAATAGTCTTTTTCACATTCTAAAAAAGATTTTGCAATCGCCAAAGTCATTAAACTGTCATCAGTAACATGATTGTTATGAGAAAGGAAAGTAAAATCTTTTCTTTTTTGAGAACAGAATTCCCATCTAGAACCTACTATATCACCTAATATTGCACCTAACATTGCTTTAACTCCTTTTTAGTAACCTATTCTAGAAAACTATCTTTTATTAATTATATTATAAATTATATTAATAAAAATTAGGTAATTTGAGAAATGACCTTTCCGAAATAATTTTCTTCGCCTTCCCATTCGATATAGTCAGCCTAGACAATAGAGTCACAAATTGCTTCGAAAACGCCTCTTGCTAGAATGACATGCCAAAAAGCCAATTGCAAAAAGTTTTTATATTCTTGTTCTTTATATTTGATCATAATATCATTTCTTATCAAACCAACAATTACTAAGCTAAAAAGAAACTGATTTAACAGCAGTATCAAACCACTTTTTAAATCGCTTAAATATTTTCTTTGGAACTAATGAATTATGATACCCTAAACATTGTTGGATTCTCCATTTACCATCATTGTTCTGACATATTTCAGCACAAACATCAGGACTAGTAAAAATAAAAGACTCTCCTCGTTCTAATGCTTTTTCATAAGAAAAAGCACAATTATTAAAAGCTTTTCCAACTTGATTTAATTCAAGAGGAGTTTTTACCTGTTTAAACTCTTCATTCCCTTTTAATGGGCAATCAGGGAAATCTGGTTTTGCTTTTAACTGTTCTTCTTTGACAAATTGTTTTTCTTCTGCTTCTTGAAATACTCTGTTCATTACTACTGAAGGTGATTCTTTATCGTTATGGATATGGTGATTTCTTATTTCGTCTACTCTATCAATCCATCTCCAATGAATTACTCTTCCTGCTGGCAGATAAGTTGTTCTAATTTTTTTCCACTCAGTAGAATTTTTCTTGTTGTTCCACCATTTATAAGATTGCCAATCGGGATTTCTTAATTGATATCTTTCATAATTGCAACTAATTATGTCTTCTAACGATGCTTTACCGTCTAAAAGTAGGTTGGTAGCTTCTGCTTTAGAACACTTTAAATTAGCAGCAAGTTCTCTTACTATTTTCCCAGCCCCATTAATTATAATATTGCCTTTTAGAGAATCGTCTAAATACTCCTTATCAAATTCTGGTGAAAGATGAAGTTTAGGATAATTGCATATTTCTAAAACCTTAGTTTTTCCTTTTATTCCAAAATCATTAATTTTATTCATATAAGCTACAATATATCTTATATACTTAGAATAATGTGGGTATTTCACCATCAGATAATTTTTAAATGCTATTGATGCGTTTTTATGCTCAATTAATATGTGTAAATTGCTATCATTTACCAATGTGGGAATAACAGTATCTTCATTTTTAATGTTTAAATGCCAACCATCTTCAGTGATTTCAAAACTACTAGAACAAATTAAGGCTTGCATAATCTCATCTTTATTACTAGATACTTCGATAAATTTTCTAATCCAGTTACTGTTCAAATCACGGATTAATATTTCCTTAGCATATTCCTCTGTAAGAGGAGAAAAATCAATTCGGGAAGTCGGTTTATATATGACATCTAGTATTTTTTCATAAGCTTCGTTTTCATTCATTAATTTTTGGCACAAAGTAGCTTTATCAAAAATCTCTTTGTCGCTTTTTCCTTTTGCCCAGTCAAAAAACCTTGCATAAAAGTCAGGAATTGAAAATATACCTTTTTTACCAAGAATATATTGCCTATATTCCCTTCTGTCTGAAACATTAATCAAGTTTGCTTTAACTAACATATCAATAACATTTTGTTTATCAAAATACATAAATTTACTCCTTAATAATTATCTAACCCTGAACAACTCACGTTCTAATATTTCCGAACTACATAACATTAGCTCTTCAACATCATAATTCATTTCAGTATCTAGCCTTCCATCATTGGAAGCTTCTTCTAATTCTAGAGAAAGCTTGCTTAATATTTCCTTAGAAAAAGCATCTGATTTAGATAAACGTTTTATCAAAGATAAAAGAAGAGTGTATTCATCCATAATTTCCTCCTAGAAAAGACTTAATATTTTATTTTCTTAAATCTTTTTATTTCCTTTGTTTAAATGGAAAAAAGCGATACACCGCTTAGCAGCTTACGCAAAAAAGTCTTTTGTTCTCCGAAAAAACTGCTACCAGAAGCAGGAAAAGAGGATTTCCCCTCTTTTTTTGATTTTGATTGGGTTGTCAAAGAGCTGATAAATTTCCAAATTTTTGGCAAAACAAAATAAGGAAGTATTTCAGCAATACAAATCATCTTTGGTTAAAAAATTTTAAATATTTATATATCAGTAAAATATGATTTTTATTTGCTAAGTCATTATTTGTTAGCTAAAGAAAAGTAGTTATTGTTGTTAGTAATTGTTGTAGTTATTGATAATTCGAATATTTGTAAGCCAATATTGTTTTTGATATGCCTACAAAGTCAATTAAATACAATAAAAACAACAAAAACCAATTACAATAACTACGACAAAATAATTTAGATGCAGAATTAATATTCTGATTTATAGATAGTTTAAGACATAATGTAATTTTATAAAAACTTTAATTATAAAAAGTAGCTAACTTTGTTTTCGTTCAATTTCATTTTACACATATTCTAAAAATTATCATCAAAAAAAAGCTGCAAAAGTTTTATTAAAAAATATTTTTGCGGCTGATGAACTTATAAATATTTAATTAAGATTCATCGTCTTGATTTGGTGCTGGGTCTTGATTTGTGTTTAAAATTGATTCGTCAGATCCTTTGATGTCTTGTCCTATATTTTCTTTATTTGAAGATACTTTATTTTTAGAAAAATTTCGTTGCACTTTGCCAGAAATTTTATCATAAAGTTTATATCCAGGTTTTATAAATCCATTTCCTTTTACCTTATCTATAATACCTTCTAATTTATTAGTAATTCCTTCTTTAATTGAATCAAAAGAATCATTGTTATCCTCTATCTTTTGCGTATTACCATTAATAGGATTAATATTACAATAGTTAGAAAAATCACTATCAATGGGTTGTCCGAGTGATATAGAAGGTTGAACTCCGCTATTGCGATTACTAGGCTTAGAACATAACTTTGTATCTTGTACCGTTTTGACGTCTTTTCCTGGGTAACCACATGATTTTTTTTTTGCTTCAATCTCTACAGGAATCATTCCATTATGATTGAAGTTATCAAACTTACCTAACAATACACTTTGCTCTTTCTCTAGCTTTAAAATATCTGCCAATTCATTTTTATCTGATTTATTATTACATATAGCTACTATTTTGTAATTCTTAGTTCCAAAAAGCATTTCTTCTATTGATTTTAAGAATTGATAATATGACTTGTCGTCAGTAATATCACCAAAGTAATGACTATGATTATCTAATGCAGAATAATTATTAAGTTTATTATCTTTATATTCAGCACTAGTTAGGAAATCTTCTTCTGAAATCGTAATATTTATTTTACTTAGCTTTTCTTTATACTCACCAATTCTTTTATCACTAGGATTAATTTTATTTAATTTTTTAATTTCTTTTGTCAATAAGAAATAAGCGTCAATATCTTCCTTTCTTAGTGATTTATTAATTAAATCACTAAGAAAATTGTTTCTAATAATATCAGGTAAAGTTTCTTTTGTATCATTTCTTATTAAATCTATAAAAGTTTTAATTATATTTAATAATTTTTCATTATTTTGATTTTTTTCTTTTTGAGTTTCTACAACAATATCTGCTCTAATAGGTCTATTAAACTTATCTTTTCTATTTGTTGGAATACCACAAAAACATAAGAATAATTTTTTATTTAGAGAAGATTCAGCCCAAAAAGAAATTTTTTCAAAATCAGAAACTTTTTTCTGAAATTCTGAATCAGATAAGTTATATATAGGTTCTGATTGCCTAGAATTAGAATTGATATTTATCCAATTATAATCTACATCAGTACTTCTTGTTTTTAAGTAAAAATTCATATTTGCAATCTTTTAAGTCTTTTTACAGTCCTATTATCTAAAAGTTTCACAATTTCTAACAAAAAGTTTTGTCCATTTGTTCCAAAAGCTTTTAATTCTTCTAATAAAGCATCTCTTTCACGTTGGATTTTTTTCCAACTATCTGGAGCAACCCATGATGGTAAAAGATCAGCAAAAAATAGTGTCCAATCATTTTCATTTTTTATAGTAGAATACTGATTTAAGGTATCATTATATTGAATTCCCGCAAATATTCCAAGCATATAGGCAAAAATTTCATCTGCACCTCTTGGAATACGTTTTGGATTATCCGTAGAATCACAAACAAAAGTAGGTCTATAAGATAGACCACCTATAGCATTTTTTTCCCATTTGCATTTCAAGAATTTTACACATCCATAAGTATCCACAGGACAATAATAAATATCAAAAGAGTCCATATTGTTATTCAACGACTTGAAAACAGGTTCATAAATGTCACTGATTTGCGAGTACATTAATTGACTTTTATTATAATCATTAATATAAGTTTCACAGCGTAAAGGAACTACAAAAATACGTGCAAAGCTATAGTTTGCTTTTCTTATTTTTGCCCAATCGCCTATAATTCTTTCAAGTTGGGGAATTTCACAAAAATTAATCACAGCCTCTCTTTGCTTCTTATCTTTCTTGTTATATTGCATAACCAAAGAAGCGTCTACCGGAAGAACCAGAATTTGACTTTCATTCAGCCAAGGCTGTATCTCATTTTCGAATTTGTCTATATCATCACTGAGCCAACCACCAGGGAAATCTTTAAAAGCACATTCTATATAATAATTTCCATTCATACCAACAGAAAAAGAATATTCAATAGCTTCAGAAGTACCTAAAACAGGTTCAAATTCAACATTTGGAGTTAAAGCTGCATTCATTTCCGCTACAGCTCTATTTATACGTTGGTTAGAATTAGATGAAGGTCTTATCGACAACAAAGTACCATTAAACATTTCTCTAACATTATCATACATTGTAGCCATAAGGCTTGTTTTTCCAACACCACTAGGACCTAATATTGTAAATTTTTGTTTTATCATATTATTACCTCAATTTTCTAAAGCCTTTTTTACTTCACGAAGTTTCTTTTCCCCTTCTTTTAATTCTGAAACAGCTGTTGTCATAAGCTTATTAGCCGGGTTAGCAAATATTAAATCGGGGTAAGAAAAACAAAGATTAGTAAATTCATCTTCAGCAGTTTCTGAATACATAGTTAAATCAATAAAATAAACTAGAGCGTTGTATAATATCCAATCTGCATTATAAGCTTCTTCTTCGAGACCGTCTTTTATTGCATTATTTTTTGCAATAAATATGTTTTTTAACCTCTTGAAACAAAGCTCGAGATTACCACTGCTTTTTGCTATTTCAGGCAAATACTCATTAGTAACATTATATACATCTAAACCGTCTAATTCATTTCTAGCAGATTCATTAAACAGACTTCTATATTGAATATTTAGCTTTAATAATTCCATTAAAGCTTCTGATATAATTTCACATTTTTCCTTATCACCAGTCTGCTCTAAATCAAGATGTTCACAAGCATCTAAGAATTTTACTAAATACTCTTTGCCATTCTCTTCTTGAACCAAATCACCAGTATTTTCACGAATAATATTAGAAATATCAAAATATAATTGCTGAATTTTCTTGGTTAAACGCAAATCAATTTTAGACCAGCACTTGCTCAGTCTTGTTCTCATACGGTTAAATTCAAAATCTATTAAACCACCAATACCACGGTCACCTGCGATGGTATTTTCCGCATAATGAACCCATTCGTTTGGACTCCCCTTCCCTAAACCATTTTCAGCCCAATTATCATTATCTTCACAAATATTTTCTATATCTGTTTTTAAAGACAATTCTTCTTCGTTTCTTCCTTCTTCAGAATACTTTTTATATTGCTTTCTTAAAGCATCAAAGGATTTTGCCAAATTTTGCTTAATGCTTCTCGCTTTATTAAAAATCTGAGCATTAGGAACGGTTGTATTATATTTTCTGATGATTTCAATAAAGAGATTTCTAACTTTTTCACAGTCTTTGCAAAGCTTGTTTGCCTTAGAAACAGCTTCTTCCAAATAATCCTTATCCATCTGCTCCAATCTTGCTGCAAGATGATTAAGAATATTGTCTAATATTGATTGTAAATCCTCTGGATTACGTATATCTCCAGTGAAAATATTATAACGGCTTGAACCGAAATAATTGTTTATTTCCTTTTTAAGGCTATCTATATCGCTATCGTTAATGCCATTTGAAGAATCTTTGTTAATTACAATAACAGTGAAATCTTCTGCATTTTTAACAGGTTTTCTTACGTCGTTAGCATTTGCTAAAGCCTTTGAATCGTGGTCTGTAAAAGATTTATATGCTGTTGTCGGTCTAGTTATCAAAACTGTCAAATCAAGCTCAGTGCTATATTGCATAATACAGAACATAGATTCTTGCGGAATAATTTCACCAAGACCAGGAAGGTCAAAAATACCAAGATGCTGAACGTTAGCATTTTTAAAGCAACAGTTTATTTCAACATCTTTAACAGCCAAATATGCTCTTTCAATACTTTTACCTAGATTTTTTGAATTTTCAATTTCTTCATCTGTTGGATAAGCAATATATTTTTTAATTTCATTTAAAGTAATTCTCTTATTATATTGATTAAGCAAAGGTTTCCAAGTTTCTGAATCATGCTGCATTTCCCACAATCGCTTTAAAACTGCTTCATCATTAGCATTAGTCCTTTTTCCATCAGATTCAACATTTTTAAAAGAATCGCTAGCCCTTTCAAAATAACTATTGACCAAATCAACAGGGAGCTTCATATTTAAAAATTCATTTACAGAAACAGGACAACGCAGTTTATTTGAATTATTTTTATTTATTTCATTAAAAAATGGCTGTAATTGATTGAAATATGGAGTTAGAACAATCTTTATAAATTCAGATTCAGAGTAGAAAGTAATGGTTGCTCCTTCCTGCTCTTTACTTAAAACGTTAAAAATTCTACTTCTTGCAGCAGTAGTAGGTTTGCCATCTCCAGAGGGAATCTGTTCATTCCCTAAACCAGATATCTTCTGTAAAAGAGTACTTTTACCTACTTGAGAATGACCTGTAACGCCAATATTAATACTTTCACGTTCAAATCTTCCCTTGATATGTTCTAATGCAACTATACTTTCTGTAAAAGACATATTAAGATTATTTGAAAGAATTAGTTTACATTTTTCTTTGAATTCATTATCTAAATCATTATTGTTTATAATTTTATCTAATATGTCATACAAGCCTTTTATATCGTTATTTAGCGAGTAAAGCTTATTCAACCTATTTTGAATCGTAGGTCTCATTTGCCTTCGTTTGTTAATAATCTGATTAATCTTTTCTTCAACCGCTGTACTAGCAACCATATTTTGAGTTTTTCCCTTTTACATTTAAAGAATATTAAGACTTGATAAAGTCAACAACTTTATCAAGTCTAGGGTATACCCTAGAGCCTTTTAAACGGTTCCTATTGCTTTGTGACCCCCACTTAAGATATACTGATTTAGGATAAAAAAATTGTCGATTGTTAAGGTTCCATTAATTTTGATAAACCATGAATCATTAGATTTGAGTATTATGTACATCAAAAAAAACTATGAATTTAGGTAATAGAAATAAAAGAAAAAACCAAGCTACATAGTGGTGTGGTTTTGCTAAGTGAGTAGTTTTACATTTTATTATTAATATTTTCAAAAAAATAATTAACTGGTAATAATAAAAATTGATTTATTTTATCTGTAAAATAATGGTCTACATCTTCTAGAAAAGAAAAATTAACTATTTTATTCTTTAAATATGAGTATTTTTTACCCGTATCTATAAAATCATATTCTAAGCCATAAACAAGATTTAGTGATAAGCCATTAAAAGACTTAATACCTTTAATCATTTCATCAGTATCATCAGAAAAAGGTGAATTGACTGCCAATATTCTCTTAATTTCAGAATATTTATATCCGTAAAGCAAGCCTAGTGTGCCTCCAAAAGAATGTCCCATATAAAAAACTTCATATTCATTAAAATTATGTTTTTCTGCATATTCTTTAACAAACTTCATTTCAGATTCAAGAGAATATATAAACTTGGGAGTCGAAACAGTTATAACCGTACAGCCATATCTTTTGTTTAATAATTCAGCTATATCTAAGTATTTATTTTGATAACCATAGATAGACCCGTGCATACCAACTTTTACAAGAACAATTAAATTATTACCGTGAACAATCCCATAATCAACAACAGCATTATCTTGTATAACAGTTTCAGTTTCGTCATAAGTAAGACGTGTTAAAACTTCTATAGAATTAAGGGCATATTTTAAATAATTTATAATATTAGCCACGATATACTCCTAAAATATTATTGCTTCGTTAAAAAAATTTACAAAAGAAGGTAAGGACAATTGCTAGTGCACTAAAATTGTAGTGATTTTCTAGTTTTCGGACAAGCTCTATAGATTGTTCCCCAAAAGCTTTGCTTTTGGGGAACATATTTTCAACCTAATCACTTAGAATGTTCTTCATACATTTTCTTGAAATCTGCTTCGCTATATTTGGCAGCTTCTCTCTTAACATCTTCAACGGTAAGCTCTCTTTTGCCAGATGCCAAAACGGCATTAACAGCTTTGCCAACTGTCATTGTGATGCCAAAAGCCAAAGGTGCACCAACCCAATTTTTTAGACCAGGTATTAATAAAACAAGACTTTGGGCGGCTAGTCTTCCACCGAATGAGGTTAATACTGGAGTTAATAGAGTTAAAGCAGCCTGTCTTGAAAGCTCAACTCTATAAAGTCTGCCTAGATGTATAGTCATAGCTACTTGTATTGCAGAAATAGAAATAAAATCAGAACCAGGCAAAGGGTTTGCAACTACTGCTGCACCTGCCCCCATTGCGTAATAATTTACAATTCTGTTACCTTCTTCATCAAGCATCTTAGCAGCTCTTGCATAAAGAGTTTTAGCAGCTACAGGCAATAATTCATATATTTTATTTTTCAAAATTTTAACATTAAATGGAGCTCTTGGTTCATAATCATCTTCTTCGTCTATTTCTTGAGCAGGAGCCGCAAAAGGCACAATTCGACCACTTTCACACAAAGGCTGAAATTCTTTCAGACTGAATACATAATCGATATAGGTTCTAATATTCTTTTCTTTTTTCTTTATCGGATTATCAAGATTAAGACTTTCTGGTTTCCAGGATTCAACTGGCTGCATTTTGTCAATTTGATTTACAACTACTATTATTGGGAAATCCCTCAATTTTTCTTCGGCAAACCATTTATTAAGGAATTTGCATTCTGGTTCAAGTGCCCTATCGTCACACTTCAAAACTAGTAGAGCCATATGTGCTTCGTTAGTTTTTGCATATTCGATGAGTTTGTCTTCGTAAGTCATTCCATCTATATTTGCTTCACTAGTAGGATCAACAAAACCAGGAGCATCTACAGCAACGATATCGCACTTATCAGAATGAAGTAGTCTTCTGTCGAAGTCTCTTGTTGTAGGAGTTACACCAATATCGAATTTAGTTTCTCCAACAGTTCCATTAGAGAATAAAGCATTTAAAACAGAAGATTTTCCAACACCAGTTTTGCCAATCATTAAAAGAGTCGGCTTAACTTCTTTACCAAGAAGCAGGCTGACCTGGTCAAACATTTCCTGAAACGCTTCACTATTAAATATATCTTTTACATCTGTTTTGCCTATTTTAATAAGTTGATTGATACGTTCTTCGATCTTTTTGAAACCATCTTTTTGTTTTAATTCATTGAATTTATTACGTATTTCTTCGTTCATTTTTTCTCCTTATATTATTTAATAAAAATTGAATTAGAGTGTTTAAAGGTCATAAACATCATTCATTTTTAGGTAAATCTGTTATTGTCAGCACTGGAGGCTGAGGGTCTGCACAGATTATTTTCAATAATTCTTTTAATTTTTTACCTTCTTCTGTCTGAAGAAATTTGCTTAAATCATCAAGTATTTTTAACATTCAACATTCTCCTTTGAAACTAGTTTTTCACTTTCATAATTAAGTATAAATTGAATTTAACTACTAAAGGTAATTTCTCAAATGACCTTTTAGCATGGTATAGGTAAAATTGCATAGGAAGTTAGAAAAATTAGAAATCCATATTGGCAGATCAATAACATTTCTTTAATATTCTCCTTTCAGTTTGTATTAAGTTTTTATATTTATTTTTATTCAAAAAAAATTAAAAAAAAGATTGAAGAGGGAAGAAGGAAGAGGGAAGAGAGCTGGAGAGCGAGAGAATTGAGAACTGAAAACGGAGAACTGAAAACTGAGAGTTGAGAGCAGAAGAGCGGACGAGGGCCTCTTAGAGCAGAGAGTGGAGAGTAAAGAGTTGAAAAATGAAAACGGAAAGGCTTGCAGCCTTGTGGTTGGTGGTGGTAATGGGTGGTGATTGTTTATAACTAGCTCAGTAAGCCATCAAATATTATAAATAACCGATATTTTGAGGAGTTTAAGCTAAACAATAAAACCACAAACCAATTACAACAATCATAAACATATCAAAAGAGCTAAGAATTGAGAGTTACAAACAACTAAGTTTTGTATTGATCCAACATTTCTGCAAAAATTTTTGGGTCAGTTTTCTTAAACTTATTTTTAAAGTATTGACAACCTTTACAAGTATATATAAGTACTGCATCAGAAGGGATAAGGTCTGTTTCCAATGCATATTTACGACAACCTCTTGGGTATTTTACGTTCCAAGTAATATAGTAATGAGCGCATCTCAAACAGCTAATACTATCTTCGTTATTATTCTCTTTAGAAATTTCCTCTTCCTTTTTAACTATAGACTCTGGTTTTTGATTATCTTTTTCTTTAACTTCATTTCCTTGTTCGTCAAAAAAGTTTTCAGGAGAAAAATTAGGCTTATTATTTGAAAATAATGCAACACTTTTATTTTCTACATTTTTTTGATTATTTAAAGTTTCAATAAAATTTTTTTTGGAAAGATAATCTATTTTAATCTTTTTATTTATCGCAGAATTATAATCAACATCATTTCCTTCAGCATCAAAGAAATCTTCTGGTAAAAAAACCGGTTTCAGCGGGAGTTTACGTTTTTTACTAGAATTAGAATTGTTAGAATATTTATTTTTTTTATTATTCATAAATAAAATCAACCATAATCAATTTTATCTGACCCGCTTTGATTTTTTTCCCTTTTTTCAATTCAGAAATTAGCCCATTCTTCTTCTTTAAAACCAACTAAAACTTTTTTGCTTTCGATTAAAATAGGTCGTTTAACAAGCATTCCATCTGATGCAAGTAGTTTAAATTGTTCATCTTCACTCATACCGGGAAGCTTATCTTTTAAATTTAATTCTTTATATTTTAAACCGCTTGTATTAAAAAACTTTTTTAAAGGTAAGCCACTTTTTGCAAACCATTCTTTTAATTCTGCTAAAGTAGGATTATCTTCAGCTATATTTCTGTCTGTGTATTTAACTTTATTATCATCAAGCCATTTTTTAGCCTTTTTACAAGTCGTGCATTTTGGATATTCTAAGAATAGCATTTGATATTTTCTCCATAAAAAATAATTTGACAAATTATAGCATATTAGACAATAGAAACAATAACAACCTAAATTTATTTCAGCTATTTTTATTTGTAAAATTACTGATTCATAAATAAATATTAGGGCGAATAATCTCTTTTGTCAGTATATTTGAATTATTAATAATTTTATAAACATTGCTTCCAACACAAGAAATCGAGCCAGTTATTTTACCATCAATAATCTCTAACATAGCATTATTTTCTATGCCAATTGCTTCTTTATAATTTTTGGAAACAATTTCATCAAAGTCTTTATTTCTTTCATTATAATGTGGCGAAACTATACCTTTTATCCACCCTAACCCCTTTGCCATAGAATAAGGAATATCATTTTTATTTTCACTTTCCAGAGAATCAGTATAAATATCTTCAAACCAACAAATCGCTCCAGCCGACAAGCCACAGATTATCACTTCACGATTATATGCATCAATAATTAAATCAAGAAGACCAGAATTATTCCAAGACTCAATCATAAAAAGAGTGTTTCCACCACCGACATATACTAAATCTGCTTTCTGAAATTTTGTTTTGATTTTATCTAGATTGTATTCATGAAATACAGTTAAAGTTACATCGGTTTTGACATTAAACACACCAGTATAAATTTTATGAAAAGAATTATAATAAGGCATAAAATCGTGACTGGCAGTCGGGATAAACAGAGCGTAAGGCCTTTTCTCACCAGCATGTTCTTTTGCTTTACTTACAAGAAACTCATCTAGCTTAAGAGTCTCTTTATTTTTAATTTCACCGCCGCCAATAGCATATATTCTTTTCATTATTGTTCCTTAATTTTGTTATTCTTTTGCTTTTTACTTAATAAACAGAATTCTTTTTCCTTTAAAATCCATCTAATACCCTTCGCGACACGAAAAGCCGTATCTGCAAAATGTCCTCCGGGATTCATTTCTAGTGTAGCTGATTTTAATAAAATATCATTTTTTAACAAGCTTAGTTGCTTCCTTGTATTAATTCCTACAGATGCCATAAGAGGATTTTTCGTTTTCTCTTCCTTCCCACCCAAGCTCAAATAAACCATACTATTTTTTCTCAAATGGTTATTCTGCATAAATTCATCCCACTTTGGAAACCATAGAGAACCAGAGCAACAGATTATACCATTAAAAATATCAGTATTATACAAAGACCACAAAGCAAATAAACCGCTTAAAGAGTACCCTGCTAAATAAAACTCTTCGTGCCCTGTAAAATTATTTTTCAGATAAGGAATAACGTTATTCAGCAACCAATTTAAAGTTAATGGAGCATTTCCATCAAATACCCTATTATTTGTTTTTACCGACCAGGGTGAAAGATTTTTATCCCAATCATTTATTAGAATCTCAACAAAAATATATTCATAACTATTATCTATTTGTTCTAAGGCCTCTGTAATTTGAAGAGCTCCAACAGGAATTGAAGGCTCGTTAATATGCAGAAAAACGGGGCCCTTTTCCCCTTTTATAAAAAGATTACAAACTCGATTATCTATAATAATATGCTGCATATATTGTAAAATATCATATTTAAAACTATAACTACAACAAAAGCAATAACAATAATAACTAATAACATTTTTACAAATAACAGTTGACTAAATTTTATTAGAATTTTAAAATAATTTTGTCGAGTTTTATAGACAATAAGAAATAAAGGAATGAGCGAGGAATAAAATATGAAGGCTGTTATTATGGCAGGCGGTTTTGGTACCCGTTTGCGCCCAATTACTTGTAACATACCCAAGCCAATGGCTCCAGTTGCTAATGTTCCAATGATGGAACACATTATCAATTTGCTTAAGCAGTATGATTTCAAGCGAATATGTTCGATACTTTACTTCCAGCCAGAAGTAATTACCAATTATTTTGGAGACGGCAAGAAGTTTGATATCGAAATGGAATACCAGATGGCTGCTGCAGACTACGGTACAGCTGGTAGTGTAAAAAACACTGAAGAAAAACTTAAAAACGAACCTTTTATTATCATTTCAGGCGATGTTTTAACTGATTTTGATTTGTCAGAAGCCATTAAATTCCATCAGGAAAAGAAAGCTATGGCAACCATGGTTCTTACAAGAGTTGCTAATCCTCTTGAATACGGTGTTGTAATTACCGGTGAAGATGGAAAGATTATCCGATTCCTTGAAAAGCCAAGCTGGGGCGAAGTTTTTTCTGATACCATCAATACAGGCATTTACATTCTTGAACCAGAAATTTTCAAATACATTCCAGAAAAGACAGAATTTGACTTCAGTAAGAATCTTTTCCCATTAATGCTTAAAGAAGGTTTACCACTTTACGGTTATATAGCAGATGGTTATTGGAAAGATATCGGCAGCCTTGATGAATACATTTTAGCTCATCAGAATGTTCTGAATGGCGATGTACGTGTTCAGCTTCCGGGTGAACGCTTAAATATCGTCGGCCGCGATGTTTATGTCGGCAAAAACATCAAGATGAAACAGAATAAAGTTAAATTAAAAGGCGGCGTTGTAATAGGTAACAATTGTGTTATTGAAGACGGCTGCGAACTTGAATACTGCGTAATCGGTGATGATTCTGTTGTACATAAAGGTGCTAGACTTAAAGGTACAACCGTTTGGTCTAACGTAGAAATCGGCGAAAGAGCAGAACTTGGAAAAGCTGTTATAGGCAGCAGAAGCAGAATCGAAGAAGGTGCCGAAGTTGAAAGTGGTGCTATAATAAGCGAAGATTGTATTATTGGCAAAAATGCAGTTATTCGTGAAAATGTTAAGATATGGCCTAAGAAAGAAGTTGAAGAAGGTTCGACCGTTCTTTACAGCTTGATTTACAATGATAAATGGAGCAAAAACCTCTTCACAGATTTTGCAATTTCAGGTTTGGCCAACATAGAAATCACTCCTGAAATGGCCTGTAAACTTGGTGCTGCTTATGGTTCAAGTCTAAAGAAGGGGTCCAGCATAATTGTATCTCGTGATGGTACAAAGGTTAGCAGAATGATTAACCGCTCTATTATCTGTGGTCTGACTTCTGCTGGTATTAATGTTGCTGACCTTAGAGCTACTCCAGAACCAGTTGCACGTTATAAACCAAATGCTTTCTTCAGAGATGGCGGTGTACACGTAAAAATGGCTGATGACAATCCAAATCAGCTCGAAATAAAGATTTTTGACCAACAGGGCCGTGATATTGCTACAGCTACAAAAAAATCTATAGAACGCTTGTTCAATCGCGAAGACTTTGTTAGAGCTAATGTTGTAGAAGTTTGGCGAAATTACTTATCCTCCAAGAGTTCCAGAAAATTACTGTGAAGAACTGCTCAAGAGCATTGATGTCAAAGCAATTAAAGACAGAAAATTTAGAATTGTTCTTGACTTTGCATTCAGCGAAGCAAGTGGCGTATTTAACTCATTCCTAGGCAAACTTGGTTGTGAAGTTATTACTCTAAATGCTTATCATGATGAAGATAAGATTTGGGATCTCTCTCAGGAAAAATCTCGCGAAACTGTTACTACAATGGTTAAGTCTTTGAATGCAGACCTCGGTGTAATCATGGGTAATGGCTCTGAAAACATCACCATGATTGATAACAATGGCCGTGTAATTCAGGGGCAACAGGCTATGCTTACCTGGGCTAAGATGATTTTCGATTTAAAACCAGGCGCAACAGTTGCTGTTCCAGTTTCTGCAACTCACCAGCTTGAAAAACTTGCTACAAAATCAAAGAGTAAAATTGTCCGCACTAAGACTAGTGTTAGAGCATTGAATGATGCAGCTCTCAACAAAGATATCGAAATCTGCTTGGATGAAAAGGGCGGAACAATCTTTTCTAGCTTCCAGGCTGCATTCGATGGTATTTATGCAACAGTTAAACTTCTCGAAGGTATTGCAAAACTCAACAAGTCTTTGGCTGAAATAGTTGATTCTGTTCCAGAATTCTATACCCGTACACAAAGACTTCCATGTCCATGGGAAGCCAAGGGCAAGGTTATGAGATATGCTATGGAATTTGCTAAAGACAAAGAAACTCAGCTTATCGACGGTGTTAAGATTTTGATGGGAAAAGGCGATTGGGTTCTTGTTCTTCCTGACCCAGATAAACCATTCGTTAATCTGACTGTTGAAAGCTCTTCAGCAAAGGCTTCCGATGATTTACTCAAGATGATTACTGAAAAAGTAAATAAATGGAAAACAGCTGACTAACCTTTTCATTGCTCCTTATATTAGATCTTCCCCCTTTTGAGGAAGTGAATTTGATGAAGCAATAAGTTAGGGACTGCAATGCAAAACATTGCGGAAATGTAGTATCCAACAAAGACGCTTGCAAACACAAGCGTCTTTGTTTTGTACACTATAGGAATCTAGCTATTGTTTTAATTTTTAATTAATAGTATTATTTATCTAATAACTTACGAGAAAAGTGATATTTATTATAATATAAATTATAAATAAAGTTAACTATGTGTAATAACAACGAAAGCATAAAAGATTTAACTGTAGTCGAACAATCTAAGCCTAGTGTTCTTGAAAAACAATTTCCATTATGTCTTTTAGATAAAAATTCTTATATCGGTTTTAAAGGTCTTGTTGGAATCTTTTTCTGGTTTGCTTTAATATATTTTGGCTATGGAATAGTTCATTTTTTCATGTGGGACAATACTTTTTGGGGTATCATGTGGAATATATTCTCTAAGCCCATTTATCTGATTTATCATGTTTGTGTTTTTTCTTTTATGTATTGTTTAACCTGGGCAGTATTCGATTCTTCTTCATTTAAAAATTCATTAACCAGAGTCTTACTCGTAATAGCTTCTATTGTTTATATTATTTCACCAATTGATGCTATTCCTGATATAACACCTTTCTTAGGTCAAGCTGACGATCTATTAGCCTTAATAATTGGTATTTTAAATGCTATTTCTTTAATGAAAAATAGAACAAAAATAATAAAGAAATAGTTTCATACTTATACAAAAAGACAAAAGACTTTGGACAATTTTGCTTGGCTATCGCCAGCGTTTTTATTGTAAATCGCACATCACACCAATCACACCGCCAAGCTTTGCTTGGCTAAATTCAATAAAACAAAATAAAAACCAACTATAATGACTACAATTCAAAAAAGCTAGATTCCACATCGCTATCGCTCCTCGCAATGACGGCTTTTTTTAAATTTTCACTTTTCAATTCTCAACTTTCAGACTTCAGTTTTCAACTTTCAGTTCTCAGTTTTCAGTTAGCCAAGCTTTTCTCCACAGTTGAGGCAGAACTTACCATTTGTGGAACTTCTGTGCCGCATTTGGCTGTCAGATTCTAGCTTAACAACAGTGGTTACAAAGAATCTTTCCAAAGAAATACCATATTCGGCAAAATCGTTTGTTAAAAGCTTTTTCAGCTAATTAGATAATTCTTCTAAGTGAGAATATGTTCTTAGACTTTTTCTTCTTCTTCATTGTCATCGTCTTCATATTCGTCATCTGATTTAACTTTAATATTAATACGATAGGATAGGATCTTTGAACAGCTAATTCAAAAGATAATGGATCAGTTATAGGTATATCATGAAATAAAAAATTCAAAATATGAAAGCTTTTATTTATTATTTAAAAAAAAAGAATAAATAAAAGAAAACTACTCAAAAGAATCAAAGTGTAGCTTCTATTTGGCTTTTTGTTTTCTTCGTCTTCATCATCATAATAGTCATCAGAATTATTATTTAAATACTCTCTTAAACAGAGACATAGATAATCATAACGTTTTCTTTTATTTTCGTTAGCAAAATGCTCCTCTCTAAATTGTTCAACACTATTTGAGTAATCTAAGTCTTCATCTCCAAATTGTTCACTTGTTAAATCAAAAATACAGTCATCTATCACATTAAAACAATGAAAACTACCATCTTGTCTGGGAATACCGTAAACTTCTCCCCCAAAAATATCTTGAACTAAAAAAGCAGTAATAGAACATTGTCCAAGAGTCTTGTTCTCTTCACTCCAATGTTCACGCAATCTTGGGGTACAGGTATATAAACACCAAACATTTAATAATGCTTCATAAAGGTCAGAAAGATGTTCAATTCCTTTATACTCTTTATTTATAGCAAAACATTCTTCTGATTTTTCAATTCCATAAAAATAAAAATTCATTAGTATTTCCCTTAAACTCTATCTTGGGAAATAGTAATACAGTGTAGAAATAAAAACAATAGAAGTCACTATTGGCCAGAAAATACTCTTAACAATAATATTGTCTTCCCAAGCTATCCATTTGAATTTATCAGGCCAACAAATCAAAATAGAATCTACATTTGCTATCATGAAACTCAAATAGGTGACAAAATAATAAATATCCATATAGATCAAACCATCTGCAGCCACTTTGTCTCTCAAATCTATTTGAGCAACTATAACTACAAAGAACAGGGCAGCAGTGCTTGCCAATATACCACCAGCTGAAAATCCAAGTTTCTTCGACCTTACCTCATCATTGGAACAAGTTAACAATAAAATAAATACCATTACCAAAGTTACAAATATAGGCAGGAAAATACTAATAAATGCGCCTAAGAAAGAGCGTCGTAAAATAATATTATAGAATAATTCTGTGTGGTAAACACTGCCTGTGTTAGACGAGAATACTCCAAAAGTTGAATCAAATTCTTCTTTTAAATATGTAAAAAAGCTTTCTGAAACATTCCAGCCTGGAAGAGATAATTCTTTATATACTCCTGGCTTGGCGTATGGTTCAATATCAACATAATCTCTAGTATCTGGAACAAGAATAACATTGTTTCCAAAATCAATAGAACTTAATCTTACTTTTATTTCTTCTACATCGAATGGATAAAGATTCTTTTCAGGCAAATGATTATTTAATATGCATTTGAAATACCACACATATGTCTTAGCCCCATCTGAACCATCTTTTTCATATAACTTTTCTAATTCGCTTTTATATGAATCAGAGAAATAAAAACCTTCTTTTATTATACCAATCTGATCTTTCTCAAGTTTTTGCCATAAGTAGCCTGTATAAATTGCTTTAGTACTAGATTCAAAATCAATATTTTTTATAAAAATTCCAGCTTTAACTCTGTTTGTACCCCTACCGCCTTTTTCTATAAGTTGATTATCGTATTTATCCAAATAACCATCTATTATGTTCTGATCAGTCAAAGATACTTCATCAGGATTTTTATAATCGTTATGTGTATTGCTAAAAACACAAAGACTGCTTACTCCAACTGCTAATAATATCGAATATAACGAAGTAGAATACCAAAATTTATGTTTGATGTTTTTTGGAAATATCCAACCTAAAAAAGCTATTGTGAATGTTATTGAAATAATGCAGCAAGCTATTCCTAAGAAGAAATACCTTTTTTCTTTTATAGTTTTCATGACTATACTTTCTTTTAAAACAGTCACGACTAGTGACCATTTAGAATTTGGAATAGCTTGAACAAAACATAACAAAGTCTCTTTACTATCATTCGAATAATATTCAAAATAGCCTGATTCATGCTTAGAAATTAGTTCATTTAATCTACTTATATTTTTTATTTTGGGGAATAAATCTAAACTTAGTTCTTCGCTATATTCAGCTTTAGTCTTGTTATACATCTTTATTTTTTTATCTGAATTAATGACTAAGGCAAAACTATTCTGAGCAATATCTAAAGTTGTTAAAAGCTTGTTAAATCTTTTACCCCCTTCTTCAACAATCTCTACAACATCTTTTTTTATTGCTTCTTTTCTTAAAACACTTTGAGTTTTATTTATGAATTTTTCTTGAGTGTAATATCCATAATTTAAAGTTTTAACAATAAGAGTAATGCCACAAACCAAAAATATTTCTACGACTAAAAATGCTAATATTAAATATGAATTTTGTTTTTTCATAAATAGATTACACGACTCAATCACTTGTTTTATTTTTTTTAATATATTTAGCATAATAAAGTCTTTTTAAAAATATATTTTTACTGAAAATATAATTAAAACATAATATATATCAAGATAAAGTTTGCTACCTCTAGTAACACTTTAAAGTATAATTTATTTTAAAATAATTATTTAATGATAATTTAGTTTAATTTGGTAATTAATAAGAAAAAAAGAAAATAAAGCTTATTCTTCTAAAAAAAATATCATTTTCTAGATTGCTCTCAATAAAATGAGTAATCTAGAAAATGATTATTTTCCTTTATTGTTAGGATTCCCTTATTTTTTTATGTTTTTATCTAGGGTTCTAATTTCCATATTGTTATCATTTACTCTAAAATAAAGCTTTAATTCTCTTGTATTTCCTGCAAAATCATTAACTTTTACAGCAATAGAAGGAAAATTATTTTCATCTAGTTCTTTAACAGTTTCCAAATCATATTTAGGAACTGTATCGTCTTTCAAAGTAAAATAAATATCACCATTTATAGCTTTGGTAATATCTATATCTTTTTCTTCATCTAAGTTTTCGTCTGAAGAATTTGGAATACTAAGTATAATCTTTCCTTGTTTTATTCCTGTATGATAAACTTTAGCATATGTTAGAATATCTGGTTCAAAAAATAATATGTTTCCATCTTTATCTCTTGTTGCACCATAATTAGCCTTTTCCTCACCGTTAATTAGTTGTTTTTTGTTATCTTCGTCTATATTAGTCCATTTAACATTATCATCTGTCCAGACATCAAGTTTATATTCAACTCCTGTTTTAAATCGAAATTCACCTCTATTTTCAATTAGGGCAACCATATTTTTAAAAGTTCCTAATCTTTTACCTAGTTCTCCATTCTCTGCTTTAAAAGTTAAATTTCCATCTTTTGATTTATCAGAATAGAAATAATCTTCAACTCTAGTATTTTTATTAATGAATTCTAAGTCTTTATTCTGTAGTAATCTTTCAATATTAGTATCTTTAGTTGAATTTGTAACATCAATGTCGTTTATTGAAAATAAAGTATAAAATGGTTTAAAAGAAGGATTTTCCAATATAACATTGCAATCATATATTGGATTTAGACTTTCACCGACAAAATACTTATAATCATCTTGATTTGTGCCTTTATTTCCAACAAGCGCTTTGTATTTACTAGAGTTAGTTATTACACATTCTTTGGCAGAAGGACAGGGTGGAAAAAACAATTGAGCACCTGTTTCTGTATTAGTTATTCTGATAATAATATTTGGTCTATCATCATCGTAAATTCTAATAGTTCCAGTATCTTGGCCCATTTCATTTACTTCACTAAGTTTTCGTTTATCTGGCCAGTCTTTTGCGTTAGATAATTCATCACCTAGATTTCCACCGGCTTTATATCCATAGCATAATACAGGTTCATCTTCTATTACTTTTTCAACCCCTGGATTAAGATTACCGTTACCCTCAGCTTCACCTTCTTTAACAAAAATTGAATATCTTAGTATTCCATTAAAAGGATAGAATTTTACAAGATCTCTAAAAGAATACATTTCTATAAATTCCCCATTTTTTTGTGGAACAGTATTGGTAGCAACTTCTATAACATTTTCTAAATTGTCCCATTTTTCATAATCTTGCCAATTTTGCCCATCTTGAGGACATTCATTAATTCTACCAAAAGAAAATTTAACATAATTAAGTTCAGATGCCTTTTTTGCAACTTCAATATATTCAGTCATAAACCAGTCACCGGTAGTGGAATAATAAAATGAGTCTGTAGTATACCTATCTACGGTTTCAGGTTTTCTCCCTAAAGCTACAAAACCATTAGGAATGCTAGGTGGAGTTCTATTTTTCAACTCAAATTCTATATAATTATCAGGATTATCTATTGCTTCTGCATCAATTACTTCAGAATGCTCCATCAAATTTGATTTAAAATTAGAATAAATGTTTTTTGCACCATAAATATGAGAACTAGAACATTTTTTCTCGCAAAGAGATGCACAATCACTACATGAAAGCGCGTCTGGTTCAAATTTATTAAATTTTGAAATGAACTTATATTCGTCATCCATTTTTAAATAAAATCTTTTTTTCCATGGGAAATAAGCCCAAAGTGTAACAGGAAATGTTTTCATTATATCAATACCATCACCAGTAGCATTCGAATCCAAGTAAAAATGTTCGTTCATAAAATCTTGAAAACTAGTATCACTATCTGTTAAAACAGCATGAGAATAAAATTGTTTAAAATATTTATTTGCCGTTTTTTTATTTACATAACCTTCTGGAATTTCATTTTCATTTACAATAGGATATTCTTTGTTTCTTTCTTGAAAAGGATTAAATTTAAGTTTAACATCTTCAAAGCTTTTAATCTTTCTCCCATTACCTTCTTCAAAAATAGCTATTTTTGAGAGATATTTATTCATCGCAGAATTATCGCTAGCGAAAAGCATATTCGGCAATAAAGACAACAGACACATGGAATACACTGAATATTTCAATTTCAATTTTATTCTCCTGAATGAAAGATAACTACAATAATATCTTATTCATTATAGCAAAGCATTAAAAATCGTCAATAATTACTCATTATCATGATATGATAAGCTCAATCTTTATAAGCTATTAATCTATGTTTTAAAATCAGTATATAAAAGGAGATCAGAACAGTTACCTCCACACTATTATTTTTGCAATTTTAAAGTTTTCAGCGATCTGTATAAAGCATTTCTTTAGTAAAAAAGTTCTTAGACAATTATATCTAAGAACTTTTTGATTTTAAATGATAATATAGTTTAGAGAAAAAATTTATTTTTCTTCTCCGCCTATTTTAAAAGTATATCGTTTTTGTTCTGCATTAGAATAAACGACTATTCTATCTGAATAAATATCAACGACTTTGAATTTTCCTTCAACTATCTGTTCTTTTCTGATAGTCATTTCTTCTTTTTCAAATTCAACAATAGCAAAACGTCCATTTTCTTCATTACCTACTATACCTTTAACAAAGATTTTTAATGGAGGTATTACTTTTCTTTCTTCTCTTGGCTTTGGAGGCTTAATACCGCCATTATCTCTAGTTCGAGGAGGTGGAGGAGGAGGAAGTTCTTTTTTTACTGCTGGTCTAAAAGGATCTGGATTATCTTCAGGTTTAGGTAATTGTTCATTGAACCATAAAGGAACATAAACCTTTTTCTTTGTAGCATGTAAGGTTACTTCCTTGAAGCTACGAGGTCCATACTTAGGATCTTCACCTTCTTTGCTCATTCTATTAAGCATATTGTTTATTATGGTTTTTTCAGTAAGACCCCTGTTTTCATTTTCGTTTTCATCATCTGCTCCCAAATCATTTGCTGCAAAAATATTGGGAGTTGCCATAAGAAAACTAGCCAAACATAAAATCCATAATCTTTTAGATAGATTTCGTCGCATTATATTTCCCTTTCTAAATCAGATAAATGAACTTTAAAAAGCTTGAATATTTATGTATAATTATAAATAATAATTATAGTAAAATCAATAAAAGAAAAAGTTTGCTTTTATCGAATCAACAAGCATTTATTCACTTTAAGCAACACTATATCTGAGGATAATATAAATGGTCTATAAATTCTATGGCTACGAAAAAGCAAATTGTTTAGCAATAAACAATGAATATAAAGGAATAAATAATCCAATAGACCTTTATAATGCTCTTTCTAATATTTGGTGTGAATATTCCTGTGCACCAAGATTGAGAAATAACTGGAATGAAAATAATAAAACTTTAGGTCAATGCTCAATTACAGCATTTTTAGCTCAAGATATTTTTGGTGGAAAAGTATATGGGATACCCAGACCTGATGGTAGTTATCACTGCTATAATGTTGTTAATGATTGCATTTTTGATTTAACCAGCGAACAATTTGGAGATGAAAAATTAGATTATTCTCTTAAAATAGAACAGTTTAGAGATAGTCATTTTTCTAATGAAAATAAAAGAGAACGTTATGAATACCTTTGTAATAAATTGAAAGAATACCTAAGTGAAAAAGATAATATAACCAATAAATATTCTAAAAATATAGGTCTAGTGTTGTTAAGCTGCTTAATATTACTTAATTATTTATTCACAATAATTTTTTTTGATAATAATATATCTGATTCAAGAGCAGCATATAACCAAACAATTCCAATAAATATTGGAAATAAAACCTATAATATAACTCCAGGAGAGTGTGTAACAGTAAATACTCCTGGTGGTTCTACCAGTTACAATGTTCGCTTTGTTGATGGAAAACCTGTAGCTTTAGATTTAAAGCAATATACAAGTTTGGTATTTGGAACAGAATATAGTAAAGAAAAAGACACAAATAAACAGAATCAACCAGACCCAATATCTCCTAATAAAGAAAACAAAGATGATAATGAAGTAACAAATGAAAAAGAAAATTCATCTGATGAATGGATGGAAACAATTAAAGGTGCCTATTCATTAATGGATAATGGTTGTTGTGATATGAAAGGCTTGAATAGGGATAGCTCGGCTCAACCAAACGCAATAAACCCCAACAATAAATCACTAAGGGTCAGAAAAAACACAATAAATAATAATGATACCTTCCTCGAAAATCCTCATAAAAATAGTATAGAAACAGATACAAAACGTAAAGAAAAATTACCTTTTGTACCAAATCCAATGAAAAATGCTGCTGCCCAAACTAACTATCCGATTGTTTACAATATTGAAATAATAGAAGAAGATGATGATGACAATGACGACAACAATGAAGATGAAGATAAAGAAAAAGATAATGTTAAAGAAAAAGTGAGTTAAAAAAGAGACGGATAATCAATCCGTCTCTTTTTTAATTATTAACAACAAAATATAATAATACTTAAATCTTATATCTTAATATCTTATTTCTTACAAATCATATGGAGTCAAAACTTCACAACCAGTATCGGTAACAAGAACAGTCTGTTCAAACTGTGCAGAAAGAGAGCCATCTGTAGTAACAGCGGTCCAATTGTCTGAAAGAACTCTAGAATAAGGTTCACCTAAATTAATCATAGGTTCAATAGTAAATACCATACCAGGAACAAGTTCAATACCAGTATTTCTGCGGCCATAATGGGGTATTTCAGGAGCTTCGTGGAAGCCTTTACCTATACCATGACCAATATAGTCTCTTACTACAGAACACCCCTGCCCTTCTGCATATTCTTGAATTGTATAACCAATATCGCCAATACGCTTGCCTGGTTTTACTACTGTAAGAGCTCGTTTTAATGATTCTCTGGCAACATTAACTATTTTTTTTGCATCTTCAGAACATTCACCAACAAAGAAAGTCATGTTCGCATCAGCATGATACCCATGTAAAATTGAAGTGACGTCAACATTAACTATATCTCCTTCCAAAAGTTTTCTATCAGATGGGATACCATGACATATTACATCATTTATCGAAGTACAAACACTTTTTGGGAAACCATGATAATTCAATGGAGCAGGAATAGCACCATGACTGACTGTATATTCATGTACCAAAGTATTTATTTCGTCTGTTGTCATACCTGGTTTAATAGAAGCTTCGCAAAGCTTTAAAGTATCTACTACTAGTTTCCCTGCTTCTTTAATTCCAAGAATATCTTCAGGAGTTTTCAATTTTATGCGGTAACGTCTAAAATAAGTTTCTGATAATTGCCTTTCAGCATATGAAGTCATTTTATTCATACAGCATTTTTTATATTTTAAACCACTACCACATGGACATGGATCGTTTCTATTGATATGTATCATAAAAAACTCCCGTACCGCTTCAAGAAAATCAAAAAAGCGGTTTAACATAATTAATTAATCTTTCACTAACCTTTAAAGTGCTTATATGATACTACCCCAAACAGTATTTCACAAGTTTTTTAAAAAAGTAGATTGCTAACAAAAAAATTAGCCACCTGAGAACTTTAATTGTTAAAAATTAATAAACTAATGTACAAAATTCTAAAAATTACTTACATATATTCATAAAAAGGCTTATAATTAATTAGAGTAATATACACTGGAGGAATCATGAAAAAGTCACTACTACTATTAGCCTCTTTAAGTCTTACTGCAAATGCGCTTTACGCCGATGGTAACACAAACCCATTCGGGAAAGACGTAACTGTAAATGAAGGATCTTACGTTGAAGACACAAACACTATTGAAATACTTGATATTAATACAGCCGAAGCTTGTGATATTTCAGAAATAAGCGAAGGTTATCCTCTGGATGGAATAATTTCTGCTGTTGGCAATGACTGGCTCAGACTTAGAAGCTGGCCATGGGGTAACGTAATAAACAGCTATCCAGGCGGTACAAGTGTGAAAGTACTTGGAAAATCTGGTGAATTCTATCTTGTAGATATAAATGGTGCTCAAGGCTATATGCATCAGAACTATATCTCAACCTCAGAAAGTGAAGCTTCTGGTGTTGATCCCATTTATCCTAGCAATACCAAGTCCGGTGGTGCTTTATCTATGGAAGAAGGTATTGAGGCATCAAAGAATCCAAAAGAAAATAAGGTTTCTAATAACACAACAACAGCATATACTGGTAATAGCAGTTCTAGTGGCAATAGTGCTGGAGCACAGGCTTTTGTTAAAGCAGCAGAAGATTATGCTCAATATGTTATAGACAATGGGATTCAATATGGAGCGAATGTTTTTTCTTGTTCAATGTTCGTATCAAGGGCCTTACAAAATGCTGGTATTACAACAGGTTCATTCTGGGCAACTGACTTTGTAAATGGTGATAGAGGTTGTCTTGGAGATACAAGCAAATTTGAAGTTATTCCATTTTCGGAAGATGCATTACAAGAAGGAGATATTTTAATTTCTTCATACTCTGCATCTGCTGGAACTGCTCATAGTGGTATATATTATAAAGGTGGTACAATGGAAGGTTATCCTGGTAATCCTCCAATTCTTTACACACAGCCATCAAGACCTCTTTATTGTAGTAACCCCGGATCAGTATGGCAATATATCGTTCGTGTAAAATAATATTGTAATCAATTTTCATGAATAAAGAACCACGCGACTATCGCGTGGTTTTCTTATACAAAAAACTCCTTTGTAATTGTAATGTAGGTAATAGACTTCATTACTATAACAAAGGAGTTTCTTGTATCTAAAGATTTTTATTCTCACCAGCACAGCTGGTGGTTGTTTCACGTAAATGCTCACCACATAACAATTTAGCGAGGTTTATTACTAAATAAACTAGCTAAATAGAACAACAAAAACAACCCTCCAAATACTACTAATAATATTATTACTAAGTTTCTTTGGTTAGTTTTAATTTTATTTTTTTCTTTTTCGTCAAAAAAAGGTGTAATAACTAAAGTCTGTTTACCAGTTGAATCTTTCCCTAAAATAACTTTTTGGTTTCTCTCACATATTTTACAGGGTACATCTAATAATTTTGCAATAAAACTGGCTATGGAATTATAATTATTTATAATTTTCTCATTTGAATCAGGGGTAGTTAAATATATTATTTTTGAATTAACTAATGCAACAATATTCGTTGACAAACATTTTGTTAACTCTTTTTCCAATTCTTCTTCAGATGGTCCTTTTCCAACCAATACAATCTGATTTGCTTTACTATTATAACTTTTGCCATAAGGCATATTCTGAGTACCAATACATTTAATATCCTTAAAATTAATTGGTTTAGTCTTATATATTTGAAAAGAGCCCAACAGTCGTTGAACTTTATATAAAGTTTTGTTTTGAAAGTCTATGACTAGTAAACTATCTATTAATATACAAATAATAACTATGCATGGAATAGAAATATAAACTGATGATATTATAAGATTATTATGTAATATTGCTCCAATACCAACAACTAATACAATAAATAAAATAACAATAGGTAAAATTGGATTTTCTATATAAGCATTTTGGATTTCAAAGCAATTCCCTTTAAAAGAGCCTTTTATTAATCCATTTTTAATTGCTTCTTCTAATTCCTGTCTATAATCATTTACAGATTTAGATTTTTTAATTTTTTCCATACTCTATCTCGTTCTTCGATATATGCACAATTTTTGAGGTTATAATTGGTGTAAAACATTCACCATTTACAACCAACTCACACCACGCCAAGCTTTCTATTGCCTCTATGCTCTAAAAATCTGAATTCCCTTTTCAAGCCATTCAATTTTTTCTTTTAAATCGTTAATAGTATTGGAATCTTCAGTTGTTTCCAGAGTAGCTTTTAATCGTTCTTTGGTTTTTATCATATGACCAATTAAAGTATTGAAATTAGCCATTTTGATTGGTTTTGCTTTTTTAGTCTTTTTAATTGTTAGAATTTTTGAAACAGAACCTTCGGAAAAAGCTGGAGCAATTAAAAGATCAACTTTTTCGCCTTCTTCTGTGTCTTGAACGTCATTTGCGTAAAATTTGTATTCTTGATCTGTTTTGCTATCTGTTACGTAGGCGAAATCAGCATCTAATCTAGTTAATGTGCCTTTGAGGTGATATAGGTTTTGCATAATAATAAGGGTTTAGGGGGTAGGGAAGAGGGAAGAGAGAGTACTTATATACATGCTCCCCCAAAGCTTTGCTGTTGGGGGAGCTGCTGAACAAAGTGAAGCTGAGGGGGGAGCAAAGCAGTAGCTTTGCGTAATTCTTCTAAGTATTAACGCAATGCTAAGGCATTGCTCCCCCTTTACGACTCGCTTGCCTTCCTGGCGCTCGCATGCACTCCCAACATCCTGTTGGTCGTCGTCAGGCTTTGCCTGCCACTTCCCCCGCCATTTGCGGGGGCAGATCGTGAAAAAGCTTACTTCAACAAACCTGTTCTTTCGTTGAATTCTTTGATGTGTTCATCCCAAGAATTAACAACTTCATCACTGAAGAGATCTTCCCAGAATTCTGGATCCCAGAGTTCGCGGATTTCTTCAACGGTCTTACCCTGCTGTTCACACCAAGTGTAGTATTTGAGGTTATGGATTCTCTTGCGAGCTAAGTAAGTAAGTTCTTCCATATCTTGTGCATCTTCACCAAGCCAGAAGCGTTCGAAGTCAGCCATAGCTCGGTCATGAGAATATTTGCCATGAGCCTGTTCAAGTTCCTGGAGACGAGACTGATACATTACTGAAGAGTCTGTCAAGCAGGTGAATAAGCAGTCATGTTCGTCCATTTCAAACATTTTAGCAGTCTTGATTGCAGAAAGAACATTGCTGATTGAGCTGATGCCAAGGAGATTCAATTTGTCGATGATTTCTTTCTTAACGCCAGCCTGAGCAAGAACTTCATGACCTTCTGGAGTATTGAATACTCTGAGCATTCTCATACAGTTTTCGTCATCGATTGCTACAACAACGTCAGTGTTTCTAGCATTGTGAATCCAAGGAACATGCTTGTCACCGATACCTTCAATGCGGTGTCCGCCGAAACCATTGTTGTAAAGAGTTGGGCACTGGAGAGCTTCAGAAGCAACAATCTTAGCATGTGGGTGTACATTCTTGATGTGGTCTCCAGCAGCAATTGTACCAGCAGAACCAGTTGCAGAAACCCAAGCGCTCATTCTGTCACCAGGTCTCTTAACCTTATCGAAAACTTCAAGAGCTGCAGAACCAGTCTGATGATAATGCCATATTGGGTTACCAAATTCAGCAAACTGATTGAAAATTACTATGCTGTTGCCGCGTTCTCTATCGAGTTCATGGCATTTGTCATAAATTTCTTTAACGTTGGATTCACAACCAGGAGTTGCGAATATTTCGCTACCGATTTCTTTCAACCAGTCAAAGCGTTCCTTGCTCATTTCTTCTGGAAGAATAGCAATTGATGGAGTGCCAAGAAGAGCACAGTCATAAGCACCACCACGACAGTAGTTACCAGTTGAAGGCCATACAGCTTTCTGGGTTGTTGGGTCGAATTCGCCTGTAACAAGTCTTGGAACTAAGCAGCTAAATGCAGCACCGACTTTGTGAGCACCTGTTGGGAAATATTTACCAACAAGACCGAAAATTCTAGCCTTAACGCCAGTCAATTCTGGTGGCAATTCAACAAAATTAACATCGCCATAAAGACCAGTTTCTACATTGTTCTTCCAAGTGATTCTGAAGAGGTTTCTTGGATGAACATCCCAAAGACCATGGGGCTTAACTTCATCTTTAATCTTTTGTGGAATCAAATCAGGATTTCTCTGCTGAGCATAAGTCGGAATAATAATATTCTGTTTCTTAGCACGTTCAATAGTGTTCTTAAGAACTTTTTCGTTAACCTTGAGCATAAATTTTTTCAAATACTTAGCCATACTTAATTCCTTTTCTATTTTTAGGGCGTCAGCCCATATTTACTTTGTAATTTAACCTACATTGAAAGCCAGCGTTAGCTCGCATGACAATCTATTTCTTTAGAGAGAAGATATTCGAGAAGAGAGATTAGAGGATTGTTTTAGCATATGATAGTTTTTTTTATAAACTTTTTAATGCTATTATAATCATTTCGACTAACTTTATGGATTGCTTCGCTTAAGCTCACAATAACATATTATTTCTGACTATCATAGTGGCAGTAATAAGTCAAATCTCTTATCTCTAACAATGAAGCAAAGCTTCATTGTTACGGGTAAACGTGTGTACCTGCTTCGCCACGAACAGCCTTAGCAAGATTTTCAGGATTAGTGATAATTGCGTGCTTACCACCGTTCTTGATGAACTTGATTATAGCCTGGCACTTTGGAAGCATTGAACCTGGTTTGAAGTGACCTTCTTCGCAATATTTTTCTAATTCTGCAACGGTACATTTATCTAATGGCTTTTCATCGGGCTTACCGAAGTTCAAACAGGCTTTTTCTACTGCAGTAGAAACGATAAATGCATCAGCATGAATATTAGAAGCAAGAAGAGAAGAAGCAAAGTCTTTATCTATAACTGCTGCGGTACCTTTTAACATTCCCTTATCGTCTCTGATAACAGGAATTCCGCCGCCACCGACAGCTACGACACAGAAGCCTTTTGAAGCAAGAGTTTCAATAGCATCTTCTTCAATGATTTCTTTTGGCAGTGGAGAAGCAACAACACGTCTCCAGCCACGGCCAGCATCTTCTACCATATCCCAATGATCATTTGCTATTTTTTCTTTAGCTTCTGCTTCAGTATAGAACTGACCAATTGGTTTTGTTGGTTTCTTGAAGGATGGGTCGTCTTTATCGACTAAAACTTGTGTTACAACAGTAATAACAGGTTTCTTGATTCCACGTTTCTTAAATTCGTTACCAAGAGCCATCTGGAAATTATAACCGATAGCACCCTGGGTATCAGCACCACAAGAATCTAATGGAACTGGGTGAATCTTGGAACTTGCTATTTCGCTTCTTAGCAAAATAAAACCGACCTGTGGACCATTTCCATGTGTTAAAACTACGTTGTAGCCTTCTTGAATCATATCGGCTACGTGTTCCATGGTTTTGCAAGCTGCATCATACTGATCAGCTACAGTCTGGTGTTTCTTATCTAAAATCAAAGAATTACCACCAACCGCTACAACGGCAAGCTTACCGCTAGTTGTCATTCTAGAACTCCTTGAACATATGTAATTATGTACACTCAAATTGTTTGTAAGAAAGATTATACAGTTTATTAATAAAAAAGGAAAGAAATGTTTTAAGAATTTTATCAATAACAATAAAAACCATTGTTATTGATAAAATAAATTTACAATGTTATTCTCATAAATATTTATTAAAACTTTATTTATAAGATTTAAGGGCATCATTATGAATAATGATGAAAGTTCTAATAATCAGAAAAAATTTATCGTCTATGTTGTTTATTTTCTTGCGTTTGTATTATTTAGCACAGTTGCTCTTCTAGGAATAATATCAGTGCCTAATGTAACAAAAAGCAGAGCATCGGCAAGGCGCAAATCATGTTTTGCAAATATAAGAATATTACAAGGTGCTGTTGAGATGTACAACATGGATAAAGAAGAATCAATGAAAACTTTAGATATTGATTTGTTAGTTAAAACTAATTATTTAAAGTCAATAGTTCCTCCAGAAATGGATTGTCAATATTTTTCTGAAGGCAATTTAGCCGAAGATGGGAAAATATATTGTAAGCGTCACGGTATTATTCCTGATCCTGAAGAAGAAAGAAAGATTAGTGAAAAAGAAAGATCTGAAGAGATAAAAGGTATCTTGCTGAGAAAATTGTTATTTTTTACAATATGCTTTATTCCATCTTTCATTTATTTTTCTTATTCATTACATTCTAAAAACGAATCTTATGGTTGTTTTGCCTTGATATTTATATTAATGATACTTATACTATATAACGTTCCAATAATAGGAGCGTTATTGATTTAATCATATTTAAATAAAATAACACTTATATTCTTGTAATTAAGATTTAATTTCCTTTTTACATGATTAGTATAGAAAAAACTATTATATAGTGGTTAATTATGTTATAAGATTATAAAATATAAAAATATGAGGATAAAATGGATAATATCTATTCCGTAAATAAAGATGCTCCTGAAAAAGCAAAGAAATATAATATAAGCCCAGCAATTGAAGGAATTGCCCTTGGTATATTTGCTTTACTGCTTACATTTATAACTGCTTATTTTATTTATACAAATTCTATGGAAGTCCTTCAACATGAAATCAAAGATGGACTTCTTAGAACTGTTTCAGGAATAGCAGCTTGTCTTGATGGTGATAAAATTGCAACCTTTACTGATTCTAAAGATGCAGAAAGACAAGACTATCAGGAAATGATTAGTTTATTACAAAAAGCTAGAATAGGAACAAAACACATCTCTTATTTATATGTAAATACTATAAAAAAAGAAATGGTAGAAGGTAAAGAAAAAGATCAGGTTTATTTTGTAATAGATCCTATTTCTTTAGACGAAAATGGTAATCCTCTTTATACAGATGAAGCAAGCCTAGAACCGTCAATTCCTATGACTCTATATGAGGATGCTGACCAATATTTAATAAAATCCTTTTATGAAGGGAAGGCAATTGTCGCAGATGAACCCTATACTGACAAGTGGGGGACTTTTTACAGCGCTTATGCTCCTATTTTTGACAAGAATAAAAAAGTTATTGGTACACTCGGAGCTGATTTAAGAATCAATGAGCTTGATGATAGATGCAAACCTATGGTTGATGCTACTAAGAGAGCTTTTATTGTTTCTGTATCTTTGGCAATGCTATTGGGAACTTTCGTATGGTTTACCAGAAGATTTACATTTATGCTTAACGAAAGCCGCCAAACAATTTTTCAGAATTTCCTAGTAGCTAAAAGATTTGCTGATCAAACTTCAACATCTATAGGAAGCCAATTTCAAAGAACTTCCAGCATTTTAAGATACACTGCTCAAAAACTTGATAGTCTAAGCAAAATTGAAGATGGTTCAGAGATTAAAGACAATCTAAATAAGGAAAAACAGAAAATAGAACGCTTTGCAGATAGATTATTGACATTAGGAGAATTAAAATATTCAAAAAGACAGAAAGAATTAGAAAATTTCTCTATCGCTGAAGTAAATCATAATATTTTAAAAGAATTAAAAAACGATATTCATTTAGCAAACAAAGTAAATAAAGTTACATACGATGTAGATAAAGATATACCTGAAATTCTCTATGGACCTGTTATTTCTTATGAAGAACTAATTGGTCATATATATGAATTATGTCTTAACCTGTTTGATTCTTCAGTTTATTCTAAAACATTATTGATTGAAGAAAGAAGTAAAGATGTTATATTAAGACAGACTTTTGCTGTTTCTACACAAGGATTAGATGAAAATAAAATGCATATAGCAGATGCTATTTCAAAAAATATTTCTTCAGAAGATTGGGGAGAACAGATCGAATTATCAGATAGTATTAATATTCCAATAATACAAGAACTATTATATATTTTAGGTTCTTCTATTAAATCAGAGATAAAAGACGATTTCTTCAAAATTAATTTTGAATTTGTTCTTTTGAAGTCTCAGGAAGAAGATGAAATTGAGGCTTGATTATGGATGAAACTGCAGTAGAAAAGAAACCAGATGTAGTTCCAACAAGTATATGGTTTGTTTTAGTTTCCATTTTTTTAGGGAAAGTATGTGCGGGAGCAGCATCTATTTTGTTCCCTGTTATATTGAAATCAACAGGAACTTTTTCTAATGCAATTATAGGTGCCATTCTTTCAGCAGAAACTGCTTCTATTATTATTCTAAGCCCATTGATAGGAACTATTATAGGTAGACTTGGAGTTGTAGGTTCTGTAATAATTGGTTCTTTAGGAAGAATTGCAGTTGTTATTCCTCTTATTTACACGAATAATCCAGTTGCCTGGGTTATAGGCATTTTTGTTTATGGTATAAGCTCCAACCTAATCGGTATTGCATACCAAACATGGATAGGTTCTGAAAAATTGGGATCCAAAAGAGGCCTTGTAATGGCTTGGTATCTAGGTGGTATGAGCTGTGGCTTGGCTTTGGGTCCTGTAATATTAAATCTTTTAGGTGCATCTGCAGAAAGACTACTAGGCTTTTATATCGTTGCTGGAATTTCACTTTCTTCCTTGATACCAGTTATATTTTTATTGAAATGTAAACCACCATTTAAAGGCGGTACAAAACCAAGAATTCTCTTTATAATAAAAAATGGGAAAAAAGTCATGCTAGGAGCCTTTATGGGCGGTGTCATAATGTGGGGTATACCTGCTTTTATGACTATTTATGGAATTTCATCTGGTATGACCGCAGGACAGGCAGCAATATTATTGACTATGTTCCAATTCGGTGGTTTTTTGGCAGGTCCTCTGATAAGCTGGATTTCAGATAAATTTAAAGATAGACATAATGTTGTAATTTTAAGTTTCTTCGCTAGTCTGCTTTGTTCATTTTTCTTACCAATTGCAATAAAAAATATATATTTTGCCTATAGTCTTTTATTCGTTTGGGGTGGAGCTGTTCAAGGCGTTTATTCTGGATGTATGACATTATTAGGAGATTTATTCAGAAGAGAAGACCAAATGTCTGCTAGTGTCGCTTTCACTCAAGTTAAAGCTATTGGAGGATTGATAGGAGTTTCCTTAATAGGTTTGGCAATGGACTGGGCAAGTAGTGAAGGAATGGTTTATGTAATAGTTATAGCTTCACTACTTTATTTTATTTTTGCACTCACTCAATACGAAATAGAATAATAAAAATCTATAAAATTATATTCTCCCGATTTCATCTTCTTTTTGCCTAGAGGAAGATAAAACTGAATGTATGTCGGTTTTGATTCCTGTTCCAATATGTTTAATTCTTCCACCAGTTTTTCAGGTCATTCATATGAATCATAAAAAGAAGCAGCGTTCTTTGATTTGATTACTTATAGTCTCATATTCAACTCCTGATTCATCTAATTATATCGCATAACGAAAAAAACAAAGCAAAAATTAGACAAAAAAAAATTAGCCGCCAATGCGACTTTGATATGTGTTATCTCATATTAAACAGTCAAACTTCCGATAAGATTAATAATTAATAAATAGAGAGGAACCAATGGATAATATTTATTCAGTTAATAAAGACACTCCTGAGAAGGCAAAGAAATATACTATAAGTCCAGCAATTGAAGGTATTACACTTGGTATATTTGCTTTATTGCTTACTTTTATAACTGCTTATTTTATTTATACAAACTCTATGGATGTCCTTCACTAGGAAATAAGAGACGGTTTATTGAGAACCGTTTCTGGCATTGCTGCCTGCCTTGATGGTGACAAAATAGCTACTTTCAATAGTCCAAAGGATTTTGAGAGAGAAGATTACCAAGAAATGTCCAGACTTCTTCAGAAAGTAAGAATAGGAACAAAACATCTTTCTTATTTATATGTCAATACAGTAAAAGATGGCAAAGTATATTATATATTTGATCCTGTTTCTATAGATGAAGACGGCAAACCTCTTTATACTGACGCAGTTAGTCTGGAACCATCAATTCCTATGACTTTATATGATGATGCAGATCAATTGCTTGTAAAAGTCTTCAATGAAAAGAAAGCTATGGTTGCCGATTACGTATATACTGACAAATGGGGTACATTCTACTCTGCCTATGCACCAATTTACGATAGTAAGAAAAATTTAGTCGGTACTCTTGGTGGTGATTTACGAATAAATGAATTGGATGACAGATGCAAGCCTATGGTTGACGCAACCAAGAGAGCTTTTATTGTTTCTATATCTTTGGCAATGCTTTTGGGAACTTTTGTATGGTTCACCAGAAGATTTACATTTATGCTTAATGAAAGCCGCCAGACAATTTTTCAAAATTTTCTTGTAGCTAAAAAATTTGCTGATCAAACATCTACTTCTATAGGTAGTCAGTTTCAAAGGACTTCCAGTATATTAAGATATACTGCAGAAAAATTAGATTCTTTGAGTAAAATAGAAGATCAAAAAACAATAAAAGAAAAAATAAATTTAGAAAAACAAAAAATTGAAAAATTTGCAGACAGATTATTGACCTTAGGCGAGTTAAAATATTCTAAAAGAGAAAAAGAATTGGAAAATTTCTCTATTGCAGAAGTTAATAGCAATATTTTAACAGAATTAAAAAACGACATTCATCTTAAAGAAAAAGTCGAAAAAGTCATCTATGATATTGATAAGGAAATTCCTAAAATATTGTACGGACCTGTTATTTCTTA
The DNA here is from genome assembly GCA_905236675.1 of Candidatus Rifleibacteriota bacterium. Lineage (GTDB taxonomy): Bacteria > Muiribacteriota > Ozemobacteria > Ozemobacterales > Ozemobacteraceae > RUG334. Next base: position 26,398 of record CAJOND010000015.1, on the reverse strand, counting down.
TGAAGAACTAATTGGTCATATATATGAATTATGCCTAAACCTGTTTGATTCAACTGTCTATTCTAAAACAATAATGATTGAAGAAAGAAATAAAGATGTTATATTAAGACAGACTTTTGCTGTTTCTACTCAAGGATTAGATGAGAATAAAATGCATCTAGCAGATGCTATTTCAAGGAATATTTCATCTGAAGATTGGGGAGAACAGATAGAATTATCTGAAAGCATTAATATACCAATCATACAAGAGCTATTATATATTCTAGGTTCTTGTATTAAATCAGAAATAAAAGACAATTTATTTAAAATTGATTTTGAATTTGTTCTTTTAAAGTCTCAAGATGAAGATATGATTGAGTCATAACATATGTAAGAAACACTTGTAGAAAAGAAATAGTTGTTTCTCTAATAGATTTGCAATGGACTTAGCAAGTAGTGAAGGAATGGTTTACGTAATAGTTATAGCTTCACTACTTTATTTTATTTTTGCTCTCACTCAATACGAAATAGAATAATAAAAAACTATAAATTATTTTCAAAAATAGTTGTTTATTTATGAAACGATAAGTATAATATTTTCACAAGTTTTTTTTATCATTTAAAAGAATTGGAGAATGGATTGGAATGAGTAATGCAGCAAAAGTTCTAGAACTCGCTAAAAAGTACCGCAAAGACACTGCTGAAGGTCTTGCAAGATTGGTAAGAATTCCTTCTGAAAGTATGAAGGAAGGCGATGTACAGCACGAAGTCGAAAGACAAATGCACAATGCTGGTTTTGATGAAGTAATCATCGATGGTTTAGGTAACGTTATTGGTCGTATTGGTAATGGTAAGACCGTTCTTGCTATCGACGGCCATGTTGATACTGTCGGTGTTGGTAATATAGAAAACTGGACTGAATTTAAACCTTTTGACGGTTTAGTTCAGATGAGCACTCTCAAAGATAGAAATGATGGCAAACCAACTGAATGTGTTTGCGGCCGTGGTTCTGTTGACCAGGAAGGCGGTATCGTTTCTGCTATTACTGCTGGTAGAATCCTCAAAGAAATGGGTTTTGCTGAAAAAGAAGATGTTACTTATTATGTTGTAAGTTCAGTAATGGAAGAAGACTGCGACGGTCTCTGCTGGAACTACATCATTAACGAAGATGTAAAACAGGGTTTGATTAAGAAACCAGATTTCGTAATTTCTACTGAACCAACAAATCTTAATGTATATCGTGGTCACCGTGGAAGAATGGAAATCGGTGTTGATTTCCGTGGACTTTCCTGCCATGGTTCTGCTCCAGAACGCGGTGTAAATGCTGCTTACTTAGCTTCTAAGTTTGCTCTCGAAATTGAAAAACTCAACGAAAGATTACAGCCAGACGAAGATAACTTCTTAGGCAAAGGTACCGTAACTATTTCTGAATTTAAGTCTGGTAGCCCATCACTCTGTGCTGTAGCTGACTTCGTTCACATCCACCTTGACAGACGTATGACCTGGGGTGAAACCAAAGAATCCTGCTGTGCAGAAGTTGAAGACTGCTTAAAGAGAGCTGGCATTAAAGTTGGTCCAGAAATTGGTCAGGCAAGAATTACTGTTCTTCACTATGACGAAGTTGCTTGGACTGGCACTAAGTATGGTATGGAAAAATACTTCCCAACCTGGAAGCTTCCAGAATCAGAACATGTTGTTCAGACTGGTATCAAAGCTTATAAAGAACTCTACGGCAAAGCTCCAAAGGTTGACAAATGGACATTCTCTACCAACGGCGTTACAATTAACGGCGTTCACAAGATCCCAATGATTGGTTTTGGTCCTGGTAACGAAGTTCTTGCTCACTTCCCAAATGAAAAGTGTGCTGTTGATGACCTTGAAATGGCTTCTGCATTCTATGCAATGTATGCTTGGAATATAGCCCATAAGTAATTAGAAAAAAGAGATAAGAGGTAAGAGAAAAGAGGATTGTTTAAATTGCGGACTAACGATAATTTTTTAATAATCGATAGTTTGAGTTCTAAACAAATCCCTAACCTCTAAACTCTAATCTCTTATCTCTAAAAAAGTTAATAAAATATAAAACTTTGTTATTCTTACAAAGTTTGAAAAATTATAAAGGATAATAAAACATAATGAATCGTGAAATTAAAGCTCTATTAGAAGAAATTAAGACCTACAACACCGACCTTTACCGCCATGACTTCCTTTGGACATGGGAAAAATCAGATGACGAACTAAAATGCATCCTTTCTATGGCTCGTTTGCTTATGCAAATGAGAAAAGAAAACATTTCTGCAAAAGTTTTTGATTCTGGCTTAGGTATTTCTCTCTTCCGTGATAACTCTACAAGAACAAGATTCTCTTTTGCTTCAGCTTGTAATCTCCTTGGTCTTGCTGTTCAAGACCTTGACGAAAAGAAATCTCAGATTGCTCACGGCGAAACCGTTCGTGAAACAGCTAACATGATTTCTTTCCTTTCTGAAGTAATCGGTATCAGAGATGATATGTATCTTGGTGCTGGTAACAAATATATGAGAGAAGTCGGTGCTGCTCTTGATGATGGTTACAAACAGGGCGTTCTTCCTCAGAGACCAGCAATCGTTAACCTCCAGTGCGACTATGACCACCCAACTCAGGTTATGGCAGACTTGGCATGGTTGAAAGAATATTTCGGCGGTCTTGAAAACTTAAGAGGCAAGAAGATTGCTATGACTTGGGCTTATTCTCCAAGCTATGGTAAGCCATTATCAGTTCCACAGGGCGTTATAGCTCTTATGACCAGATTCGGTATGCATGTTTCTCTTGCTCATCCAGAAGAATATACTTTGATTCCAGAAATTATGGATGTTGCAAAAGCAAATGCAGAAAGAACTGGTGGTAAGTTCGAAGTTGTTAAGACTATGGACGAAGCATTCAAAGATGCTGATATCGTATATCCAAAGAGCTGGGCTCCATATGCTGTTATGGGTAAGAGAACTGAACTTCTCAAACAAAATGACACTGAAGGTTTGAAAGAACTCGAAAAGAAGTGTCTTGCCAACAATGCTAAATTCATGGATTGGGAATGCACCGAAGAAAAGATGAAACTTACAAAGAATGGTAAGGGCCTCTACATGCACTGCTTACCAGCAGACATTACTGATGTAAGTTGCGAACACGGTGAAGTTGCTGCTTCTGTATTCGATAGATACAGAGTAGAAACCTACAAAGAAGCTGGTTACAAACCATACATCATCGCTGCAATGATGCTCACCACCAGATTCCCCAATGTTCCAGAAATGCTTGCTGCTCAAGTTGAAAAAGCAAGAAAGAGAATTAAATTCTAATTAATCTAGAATAATTTCTAAAAAAAGACCTGCTTCACAGCAGGTCTTTTTTTTGTCGTAATATATTACAAAAAAATAAAACTGTTATAAAACTATAATAAAAAAGATTTAACTATTACAAGAAAACAAACAATCTATTTCAGTCTTAGATAAAGTTCGGTAATGACCTGGCATCAAATTATTATCTAAGGTAAGTGAACCCATAGTTAGTCTTTTAAGATAAACCACCTCAGAAGAAAAGTGTGCAAACATTCTTTTTATTTGATGATAACGCCCTTCTTTTAAAGTTACTATATATGCTATTTCATATTCAGGCTTTATCGAAGCATTCATAAGGCCATTTTCTATTTCAGACAAAGAAGCTTCATATATTCCAGCTGGCAGTGTAAAAGATTCATCCCCTATATCAAGTCCAGACTTAAATTCAGCAATCTGTTCCTGATTTAATTTTTTATCTACAAAAGCTATATAACTTTTATCAACATGTTTTTTAGGGGATAATAGATTGTGAGCTAAAATTCCGTCATTGGTTATGAGCAATAACCCTTCGGTATCTTTATCTAAGCGGCCAACCGGGAACAAATCCCTAGTTGGCTCATTTTGCAAAAAATCCAGGACAGTTTGGCTTAAACCATCTCTTGTAGCACTTACGCAGCCTGCTGGTTTGTTTAACAAATAATAATGATACTTCTGATAAACCAGTTCTTTACCATTATAAATTACTTTATCTGATTCGGGTTCAATCTTAAAAGAAGAATCTTTTACTGACTTACCATTTACGGATACTAATCCAAGTTTCAGTATTTTTTTTACTTCACTTCTTGAACCAATGCCAGTATCAGCCAAGTATTTATCTAGTCTTAACAATTTTTTAACACCATATCTAGTTTATTCGTTTTCGCCAATACCTAGACTATGTCTTAATAAAGCTGCTGTTGTAGCATCTCTTCCTCTGAACATTCTGTAGACTTCAGCAGGATGTTTACTACCACCAAGAGCTAGAACTGTGTCTCTGAAACGATGGCCTATTTCGACCAATTTTTCTTCGTTATCAAGTCCAGCTTCTTCAAAAGCTGCAAATGCGTCAGCACTTAATACTTCAGCCCATTTGTAGCTGTAATAACCAGCACTATAACCACCCGCAAAAATATGTGAGAAAGAGCACAAGAATCTGTCATTTTTATAAAGCTTTGTCGGGCATGTTTCGTTGTTAATTCTTTCAAAAGCTTCAAATGGAGTTTCTTTACCATTAACATCATAATCACTATGCAAATAGAGATCTATCTTCGCAAAAGACAACTGTCTAAGCATAGCATAAGCTGCTCTATATCTTTCAGAATTTTTAATTTTTTCATAGAATTCTACAGGTATGGTTTCACCTGTTTTATAGTGCTTAGCCATTCCAAAGAAGGTTTCTCGGTTCAGACACCAGTTTTCCATAAATTGACTTGCTAATTCTACGGCATCCCATTCAACATTAGCAACACCAGATGCATCTGCTTCATCAATTGTTGTTAGCATCCCTTGTAGTGCATGACCAAATTCATGGAATAGAGTATTCACTTCATAAAAGCTCATTAGTGATGGCTGGTTATCCATCGCTGGTGTTCCGTTACAGATAACATAAATAACAGGTCTTACAACTTTCCCATTATAAATTCGTCTGTTTCTGCAAGTATTCATCCATGCTCCGCCACGTTTTTCTGATGGGCGTGAATATGGGTCTAAATAAAAATGCGCAATCATGTTGTCTTGTTCATCAAAGATATTGAAAAACATTACATCTTCATGCCATTTAGGAATCTTCGAATAATCAGATTTTCTAATAGTAATTCCATAAAGCTTGTTGCAAAGCTTAAATAAAGCATCTAACACTCTAGGTAATGGAAAGAATGGTCTTATTTGGTCTTCTTTAAATGCATATAGCTTTTCTCTCTGTCTTTCAGACCAAAAGTGAGTATCCCAAGGCATTAAATCACCTTCAAAACCATTTTCGTGAGCAAATTTAACTAATTCTTCCTGTTCTTTTACTGCTATTGGTTTTGAAGCTTCTTCCAACTCATTGATCATCTTTTTAACATTATCAATATTCTGAGCCATTTTGCTGCTCAAACTCAATTCTGCATAATTATTATAACCAAGTAATTGAGCCTGTTCTTTGCGAAGTTTAAGCAATTCAACAATCAAACCAGAATTATCAAATTCTCCAGAAGAAGCTCTTGTGGTATAAGCATCATAAACTTTAAAACGTAAATCTCTATTTCGACAATGCTGCATAAACGGCAGGTAGCTTGGACCATCAAGAGTAATAAGCCATGGTCCGTTCTGTGGGCTAGGTCTAGTATCATGCTTTTTGGCATATGAAACAGCAGATAGAATCTTCAGCATATCTGGCCAACCTTCAGTATCGGCTTTATCATTAATTATCAGGCCAAAAGCTTTTGTAGCATCTAAGAGATTATTAGAAAATTTATTAGAAATTTCTGTCATCCTCTTAACTATACTATTAAAACGTTCTTTCTTTTCACCCTCTAAAGCAATTCCGCTTTTTTCTGCTGAACGAATCTGTGACTCAATAATACGCTTTTTTGCATCATTGAATTTGCTGAAAGCTATACTGTCACGTAAAGCAACCAATCGATTATATCTAGGTTTGCTCTGAGACATTTTTAATGAAATATTTATACATTCAGGCATAAGCTCATCAAATGCCTTACGCAAAGCATCAGAATTTTTAACAGATTTAAGATGATTAAGAACACTCCAAGTATATTCCCAATCTAAATCAATATCTTCAAAAGGCTTGAGCAAGGAATCCCAAGTAGCTTCCGAATGTTCTTCAACATCTTTTAGAACCTTTTCAGTTTTAGTAAAAACAGTTTTAACTGCTGGAACAAAATCTTCAGCTTTAATCTGATCGAATTTTGGCAGACCATCACGCTGCATTAATGGATTAGAGTGTGAATTCATGTATTATCTTCCCATATAAAAAAATGTGTAAATCATTTATTTGTGTGTATTCTATAACAACTCTTCTAATAAAAACAATATAAATTTATACAATCAAAAAAAAGCCACGCAAAGAATGTTTGCATGGCTTTTTAAAAACAAAACAAATTTATGACATGGTACTCTTAAAATATTCTAAGAATGCATCAGCAGCTGGTTTATCAATTTCTCCATTAGCTAGCTTTTCTGCAACAGATCCAGGTCTTCCTTTATCAGTATCAAATAAAATACTGCCACTACCCGCAGCACTTATATTGTTTCTCACTTGAGTATACTTACCCATTGCTATGATTCCAGAAGTAGTTTTATTAGGTATAAGTATTTCATGAACTGGAACTTTTTTACCATTTGAGCCAGTAATAAGAGCTCGCGAACAAACTCCTAGAAGATTTTCAGCAAGAACCTGATTTACGTATTCCCTATTATCTTCAGGAATAGAAAAGACTAATTTCTCAAGAGTGCTAGAAAAGCCAAGATTTTGCATACAAAGAAGAACAAGATGACCGCCAGCAACATATTCTATCACGTTTTTAAAAGGAATATCCCTTTTTAAATCACCTATTACAAGAGTATCAACATCCATTCTCTTTGCAAAATTAATGCCTTGTTCTATTTTATAAATATCTTTAGAAAACTGACGCTGAGAAATAATACATTCATTAGGCTGATAGTAAAATTCTATAGGATCTTCTATGACTAAAATATGTCGCCTGAATTTATTATTCATAAATTGAACTAAAGCTGCCATAGATGTTGATATTCCAGAGCGTGATGGTCCAGAAAGAATAAATAAACCTTTTGCTGCACTTAATAAATTAGCTACATCTTCTGGAAATCCTATTTCAGAAAGAGAAGGAATATTACCATTGATTATTTTTATATAAGCGATAGGTTTTTGCTGTGAATGAAATAAAGAAAGTCTGAAATTACAGGGAGGTTTCCCAAAACAATTTGTTTCATAAACCCCTTTTCTTTCAAATTTTGATATTTCATCTTTGGTAAGAAGTTCATTAAGCAAATCTTCCATATCTTTTTCTATTAAAGCAGGAAAATCCATAGCTTTTAATATGTTGTTCTTGTTTCGCATAAGAGGTTTAGATCCAATTTTCATATGCAATTCATTTCCACCGGATTCGAATACTTTTTCAATTAAATTTTTAATAATCATGGATGAACCTCTTAATTTATATTAATGTTAGTTTTATCTATAGCAAATTCCAAAGCAGTTTTTTGAGTTATCATATGCTTCCATAATAGAGACTTAAGCTGTTTATCAAAAGTCATCATACCAGCAGCTTCGTTTTGACTCTGAATTGTTCTAAGCATACTCATACTATTATTTTTAATCAGTGTTTTCATCTGAATAGTATTAATGAATACATCAAAAATAGCTTTTCGGCCAGTATTATCAGAAAGAGGAACCAGTCTCTGACTAATTATCATTTTAAGTTGAGAAGATAGTCTTTGTCTTACATTCTCTCGTTCTTCTGGAGATCTCATATTGATTATTCTTTCAATAATCTGTAAACAATCTCCGCCATCTGTTGCGGCAATTACAGTGCAACCTGATTCACAAAGATTCAAAGCCTGATTAACAGTATCAGAATATGCTATAGAATCTGTTACTACTATATCTGGGTCAACACGATATGCTTCGAGTAAACCATTATAGAAATCTGATATATCTACAGGAATACTACGTTGTATGAATGCCGCCTGATTATCCTGATAAACAATTTCAACAGGGTTCTCAATGGTATAGATATTTTTTTCATAATTATTATTTATATAATTGAGAATAGAAGCAATAGTTGTTGACTTACCTTCGCAGGATGGACTTCCAACCAGAATCAAACCTGAATGCTGTGACAGTAACTTTTTCTGAGTATCATTTAAGCCTAAATCGTCTAATTCTATAAAAGTATTACTTATAACACGCAGAGAAAGAGCAAAACGTCCTCTATCAAAAAAGGCAGAAAAACGTAATCTTCCTATTCCATCAACATTTTCAGCATAAGTAACCTGTCGTTGATGACCTAGTATTTCTCTTGCTTTTGGTGTGCTTGTAGAAAGAATGATTTTTTTTATCTGGTCTTCTCGAACAATCATATCGATCTTATCAAGAAGTCCATTAGCACGATAATACACCTGTTGGTCAGGGAACAGATGAATATCTGAAACCCCTTTTTCTTTTAGTAAATCCCATATTTTAGATAAATCAGACATTTTTACCTCTTGAAATTATTTACTTTTAAATTCGTTGTAATAATTCTAAAACATTTTTCAGCACTTGGCTATCTGGCGGCAAGGTTTTCCTTAAACTTTCAAGGACCTGTCTTGAACGATCAGTATCACCAACCGAATAATAACAAAGAGCTAAATGGTAAGAAGATGACAAATCTCGTGGATTTGCTTTCAAACCAGTATTCAAAGACTGTATAGCCTCTTGATATTTTTTTAGGTTATAGTAAGCAAGACCTAATGCTCCATATATCCTAATAATATTCTTTTTATCGTCACTTTGTATAAAATCTTTCAGTTTGTTATAACAATCTGCTAAAGATTTCCAGTCTTTGCGTCTAAAGTAAATTTGCCCCAACAAAATTCCAGCATCTATATGAGAAGGCTTAGAAATAAGTATTTTTTCTAATAAGTCGCTGGCTCTATTAGCATCTCCTAAATAATAAACGGAACAAGCCAGCAAATAGCGAGCTTCTATATTATGAGGTCTTAAAGCTATTATTTTTTCACAATTCTGACTTGTTCTTAAATAATCTTTAACAAGATAAGTTTTTCTTGCTTCTTCCATTAGACTATCAATACTTTCGTTCTGAACATTATTGATTTCTGGATTAATTTTGCCCAAATCTGTTTTAACTTCTTTACCCAAAGCTTCAAGCAAAACTTTTGAATAACCTTTTGTATCTTGTATGAAAGAACCTATACATCCAGCTATATTAGCCCAGGAGACTAATTCGTGCTCACGCTTCTTTTCTTCTAAGGAATCTGAAATAATATTAAATACATTCAGGTCACCATTTAATAACAGAGCCTCATAGTATTCTACAAAAACACTTGCTCTAACAGCTCCAAGGAACTTCTTTACCTGATTTAACTCTTTAACTGCCCCTAAATGTCCTAATGTTGCTATTAACCAAGGCATTTCTTCATCCGGTTCTTTTTTTATCCGTTCATAAATCATAGGAACAGTTTCATTAAGACCTCTGTCGATAATGTATTTAAGCATTACTTCTAGAACAGGCGGACAATCTTCATTTTTGAATTTCTTTATTATTAAATCATTTGGAAAGTCATTTAGTTTGATAGCACATTCTATGACTTCGCGTCGAACCCACTGGTTTTCATCATCCAATAAAGGTTTTATCTCTTCGACTCCAACACTGCCTTCTAGCATCATTGCAGCTTTAAGAGCCATTTTACGTACACCGAAATTTTCATCTTCTAACAAAGTATGAATATACTCATTACGTTTTTCACAATCAATTCTTGCTAAAACATAAGCAGCAGAGCGTCTAGTAGAAGCATCCTGACTTACAAGCATATTTCCAATTTCCTCAAAAACAGATTTAGGGTCAGCTTTGGATAAAGCAATACACATATTAGCTCTTACTCTGTTATTAGGATGCCCATAAAAACGTTTAAGTTTTCTCTTAATTTCATTGTCAGGTATTTTCAACATTGAAATAGCTTCAACTGAATTAGCCTGAATGCGTGGATCGAATGAGTCTAAGCCGCTTTCAAAAGTTTTTAAAAGTTTTCCTTCTGCAAATGTTGAAAGAGAAGAAATAATTATAGCTTTGAGTCTAGAATCTCTTGTTACTTCAAACTGACCAACCAGGGCAGGAATAGCTTCTGGATCTTTCATTTTAGAAAGAATATCAAGAACATTGATAACAATCCATTCATCAGGGTCATTCAGCAAACTGCAAAGAGATTGAACAACATCTCGACCACCCATTTTATAAAGTGCTCTTGCCGAATAATAACGAACCATTCGGTCTTCATCATGCAAAAGTTCTATAAGTATTTTGGTGGCCATAGGGTCACCAATTTCACCTAGAACTCTAACTATTTCTTCTTTAAATAGGGAATCTGGATCTTGAAGCCTTTCAATTAGCTTGGAAACTGGAGTGCTGCTTTTATAGAATCCTAAAGCAGTTATTGGTTCAAGACATTCCGGGTATTCATTAAACAGCTGCATCAATGTTGGCAATGACTCTGTGTCACCAATTTTACCTAAACTTATTAAAGCTTCAAATCTCAACTCATCTGAAACATCTTCGTTTCTGGCAAGTTTTTCAAGTTTGTTAGTTATTGGCTTCATCAGCCTTCTAGCAGCTTTAACGTATCTAAAAGATTCAATTTCTTCTTTGTTTTGCTTCATTCTACTATTTCTTTCATTATTTCAGATATAAGTTTAGGGTCAACTCGTTCGTCTTTAATGATTTCAGACAATGAGTCTTTCAAAGTTTTGCAACCATCTTTACGTGCAAGCATTAAAGCCGACTTTAACTGGTTGGTTTTCTTTTCACGAATCTGATTACGCATAGCCGAATTCATAATCATTAATTCATGAGCCATAACACGTTCTCTTTTATGCAAACTTGGTAAAAGAATTTGAGAAATTATACCAATTAAAGACATGGAAATCTGAGTTCTTATTTCTTCGTGTCTATGTCCTGGGAACATATTAACTATACGGTCTATTGTTTGAACAGCACCAACAGTATGTAATGTAGAAAATACCAGATGTCCTGTTTCAGCAGCAGTCAAAACCATTTCTATGGTATTCACATCTCGCATTTCTCCAACAAGAATAACATCAGGATCTTCACGTAGGGCATTCATCAGAGCGGAAGAATAACTGTTCGTTGTAACTCCGATTTCTCTCTGAGTAAAAATTGATTTTCTTTCTTTATGAACGAATTCAATAGGATCTTCAATTGTAATGACATGCCTTGCAGAAAACTTATTGATTTCGTTAATTATAGCAGCTAAAGTATGAGTTTTACCTGAATTAGCTGGTCCAGTAACCAAAAACAATCCTCGAGGCATTTGAGCAATTTCTTTTAAAATTGGTGGTAATCCAAGACTTTCAATAGAAGGAACTGTCTGAGGAATAAATCTAAAGGCACCAGATAAACAGCCCCTCTGAGTATAAATACAGGCTCTTACACGCCAACGGCTCTTATATTGAGTCATAAAGTTTGCTTCATACTTCTGTCTAAGATCTGTCTGGTTTTTAAGATCCATCAATGGCAGAAAAAGATTAGGCATTTCTTGAAATGTTAATGGTTCTTCTGCCAGAGTAATCAAACGACCTCCGACTCTTAGTATTGGCGGAGAACCTGCTTTTAAATGCAAGTCTGAAGCATGACGTTCTATAGCTGTTTCGAAAAATCTATGAATTTTTAGCATTGTTATAATCGCTTTACTATTTTGTACCCAATAATTTACGCAAAGAAGAAGGATTAGAAGCAGCAGCAAAAGCTTCTTCCTGAGAAACAATTTTGTCTTTTACAAGTTGAGCCAAAGACATTTCCATGGTTTTCATACCAATTTCAGCTCCAGTTTCAAGATAAGACGGCAGCATATGTATTTTCCCTTCAGCAATCAAGCTTCTTACGGCAGATGTATTTAACAAAATTTCAAAAGCAGCTACACGGCCTCCATTTATTTTTCTGAGCAATGTCTGTGATATAACACCTCTCAAGACCATAGAAAGCTGTAGTAATATCTGATTATGTCTGCTTTCCGGGAAAACATTAACTATACGTTCTGCTGTGCTGACAGCTGAATTTGTATGCAGTGTTGCCAAGACTAGTTTTCCTGTTTCTGCTGCGTTCAATGTCAAAGAAATAGTTTCAGGATCACGCATTTCTCCAACAACTACAATGTCTGGATCCTGTCTTAATACAGTTAAAAGCCCATCATAAAAACTTCTACAATCCGCACCAATTTGACGCTGCTCAAAAAAGGACTGGTCATCTTCAAACTGATATTCTATAGGATCTTCTAAAGTTACAATATGACGTCTTGCATTTTTGTTTACAAAACTAAGATAACTAGCTAATGTAGAAGTCTTCCCAGCTCCTGTAGGTCCAGTAATTAGAATTAAGCCATTAGGCTGTTCTATAAGAGCTCTAGCGGCTGAAGGCAAACCAATTTCATCAAATTCCATAACTCTGTATGGAATAACTCTAAAAACTGCGCCATAACCGTTTAAATCACAATAGAGATTAACTCTGAATCTACATACACCTTCAAGAGTATAAGAAAAATCCAATTCATGGTTTTTGTTGAACTGTTCTTCTTGTTCAGAATTTAACAATGCATCAATGATTTTTCTAAAGTCATTTTTGGTAAATTTGTAACCATCCACAGGGGTAATATGACCATCTATACGAATAGAAGCGGTTTTACCAACTTTTAGATGTAAATCTGATGCCTTTTGCTCAAAGGTAAGTTTTAGTAATTTATATAAACTTTTTTCGTCAGCCATTGTTTTTTTAGATTAAGATATAAGATGGAAGATAGAAGATTTAAGATATAATAAAGAATAAAGTTTTCATTGTATTTAGTTTCTTTACCAACTACAATAAAAAAATTTTGCCTTTTATCTTATAATCTTCTAAAAAATAATACCATTCTTTTAATTCAATGTAAATTATAAACGAAGCATATTCCAATGTTTTACCTCATCACTATTGAAATAACACAAAATATAAATTAATATTAACTATTAAAATGAATGTAAATAAGTTGGTGTAACTATGACAATCTTTATTCTTTTATTAATAAAAATATTAGTACCATTTGTATTTTTGTTTTTATTTTATCGTCTAGGTCGAAAAAACTATTTAAACATAGTTATACTTTTCTCAATTCTAATGATTTATTGTTTTATTAATTTGTTTTCCTATCATCGTCATAATGTTGTGTTAGTAGGAAAAACCTGTTTTAACAATATCAGAGTTCTTAATGGTGCAGCAGAAATGTTTAATATGGACAACTCAAATACTATGACAGAACTAGATATAAATGAATTAATAAATAAAAAATATATAAAAAAGAATTATTTAACAATGGAAGATAAATATTGTAATTATCAATCCAAGGGAGATTTAACCAAAGATGGTGAAATCTACTGTGTATTACACGGCTCTTTGTCGCATCAAAATACTTATGAAGAAATGCAAGAAATAATAGCTAAACTGGAAGGTGAATCAGCAACTAAAGTATCTTACTCTATCAATCAGCTATCTTCTTCCATAATAGATTTTATAGAAAATAAATTTGGTACCTTTTGTGCTAACATATTAGGAATAAAATTCAGCTCTCTAAGTAAAGGCGCTAAGGGTATTGGATTTTTATTAGTTGTTTTTGGAATTTGGGGCTGGGTTTATGAAATAAGAAAAAAATATCAAAGCATTGATACAGAAGTTGATAATGCTATTTCAAACACAGCATTAGACGAAAATTCTGATATTATAAAAAAGGAACAAAACGATATAGATACTAGCGATAAATAAGATTAGCTTCTAATTTATCTCCATCGGTTTTTAAAATTGCTACAGATGGAGGCATACCACTACGTGGTTCATAAGCACTGCCAGGGTTAATAATCAGCAAATCATTTTCTTCGTTAATAGTAGCAATATGAGTATGACCATAAACCAAAACTTTGCTATTAATTTCTAATGCATTTCTAGCATCTCTTGGTCTATGTGCAACAGTTAAAAGTCCACAGCCAATATTAATAGAACGAGAAAGCGGGTTCTCAGAATTATAAGGATCGCAATTGCCTCTGACAGCATAAACAGGCGCTATATATTCCAGATTTGTAATATAATTATTGTGCTCTACATCACCTGCATGAATGATTAAATCTACTCCATCAAAAGCTTTTTTTATCCAATCTGGAATTTGACAGCTTTCAGAGGTATATCTATGGGTATCAGATATAATTCCTATTTTCATTATTTTTTCTGTATATTAATGATTTATTTATCGTCCGCCAGTAACAACTTTTGCCATTCTGAATATTGGCAAATACATAGCAAGAACTATTACACCTGTTATTGCGCCAATTACAACGATAAAAGCAGGTTCAACCATAGCTGTAATCTGATCAATCAAGAAGTTTATTTCGTCTTCATAAAATTCTGCAACTCTTGTAAGCATTTCATCCAAATTACCAGATTCTTCACCGACTTCAATCATCTGAACAGAAAGTTCTGGCATTATTTGAGCCTTAGATAAAGCTTTAGCTATTGGAATACCGCCTTCGACTTCATGAACAACATCTTCTAACGATTTCTGTATAACTACATTTTCTACAGCTTCATTACTAATATTCATTGCAGAAACAATATTTATACCAGACTCAAAAAGAGTCGCTAGATTACGAGCATATAGGGCTATTACATACTTTTGATGTAAGCTTCCAAAAACAGGAACTTTTAATTTCCAACCATCAAAAATTCTTCTTCCTACCTTAGTCTGGTTAATCTGATATATAAGTATAAAGAACCCTATTACAACCGCCAGAATAGTAAAGAAATTATCTGTTAAAAAAGAGGAAACATCTATAACTTTTTGAGTAAGCCATGGTAACTGCTGATTAAATTGTTGGAAAAGATTCTTAAACTGAGGAATAACAAAAGTAAGCAGGAAAATCATAACCAAAGCTGCTACAAAAGTTATTATACCAGGATAAGTCATTGCACCTATAACTTTTCGTCTGACCTGAATACGTCTCTCTAGCAATGCCGAAAGTCTATCTAAAACCAGAACTAGACGACCTGATTCTTCCCCTACTCTAATGAGGTTACAATATAGCATACCGAATACATCATCATATTTTCTGAAACACATATGAAGAGGCGAACCGCCTTCTACTTCATTTTTTGAGTCCCAGATGATTTTTCGTAATCGATAAGTTTTCATCTGACGAGAAAGAGTGCTTAAAGATCTTAATACAGCAATACCAGCCCTTGATAGAGAAGCAAAATATTTGGTAAACAAAAGCAATTCACTAGTTCTAACTGTTCCATAAAATGGGTTTAAATATGAAAGTATAGATCTATTCTCAGGTCCAGGTCCATCATGTTGAACTTCATCTACTTGCTTTTGTATATCGGAAGGCATGTTTCTTTCTCAATTGGTAAATATAGATTGAATAAAAATTATAACAAACTTTACTATATAAAACAAGAATTAACATTACATTCAGTTAGTATAATCATATTGCGTTTGAAATTATCCCTAAGACAGCTGAAATAATAATTAATTTAATCGGAGTAAGCTTTTTCTTTAAAAATTTTCTAGAACCATAATATATTAATAAAAGCAATAAAGTCATTACTAAAGAGCGTATATTAATATTATGCAAGCTTTTAGTCACTTCACAGTTCTGTAATATCATATACAAACCTATTCCCATTATTATACCTGTAATTGATGGCTTCATTCCATTAAGGATAGCTTTGATATATTTGTTTTCCAACATGTTTTTCAGTAATGCCAGAACTATTATAATTATAAGAAAAGCAGGAAAAACTACAGCGGTGGTTGCTACCAAAGCCCCGACAAAACCTGCCTGACTTGCTCCTATATATGTCGCTAAATTAACCATGATAGGACCTGGTGTGCTTTCGCTGATAGCTATCATATAAGATAAGGTTTCATCATTTATCCAGCCATATTGTAAAACGACTTCTCTGATTAATGGGATAGCCGCATATGCACCGCCAAAAGAAAAACAACCTACATAAAGAAAACCTAGAAATAAATCTAATAAAATCATTTCGAGCCCTCTTTATTTTTATTTGTAATCTCTTTTACCCAAAATGCACTAAGACTTATTAATCCAGATAAAAGCATAACTACAACTGTTGAAATTTTGACAGCTAAAAAATTAATGGATAACAATATAGAAAAACTGCAAACGAGCAATACCCATGTTAATAAAGTTTTGTTTCCCATCTTTTTTAACATATTAATTCCAGCATCTAATATAAGGATACCTACAGCAATTTTTATACCTTGAAAAGCATTTGAAATGATGGTTATTTCCAAAAATCTGTTAAAATAAAGTGCTATAAGATAAATAATCACAAATGAAGGAAGAACAACACCAAAGGTGGCAGCTATAGCTCCTAATAGACCTTTTTGTTTATAGCCAACAAAAGTTGCACAATTAATAGCAATAGGTCCTGGTGTAGATTCAGCAATTACAGTAACATTCATCATTTCATCATGGGTTATCCATTTTTTCTCTTCAACACAGGCGTTTTCTATAAGAGAAATCATGGCATAACCACCGCCAAATGTGAATAACCCGATTTTGGCAAAACATAAAAATAATTCAATTAATAATTGCATAATAATCTCACATAATTATGTTATTAAACATATAAATAGTTTTCTAATCCTTTTGCTTCACTATCATTATCATTTTCCTCTATATCCCAATCTTGAGGTTTCATTCTTATATTGAAAACAATAGGATATGAAATCTGAGCTACAGAGCTTCCTGGAACAAAAGAGGAATTCAATGGGTTTATTATTATCATAATCATTGATTCTTTACCAAATTTCAAATTTGGTTTAGCTGAGTAGCTCATTCTATTTTTATTCTTTATGTGGATGATTAATTAAAGCTTTTTCCAGTTGGCAGTATAAGAACGATTACCTTTTGAACCCTGTTTGATTGTAACAGTTATAGTTTTAGAATTTAAATCTGTTCCAGTCCAACCAGTAAATTCATAACCAGATTTTGTTGGGTTGTTCAGAGTTATTTCAGCTGATTCCTTGTTATAGCTAGTAGGATTTGATTTTTCTAGAGTTCCACCATTAAGATTATATTCGATAGAATAATCAATTACACCTTCTTTAACTGTAGTAAAATCAAAATTCTTGAACGGTATTACGTTAACACCAAAAATACCGTCAACTTCATTCATAAAAACAGTATATTCATATTCGTAAGCCAAATCATTTTTTACAGTTAATGATAGGCTAGTTCCATCTTTACTCCAGGATGTTTCCCAAAAACTTGAATCAACATCAGAAATATTAACAGCCTTTGCTATATCATTCTTTTCTGATTTTGAAAAATTATAACTTGGAGAAGCAATTACAGTAAATGTTGGTCTTAGTTTATAAGATTTATCTGAAACTATATTCCCTTCATCAGAAGAAAGAATAAAAGTAATATTTTCTTTTATATCTTTAACAGTTACAGCAGGCTTTGGTAAATTGTCTTCACTTTCGCCTTTTGTTACAGCTAAAATACAATCTTTATAGTCATCTTTATAATTACCTATTGAGGTTTCAGTCAATTTGCCACCGAAGTATGACTCTTCCTTACCAGTCTTTAGACCATCTTCTTTACAGCGATCCAAAAAATGATCCATTGATTTGTCTGAAATTTTGGTTTTATCTCTCCAGGTTTCATAAACAATTGTCTTTAAGGTGCTAATAAGATCTAAATTAAAATTTGCCCCATCAACGATATCAGAAAGAGAAATCATATTTGACAAGAGTTCTTTTTCGTTAAACATAGCAGAGAATCTATAGTCATAACTTGTATTTAATCCACTGAATTTGGCAGTATACTTACCATTTTCATAAGTGGTCATAACTGAAACAACATTGCCTCCAGATACTTGACTACCATTAGACCAAGGAGTAGCCGTAACAGTAAAAGTAGCTATAGTTTGACTTCTTCTGAAAGAAGCATTCACATCTTCAAAAAGATCACCTGGAGTTGTTATAGTTATGTTTGTTGTAGGAACTGGATTATTATTACTTCCTCCGCCTCCGCCACCACAAGCAGTTAAAAATACAAGAGAAAGTATAGAAAAAATAGCAATTATAAGCTTAAAAGAAAAATGTTTCATCTAATAGCCTCCAAATTTGATACCAGTATTATCTATTTTTTATTATTTTCTTTTTTTTAAAAAGACTGTTATTCAAAAACATCAGCTTCTTTGAATGGCTTACCGTTTTCATCCTTTGGCGAAAGCAAAGGTTTTGTATCCTCTAGTATTGGCCATTCAATATTTATAGTTTTATCATTCCAAGCAATAGATCTTTCTACTTTTGGATTATAAAAATCGGTACATTTATATTGAAATTCTGCAGTTTCACTTAAAACATAGAAACCATGACCGAATTTTGGTGGAATCCATAATAATTGTTTATTTTCATCGGAAAGAACATACCCTACCCATTTGCCAAAAGTTGGGGAACTCTTTCTTAAATCGACAGCAACATCAAAAACTCTTCCCTGAGTAACTCTGACTAACTTTCCTTGAGAGTTTTCTATCTGGTAATGAATACCTCTTAATGTTCCTCTAGAAGACTTACTGTGATTATCCTGAACAAATTCAAAATCTAAACCGTTCTGCTGAAAATCTTTTTTATTCCAAGTTTCCATAAAGAACCCACGGGGATCATTAAACACTTTAGGTGTTATAACAAGTATTTCAGGAATAGATAGTTTTTCAATTTTCATATAGATTTTGTCCTTCAGTATTAATCTAAATTAGAAAAAGCTCGGACAATTTAGCCGAGCTTTTTATTTAACTCAATAATTTATTAATAGCGTGGTCTGCGAGGTTTATCTTCGCGAGGTCTTGCTTCGTTAACTTTTATGGCACGACCATTAATTTCTTTATTATTAAGTTCAGCAATAGCTTTTTCAGCTTCTTCTTTTGATGGCATTTCAACAAAACCGAAGCCTTTTGACCTATTGGTGTCACGTTCGATAATAACATTAGCACTTGTAACTTCGCCGTATGGAGCAAAAAGATCATTCAAGGCTTTGTCACGGATAGCATAAGGAAGGTTACCAACGTAAATCTTCATTCGAAAAATTCTCCTAAATTTGCTTTCACACTTACTAACTCGGTCACGGAGAATTTTGCTTCCTCGGACTTGTCCGTAATTGCGTTAAAACCAATATAGCAAATCTTTTCGAGCAAATCAAGAGGTTTTGAAAAAAAATTTAAATCAATATAAAATGAATACTAAAAAAATAAAACCTGTTAATTAAATTAACAGGTTTTATAAACTCCTGAAGAGGGACTCGAACCCCCGACCCACTGGTTAACAGCCAGTTGCTCTACCGACTGAGCTATTCAGGATCATCACTTGATGATGAATGCATATTAACACTATTTAGTAAAAAAAGCAATTATTTTTTTAAATAAAAGAACTTTTAGTTTTTATAGAATTTGGTAGTTATAGTTTTTATTGTATTAAATTGTTTTTTCAAATAAAATATAAGAAATCAAAATAAAGCAAATTCATAAAGGAGCCTCTGCGCGAAAACTTGAAATTTGCTGAAAAATGAGTATTTATTAGTTTGTAGCCCACAGATTTGTCATAATCGTAAAGCTTTCAGAGCAAGCTCATACGCTATACTTTTTATGACAAATGTGTAGCCAATTAGTATAATCTAATTTAAATTTAAAAATTAGTTTTAGCACAGCCTCATAGGTAAAAAAATGAATAAAACTATTCTTACGGCACTTGCCTTTTCTATTATTTCAACTTCGTCCTGCTTTTGCAATGTCAATTCATTGATAAAAGAGTCAATAAATGGAAATTCACAAGCTCAACTAGAATTAGCCAAGCATTACGAACAAAAAAAATATAATAGACTTATGTTTCACTGGTATGAAAAAGCTGCAAAAAATGGGAATGAACAAGCAGAAGAAATATTAGCAAATATATATTTTAACAGAGGAGATGTTGATAAAGCTTTTAAATTAGCCCAAAAGCTAAGTGAAAACAATAATAAAACAGGAAAGTCCATTTTAGCTTATTACTATTGCTGGGGTGCTTTTGAAATTCCAGTAGACAAACATCTCGCTTTAAAATATGCAGAAGAAAGCAGAGAAATTCCTTTAAGCAAAGCAGTTTTGTCCAATTATTACTTAAACGGTTTTTGGGAAATAAATAAAGACGTAAATACTGCTCTTAAACTTGCTGCTGAATCTTTTGATGAAGGCTGTGACGAAGGAGGCTGTATATATAATAGAATTTGTGTTTTAGAAAGGTTAAAAAATAACCCCAAATATATGCAAATAAACAATAAATTAAGAAACTCAGAATATATTGATGGGGTTATAAACTCAATTTTTGTTTTTGGGGAAGTAAATCAAGCTAACATAGCATTAAAAAAAATCGAACCTTATATTGATAATAAAAGTAGTTCCTTCTATTACTTATTAGCAGTAATAGAAAAACAACTTGGAAACACAACCAAATCAAGTGATTATTATTTAAAAGCAGCAGAACTGTGGAATAGCAGGGCTTTATTTGATTTATTTAAAGCATGCTTCAACAAAAGAAATATTGAAGAAAAAGACAAATTGAAAGCAAAAAATTACGCCAAACTATCACTTAAATCAAAACAACCTACTCTTATTGCAAAACTCTATTTCCTTATTAACGAAATGAATTCTTATTATAATATTCCTAAAGAAGTATTACCAGATAATATAAATTGGGAAACAATAATAAAAGAAGGAGCAGATAACGGTCATCCAATGCTAATGGCTCTTCATGCCTACAATATAGGGAAAAATAATAGCGAATACAGTAAATATATGAATCAGGCAAGAAAAATGGGAGCAATTAGAGGAATTAAAAACTGTCTTTCACAATGCAAGGATTTCAAAAAATGGTTAGAAATCGGTGTAGAATTAGGAGACATAGAGTGTATTTTCTTAATGAGTAAAGCAAAATTAAGTGGTATAGTCACAAATTACAACAGCGAAGAAATGTCAGTAGAAAAGGATGAATTAAAGGCCATTGAATATTTAAAATATACTTTAAAACATGGACATCCCAAGGCAGCATACTTTCTTTTCCATTATTATAGTAAAGAGATAAGAGCTTATTTAGAAGAAAAAAATAAAGATTTATTTGCCAAAATATGGAGGGGGGAAAAAGTATTACAACCAAAAACCAAAGCAAAATCATAATAATTCAGAAAAAGACAGCAACGGTAAGAAACCAATATTTTTGCCAAATAGAATTGTTTATGAAGAAAATTATTCTAATAACGAAACCATCGAAAAGGATAATGATATAACCCCCAAAAACATTAAGGATGAAACAGATGAAATTGATATAGAAACATATAAAAAAGCTTATATATACGGAGTTTTATCTAATTGCAATACGTCAAGAGATTATGAAACAAAAAAACTTTTCAATAATATTATTAATAAATTTAATGAAGAACAAAGAAAAGAATTAGACGATAAAGTTGAAAGCTTAAGAAAAGAAATAAAGGATACAGAAATAGAAGATTCAAATGAAGAAAAAACATTAGCTGCTAATAGTATCCCCTACCCGGAAATGGAGTTTAACCCTTTAAGGTAGTAAGAAATGCCTCAATAGGCATTTCCTGCTGATGATTTATCAATAATGAATTTTTAAAGTGCCATGTTTTTTACAAGCCACATGGCCGTTTTTAGTCATATCGCCTTCTATATAGTATTCACACTCAGGATTAGTTACAAAAGGATTTATATGAATCTTTTTCTTTTCAACAATTTCTTTAAGATTCAATTCCGAAGTAGTTTTAACTCCATCTTCCTGACGATTTTCCCGATTGACAACCATAGTAATAAAATCAATATTTCTTGCACAACTAGTAATAGTTGAAATATCATCAAGAGCGACCAGTTTACTGTCTATCTTGCTAAAATTAATTTTTATAAAATCATTAAAATCTTTGATTTTACTTTCCATTCCTAATTTAAAAGATTCGATTCCATGAGTTTTGCAATAAATAAAACCTTCATCTGTAGATAAATCTCCAAGAGAAAAATATTCGCAGTTATTTATTGTTTTAATTGAATCTTTATTCAACATTCCAGATTCTATAAGAGTTGAAAGGTTCAATTTAGTCATTTGGTTATCATGACTATCATTAAATTTTTTTATAGCTTCATAAATATTCTTTTGTTTTAAATAACAGAAATTAGCTTTAATTACACTATTCTTGTCGGATTCAAATGTTTCATAACCCATATTATAGCTGTAATTATAATCAACAAAACAAGAACCAAAACTTAAATCTACCTTATTTATAAAGCTATGTTTCAAACAAACTACATTATGTGAGATAATATTATAATCCGCTTGTTTTACAACGTATTCACAATCAGGATCTGGTTTTAAAGGATAAATACTCAAACATCCTCTTTCATACAATGTCGGAATATCAAGAACCATTGTTGTTCTACCATTTTTATTAGGTTCTGTTATTATCTCTTTTATTCTTCTATGGCTAGGATTTGAATCTTCTTTTTCTTCATTCAGTCTATCTTTTAATCGCCAATTAGATTCGCCATTCGTATTATATAAATCAATAGCCTTTGATAATTCTTCTCTGTTGGCTTTGCAGGCTTTAAAAATATCTTTATTTAAGTTTTCATATAAACCATACAGCCCTATATTTATAAAGTTTATGATAGCATGTTTCATTAAGAAATCATCATAAGGTAAAGTGACAAGAACATAATTTTCTTTAGGTGCTATTTTCAGATTATCAACTAATTTTTTAAATAAAGCATCAGAATACATTTCCTTTGAAACAGATAAAAAATGATTTAATGGTATTTTAGTTAAATATTTCTTTGACTTTTCAAAATGTTCAGCATATTTATCACTAAACTTATTTATTTCATCTTCAAGTAATTTTGCTTCTTCTCTAACCAATTTGGAGTCATCTATATTTATAATAAAATTTATTACCTTTTCTTTAATATAAACAGAAAGAGAGCTATACTTTTCAGATTTACCAAATAAAAATGCAATTAAAGGAGTTCTTCGTATATAGTCTTTTTCAATATACATATAACTCTTTGAAAATTTACTAACTTTGATTAGTGATTCAGGAGCTTTTGTAAAAGTAATCTCCTTCTTATCCAACAAAGTACTGGTGCCATCTGTTCCAATAAAAATAGTAGAATCATTAAGGAAAAAATATTGCAAAGTTCCAGCACTAACAATAGTTATATCTTTTCCATTAACAGAAATATTACTAATTTTAGGTTCTTGTTCTGTAGTATCCTTTGCTAGTGATTTTATTAAAGCCATCCAGTTCTCTTTTGATTTAAAATTTCCAGAAAGGAAAATAAATGGAACAGAGTTTTCTATGCTTAAAAAACCCATTTTAACTTTTATAAAAGATATGCTTATTGCTTTCAAATCATTAGATAAATCGACAGAGATTTTTTCATTAAGGCATTTTAAAACTTCATTAAAAGTTTTATCCATCATACTATTTTTAGCCCAATTCAAATATTCTTTACTTTCTGCTAAATCAAAATTCAGAATAATTGAATTCTGTTCCGGGTAAAATTCAGTAAAAGGATTGCCCCAAACCTTCGAAGCGAATAACATGCTAATTATTATTAGAAATATGTATTTTCTCATTATATAATTCCTTTTTTAAGCAAATCTGGATTAATATTCATAATTATTTAATAATGTGTCATGTTTTTTGCAGGCTATTTTACCATCTCCAGAAAGATTACCCTTAATATAGTATTCACATTCTAAAGAAGGTTTTTTTATTTCTCCTTTTATATAACCCTCTAACTTTGAAAGATCCAAATTAGTTGACATAGAATAATTATTATCTATGTTATAATACTCAACTGCATTAGTTATTGTTCTGATATTTTGATGACATTTCCTCAAACATTCATTCGCCTCTTTCCTTTCATTAGAATATTGAGGTTTTATCAATGGAATAGCTGGACCATGTCTTCCACATACAATGTAACCACCATCAGCTAAATTACCGACAGAAGTATAAACGCACTCGCTTTTATTCATAAAACCAGAACCAAAGTCATAAGAATATGGTAAATAACCATCTACACTTAGCTTTAAGTTACTATAGCTTGTCATCATAGGTTCATTTTCATTGTTGAATTTTTCTATAGCTTTAGTTATTAAATGCTGAGTATAGTAACAAGCAGGAATTCTAGCTTCTTCAACAATATTATGATAGCTAGGCACAGCAACATTCATTATAAAATCAGAAATTGCATTATAAAAATTAGTTTTGTCATAAGGGAATAACACAACTAATGTATTATCTTTTACTTCCAATTTTAAGCTGTTAATAATATCTATTATTCTTGCTGAAAAATATAAAGAATTAATCTGTTTGAAAATATTACTTAAAGACTCATCAAAACTTAAGCAATCTTTTTGATCTTTAAAATTATTAAAGTAATACTCCAACTGTAATTTTAAAACTTCTGCCGATTCCATGCTATCTAGATTAGCTTCAAAAATAATATTCCAGTCTTTCATATAACAGGAAACTGAACTAACAGAATCAAAATCAATAGTTATATTACTCTGTTTAAAACAGAACAACTTTCCCCATAATTTTTTATCTATATTAATAAAGTTATTTGATTTGTTTGTTAAACTTTTAATATTCACAGGTGCAGCAGAAAAGAATAAAGGTTTATTATTATAGTTTTTTAAATCATATTCATTACAAAACCATATTAAATTATCATTCTGAAAAACAAACTTATTCTGCTCAATCTGAAGCACTTTAACCTTTTTCCCATTCGAATCAATTTCTTCGAGTAATTCTGGTTCTGAAGCTATGTTTTCTTTTATTATGGGAAGAATCTCTTTAAGATTGAAATTGCCTGATAAAAAACCAATTGGCTTAATTTTATTGTCTTTCAATACCAAAAAGAAGCCTACATTTTCTACATCTTTTATTAAATCTATTCCAAATCGTTCTTTTACAACATCTTTATACAGATTAAAAAAATTTGTAAGTGCCGTTTGTTTAACTTTAACATCAAATAAATCATTTATAATGTCTGACCCAAAACAAATTACACCATAACTTTCATTTAAATAATATTGCTCTAAGGAATTAGCTTCGGCTGATGGAATATAAGTGAAAAAGCTTATTGATAGTAATAGGAAAAGACATTTAAAAATTCTATACTGCATCAGACATTTTATAAAAGATAAATTCATGTTTACTGGGTAACAGTGTACAACTTGTTTTAATCGATTAATCATTTGCTCTCCAATGGTAATGATTTTCATTTATTATACCAAAAAAAGAAACATAAAAACTGTTAATAAAAGTTTATTATGTTGAAAAAGAAAATTAGATGAGAGAAAGAATCTTAACCAAATATTACTGATGAAAAATAAAAGAATTAAAGCCAATATTTTAATAAAGAAAAGCAAATAAATAAAAACAACAAAACAAAATCTACCGACCAGTGATCTTTAGAATAAATACCACTATACTTCGGATTTTTAGCTATAACATATAAACATCTTTTATTTTCTGGTTCTTCATAAATAGTAAAATTGAAATATTTTTTCAAAGAATTAGCAATTAAAAGATATTCTTGATAAATTCTTTCATTACAATCTTCATGGGAAAGTAACGTATCTTCAATTGCTTGAGATAAATAGATTAAATCTACAGGATAATATGTTGTTTTAATATTTTTTCCATGGGAAAAATGTGTTTCAACCCTAGGTTTAATTTGTATTTTAATAACCATACCATCTGCAACAGGTATTTCTCTAGTTTTTCCTACAACTAATGTATAAAATATTGTTTCTTTACAGAAAACAACACGCTTAGATTCATCTATTACAAAATAATATTTTCTCGAATATTTTAGGAAAAACCAGCCTATCAAGAAAAAAAATGTACATATTATACTTAAAAAATAGTATGGTGCTTTTATAAATAAGAGAGAGGAAAGAGAGGCAAGAATTGCAAAAAAACCAATAATGTCCAAAAATTGAGTATCAAATTTAGTATTTATTTTTTCTATCTCAATGGACATACCATTATAGGTAGTAAAACTTTTAATATTTTGAGTCATTTTCTTAGAAACTACTTCCTTTTTTTTTACAATAAATATCCACCCGCATAGCGGGTGGTTTTTCATTTTCGGGCATAGCCCTAATACTACTAGCTACGCACAAGTGCGTTTTAGATTGGCCTGCCAGCC
>CAJOND010000014.1 GCA_905236675.1 Candidatus Rifleibacteriota bacterium | reverse complement strand
TGAAGACATCGACAATGATTCAAGATTAGAAGTCATCAACAGCAGACAGGCTTTAAAAGATTTTAATGAACTACTCAAAAATGAAAAAAATCTTAAAATTGAGGTGAATTAATATGTTTAAAGAAAGGCAACTACCTCAATGGATTCTTGAAGGTCTCGAAAAACTGAGGGAATACCTTTACGGCAAAAAGGACAAGAAAGATGTTCAAGGATAATCAAGGCAATATTTCATCAACAAAAATAATGAGCTTTATCGGCTTTTTAGCTTTTTTAATAACCAGTGGCTTCGTGATCTGGTTGATGCCAGACAAGTTCAATTATGAACTCTATGCAATTCTAACAGGCGGTGGAGCTGTCGGTTCAAGAGTTATTGATAAATGGCTTAATATTAAAGCTAATAATTCAAAATAAAACCTGTTTTAATCAATGAAATAAAAAGCCTGGAATTATACCAGGCTTTTTGTTTATTTATTTAGATAAGCTTCAATAGCTTCTTTTATTATTTTTGCCTGAGAATCACCAGATGCAGCACATTTTTCTTTAAATTCCTGAAGCAGTTCCTTAGGTATTCTTACAGAAAGCATTGAGTAATGTTCTGCATCATATTTTCTAATTGCTCTTCTATTTGATTCTGGTATTGCCATTTTACATTTTCCTTTCTTTGTGTTATGATTAAATTAAGCGAGGGTTAAGCAGGGTTTCGCCTTTCGGCTACTCCCCTTTTTTCAATCCTTAGTTAGCTACCACTGTTGCAAGTAAGAAGCTTACTAGGATTGCAACCTTAATCAAGGTTTTCATCTTAACCCTCCTTTTTCATTTTAGTTTTCCTCCTTTCGATATATTAAATACCGCAAGCGGTATGTCAACAAATAAATTAATTATTTTTTTTAATATTTTACACTCAAAATCTTGTACAAATGCTGATTCTGTACTAAGCTTAAATATATCACATAGTATTGGAGGTCTTTAATGAATGACGTGCTATCACAAATCGTTATCTATATGCCTTTTGGTGTTATCTTTATTATTATCTTTGCCTGTATATGCAGACTACATTTTGACAGAAAAACAGATGAGCGAGCTGAAACTGAATTTGAAAATCTTGAAAGAATCGACCAGCGAGCAAGAGAAGAAGCTAGAGACAGCAGAGAACGAATTGCAGAAATCGAAGATGGAGCTAGAAAAATCACTGAAAGAACTGGTTCAGCTAGAAGACAAGTCGAATCAGCTTCAAAATCTGTTGAAGAAGCACGAAGAAACAATAGAACGGCAAAAGAAGCAATCGCAAGAATTGAAGAAATCTTATCTGAAGCAAAGAAAATCTAGAAACTTCTGGAGAACTCTATCACTTATTGCTATAACTGGTTTTTGTTGCAAATAAAAGAACATTCCTGTTAATATTTGACTGTTAGATTTAGAGTATTTAATACTCATAAAAAACAGAAAGCCCCTCAATTATTGCGAAATTGTTGTGAAGCTTTCTATTTTTTAGGTTATTTTTCTTCTTCTGATTCTTCTTTTATACCAAGAGAATGTTTCCTTATTTCTGCGTTCATTGCCTTGACTTCTTCGATTGTCTGACATTTGTCTGTAGCAGTAGTAATCAACCAAGCAATAAACTGTAATTGTTTGTCTGTCATAATAGCCATTTTTACCTCGCTTTCTTTTATGATTATAACAGATTTTTCCCTTTTATCCAAAACTGATTTTATCCAGGTCATTTTTATCAAGCATATTTGATTTAACATAGCGCTGGGTTGTTGCTAGATTTGTATGCCCTAATGCAGCCTGGACTTTTGGCAAACCTATACCAGAATTTGCTAGTTTTGTTGCAAATGTATGACGGCAGCCATGGAACCTTCTGTATTGAATGTTTAATTCTTTACAAATCTTAGCCATGTCTGAGGCTGCCCATTCTCTCCATCGGTTTTGTTCGCTCGCAAAAACAAGAGCTTCTGGTAAGCATAGCTTGCATTTTTGTTTGAGCACCGCAGTCAGATCCGGATGCATCAGAATCTTGCGGTATGCTGTTCCTGCATCTCTGATTGATTTTCTATTAAAAACAGTGAGAATACCATTATTAAAATCAATATCCTTTACTTTAAGGTCTCTTATCTCGCCTGCTCTTAAACCTGCGTAAAAAGCTACCATGACAACGGGATAAAAATAAGGCATATTTTCTTTAGCATAAGATAATATTTGAATAACTTCTTCATCGGAATAAGGGCCTAGTGTTTCAGGGTGCTTAGGAATTCTTTTTTGTATATCTGGCCATTTTTTCACTGGATCACGTTCAATAATTTCTTCTTCAACAAGGGATTTTATTAATGCCCTGAAAACTGCAAGATCTTCAAAAACAGTTTTATATGATGTTCCACTTTTAAGGCGTTCAAATTTATAATCATTCATCAGAGAAGTGTTTAACTGTTCGAAAAAATAAACCTTCTTTTTGTTTAAAAAACTTTTAATTGCTTTAAAGTGAGTTCGATAACGCTGAATAGTTGATTCTCTTATCTCAGCAGATTTATGCAGCAAAAATCTTTCAATCTGTTTTTCTATCTCGTATTCTTCAGGTGTTCTTTTTATGTCTTCTTTTTCTTCAGGAAGACAGCCATTCAAAAGGAAATATGCATCCCAATGCTTTTTTACTCTTAATGCTGCTTTTTTATCTTTTTCTTTTGTGGAACGCTCTTTGTATCTGTAAAGCCAGGACGAAGTTTTACCCTGTCTGTTTTTTCTTTCGGCCAACCAGGACATAATAAAAAACCTCCGATAACTTTAGAATCTTGACGCTTAACTTGACGATAAGTTTTGCGGTTTTCCAAGACTCTGATTATCAGAGGTTTTCAAGAGAGCGAGATACGGGACTCGAACCCGCAACCTTCACCTTGGAAGGGTGACACTCTACCAATTGAGTTAATCTCGCATAGTATATATTAAGTGCGAAGAGCGGGACTTGAACCCGCACGTCGCGAAACACTAGATCCTAAGTCTAGCGCGTCTACCAGTTCCGCCATCCTCGCTAATCAATGAGACTATGAGGTCGTCACCGACTGTATCATTATATATATCATAGTTATTCTTTTTTTTCAATATATTTTTTATAGTATAGTGAATTATAGGAAATTACAGCACTTCTTCAATTTGTTTTAATATTCTTTCTTCTACATCTTCTGGGCGACTTTTACTCATAGCTTCGCTCATTTTCGATAAATTACCACTTTCTCTTATTTCAGAAACAAGCTGAATTAGATTATTCAAATTCAAGTCTTTATCCAAAAGAACTTTTGCCGCACCAAGTTTTTCAAGAGTTCTTGCATTTTTTTCTTGATGATTGTCAGTTGCATAAGGATAAGGGACTAAAATAGCTGGTTTTTTGCATACAGCTATTTCTGAAAGAATTGTTGCTCCTGCTCTGGATATTAAAAGGTCCGCAACATCAAAAGCTTCTTTCATTTCATGTAAATATGGAAGAAGTTCATAATTCTCTGGTTTTTGCGAAACAGCTTTTGTAACTATTTCATAGTCTCTTTCACCAGAAATATGTATAAGTTTGACTTCTGGATGTTTTGGAAGCCATTCGTTTGCTAAATCAATGCAGACTTTGTTTATAGAAAGAGCTCCTCTTGAGCCACCAACAGCAAGTAATATAAATTCTCCTTCATTCTTTTTAAATCTGGATTGGGTAATAGATTGTTTTAAAAATGCATCTCTGACAGGATTTCCAGTTAAAATAATTCTTTTATTATCTATTTTGGCAGCTGATTCATAGGTAAGTAGGACTTTGGCTGCTTTTTTTGAAAAAATTCTATTGGTAACTCCCATTGCGGCATTTTGTTCATGGATAACAAATGGAACACCTGCGATTTTTGAGGCTATCAGAATAGGAAATGAAACAAAACCGCCAGTAGCAACAACTAAATCAGGTTTGAATTTTTTTAGGTGTTTCCAGGCATCTATAATACCTAAACCATTGACGAATGGAAATGAGAACCATTTCGGGGAAATAGTTCTTGGCATCCCTTGTGCTCTGACTCCCATAAATTCAATGTCTGAAAGTCTTGTAACTATTTTTTCTTCCATTCCGCCAATAACACCAACATAACCGCTTTCAAAGTTATGTTTTTTAAGTAAAATTTCACGTATTGCTAGAGCGGGGTAAATATGTCCACCTGTTCCACCCCCACTGAAAATAATTCTCATTCTACTTTCTCCTCGAACTAATTGCGTTTTCTAGATTATTAAATTTGCTAGAAAAAGGTATAGATCTTGATTTCTCGTAAAGATTATCACTTGAACCATAACGCGAAATATTCAATAATATTCCAACACCTATAGCCAGGAATATAATACTAGAACCACCATAGCTTATGAAAGGCAGTGTAACACCTGTTGTTGGCATTAAACTAAGGACAACACCAATATTAATAACAACTTGCAACCCTATTACAGATGTAATTCCAGCAGCTGCTAAATAACCAAACATGTTAGGTGCTCTTGAAGCTATATAGAATCCTCTCCAAATAAGAACAAAGAATAACAGCAAAACAATTACACCACCAATAAAACCTAATTCTTCACAAGTTATTGCAAATATAAAATCTGTATGTCTTTCAGGAAGAATAAAAAACTTTTGGCGGCTCTGACCCAGGCCTAAGCCCCACATGCCTCCGGAACCGATAGCAACCAGAGATTGAATTATATGATATCCGCTTGAACTCGCATTTTCCCACGGATTTATAAAAGCCCAAAATCGTCTGGCTCTGTAACCTGCCTGAAATACTAAGGCAGAAACCATAATTGCTCCGCAACTAGTTAGAGTTCCAAGATTAAGCAGAGAGCCGTTTCCTAGAAAATACATAGCAAAATATGTTCCACCGATTAAAGTTGCCGTTGAAAGGTTAGGCTCTTTATATATAAGTAAAAAAATTAATGCTGTTACAAATAAATCAGGAAGCATTCCATGCAAAAAGCTTTTTATTACTTTTTGACGTGCGGCAATAGAATGAGCCATATAAAGAACAAAACACATTTTGGCAAACTCAGATGGCTGAAAGCCAAGGCTTCCAAATCGTATCCATCTCTTGGCACCGCCGATGTCTCTAGCTACACCTGGAATTAAAACTATTACCAATAAAACTATTGCTATTCCTAAAAGCGGTACAGATATTTTTTCCAGTTTGTTGTATGGTATACCGGATGTTAGTAGCATTGCTATTAATCCAACTATAACCCACATTAACTGACGTTTAAAATAATACAATCCGTCAGACATTTGAGCTAAAGAAGTTACGGAGCTTGCAGAATAAACCATTACAAGTCCAACTCCCATAAGAGCTACTACTACGAAGAGCAATATGTGGTCAAATTGTAATGTTTTCTTTATCATTTGCTGGAAAGATTATTGACCAGTTCTTTGAAATGCGTTCCTCTGACTTCAAAATTAGGATACTGGTCATAGCTGCTGCAAGCTGGTGATAAAAGAACTGTATCTCCAGCATTAGCCATCTGGTAAGCTATATTAACTGATTGTTCCAGGTTTTGGGCTGTTTTCAATGGAACTACGCCTTCTAATGAAGCCCTAAATCTATCTTTTGCTTCTCCGAAGAGAATTACTGCTTTAGCTGTCTGACGAATGGTTTCGACCCATTCTGTTAAATCAGTGCCTTTATCACGACCACCAGCAATAAGAATTAAAGGAGATTTGCATGCTTTTAAAGCCGTTATTGAAGCTGCACAATTTGTTCCTTTAGAATCGTTAATGAATTTTACACCATTAATATCTCTAACCCATTCCAGCCTGTGTTCTACGCCAGAAAATTCACGGACAACTTTTTCAAGTTTTTGAGGTTCTACGCCAGCTAATATTGCAGCTAAGGAGGCGCACATTATGTTTTCTTGATTATGTTTGCCTATAAGTTTAGGAGCATTAGAACTGAAAAGAGATATTTCTTTTCCTTCTTTGTCTGTGAAAACGTAATAATCGTTTTTTATAGTAACAGAAGGTTTCTTGTTTTCTGTATTCCATCCGAACCAAGCTGTTTTACACTTTAGTTGTGGTTCCATTTCTCTCATAAGCTGTTGGTCGGCATTTAATATCAAACATTGGTTTGAACCCATATTGAGAGCTATATTTTTCTTTGCGTCTATATAAGCTTTATAGTTGGGATATCTATCAAGATGATTTTCGAAGAAGTTTGTAATTATACCAATATCAGGTTTGAATTCGCTAATAGTTTCTAATTGAAAACTGCTTACTTCTAATACTTGAATAGAATCATCAGTGGTTTGTGTTGCAAAGCTCATCATTGGTATACCTATATTGCCACCAAGAAAAACTTTTTCAAATTGTTCACGGCAAAATAAAGAAAGTAATGTAGTAGTTGTTGTTTTGCCGTTACTGCCTGTAACTACAAGTCTTTTCCCTTTTGATAGCCTATAAGCTATTTCAATTTCTGAATATATGGGAATATTTTTTTCAGAAGCTTTTACTAATACGGGTATATTAGGTCTTACTCCAGGACTCAATACTATAAAATCAGATTCTAAAACCTTGTCGGTATTGCCTTCTGCTTCAAAGCTTACTTTCCCCAAAAGGTTTTCTTTTGTTAGCGTGGCTTTGAGTTTTTCTTCAGATTGGATGTCGGAAATAAAAATATTAGCTCCATTGTCTAAGAGTGTTTTTGCAGCTGCAAGACCACTTTTAGCAGCACCTACTACTGCAATCTTTTTCCCTTTTATATTCATATTTGTTTTGCCTCTTATTTGTTATTTTATATTGGCTAATTTTATTGTTTACTGATACTACCACAAATTAATGTTGGTTATAAAGGGGGTAATTAATATTAAAAGACAGTAATAAAACTATTTTTTATTGTAAAATAAAAAATACAAAAATTTCTTGAAATAAATATATTTTTAACTAAATTTTTAAAGTATATTGGTCGATTCAGATTATATAAAACTATTCATTACGGAAAAATATGAAAAAGATCAAGTGGTTAACTTATATCAGTATTGCATGTTTTCTAGCATCAGGTACAGCTTTTGCTGCAACACCTGCTTTACTAAAACCCGGTGATATAATAACTGTTACTGTTAAAGGTGAGCCAGAATTATCTGGTGATCGGTTGATTGGTTATGATGGAAGCATTAATATGCCATTAATTGGTTCAATTGGTGTTTCTGGCATGAAATTAACTGATGCAGCTGTGCTTATTAAGCAGCAATTGGAAGATGGTTTCCTTAAGAATCCAGTTATTACTGTAACCACAAAAAATGTATCTTCTTCTAGCAAGAAAGTATCTTCAGACAGTCTTTCTCAAATGTCTGAAGAAGATTTAACCTATGCTGTTGTTGATAAAGATTTATCTGTTAATGAAGATTCGTTTGTATCTGATAATGATTCTGTATATCTTGAAAATACAGGAAATGAAGAACAAGTTCTTATTGAACTTAAAGATATTGTTACCAATGAAGGTATTGCCAATGCGGTTGTCAATATTGATAACAAAGTCTACCAGACCAATAGGCTGGGGCAGATTCTTGTAAACAAAACTAATGGTAATGCAATAGTAATAGCAGATGGTTATAAAACAACATCTGGCAATATTAATAAGCTTATAAAAAATGGTAAAGCAGGGAATCCTTCTTATATTTCATTAGAAAAGATTCATTTCAATGAAACTATGCTTTGCACTGTGGTTGATTCTAAAAATCATAAACCTATTAAAAACGCTGAAATTTACCTTGAAGGCGGTAAAATTTTAACCAACAGTAAAGGCGAATTTAAAATCAGTGGTATAAAGAAGGAATATGGAGAAGTGACAATAAAAAAACGTGGCTATGCTGTGTTGAAAAAAGTTATAGATTATAAGGGTTCTCCTGTTGTCACTTTTGAACTTAGTAAATAAGATTAATAAGAATATTCTTATATAAATTACCCATTAACTATTTATTAATAATTGATTCTTTAATTTAGTTAAGGCCTATCTGTAATAATCAAGGGTTTAACTTTTTTCCCGTTGCTCCAATACCCCATAGATCGTAGCTCTTCCGATTTTTTCATCGGTCGGAGATCTGTATTAAGATTAAAAGCAGCTATTATCAACATATCTAATACTCTAAAATCAACTCTCCAATCAAAATTTTCAATATCTTTTGCTCTTAAGTAAGGAGCTAGGTGTTTGCTTTTATAAGCATGAATATATTCATTTCTAGTATTTATTATAAATCTTTCATTTGGAGGATATTCCAGGGACAATGCAGAATTCCTGTCTCCAATTAATGGCGGATAACCATAGTAGTCTGATTGAACTGTTATAAATATTTTATTATAGGTTCTTACTCTATTTGTGGTATAAAAAATGTCTCTTGCTACTAAAACATCGTCGTCTGGAACTCTATCGCCTGTGATTACAGCTAATCTGGTTTCTCGGCTTACACCTCTCAGGTTAAGAAGTTTTATATAAGTTCTACTGGGCATTGTTATTAATAAGACTTTGGGAAGGGGTAACCCAAAGTAGTCATAAGTTCCTGCAACGTCGGCAGCTAATACTCCGCCTGCCCCATGTCCGTAAATAACAAATTTTGTGTGGTCAACCTGAATTTGATTTCTCTCAAAAGCTCTTTGAAGAAAGTCTTTCGTCGATCTTATTATATTAAACATATAGTGATTGGTTGGTTGATCCGTTCCTTGATAATAGGGGAAAAGAACTATCCAGCCTTTACGACAAAGATGTCTAATCTGCCCCATATAAAAATGAGGTGAAGGTGTAGTTAAATCGTGTATAAACAGAACTATACCTGCTTTTGTGGGTGTTGGATCAGATGGTTCAAATACTATATAACGATCATGGGGTATAATACCAGATTCCCATGTTTTTAAGCTGCCGTGCTGGTAATCTCTTCCACCTGGACCTGCTATGTCTTGCACTGGACTGTATTTTACGGTAACAGCTTTGACTGGGGTATAAAAGAAAGCAAAAATAATAACTATAAAATAAACTTTAAGAAATCTTATCAAATTATGATTTCCCCTTGGTAATAACAAACAGAACCATTGCAAAATGGTATTATTTAGAGAAAAATCTTTTTTCAATCTGTTCTTTCATAAAATCAAAGCTGAATTTTTCCATACTTAAAAGGATGAACATAACAAAAATTCCAAGTATACTTCCAGCTTTTATTTCTGCTCTTTTTACTTCAGCTAGTTCACGGCTTTTAGGAGTAGTAATATTTTCAATAAATACAGCAGAAGTTGCTAAGGTTACAACAAAAAGAAAAAGATTCTGACAGGCTTTGAGAAGACGCCAGAAATAGCAGTCTATAACTTTTTCATTTTTCATAAAAGGACGACTGGCTATATAAAAAGGAAGCAAAAGAGGACCAAATAAAAGAATTGTCAAAGTCCAAGCTATATCGAATTTCCCACGTTTTTTGCTATCTATAGATACCCAAATAGTTGCTAAGGCTCTAACCCATCTAGGCCACATAATCATTGCCCCCAATTTTCATTTATATTTTTACCATACCACAATTCACTAGTATAAGTAAACTTTAATTAATTATTCTGTGGCAAACTTATGAAAGCCTTAATTATTCTATAAATCATAAGAATGGCTTTAAAAAAATGAAAATAATCAAAATAAAATGTTAATTAATTGTTAATGGATGGGTAAATTTGTAGGGTAGGTCACGATATATTTTCCAAACCCCATTTTCTTTTATCCAAATAACTTTTGCAAATACAGTTCCACTATCTATGTCTTTTCCTTGAACTATATTAACAACTTTAACTCTTCCTGAACAGGTAACTTCAGCTGATTCATTCCCATTAAATTTAATATTTTCTATTGTATATTGGGATATTTTTACATCCATATTGTTAAAACGAGTAGTAGCAACAAGAATTAATTCATTTTTTGTGCTATTGCCATCAAATGCATTTCTAAAGGAATCTGATATTCTATAGCTTAAGCTGGCAATATTTTCACTGTTTACTGCTGCTTGGAGTTCAGCATGAGCTAATGCTATTTCTCCCCATCGAAGATCGGCATCTACCTGAGTCGGATGAGTATCACGGTATGGCATATTTCTATACAGCTTCCATATTGTTCCTTCTAATTGCCAATATGCATCAAAAGTCCAGGTTTTGTTTGTCACTATTTCGTCAGTTTTGGTTTCTTTTACAACTGCACTAACTTTGGTTCTTATTCTTGCTTTGTTATTTTCTAGCAATTCTGTTTCTAAAATTTCCCATGTTAGGCTTACAAAATCATTTTTGGAAAAAAGTGTTTCAAAATAATTTACAACATCTGACCAATTTGAAGTTGAATCCCAGTCATTGCTAAATGATGGTGAAATATACATTTTAACCAAATCTAAGTCTTCTCTTAAGAAAGCATGTCTTAAAACTGTGTTGGCATCTTTTAAAATGCTATCTCTGGCGATACAATTAAGCGCAACTTGTTTTGCTGCTGAAGTTACTGCAGGTAAATCCAAGGTTGTTTTGCTTATAGAAGCTTTGGGAAGTTGCATAGCTAGCTTTATTGCTGTTGTGAGTGAAGCTATGCCATCTGCATATTCTCTAGCTCTTATATCTGCAGGAGTTAAATCTTTTTTTAATAACAGTCCCTGTTGATATATTAAAGCCTCAGCTGTTGTGTTTACATCTATTTGTAAAGATGACAAATCTGAATAACACAGCTCATCGGCTGTAACACGGCGTAATAAAGCTATTTTGTTTGATACTGCCTCTATTATTAATGAATCGGAAAATGGAACTTCACTTAGACTATAGTTCCCTGATTTATCAGCTTGAGAAGTTACTTCTCCTGCTTTTATCTTAAAATTGGAAAAGTCAGTTAGTGTAGTTAAAGAGGCTCTTGCAGATTCGGTTTCTATTATTTCTGGTAAATAAATATTTCCTGAAATATTGAATTTTTCACCAGAAGGTGTGTTAAATGTTAAATCACCTTTGTGACTCATGCAACCATTGAAAAGAATTATCATAGCCAGTAGAACTATTGAATAATAACGATGAGCTCTACGTCTGATTTTTGTATATATTTTTCTCCGAAGCATTCTGCCTCCGACAATATTTGCTTTATCTATATTTATTTAATCGGCAGTTAAAAATATATGATTAATACTATGGATTGTTAAGACAATAGAAAATGAAATTTTATTTTTATATCTTTTCTTTGATTAGTTAATCTTTCAATTGCAAGAAAGAATTATAATTGATAAAATATAGCAGTTTTGAGAATAAATAAAACAACAGTATGGAGCATATATATTGATGTCTGATTCTATTAATCAACAGGAAAAAGTTACTAGTAAAGATATTGTTGTAAAAAAATTTGAAACTCCTGCCAAAACTTTAGAACTACTTGTTGAATTGCAAAATATTCTCACAACCAATAGCTCTTTTAAAAAGATGATGATTGGTTTTAACGATCAGACTTTTAAGCAGAATCAATCCAAAAACTGGTTTAAGGAAGACGAAAGAGTTTTATTGCCTCTTTTAAAGATGCTTCAAAAAGAATTTTGCTTAAACTCTATTGGAATAATACAAAAAGCCGCTCCAGGATATAATAACGAATATATTGTAACTAAAAAGAATAAAGAAGAGGAATATGATTATAGTCTCCAGGAACTATTAGAGCGTCGAATGAATATAATAGACGCAAAAAACCAAGATTTGGATGCTATAAAAAAAATTGAAGTATATACTGATGAAGAAAAGATTTCTTCGAGTTTCGGTCCAGTTGTATTTCCTTGTTCTATAAATAATAATCTTCAAAAGAATTTTAATGAAGAGGATATAACATTTGGCTATCTAGGATTGATTCCTACTCAGCAACAGGCTCTTGAAATGTTTAACGAACATGACAATGGGCTTATGAAACTCATCACAATGATTGCCAACCAATTGGGTTTATATTTCGGTCATTTGAATTTAACCCGCCGAAAAGCTCTTAATGACCGTCTGAAAAAGACTATAGAAGTTATAGATACGCGCTTAAGTTTCTTAGATAACCCTAATGATACAACTCAGATTTTAACTGATCTTGCTGATTTTATAACAAAAGTTTTTAATCAAAGGGCAGGGGCAATTTTTACTTATATTAGAAACAAAGATAGCTTAGAAAAAACAGCAAGTCTAGATCCATGGACCCCAGATTTGGTTACAACAGAAGATTTGTTTGCCTGTCCCGAAGTTATGGATGCAATAAAGAAAACGAATACTTTAGATAATACAGAAAAAGAAATTGATCTTCCAATTCGCTATGTTTTCCCCTTGACTTCGACATTTACTAAGTATTCAAGAGCTTTGGTAATATATGAGTCTGAATTGAATCCCCAGCTTTCAAAAGATGAAATAGATGTTATTTCTTATCGATTAAAGGAAAAAATTGGTTTTCATTTGCAGGCTGCAGATAATTTTGCTACAAGAATTTCTTCCATTTCAGAATTTGAAGACCTCATTAAAAACATTTCAGATCCAAGCGTTATGCAGGATAAAATGATAAAAGTAATTTCAGATCATTTGAAGGTTGATATTATTTCTTATATGGAAGTAGATCCGACTAGAAAGTATCTTATTTTGAAAAAGGGACACGGGCATTCTGAAACTGTTGTCCCAAACGAAACAAGGCAGCTTATAGAAGATTCTATATCTGGTCTGGTGGTTAAATATGGAAAGACTCTTTATATAAAAAATATAAAAGATTTAGATGAGATTCAAAATAATTTTCCAGATGAAAGCCGTGAAAATTTAAAAAGACTATTTAGTGAACAACACGAAACAACTTATCATACTAAGTCTTTACTTTCTGTTCCATTAATAACAGGAATCGGTACTGCAAACAAGAAAGTAACCGGTGTAATAAATGTAAACAATAAAGATAATATGAAGCCTTTTTCTGTAGGCGATAAAAAGTTTCTTGAAGCTATTTCTGACTTAGTTGCAACAGGCATCAATAATGTCACTTATTTAAGTGAAACAAAAGAAAGAGAATTGCTTAATAAAAGTGCTAGAGAGATACAGATGTCTTTAATGCCGACAGAAAGAGATTTTAAACGGTTGCCAAAAGAAATAGATATGTTTGGAGAAAGTATTCCCGCAAAAGAAGTGGGTGGCGATCTTTTTGAAACAGTAAGATTATGCGATGGAAGATTGCTAGTGATTCTTGGTGACGTTTCAGGGAAAGGCTCTTCGGCTGCTATTATTATGGCAATAGCTCAAACTGTTATTAAAACTCTTGCACCAGAAGAATCTAATATTATAAGCATACTAAGAAAAGCTAATAAATACCTTTCGGCCGAGATGGAAGGTATGGATGGAAAATTTGTTACTTTGCAGCTAGTTGCTATAAATGTTGCTACGGGAGATTGCGAGTTTGCTTCTGCTGGTCATGGCCCTTTATTTGTTAGAAGACAGAATACTAATGAGGAAATTCCACCAAATCTAGGAATGCCATTGGGTTTGTTTGATCCTCCTTTAACTGGATTTGAAAGCATTAATTTCAAATAATCCAGGAGATTCATTTGTAATGTTTACAGATGGTCTATATGAAGAAATTAATCATTCAAATGAAATGTTTGGTACTGATAGAATAAAAAAGATTATGACCCAGACAGCTTATGAAAGTGCTAAAACTTTAACAAAAGCATTGGTTACAGCTTGTCAGGACTGGCGCGAAGGTGCTGATGCACATGATGATCTTACTGTTTTAACAGTAAAATATAGAGGGAAATCACAAAATGAGTAAAATAGCAAAAAATCAAAATATATATGCTGTTCTTGCTGAAAAGGCTGCTGAATCAACAGATTTGCATTTGCTGATTAAAAATATTATTTCTGAAACTTTGGAATTTATGAAAGCAGCATCTGGTTCAATAATGGTATATGATAATGAGGAAGATGCTCTTAAACTTTATGCCTCTTCATCTCATCCTATTTTTGCTAAAGAATTGTCTCAGAAAGATAAAAATACTAAGCTTTGTGATAAAAATTCAGTTGCTGTTGAAGTTTTTAAGACTAATTCCCCGATAATACTCAAGAAAACAGAAAATATAAAATCATCTAAGCTTAAATTATCTCGTGAAAAAGACAAGGGTTCATTCATCTCATTTCCTCTGACTATTCGCAAAAAGACGATTGGTGTCATGAATCTTAATCGTACATCAAAGCAGGCTACTTTTACAAAAGAAGATTTAGGTAAAGTTGGCGCGATAGCAGTTCTGATTGCAAGTCTTATAGAAAAAGAAACCTTGATGGAAAGAATTGAAACAAATAGAAAAGAAATATCGGCTCTTTATCAAATGTCTAATTTGCTTTCAGAAACTAATGATTTTAAGGGAAGATTGGAAGAGTTTTTATCTAAGCTTTCAAAAGAGCTTGGAATGAAAAGATCAGCTGTTATAAAAACTACTCAAGAAGTTTCGAATAAGAAATCTGGAGTTAAAACCACCCAAAAGCTGGAAATCCTGGCTGCTCACCACTTAAAGCAGCCTCAATTAGAAGCAATGTTTAAATCTGCTTCCGAAAGAATTCGCCATAAACTCCTAGATAATCCCTCTTTTGTATCTGCTAATGATGATTCTCCTCTGACACTTTTGTTTGATGATGGTAATGAAACTAGCGAAATGTATTGTATTCCTCTCTATGTTGAGGATGAAAGTCTATATTTCCTGATTGTTAGCCGTGATTTTGTTGAAAACGATGAAGCACAGGCAAAGAAGCATTACAGATTTTTGCAGGTTATTTCCCATAATCTTTCTAGTGCCATTACTCGTGAAAAGATGCTTAAAACCATCAGAGATGATAAAGAAATATTAAGAGAGACTGCCGAACGTAATAGAATATTCTTTGAAATAAGCAAAGATCTTGGTTCAACTCTTGATCCATACTCAATTTTACAAAAGGCTTTCAATCAGTTCAATAAGGTTATTTCTTTTACAACTATATCAATTTTACTGTATGACGATTTAGATGCCTCCTACAAACTTATTGTTCAACCTTCAGAACCTATTTCTTTAAAGTATCAGAAAAAACTTACAGATAGTATTTTCAGGCTTTTTAAAAATTATCCTAGTGAACCTGTATTGAGTTCTAAAA
The DNA here is from genome assembly GCA_905236675.1 of Candidatus Rifleibacteriota bacterium. Classification (GTDB taxonomy): domain Bacteria; phylum Muiribacteriota; class Ozemobacteria; order Ozemobacterales; family Ozemobacteraceae; genus RUG334. Next base: position 42,177 of record CAJOND010000014.1, on the reverse strand, counting down.
ATGTTTCTAAACCAACTTTTTTTAATCCTCAAAATCCTAACGAAAAACAGGTTTCACAGTTCAGACATGTTTTGCATTTGCCAATAATCTTAGGAAATAACGTAAGCGGACTTATTCATTTGGCACGAAAAGGTGGCAATGAGTTTTCCTCTCACGAATTAGACATAACTTCTCAATTTACGGGCATTTTTATTACAAGTATTAAAAATGCTCTGATACATAAACGAACAGAAAAATTAGCTTTTACAGACCCTTTGACAGAGCTTTACAATCACAGATTTTTCCAGGAAACACTATCTCAGGAATTTACAAGAGCTCATCGTTACAAAAAGCCTTTATCTTTGATGATTATCGATATAGATTTCTTTAAAAAGTTTAATGATACATATGGACACCTGGTTGGTGACAAAGTCCTTAAACACGTTTCTACTATATTCAAATCTTCTATGCGTGATCAAATAGATACAGTAGCTAGATATGGCGGTGAAGAATTTGGGGTTATATTGCCAGAAACATCATTAGAAGGTGCAGCTGCCTTTGCTGAACGTATAAGAAGTAAAGTAGAAGAATCATTCATTGAAGAAGGTGATAAAAAACTAAAAGTAACACTTTCTATCGGAGTTTCCTGTATTTCTGTGACAAAATGTATAAAAACTTCTGATTTAATCGAAGCAGCAGACCAAGCATTATATAAAGCAAAAGCAGAAGGAAGAAATCAGGTGCAAAGCTATAACGAACCTGAAGTAGAATATGAAAAAACTCATTAACTCAAATAATCAGCAAAACGAAAGCTTTAAGAGACTGGCGACTATTTCAGAGGTTTCTTTGGCTCTTTCTGCCAACAGAGACCTTAAAGAAGATTTAGATATGATAGTAAAGTCTGTCAAAGAGGCAGTCAAGGCAGATGAAAGCTATATAATGCTTCTAAATCGAGATTTGTTTCAGCTGGAATTCTTTACAGCCTGTGGGAAACGCCGTAGAAGACCATCTTTCATAAAGTGTGAAGATCATAGAAATTCAATACATTCAACAGAAGAATTCGGTTTTGCACCAAGTCCAGGAAGTGGCCAAACAGCTAATCCCAATTTGACAGGCGAAAATCTTGCTGTATTCAAGGCTTTTGAAGCTAGACAGAGGCTTATATTTACAGGAGACTCTAAGGACAGTATTTTTCAAAATACGCCTTTTAAATCAGCTCTTTTCATTCCTTTACAGACCAAGACTCAGTGTGTTGGTCTTATCGTTATTGCTAATATTTCTAAAAATTATATTTTTTCTGTCAATGATTTAGAAGAAGCAACTATATTTGCTAATCTTGCTGCTTTGAAAATCGAACATACGACTCTTCTTAAAGATCGTGAAAAGCAGATTAAGCAAATGGAACAGCTTAACCAGCTTGCTAAAAAGCTTTCTACTTCAAGAACTTTTGAAGCTCTTATTGGACAGTCTATAGAATATTTAATAGAACGCATAAGTTTTGATATTGGTGTCGTAAGTCTTTTTTCAAAAGAAGAGGAAGAAAAGCGTTTTTATCTTTCAAACTATTTACTTGAACCCAAAAAGTTAAACTCTCTTTCTGCTCATATGAACGATATTTCTTTAATGTTGAATCCTCAGAAAGATAGACAAATTAAGAGACAACAGCTATTTTTATCAACTCAGAAACAAGTCAGTTCCAAACCTTTTAATGGAAAACTTAAATCATATTTAACAGTTCCTCTTGTCTTTCAAGGCAAAAATATTGGTTTTGTAACCTTAGCTGCTTTAAGAAAAAATGCTTTCAGTCGTGAAAATCTGAGAACTTTAACTACAATTTCAAATCTTTTAGCAACTTCTGTAGAAAATGTTAGAATAACATTAGATTTGGAAAGACATATAGATGAAGTCTCGGTGCTTTTCGAAATCTCTCAGTCTATAACTTCTACTCTGGTTTTAGATGAAGTTTTAGATTCAATTGTTAGTTTTTCTATTGAAATGATTAATGCTTTGCGCTGCGAGTTAAGGTTGTTGAATAAAACAGGAGAATCTTTGGAAGTAAAAGCTTCAAGGGGGTTGTCTAAATCATTCTTAGCTTCTAAAGCTATAAAGAAAGGCGAAAGCATAATAGGCACATGTTTTGAAAAAAGACGGCCTATGTCTGTATCTGATATTCGTAAACTCAATAATGACCCTTTTTATGGGTTAATGCGTAAAGAAAAAATTGTTGGAGTTTTAGCGGTTCCTATTATTCTTCATAACAAATCTATTGGCGTAATCACAATTTATACTAGCAAGCCGAAAGTTTTTTCTCAAAGTGAAATAGATTTGCTTTCAACTTTTGCTTCACAAGCAAGTATTGCAATAGAAAATGCAAAACTTTATGCTGACATGAAAGAACAGTATATGTCAATGGTTATGGCTCTGGCTGCGGCTATTGAAGCAAAAGACTCTTATACTCATGGTCATAGCACTAAGGTTATGGAATATGCTGTTAAAATCAGCAAAGAGTTAGGATTGGACGAAGATCAGATAGAAACAGTAAGATATGCTGGTCTTCTTCATGATATAGGTAAAATCGGAATTAAAGACGTTATTTTGACTAAACAGGGCAAACTTACAGAAGATGAAGTTGCAGAGCTTCATAAACACCCAGAATATGGGGCTAATATTATGGAGCGTGTAGCTATACTAAAAGATATAGCACCTCTAACTTTATATCATCATGAAAGATTTGATGGAAAAGGTTATCCTTTAGGGCTTAAAGGTTCACAGATACCTTTAGGTGCTAGAATTCTTGCTGTTGCAGATACTTATGATGCAATGATTGCTGACAGACCATATAGAAAAGCTTTCCCATTTGCATATGTAAAGAAAGAAATGTTTAAGGCAGCAGGTTCGCAGTTAGATCCATCTTTAGTTAAAATTTTCTTTGATATTCTTAAAAAAGAAGGCATAGATAGGTAATATAACTATGTCTTTGGGTTCAAACATACAATATTTATATTCATCAAATCTTTTAGACCTTTTATCAAAAATTGGTCAGATTGCAAATAAAAATAGTCTTAAAGCATATGTTGTCGGTGGCTTTGTAAGAGATTTGCTTCTTAATAAGCCTAACTATGATATAGATATCATGGTAGAGGGAGATGCTATCCCTTTTGCTACCTCAGTGGGACAGGAACTTAAGGCAGAGTGCAAGCTTATCGAACGTTTTCATACTGCTCATATATATCATGAGAATTTAGTTATTGATTTCAGCTCTGCTAGAAAAGAGTATTACCCACATCCAGGGGCTCTTCCAGAAGTTACTTTCAGTAACATTAGAGATGATTTATATCGTAGAGACTTCACTATTAATGCGATGGCTTTGTCTATTATTCCTGATCAGCCTTTTGAATTAATTGATTTGTTTAATGGAAAGCAGGATTTGGATTCAAAAATAATCAGAATTCTTCATGGCAGAAGTTTCTTAGATGATCCAACAAGACTTTATAGAGCCTTACGTTTTGGAGATAGATTTAATTTTATAATGGAACCAAAAACTGAGATGCTTTTTGAAAAAGCAATCCAGCTTAGTTATCCAAGCAGTTTGAGCACAAAAAGAATTGCAGCTGAAATTGATAAAGCTTTTAACGAAAAAAGACCATTATCACTTTTAACAAAATATCAAAATACAGGATTATTGGCTTATTTCCATAAATCATTTTCTGAGTGGACTAGACCAGATTTTAAATTTAGTATTGTTCCTGCTTTAACTACAAGATTGCGTTCAAAATTCAAAAACATTTCCGATTCTGCTGTTTTCTGGTGTTTTTTACTTTCAAATATGCCATTAGAAGAAGCCAAGCCTCTTTTAAACTCTTCAGGATTATTACATACTGTCACTAGTCAAGTTATAGATTCGTTAAATAGCTGGCAAACATTGTTATCTAAACTAATAATTGCAAATAATAAAATTGAAATATATAATGCATTGAAAAATTCTTGCCCTGAATCTATAGCTTTGCTTTATCTTAAAAACAAGAACAAAGATGTAGAAAAAAAATTGAATCTTTATACCAATGAACTAGCTTCTATAAAACCATTAATTACAGGAGATGACCTTATAGAAGCAGGTATTAAACCAGGACCTGAAATCAGGAAGATTTTCGATAGAATTATAGAAAAAAGGATTGAAGGTTTTAGTTTAACTAGGAAGGAGGAATTAGACCTTGCCACAGCAATTTCGAATATATGAATTCAGATCGCCGGACAACAATGGCGGTTCGAATTTTAAAGATAAAATAGTGGAATATTTGCCAAAAATAGGAATTTTCATTATTGTTTTACTTCTTTTTTCAGTTTTTGGTAATTCTTGGGCTTCTTTACTGGAAAAATTACTGTTCATGCCAATACTTATAGCTTCATTAGTCCTTCATGAATTGTCTCATGCTTACATGGCCAATTTTTTAGGAGATCCTACTCCTAGACTGACTGGAAGATTAAGTTTGAACCCCTTGAAACATTTAGACCTTTGGGGAACTTTATTATTTATTTTTTGTGGTTTTGGTTGGGCAAAACCAGTTCAGGTCACCGCTTCAAATTTTAGAAAACCGGATAAAGCTATGGCATCTGTAGCTATAGCAGGACCATTATGTAATTTTTTTCTAGCTATACTTGCTGCTTTTGTATATAAAATCTGTGGGTATTTTTCTAATAATGTGAATTTCTTGGAAATTATGTATTATATCTGCATTTCTAGTTCTTTATATAATCTTATGCTAGCTATTTTCAATCTTTTGCCAATTCCTCCTTTGGATGGCTCTCGGTTAGTGCATTATATGCTTCCTGCACAGTATAAGGCAAAGTATTATCAGTTTTCGCAACAATATTCCATTATTATTTTTCTTCTTGTATTCATGTATGCTGGGAAGATGATTGGACCGATAGCTTTAGATTTGACAAAGAGCCTTTGGAGTTTAATTATCTGATATATTTTTTACTATAAGTTAGAAAAAACAAGAAGCACCTCATGCTACTTTATTTAAAGTCCACATGGGGTGCTTCTTGTTTTTGTCCATTAAAACAAATAACTTATATTTCTTATGCAACTTTCGGAAGATTGATTGTTGAATCTTCGCTCTGACTGATAAGGTCAATTTTGCCATTGCTCATATCGAAAAGTCTCTGCTGTATGCGGGCCTGAACAATTTCAAGACCGTTTGGCAAATCAAGAAGATTAATATCTTTCCCGAGAACATCGCCATAGGTTTCCTTAATATGCTGAATCATTCTTATTCTGAATTCAGCGTCTGTTTTTGCCTGATACAATGGTGTATTAGGTAGAATCACGGTTTTGAACCCCCCTTAGTATAATTTAGATACAATCCAACCATCATATCGGCATATTCAATAGGAAATTTTAGTCAATATCTAAACCGACTTTCAAACCGGTAAATGTTCCCATCTTAGCTAAGGCCATTGCAACACCAGGCATAAAAGAATCTCGATTGCAGGTATCATGCCTGATTGTCAAAGTCTGACCTAAATCCCCGAAAATAACTTCTTGATGAGCAACTAAACCTGGGAGTCTGACAGAATGAATAGGTATAATATTCTGATTATTTTCTTCATTTAATCTGTTGGTTGCTTCTAACATTTCTCTTCTTGTTTTTATTGCTGTTCCAGAAGGTTTGTCTACTTTTGTATCATGATGAAGCTCAATTATTTCGGCAGATTTCATAAATTTAGCAGCTATTTTTGCAAAATTCATCATTAAAATTGCACCAATAGCAAAGTTTGGAACAATCATAATTGAAGTATTATTTTTTTTGGCTAATTCATCAAGCTTTTTTTGATTTTCTTGAGAAATGCCTGTAGTACCAATTAATATAGGAGTTTTATTGTTCAAACATTCTATTGCGTTGTCTACAACTACAGAAGGAGCAGTAAAATCTACTACTATATCAACCTTAGTGCTAGCTAGTCCTTCTTTTATTGTTTGTGCTATTTTTATATCCGGAGCATCTACTGCTACTTCTCTCAGACTTCTACCTGATAGTTTTGGGTCTACTCCAGCAACTAGTTCATAATCTTTAAGAGAACAAATATAGTTAGAAAGGGTTCTGCCCATTTTTCCGCCACAACCAGAAACCATTATCTTTTTCATGTTAATCTCCTTTTTCCTCTTCCACTTATTTTCTCTCATTTAATCGTTCAAAAGGCTAGATTGCCACGCCTTTGGCTCGCAATGACGGCCTTTAAATCTTAATTCTCAGTTTTCTATTTCCTCTCTCCTCCCTACGCCCTATACCCTATTCTTCTATCTCCATTTTTGGTCTTATATCTTTTATCTTTCAACTTTATTACTTCACTCCTGTCGAACCAAACCCGCCTACACCACGATTGGTTTCATCAAGTTGCTCAACCTGCTCAAAATCGACTTTTGTTACTTTTGCAAAAACCATTTGAGCAATACGCATTCCTGGTTCTATTACAAAATCTTTCTTGCCGTGATTAATTAGTAATACGCAGATTTCTCCACGATAGTCACTATCTATTGTTCCGGGGGCATTTAAAACCGTAACTCCATGCTTTGCTGCTAAACCTGAACGTGGTCTAATTTGGGCTTCTAAGCCAATCGGCATTGAAATCCTTATGCCTGTTGGAACTTTTTCAAATTCACCTGATTTTATTATTATTGACTTAGATGCACATAAATCATAACCAGATGCTCCAGTGGTCGCCATTTCTGGTATTTTTGAATCTGTAATCTGTATGAGAATTTTTTCGTTAGTCATTATACATCCCCTGTTTTTCCACTGATTATAAAATATATTTAAAAAAAAGAAAAGAGATTAGAGGGGACGAGGCTAAAGCCTCTTAATTTTTATTTAATGTATCAGCGACAAAAGTTTGCATAGCTGCTAATGGATCTGGAACTCCTGATTTAAACTTTAAATCAAGGTCGATCATTTTCTGCCATAAAGAAGTAAGTTCAGGCAAAGTAAAATTTAATGCTAAGTATAAAGATTTTATCTTGTTTTGATATTTCAATTCTGTAGCCTTAACAAGAGGTTCTGGTATTTCTTCAGCAAGACCTTGTATTTCTGCTATGATATTCTTCTTTTCCTGATTAGACCTGAAATCGGATTTGTCAGCATATATTTTATACTTTTTTAACTCTGTTAAAATTGGATTAAAAACATCCGGCCTATCCTGACATAAAGCATGGAAAAGTCTGAATTCACGTATCTGCTTAACAATCATAAACCATATTTTAGGAATAGCTTCACCACGATTATTTAAAGCTTCTAGTATTCTCACTGCTTTTGGCAGTTGTCTTTTCCCGAAAGCTTCAAGAAAATCAAAAATACTGTCTTGTTTAACGTAAGCTACACTTTTATTAACATCAGCTAAAATGATTTTTGAACCTGGCTTTGCTAGGGCTAGTTTGGTAAGTTCCTGGTGAAGTAGAGCTAAATCAGAACCTGCCAGTTCTATTAGCTGATCGGCTGCATCAATTGCCATTTCAGAGCCAAGTTCGCTTGTTTCTTTTCTTATCCAGTCATTGAGTTTATTGGCAAAAGGTGCCCAAAAATCTATTTTTTCTGCCTGTTGTTTTAATGCTGTCATTATTTCTGTAGCAACTTTTGTATCTTTTACGGCAAAGACTAATATTGTTTCTACGGGAACTCCACCACTTTTTAATTTTGCTAAAAAATCTTTTCTCTGTTTGGCGGTTACTTCGTCTAAATCCTGAATAAAAAATAATCTTGGACTAGGATTAAAGGAAAAACTATATATTAAATTCAGTAGTTCGGGAAGCTCTTTCCCATTACAAACTGTTTTTTTTACGTTATCGTTTTGTTCTTCTTCTGGAACGTAGGTTTTAGTAAGTAAAGAAAATGTTTTTTGTTTTAAAAAATCTTCTGGTCCACTAAAAACGTAGACAGGATTTATTAACTTGTGTGTTTTTATTAGTTTTTCAAAACTTTGAAGATCCATGGGGTAGGGGAGGAGGGAGGAGGGAGGAGGGAGGAGGGGAAACTATATTCCACACCCTATACCCTACACCCTACATACATCCTATTCACTTATTAATAGTGATTTTTCAGGAAAGCTTTATAAGCACTGACACTATAGTGATAATCTACCTTTGAAATCAATTCAAATGGAGAATGTAAGCTTAATGTCGGAATAGCCATATCTACTACTTGCATATTATGACTAGCTATAAAGCGGGCAACAGTTCCTCCGCCACCTTCGTCAACTTTTCCCATTTCACCAAATTGATATGGTATATTTTCTGATTCCAGCATTTTTCTAATTTTAGCTAAGAATTCAATGTCTACTTCAAGACTACCAGACTTTCCACCTTTACCGCTGAATTTACTTATCCAAACACCTTTACCTAGATAGCCACTATTGAGAGGATCATAAGCACTTTCATAATTCGGGTCTATTGAGGCACTCGTATCAGCTGAAAAAACTAAAGTATTTCTTGTTGCATTTCTTATAGCAGGTAATGTGGTTTCTCCAGATGTTGCTTCTGTAAGCATAGTGATTAAATCGGTAATTAAGCCTGATTGGGCACCGTTTGGCCCAGCAGAACCAACTTCTTCTTTATCAAGTAAAAGAATCGCCGAAGTATGTTCTGGAACATTTACTTCAGATAAAGCAGAATAAGCTGCATAAACACAAGCTCTGTCATCGTGACCATAAGCACCTATAAGTCCTCGGTCAAACCCGACTTCTGCTGGTTTCATTGCTGGTACAGCATGAATTTCTGCCCAAGCCAAATCTTCTTCTGTTAAACCAAATTGTTTTTCAATTTCTCTCAAAACCGTATTTTTAATTCGATTTGGTTGGGTTTTATCTGTTTTTGAATCTGGTTTTGAGCCTACAACTATATTTAGTTCTTCTCCAGTAACTGCTTCAAGTGTTAATCTTTTCATCTGAAGTTTCTGAGCTAAATGAATTGCTATATCTGATATTGTAAATACAGGATCTCCTTCTTTTTCACCAATAACGAAACTAAGAGTTTTTCCTTTTTTATCTATAGCAAAAATATGTAGTGACAAAGGAATAGTTACCCATTGAAATTTTTTTATTCCACCGTAATAATGGGTTTTAAATAGAGCAAGATTATCTCTTTCATATAAAGGCATAGACTTAACATCAACTTTGGGAACATCCAGATGGGCAGCTATAAGTCTGAATCCTTCACTAGCAGGTCTTTTGCCAATTATTCCTAAGCAAATAGCTTTATTGTTATTTATAAACATGACTTTTGTCCCAGGTTTTAGCTTTTTGCCATTACCAAAATCTGGTAGGGTTTTAAATCCAGCTTTTTCTGCTTTTGCTTTTATATAACTAACAGTTGCTCTTTCTGTTTTACATTTTGTTATAAAATCTAGATAACTAGCACAACGTTTTTCTAAAATTTTTAAATCTGTTGCTGATATGCTATCCCAGGCCGAATTTGGCTTGAAGGATTTTACCTCATCGTTAATATTATTTTTCTTAACCATGTAACCCTCCTTGAAAATAATAAAGAAATGTTTTATGGTGTACAATACTACCACAAAATTAAAAATATTCTAGTTTATAACCAAAATCTTATGGATAATAAAATATTAAAAACTTTTGAAGCATTTAAATCTCTATCATCCGAATTGAACTCTATAATAATAGGGAAAAAAAATCAGATAGAAAAAACTTTGGTTTGTTTATTGGCTCAAGGGCATATTCTTTTGGAAGATATGCCTGGAGTAGGTAAAACAAGCTTGGCTTCCGCTTTGTCTACTGCAATTGGTGGAACTTTTAGCAGGATTCAGTTTACTTCCGATTTGCTTCCCTTTGATATTATCGGCACAAAAATATATCGTAGACAAGCTGAATTTTTTGAATTTGTAAAAGGTCCTATTTTTGCGAATATAATACTTGCGGATGAATTGAATAGAGCTTCTCCCAAAACTCAAAGCGCTTTATTACAAGCTATGAATGAGTCTTCGGTTAGTTTTGATAATATGACTTATGAAATGGCAAAACCTTTTATTGTTATTGCTACACAGAATCCTGCAGGTTCTAGCGGTACTTATCCTTTACCAGAATCTGAACTTGATAGATTTATGATGAGAATTTCATTGGGGTATCCCGACCCGGAATACGAAAAAGAAATACTTTTAAAATATAGTAAGGGTGATGTTAGAAATTGCGAAATTAAAACCTTTCTTTCACCAGAGCAGGTTGTAGAAGCTCAGAATTATGTTTGTAATATTGAAGTTGATGGAAAAATCCTTGATTATATAGTTAGAATTTCTACTGCAGTTAAAGAAAATAATGAAGTTTTGCAAGCAATAAGTCCTAGAGGAAACATTGCTTTGATGAGAGCATCACAAGCTCTTGCTTTTTTAAGAGGAAAGGATTTTGTAACTATTGATATGGTAAAACATGTTGCTCCTGAAGTTTTAGGGCATAGAATCGGGTTGAAGAAAGCTTTAAGACTTACTGACAGATCTGCAAGCGCTGAATGGCTGTCTTGTGAAATTCTTCAAAAAGTTAATGTCGAATAAAAAAACGAAATATAAAATTAGATTAACTAGATTAGGTATTTGGTTAGTATTCTTAACTATATTTCTCCTTTTCTCAGCACAGAATACAGGCAATAACCTTTTGTATCTTGTTTGTTCCTGTATCTTTACAGCTATTATGTTCGGTTTGGGAGATATTCTCAGCGTTACTGTGGGGCTTAAGGCAAAATTAGTATATCCCGATATTTCTTTTATAGGACAAAAAGTTTACATAATCTGTAAAATAGCTAAAAACAATGTTATAAATCGTTATTATCTTCGATTCGAAGATAGTTGGCTGGAAAAGATAGCAAAAGGTGATGAGGGCTATTTAATAAAAGAGTTCGTTCCTAATCAAAGGGGATGTTACGAATTTCACAATTTATCTATTTTTATTCCTGGTATGTTGGATATTTTTTATTGTCAGTATGTTTTCCCTGAAATAGTTATTTATGCTGTAGAAGATTATAATAATGGCAATGAAAAGATATTCTCAAAAAATAAAGAGCAAAATCAATTCAATAAAGGATATAGCCGAGATGGAGATTTTCATTCTTTTGAACTATATCAGGAAAATGATGATGCTTCGAAGATTAACTGGGTGGTGTCGGCTAGGTCTAATGAGGAGTGGGTAACTTTAAGAGAAAATACAAATGATGAAAAAAAATTATTAGAAAAATACAGTGAAGGTTTAAAAAATTTTAGAATCCCTTTTGAGAAATATGAATTTGAAGGGAAAAATTATAAAGATTTATCTGAAATAAGTTTAAAAAAAGAGTTAAATCCTTTTGTTTTTAGGCTTATGCTTCTATTAGCATTATTGGTTTGTTTCGGTATCTATAATATAGGATATTTACAAAGTTTAATTCCATATATTGCTATTATTTTTGCTGCTTTTGCCATAAAAGGTAAGGCTATTAATGGTAAAATACATAAATATATTTATTTTAGTAGTTTATTCGTTGCATTTTATATTATAGGTAAAAGTTTTTGGGGCAATACACCAGCTAAAATTGTTTTGTTACTGGAATTTTCACTTTTGATTCTGTTACTGCAATACATCACAATGATCAGTATTAGAAATATTATTGGTGCTTTAACTTTAGTTCTTATGATTTTATTAGGTATTGCCGCGATGAATGTTAATTCTGCCTTTCCCATACTCTTTTTGACTTTTCTTGTTTTATCTTCAATGCTGCTTAGTTTCCTTAGAGTAAATCTTGTTGCTACAGATGCAGTTGTTAAGAATAATTATTCTGCTAATCCTAAAGGAATATCTGGAACTATTTTTTTACTTATTGTATTTACACTTCTCTGGATACCTTTTTTTTATTTGATACCAAGAACTAAGAGCTATGGAATAGCTTCTAATCTGGCAGACGAGGGAAAAACAAAAGGCTTTTCTAATAACACTCTTGATTTAAATTCTTCTGGTCTTTTAGAAGATAATCTAACCGTTGTATTGAGAATTATTCCAAATGATGAGATAAGCCTAAATCCTTCTGTAATTAGAAGATTGAAATATAAACGCTTAAGAGGCGGTTCATTCAGTTCATATGAAAATGGAGAATGGAAAAAAACTCGTAGAGGTTTATATGTTAGAAATTTACAAAATACTGTTGGGGAAGTAATTATAGATAGAAAGTTTGAAAATTTTAAAAGTCTGCATAACTTTGTTATCATTTTGGAAGGAACTGATACTCCTACTGTTTTTATCCCTGAACAAACGAAGAAGATTAATTTTCATGAGTATGCAATAGGCATGGAATTAGATGGTTCAATGTTTTTTCTGGATAAAGCTTCTATTTTTAATAAACGCTATGTGGTTTCCTTGGATATTGGTGAACAAAATTATGGAGATTCATCTTTAGATGATCTTTTGAATTTTGATTATTATTACAATTTATCACAATATATATCAACAGACGGCTTTTCTAATAGAATTTTTACTCTTACCAATAATATAGGAGGAGATAGTAAAAGCATTAATAATACTGTTAAACTTGTGCTTGATTATTTACAAAATAATTATGATTACTCTCAAGATCAGTTAGTAATCCCCAATGGACAAGATCCTATAGATTATTTCCTTTTTGAAGGAAAAACTGGTAATTGTCAGCATTTTGCAAGTGCTATGGTTTTCCTTCTTCGGTGTAAAGGAATACCTAGTAGGGTAGTTAATGGTTATTTAATTAGTGAATGGAACGAAACGGGAGTTTTTTTTACTGTTAGGCAAAGCGATGCTCATGCTTGGGTTGAAGTATTTTTCCCAAAATTTGGTTGGGTTCCGTTTGATCCTACTCCTTTAGATTTAAATGAAAAAACTTCTAGATTTTCTGAATTATGGAATAAACTTGTAGAAATATATGAAGGCTATTGGTTTAATTACGTATATAGTTTTGATGAAAGAACTCAGAGATCTGGAAGAAAAAATTTTATTTATAGAGGATTAAAGCAATTTTCTTGTTTTTTTGCTTCACCAACAATATTATTTACCTTTGCTCTTTTGTTGCTTATTTATTGGTATTATCGTAATGGAATTAAATCTCTTTGTCGGTATATTGAATCTTATTCTAATTCTATTCCCTGGTCTTATTTTCTGTGGGAAAATAAAATTAGTGTAAAACGTCTTCCTAGTGAGACACCTTCCGAGTTTCATAATAGACTTTTAAAAGAAAAAGTCATAGATTCCTATACAAGAGATATTCTTTTCGAAGTTGAGGAACTTATAGATGAATATGCTTATAAAAAGGGAGCTAATAAGTTCGAATTGTCTAGGAAGATAAAACTTAACCTCCAAAAAGCATCGAATATTTGGGTTTAAGAGAAAAAATAAATTCTTTGCAGAAACAAAAACCTCTGCAAATATTTGCAGAGGTTTTTGTTTGGAAATTATATATGCTTTAATTTACTTCTTTTCTTTAATCTTAATTGGATTGCTTCTGATAATAAATCTTAATGGATTAGCAGGGTCACCAGGAGCAGGAGAATGATTAATATCAACTACTCTAGTCTTTAGCTCATTAGGAGTTGATGTATCTCTATCAGCCCAGACTTCCATGTATTTTTTCCTTACAGTGTCAGCATCATCTTTTATTGCTAGTGAATGAACACCTAATTTTACTGTGTTACCTACGCCAACTCTTGTAACAATTACAGATGTTGTTGCATTAGTTGTACTGGTAATCGTTTCAGGAGTAAAATCAAGAGTTGAAGTTGCCTGGCCTGTAACTGCAAGTCCATTTACAAATACATCAAAGTCATCTGGATTTATATTACCTTGTATATGCAAGCATTTATTAAATGTGAAATAAAGTTTGTCGTTCTGACTGATAAGTCGGTCGTTATTTAAATCTTCCCATTCAACTCTTACTAGAGCTAAGTCTTTAACGTAGTAATCTTTAACGTCATCGCTTTCAACAGCTGAATCAGGACCTTCACTGTAAATGAAACATCCTACTGGGTCTAGTTTATAGTTTTTATCCCAAGGGTCGGTTGGAATGTTGGTTAAATACTTACCTTGCAAACCGTTAAAATCGTTTTCACCAAGTATCGGAACACGCGCAGTTTGAGTTGTGCCTGTTGCTAAAACACCTAAATATGGCAGGTCTTCTTGAGAATCGTGTAATAAAACAGCCTGCTTCAAAACGTCAATGTCTTGAAGTGCTTTTGTTCTTTTGCTTTCTTTTACATAGTCATTATAATATGGTGCAGCAACGCCTACTAGAATGGCTATGATAGCGACAACTACCAGTAGCTCGATTAAAGAAAAACCACGTTTCATACTATTTATTCTCCTTTATACTAGAGAAATATATTATTACTTTGGCATATAAATACTAAATTAAGTTGTAATCCATATCGTCATTGCGAGCCATCTTTAGATGGCGTGGCAATCCAGTTTTTTAATATTTAATTGCCGTTTTAATAACAAAATCAAAATTAGTCTTTTTGCTTTTTTTAGCAAGTTACTATATACATTAATCAAAGTTGTATTATTTGCAAGGAATTTTTTATAAAAATAATTAGCTAAAATAAAAAAATACCCCAGACCGAAGTCTGGGGTATTTTTACGCTAGTTAGAATTGCTCTGTCGGAGTAATGTTACATAGCGATTGTAAGCTTCACGATATTCTGTGAGAGCTGATTGAGTGTCACTTCTGAGCATGTTGGATCTTACTTCTTCGTCAGGATTTTCAGAACCACCAACGTTAGTGACTAAGTTGATATATCTGTTGTAAGCTTTAATGTATTCTGAATGAGCCTTAGTTAATTCGTCTGATGAACTTGTAGATGAACTTACTGCGGATAACTGGGCATCAGTTGCAGTTCCATTATTAGCTTGCACGGGGGTTACACTGCCGGAAATTGGAATTTCTGTTGCTGCTACTTCGCTAGCACCGACACTTACAACTTCTGATGTACCTTTTGCAACACTTATAGTTGGAATGTCATTGCTGTTAGTTACAGTTTGTTTCTGGCGCTTATAATGCTTATAAATTAAATAACCAGCTACAGCTGCACCTATAACGCAAAGTGCGGGAACGAACAGAGGACTACCAATTATTCCACCAACGAAACCAGCGATACCAGAGAATACGCTGCCTATAGCACCACCAATGGCACCAAGAACACCTGTTACAAATCCGCCTGCTGCACATACGCCACCCCAAATAGTTGAACCTATGGCTGCGAGACCTGTACCTGCTGCTGCGGCTGCTGTAGCACCACCAGCTGCGACTGCGCCTATACTACCAGATGCAAAACCAACTGCACTAGCAATGTAGGGAGCGGCTAATACTGCGCCACCAACTGCTGCAACACCTGCAAGGGCGGATGCTACCGGATGGTTTTTGACAGCGTCTTTAACCTTCGCAATCACGCCAGCATGAGCGGGTGACACGAGGGAAGTCATGATCATTACAACAACTAGTAATGAAGTCATGTACTTCATAAGACTGTGTTTCAACCTCATAACGGTTTCCTCCTTTGAGAGTGTGGAACAAAAAATAGAGAACAAAAAACTAGAACATGGGTAGGTAAAACTTGAGCGATACTCGGGTAAAAGTATCGGACTTATAAAAGAAGCTCCGCTTCGGGTAAAAGCGGAGCCTCAGTTCCTTAATTAACCAAATAACTAAATATTTGATGTTGTAACGATGACTCCGATTATACTTTTGTCAAAGACCTAATTAAATATTACATCTTACATTCAATTATACATACGGAAATCTGATACGTCAAGGTACACTAAATATTTTTTATTATTTAGCAACGCCCATTTTGAGGACTAATTTCATACGAGTAGTGATGTTTTCCATTTTGCCATTGCCAAGATCTTGCTGCATAACCATTAGCATATTGGAAGAAACTTCATTCTTCATCATGATACCTTTTTTGTATGCAAACCAAATCTTACCATTAGCTTTAACTTCAAGGTTAATGCTACCAGTATTATTTTTAGCAGTGGTAACTTCCGATTTTAATCTTACACAATCTTCACCACCAACTTTTTCAAAACCTTCAACAGTGTAAACGGTTTCCATAGGAATTGGGAGCTGTGGATTTGGTTCTATTTTATTAGTCCAAGAATCACCAACACCAACTTTATTAGTTGGGAACTTAATCTGCATCTGCTGATTGTTCATTCCACCATTATCCATGCCTTGCTGAGAAAGAATAGTACCATCTTTAGCCATTTTAACAGTGATAATGTTACCAACATCTGGTAAAGCTGTTGGGGTATCATTTACAGTAATTCTACCTTCAAGAATTGAAGTTTGCATAATGATGTTGCCATCTTTATCTTTGTCTGTTATCTTTTGCTGAATGGTCATCTGAGTTTCCAAATCAGTATTCTGATTCTTACCATAAGCAGTAACAACTGTGCTACCTTTAATGGTCATTTTGTATTTGGTAGTGGTACCTGCATCAGGATTATACTGAAGTAGGACTTTGTCCTGAGCATAGGCAGAAAATGCAACAGATACGAGAAGTAATACTGCGAGAAAAACTGATAAACGCTTCATTAAAAAAGTCTCCTTTCACATGTCCATAAGGGAACTTTAAGTCATGTACCCTTACGGATACAAATTAAAGACTCTATGATAAAAAATTATCATATGGACTCTATACTGTCAAGCTAATACTATATTGATTTTTTATAACATTTCAAGTATTTTATTTATATAATTTAAAAAAAATTATATTTATTAATTTAACAATCTATTAAAAGAGCCTGGTAGACAATGATTCCGGATAAATTGGAACAAAATTTTTTTGAAGATACTTATTACGAAAAAAGAGTTTGGATAGCTTCTGCCCGTTTAAGCAATTCTTTAATGATGTTTTCAAAAACCTTTATAGGTGAAGACGATGAAATGGGTCGTAATGCTATAAATGATATTCTCGTTACACTATCTGAATCAGAAATAGTTCCTAAATATATAGTTTTCTGGAATAATGCAGTAAGACTTTGTGTGGAAGATAGTGAACTTTTGTCTGTAATAAACCGTTTAGAAAAGTATGGCGTCAGAATTCTTGTTGCTGGTCATGCCTTAGATAAATTAAATCTTAAAAGTTCTTTGAGGGTTGGCAAACTGGCGAATCATTTTGATTTAATAGACGCAATAAACCAGGTTCAAAAAGTAATAACCTTTTAAATTATGAGCAAGGCAAATAATGAAATACTTTTAATTGAATTAGCGGCAGCTTCTGTTAAAAACAAGCTTTCTTGGCGACATTCAATTTACAGGTCGGCTCCTATAGGTTTATACTGCTTAAAAGGTCTGGATTCTGACAAAATAGCTGTTATAGATGTTCCTGTAACTCAGATAAAAGATATGCTGAGTCTTTATGATTCTTCTTTGGTTAAAAATGTTATATGTCGTCTTGCTGAGGAACCGAATACAGATGAAGTTAAATCAATTGTTACAGCTATTCGAGAAACTTTTCCTAATGCAAAAGTAGGCTGTAACTTTATTAAATCAGATCTAACCAAAATTTTTGATTTTGTTATTTATGGAACAGGGAAATCGGCTATTCTAAATATGCTTAGAGGAATAGAGCTTAATGGTTATTGTGACCAAATGAAGAATGATTTGGTTTCTCTTTTAGATTTACCTAAAGAACCACTAATTGATGTGGGCTACTATATGCTTCCAGAAAAATGGTTAAGTGTTCATAATATCGAAATATGGCAGCCTTGGCTAGGCTTAGAAGAATTCTCAACAGGTTTATTTACTTTTCCTGGCGTGGATTGGTTGTCTAATTTACTGGAATGGCTTACAAGTTCTAGTTTTGATTCTTTCCATTTTAATCCTTCAAAATGGACTGTAGAAGAAATCAATTTGCTTAGAAACACTATTAATAAACTGAAAATAAATATCAGCATTTCTTTTTTAAGTGATGAATCCGTGCCTTATAGAGATATACTTATTCCTGTAAAACGAATTTGGCTATATGAACCAGAGGCTGTTAAAATGGAAGAAGTTACTAATAAACTAAAAGAAATCCGAGCAATGGGTGCTGAAGCTTGTTTATTAGTAAGTCATTCATGGTTTGGAAATGGCGGAACCCTTCCTGTCTGTAAATATATTGATCACATCATTATTAGAGATGATTATCTTTGGACCAATATAGAACTTAAAAAATTCATGCAGCGCTATTGGGGAACTAAAAACAGGTTTTTTACCAGACTTTTTGGTTTAAGAACTGCTTCTGAATTTGTTACTTTTTTGAAGAGCTCTTATGCTCTTCTAGATACACTTTTCTTGCCAGATAACAAAGGTGAAAAACAATGATATATGTAGTAAACGGACCTAATTTAATTCTTCTTGGACGAAGAGAACCAAAAATATATGGCAATCTTACTCTTCAAGATATTAATAGAGATTTAGAAGAAACAGCTTTTGCTAACAATGAAGAAATAAAATTTTTTCAAAGCAATTCAGAAGGTGCAATAATAGATTTTCTGCAGGAATTGCCAAAAGGTGCAAAAATTATTTTGAATCCTGGAGCCTTAGCTCATACCAGTATAGCATTAAGAGATTGTATTGTTGCAATTGAAGCAGAGGTTGTTGAAGTTCATATAAGTAACATTTTCTCTAGGGAAGAATTCAGACGTAACTCCTATATAAGTTCTGTTGCTAAAGGTGTTATATGCGGTCTTGGTTCTGAAGTTTACCATTTAGCTCTTATCTGGTTTATTGAGAGAGAATAATTTTTTATGAATAAACCGGAACTTCTTGCTCCAGCTGGCAGTATTGACTGTTTAAAAGCTGCTATTATAGCTGGTGCTGATGCTGTTTATCTTGCTGGCAAACATTTTGGTGCAAGAGCTTTTGCTTCGAATTTTGATGAAGATGGTTTGAAGTGGGCAAGAAGAGTTACTAAGGCTTCTAATGTAAAACTATATATTACCCTCAATACTATAGTATTTGAGCACGAATGGCCTATGCTTTGCAAAACTCTTGATTTTATGGAAAGTTTGCAGCCTGATTCTCTGATAATTCAAGATATTGGCATTGCGGCAGAACTCCGAAAGAGGAATAGCAAAATTCCATTACATCTTAGTACTCAAGGAGCATGGTTCGGGCAGGGTGGCATAGAAGAACTCAAAGAGCTAGGTTTTACTAGAATAATACTTCCTAGAGAAACAACCAAGGATGAAATATCTGAAATAGTTAAAAATAGCCCTTTTGAAATAGAAGTCTTTGTTCATGGGGCTATGTGTTATAGTATTTCAGGAAGATGTTTCTGGAGTGCTTCTTTGGGACCTCGTTCAGGTAATCGTGGAACTTGTGCCCAACCCTGTCGTAAGGAATATTGCATAGATTCTTCAAAAAAGTATGAACCTCTGTTCAGCCCCAAAGATTTAAGGTTGATTAGCGATATTGATCTTTTAAAAAGAACTGGGGTAACTTCCTTAAAAATTGAAGGAAGAATGAAGAGCCCAGAATATGTATATCAGGTTGTAAAAGCTTACCGATCAGCTATAGATGGGAAAGATACTGGTGATGATAAAAGCTTGGATGAAGTCTTTTCTAGAGCTTCATCAAATGGATTCTTTTATGGGATACAAAGACCAGATGACTGGAAAACAGGTAAAAACCAGGGAAGGGAAGGCTTAATTGTAGGTGTTACTACAGGGAAAGTCTTAAATGGTTTGGTTGAAGTTATTGAAAAAAATGAAATAAATACGGGTGACGGGTTATTTTGGTATGAAGCTAATGAAAAAAAAGGCTCTATAATTACTTATATAAAAAAAGACAGTTCAGGGAAAAATCTTATTTGGGTCAGAGGCTTATCAAGCAAACTGCCAAAGAATACTGAATTAAGAAGAACATCGAAAAATAGCGAAGATGCATGGAAATCTCTTTGGAACAAATCTTTGGAAAGAATACCGATTGAATTAGTCTGGTTCGGCAAGGAAAATACTTCTCTTGGAGTTGAAACTCTTATTGATGGGCAAAAAATACACTTAGAAACAGACGAATTATTAAAAAGAGCGAATCAAAATGGCCTGGATGAGGGACCTATACAGGAAAAATTTGAAAATCTGGGTGAAAATTTTAAGGCTAGTTCTCATGATTTTAAACAATTAGACAAGAAGCTTTTCATTAGTGCTTCTGCGTTGAAGTCGATGAAACGTGAGCTGTTAATATTATTAAGTTCAAAATCAAAAGACCCCTTTAGTCAGCCTTTGTCTGCCACTTTCCCAAAATCTAACGATTGTGGGCAGTTTTTAAAAACACAATCCAACAGATTTCGAATATGGAATGAGGTTGGATTACTTACATCTGAGCTTAAAGACAAATATTTTGTTGTTCCTTGGCTGCAAAGAGAGAAAATATCTATTCATGCAGATAAATCAAAAATATCTTATTGGCTGCCGCCTATTCTGAATTATAAACAGTTTAAAGAAATATATTCTGAATTAAAAGATGTTAAAGAAGGAAATTTTTTATGCTTTGGCTGGGAAGCTTTTAAGCTTTCAAGGCTTTTGCCTCAGCTATCTTTTGAGTTAGACTGGTGTTTTAACGTAGCTAATTTTTCCGCTTTGGATTACATTAGAAAGAGTGGTATAGATTCTGTTCTTTCAAAAGAATGGATTAACGAAAAAATACCAGATAATCTAAAAGCTTATAGAAGTTCAGTTGCCTGGAACCCTCTTGTTTCCTTTACTAGATTTAAAGGGGCTATTAATGCAAAACAAATGGTTTCTAATAGTCACAAAGATAAGTTTTTCACACTTTCTATAGGAAATGGGGTAACAGCGATGTTTTTAGAAAAAAGACCTGCCAAACTTTGTAAAACAAAATTTCCGATACAGATAGATATTGCACTTTCACCCGAAGAAGATTTTCACCCGATTTTAAAATTTCTTTCCTGACTTGCCACCAACCACTAAACCTTAAGTCTTTTGTTCACTTATTTTTCATCCCTTATTAAAAATTATATAAAAAAATAATTTAGGGTCTTGTACGTCAAACTTCATTATGCTATCTATAGATAGAAGATAGAAGATAGAAGATAGAAGATAGAAGATACCTCTTATCTCTTATCTCTTATCTCTTATCTCTTATTTCTTAAATCTTATATCTTATATCTATTATATAAATCTTTTTTCTAAATAAATTTCAGATAATTGCCGATTGATATAGAAGAATCTATATAAAAGGGAGTTAAATAATGTTCGAAAGACTTACAGGGACTGCAACTTTTAATTTACTGTCTAAAGGTTTAGACGTTGCTGCAAAACGCCAATCGGTAATTTCTAATAATATAGCCAATGTTAATACTCCCTTATTTAAACGACAAATTGTGACTTTTGAAGACGAAATGGCTAAAGTTTTTGATGGAAAAGTTGACATTATTGGTCGTAGAGAAAATGACAAGCATATTCCAATAGGAAATACAGATTATATGCTTGTAGGTCCGACAACTATTAAAGACCGTATTCATATAATGAGAAACGATAAAAATAATGTTGATATTGATGTTGAAATGAGCGATTTGGCAAAAAATACCATGACTTATCAGATTCATGCCAATAGGCTTGCTCAAATGTTCTCTCAGTTGAATGATGTTATAAGCAGAGGAGGTAAGGCCTGATGTCAATGTTCAGAAGTATTGATATTTCTTCAAGTGGTCTAACCGCGGAACGTCTCCGCATGGATGTTATTTCTAACAATATTGCTAACGTCAACACAACTAGAACACAAGACGGTGGTCCATTCCGTAGAAAAATGGCTATATTCGAAGCACGACATGCTTATGGACAACGAGCTTATATGGATAGAATATATCCGCAGGAACCTGGTCGCGGTGTTAGAGTAAATGCAATATTAGATGATATGACACCATTCAAGCTGGAATATGATCCTAATCATCCTGATGCAGATCCTGATGGATATGTTAGAAGACCAAATATAGACATCGTTCATGAAATGGTAGATATGATTACGGCTACCCGTGCATACGAAGCAAACGTAACCTGTATCAATTCAGCCAAAGATATTACTAATGCTGCACTGAATATTAGCAGTAAGTAAGCTGAAAACGGAAAACTGAAAGATGAAAATTGAGAATTGAGAATTACTAAAGCCTCTTCTTGAGGAGAGGAAGCCTGTCGAAAACAGGCAGGAAGGGTGACTGAACTAGAGCAAAATTTAGTTTAAGTGTAAAGGCCTCTCTAATTTCTTAACTCTTCTTACATCTTATATCTTATATCTTTAATCAGGGAGCAACAAATGCGAATAAACGAAAACCATCCATTACATGGTGTTCTTAGTGATAAACCTAGAAGACCTACAACTAATGCAAAGGAACAGTGGGGATGCTTCCTTGACAAGCTTCAAACAGCTATTGATGAAGTTGAAATGCTGGGAAAAGAATCTGATAAACTTACTCAGGATGCTGTCTTAGGCAGAGTAGATAACCTTCATGATGTTATGATTGCTGCAGAAAAAGCTAAAACGGCAATGAATCTTACTATTGAAGTTCGTGGAAAGGTTATTGAAGCATATAAAGAAATAATGAGGATGAACTTTTAAGTTCGCTTAGTCTTTGTACTGGTTTTATTGCTTGATAATAGATTGGTTTTTTAAGACCTATTTGGTCTTTTAGAGATTAGAGAAAAGAGATTAGAGATTAAGGGGATTATTTGAAATGCAAATTGTAGAATTATATGTAATTTACGAAAATTTGAGAAGTAATCAATTCTCTTGCCTCTTATCTCTTATCTCTAGACTCTAAAAAAAATAATTTTAATTATTTTTTTTAAGCTCTTTACAGAATTTGTTTGGCGTACTATAAATATATATACACAAAAACTCCTATGAAAAAATAGATAAATAACAACAAACAATCCAATAGGAGTCATAAATAGGGAGTGCAGATAAATGAACGATTACCTCAGGCAACTGTGGGAACCGATAAATAAGCTGTCAAAAACACAGCGTATTATTTTAGGTTCTGTTGTCGCATTGGTTGTTGTCGCTATTATTGTGGCGTCAATGTGGGGCACCGAAAAAGAATACATTCCTCTTTTTCAGGAAGAATTAAAGCTAGAAGATGCAAGCAAAATTAATGCAAAGCTTACTGAGTTGGGGTTAGATTATAAAATAGGTAAAACAGCCAACGAAATACTTGTTCCCAAACTGGATAAATCAACTATTTTATTAAAACTTTCTGAAGAAAAGGTACTCCCTGAAGCAAAGGCAGGTTGGGAAAAACTTATAGATCAACGCTCTTTATTCCAAGGTACAACCCAGCAGGAATTCGATTTGAATTATGTAAGAGGTTTGCAGGAAGAAATTGTTTATGCCTTAAAACGTATGGGACCAATAGAAGATGCAAACGTTAATATAGTTAAACCCAAAAAGACAACTTTCAAAGAAGACCAGAAAGAACCATCTGCAAGTGTTCTTTTAAAACTGAAACCAAACTCTTCAGTTGAACCTAACCAAATAAGAGCTATTCGTGATTTTATATGTTCTGCAGTTGAAGGTCTTGAACCTGAAAAGGTTAAAATATGCGATGATCAGGCAAATGATTTAACTCGTCTAATAGAAGACGAAGAATTAATGACTATTGATAAAGCGCAGACCATACAGATTAAAATTACAAGAGATCGTGAAAGATATTTGCAAGGTGCCCTACAGAGAACATTAGAGCATATGTTTGGTGATGGTAAGGCTATTGCTCAGGTTCGCCTTGAAATGGATTTTGATCAGAAGGAAGCTGTTAGTGATGTAGTAATTCCGCTAGAAGGCACTAATCAAGGCATTGTTATTTCCCAAAAAACAGAAAATGAAGAATATGAAGGTAGAGACCTTATAGAAGATGGTGAACCAGGTGTAAATTCAAATCTCCCTCCAGGTTCTCCTGCATACCCTGGTACTGAAAATGGTGTGTTAAACAAATATAAGCGTGATGGAACAATTACCAACTATGAAGTAACCAAATCAAAAGAAAAATTTATAAAAGAGCAGGGTACGATAAGAAGAATGACTGCTTCTGTTGTAATCAATGGTGACCCTTCAGAATTTAAATCAATGGAAGACCAGATTTTGCAGGTAGCGCAAAATACTATTGGTTATAACAAACTCCGCGGTGATAAAATTAATCTTATGGTAATGCCATTCAAGAATGACGAGTTAGAACGTGCAAGACGTGAAATGGCTCTAAAAAAGGAGCAGGAAAAAGAAATGTTTAAGATCATAATGGGCCTACTTATGGCTTTCCCAATTTTAATAGGTGGAATTTATATTGTTGCTAGAATTACCAAAGCTAGAAGTCTTGCAAAAGAACAGAAACGTTTGGAAGAAGCAGCTAAAGAAGCTGAAAGACTTCGCCAGAAACGTCAGAAAGAATTGCTTGAACAGAATGAAAAGCAATGGGCCGAATATGAAAAGCGTTTCTCTGACGTTAAAAACTGGTTCCCAGAAATTACAGACCTTGCTGAAAAGAAACGTAAAGTTCAGGATCTTAAACTTCAAGCTCTTAAGTATGCTGCTGAAAATGATTCTTTGCCACCTGATTTTGAAGAAATGAGTCCCGAAGAAAAATTTGCTTATCGTGAAGCTTTTCAGAAAAAGGCTGATGGCAAACTTCAAAGCGAAGTCGAAAGACTTGAAAAGATTGTTTCAGAACGTGATAAAGAAAGAGAAGGTGAGCTCAATAAACTCAATGCCGAAGCTTTGGCTCGTGATGCTCTTGAAAAACGTGTTAGAGACCTTATTGAAAGCAAGCCTGATGATGCTATCCAGGTTATCAGAGGATGGTTAAATAGTTAATAATTAGGAGAAAACATCTTGGCCATTGATTCCCAACCGCAACAAGTAGTTATTAAACCAGAAGACCTGCCGGTTCTTAATATAGCGGGTAAAGCAAAAGCTGCTATTCTTCTCGTATTTTTAGGACCAGAAACAAGCCGTGTAATACTTCAATCTCTTTCTGACCAGGAAATAGAAACTCTTACTATAGAGATTGCTAAACAGCGAAAAATTTCAACTGAAGAAAAGCTTTCTGTTTTATTTGAGTTTGAACAGATGATGATGGCTAGAAAATTTTACGCTGAAGGTGGTTTGGAATACGCAAAACTCTTGCTTGAAAAAACGGTTGGACCAGGCAAGGCATTAGAAATTTTGGCAAGAATGGGTACTTCTCTACAGTTGCAACCTTTTGAAGCTGCTAGAACCGCAGATCCTAGCCAGTTGGCGACTCTTATTCAAAATGAGCATCCACAACTTGTGGCTATGATTATGGCTTATTTGCAGCCCGAAAAAGCAGCAGTTGTTTTGCAGTCAATGGATCATGACTCTCAGATTGAAATAGCCAAACGTTTGGCTTTGATGGATAGAACCAGCCCTGAAATTACTCGTGAAGTTGAAAACTACCTGGAAGAAAAGCTTTCTTCTATTATTGGTCAGGATCTTACTACTGTTGGCGGTATTGATACAATCATCAGTGTATTGAATTCTGTTGACCGTGCCACAGAAAAAACCATTATCGAAACCATGGAAGTTCAGGAACCAATACTTGCCGACGAAATCAAAAAGAAGATGTTCGTATTCGAAGATGTTGTTCTTATCGACGACCGTGGCTTGCAACGTTTGTTCAAGGAAATCGACCAGAAGGATCTTTCTCTTGCACTTAAGGGTGTTACTGACGAAGTTAAGGAAAAATTCTTTAAAAATATGTCTAAACGTGCCGCTGAAATGCTTAAAGAAGATATGGCTTACATGGGACCTGTTAGAATGCGTGACGTTGACCAGGCACAGCAGCGTATAGTTAAATTGGTCAAGAAATTAGAAAGCAAGGGCGAAATTATTGTTTCTAGACCAGGTGAGGAGGAAATGATTGGCTAAGCGAACAAGAGGTATTGATATACTTGCAGATATTCTTCAGTTTTGTGATGTAAAAACTCAAACAGATATTGTAACTGGGCTGACTCCTATCTTAGAAAGGGAAAAACGTCCTGACCTAATTAAGGAATTGCGTAACCAGCTGGTTTTGTTTGATGACATTGCTTATGCTAATGTTTCAGGACTTCAGATGCTTTTAAAATATGTTTCAATCAAAGATTTGGCAGTTGCTTTGATGGGTGCTCCAGAAGCTGTTGTTAAAAATATAGCTTCAGCAATGTCCAAAAATATGTTCAATGATTTGAAAACAGAAGCTTCTATTATGAAGAATGTTAGTAATAGCGAAATCAGTCTTGCACGAGAACGTATTCTTAAGGAAGTCAAAGGTTTGATTAAAGAAAATCGTCTTTATATAGAAAAACCAGACTCTAGCAAGATTTACTAAGGTGTTTTTATGGTATTTAGAGTTCTAAAAGCTAATCAGGTTAAAAAAACAGAAGTTCCATTCAGAATAGACCATGGGCAGAAAAAGGAAAAACCCAAAGAACCTAATTTAGATCCTAATGAAGATGCTTTTGCTTCAGAGGCATTTAAAATTTTATCTCCAGAACAATTGGCTGGAAATGGTGAAAAGATTGTAACCAAAAAGCCTTCTGAAAATCAGAATCAGCCTTCTGAGGAAAATGTTGCTGAAGATAATAATCATTTATCTGCAAGCAATTCTGCTAATAAAGATTCTTTCTTATCTCAGGCTGCAAAAAAGTCAAGACATGCTGCAGTTTTAGAAAAATTAAGAATTAAAGAACTTGAACTTGAAGCTTTGGAAGATGAACTTAAAGAATGGGAAAGTCGCTTGCAGGAACAGGAAAGAGAACTTCTGGCTAAAGAACAGGCAATGACTCAGGCTAACATAAAAAAACGCCAGGATGTTGAAGCAGAATGTAATGCTACTTTAAAAATGGCTAAAGAAGCTGCTGAATCAATTAAATCTGCTGCCAAAAATGAAGTTGAAGCTATGAAGAAAAATGCCAAACTTGAATTGGAGTCAGTTCGAGAAAAGGCATATAAAGAAGGTTTTGAGTCAGGAGAAGAAAAAGGTATTTCTCAAGGTGAAGCAGAAGGTTTGAAAGAAATAGAAATTGACTGGAAAAATCTGATGAATGAATCAGAAATGATAGTTAAAGAACTTCAAACCAGCAGAATGGGTATAATAAATGCTTCCCAAGAAGAAATACTTAGATTGGTTATTTCTTTTGCCAGAGCAGTAATAAAAGTTGAGCCGTTAGTCCAGCAGAATATTATTCTGGAAAACATTCAGCAGGCTATTTATGGAATTAGCGATGTTGATAAAATAATTATGAAAATTAACTTGCGTGATAAGGCAATGTGCGAAGCTCATAAAGAAAAGATTCTTTCAAGACTTTCTGGTGTTACAGAATTACAGATAATTGAAGATCCTAGTCTTTCTCCTGGAGGAGTAAAAATAGAAACTGGCGTAAGCACTATTGATGCTACATTAGAAACCCAAGCTAGGGCTTTGGAAAAGGCTCTTCTTGAAAAATTTGAAAAATCAATGGCAAGTGGTCAATAACGATGTTTGCATTATCTGATTACGAATCCGTAATAAATAGTACTGAAACAATAAAAATCAATGGCAGGGTTACAAAAGTAATCGGGCTTTTAATTGAAGCGACTGGTCCACAGAATCCTGTTGGAGATATTTGTAATATAGTCACTGCAAATGGTCCTATGCCATGCGAAATCGTTGGTTTCAGAAAAGATTCGGTACTTTTAATGCCTCTTATTAATACGGAGGGAATCAGACAGGGAAGCGAAGTAATTCCAACAGGAACTCCTTTAACGGTTCCTGCTGGAGATGAATTATTCGGTAGATTATTAGATGGTCTAGGCAACCCGATGGACGGAAAGGGTAATCTACCAGAGCATTTAAAGCGTGTTCCTCTAAATAGAGAACCTCCGAATCCATTTACAAGAAAAAGAATTTTAGAGCCGCTTCCAACAGGTGTTAAAGTTTTAGATGGTCTTTTAACAATTGGTAATGGTCAGCGCTTAGGTATTTTTGCAGGTGCTGGTGTTGGAAAATCAACTCTTTTGGGCATGATTAGCCGAACTTCAAAGGCAGATGTAAACGTTCTTGCGCTAATAGGAGAAAGAGGACGTGAAGTCAGAGAATTTCTAGAAAAAGATTTGGGCGAAGAAGGTATGAAACGCTCTGTAATCGTAGTAGCGACTTCGGACCAACCGGCTCTCGTTAGAATTAAAGCTGCTTTTACTGCAACTGCTATTGCTGAATATTTCAGAGATCAGGGCAAAAATGTAATGCTTATGATGGATTCTGTAACAAGATTCGCTTTAGCACAGCGTGAAATTGGTCTTGCAACTGGTGAGCCAGCTGCTACTAGAGGTTATACTCCCTCTGTTTTTTCTATGTTGCCAAAATTATTAGAAAGGGCAGGGACATCTCAAAAAGGCGCTATCACAGGTATTTATTCAGTACTTGTTGAAGGCGGAGATATGGATGAACCTGTTGCAGACGCCGTAAGAGGTATTCTAGATGGACACCTGGTTTTAAGCCGTGATTTAGCACATCAGAACATTTATCCTGCTATTGATATTCTTAGCAGTATTTCACGTCTAATGCCTGAAATAACAGATAAAAAGCATTATGAAAATGCTGGGAAATTGCGTAATATTTATTCTACTTATATGAATAATATAGATGCAATTAGATTAGGTGCTTATAAGGCAGGTTCCGACCCAAAAATTGATGAAGCAATAAAAAAACAACCTATGATTGAAAATTTCATCAGGCAGGGAATAAAAGAAGCTGTTCCATATGAAACATCAGTTAATGAAGTCGCTAAAATCGCTGGTGGAGGCAAGTAATCATTATGGCTTTTGTATTTAGATTGAATCAGCTATTAAAGATTGCTATTCACGAAGAGAACGAAGTTAAAGACCGCTTAGCTAGAAAAGACGGTCAAATAGCTGAACTTGCCGAAAAAATTAAAAAGTATCAAGATGACCAGGAGTCAGCTTTAATTCAGCAGCAGCAAGATCTTATGGCAGGTGATTTAAGTAAAGTTCAGATGTACCCTGCTTATTTAAATGCTTTGAAAAAGTCTGAAATTTTCTATTCTGATGAAATGGAACTTCAACAGAAACAAAGACAGAAAATATTCGAGGAATTGCAAGAAAAACAACGGAAACGTAAGACTTTTGAAAAATTGCGTGAGGTAGATGAAGCTAAATATAAAAAAGAAATGCTTAAAAAAGAACAAAAATTGTTGGATGAATTTAGTAGTAGAAAAAAAAATACATTAATGGAGCCAGACAATGCTTGAAAACATGAACAGACTGATTGAAAAAATTGATGCCTTGAATAAAAGCTTAAGTATTTATGCTCCTAAGCATAATAAAAAGAGAATTAATGTTAATAATTTTGCAAATCAACTTGAAATAGCAACTTCGGGCAATAATATTTCTGCATGTTCTCCTGAAACTTCTATTAAAAACAAAGATTATGAACTTAGCAAAAGCATAAATGACGATGTTAAGGGACTGGTTGAGAAGTATTCTAAGGAATATAATGTTAAGCCAGAGTTAATCCAGCAGTTGATCAATGTTGCTTCTGCTAATAACCCTAATGCTGTTGGAAAAAATGGAGAGCTTGGTTTAATGCAGCTCAACCCTTCTTTGCTCAGCCAGTTAGGGGTTACAAACCCTTTTGATCCAAATCAGAATATTTCTGCAGGAACAAAGCATCTTTCGCAACTTCTTCAAAATAATAATGGAAATTTGCCACTTGCTTTGGCTGCTTACAATACAGATCCTTTAACGGTTAAGAGATTTGGAGGCGTTCCTCCCTATTTGGAAACCCAGAATTTTGTTAATCAGATAATTAATGGTCTGAATAAATAAGTTATTAAAAGGTAATTTACGATGCCAGATAAACCAGGTGTAAAAGAAACTGAAGAAATGCTCAAACAGTATGAAAATACTGAATTAGAGCCTGAAAAAGAGGAAGCAGCCGAAAAGGAAGAGCCAAAAGAACCTTCTGCTATATTTAAATTTTTGAGTACTCTTTTTTATATTTTTCTTTTAGGTGCATTGGGTATAACTATGGTTCTTTTACTATTTTCCTTAGATTTTTTGGATATTCTGGTGTTTAGAAATCATATACCTGAAAATTGGCGTAAAGGCTGGCCCCTGGAAGCTTATTACGAATTTGTCAAACTTCACCAGCTTCCTGAAGAAGAACGTTACCAGCAAATGATTTATAATGAGCAGAAGCGTTATAATAAGTTGATTGCTGATGGTAACAGGGACTTAGAAGAAAGAGCCAAAGCTTTAGAAGATTCTTACAGAGCTTTAGTGAGAACTCAAAAAGAGCAAAGCAGACTAGACAATGAAGAACTTCGTAGAAAACAGGAAGATTTGGCTTTGGAACGTAAAAAACTTGAAGACGGCTTAGCTGATCTGGAAAAACGTAAAAAGGCGATTGACGACCTGTCTAATCGTTTGGCTTCTGAAGCTATAAATATTGAATCTAGTCTTATTAAATTTATGGAAAGGGAAAATCGTTTAGATCAGGTTTGTGCAATAGCTGCACAAATGGAACCTAAGTCGCTTGCTAGAGTCTTTGACGAAGTTCCTGACGACCAGCTGATTTACGACATAATGGGCGGTCTGCAACCAAGCCATTCTGCAAAGACTCTTTCTTTTATGGACCCGGAAAAAGCTGGTAAAATTATGAAGATCAGTAATAATCCATTAGTGCTCCCACCTCCAGGTGGCGCTCCCAGAAGCTATATTCCACAATCTTTAACTAATTTAATCGAAGAAACTCAAGCAAACCGAAGATAAACTGAAAACTGAACGATAGCAACGTAGTAATCTAGCTTTTTGAGATAATATTCTAAAGTTTATAAAAAAATGTATATTGAGAATAAAACTAAGGACTTTTTCTTTCAAGTTTTTTTGCTCTTCAGATCTTTCACTTTCTCTAAATTCTATCAATAAAGTTTACAAAATCTTACCCTATTGTTATAATTCAAACATACCATTTTAGGTTATATTTTGGAGTATTTATGATAAAGTTAGATTATGATAAAAAAATAGAGAGTTCATCAAACTTTCAACTTTCTACTGCTAAGCCATTTGTCATAATGGTAGCAATAGTGTTGGTAGTTATATTTGCTTTAATAGGTGTATCTTCTTCTTATTTTACAGTTGAACCAGAAGAAA
Organism: Candidatus Rifleibacteriota bacterium; assembly: GCA_905236675.1. Lineage (GTDB taxonomy): Bacteria > Muiribacteriota > Ozemobacteria > Ozemobacterales > Ozemobacteraceae > RUG334. The sequence continues at coordinate 11,006 of CAJOND010000014.1, read as the reverse complement.
AAGCAGTTGTTTTAAGATTGGGCAAAGTTAGCTCTGTAGAATCTTCAGGATTGCATTTTAAGTTTCCATTTGGCATAGATAAGATTATTAAAGTAAAAACTGGACGTGTTTTTAAAGAGGAATTTGGCTTTAAAACTCTTTCTTCAAGAGGAAACAGGACAACTTACGATAATAAAGATAGGCGAGAAGAATCTTTGATTCTTACTGGTGATTTAAGTGTCTGTGAAATAGAATGGACAGTCCAATACAAAGTTGTGGATCCTATAAAATTTTTATTTAAAATAAAAGATCCAGTTGCAACAATTAGAGATTTATCAGAATCTATTACTAGAAAAATTATTGGAAACGAAAACTATTCAGAAGTTTTAATTTCAAAAAGAAATTATTTGCAGGAACTTATAAAAAAAGAATTACAAAACAGCATTAACAATTATGATATAGGTGTTGAAATCTCTGACTACCTCTTCCAGAATGTAAGACCGCCTAATGAAGTTCAGCAAGCATACGATGAAGTTAATAAGGCTAAACAAGAAAAGAAAACTATGATTGAATTAGCTGAGCAAGACTATAATAATAAAGTTCCTTTAGAAAGGGGTAAGGCAGCTAGTTTGATTATATCTGCAGAAGGTGAAGCTAACAAACGTGTTAAAGAGGCTCAGGGTGAAGCGAACAGATTTTTGGCTCTCTTAGACGAATATAAAAAGTATCCTGAATTAACTAGAACTAGACTATATTTAGAAACAATGGAAAAAATTTATCCTAGAATGAAAGATATTATAATTGTAGATAGCGAATCTTCTAAAAATGGAATAACCCCATTATTGCCTCTACAAAATTTTGAAGGAGGTAAATAACTAATGAAATCTTGTATCGGAATTATTATAGGTTTTTTAGTTCTAGTTTTGTTAGTTGTTGCTGGAAATAGCTATTTTATAGTTAATGAAGGACAGAAAGCTATTGTTACAAGATTTGGTGCTCCGAGTGGAGAAGTTCGGGAACCTGGACTCAACTTTAAGACTCCTTTCATAGAAGATGCAATTTTCTTTGATACTAGAATAATGAAGTGGGATGGAGAAGCTACTCAAATTCCTACAAAAGAAAAAAGTAATATTTTTGTGGATTGCACCGCAAGATGGAGAATTGCTGACCCATTAAGATTTTTACAAACTGTTGGAGACATATCTGGTGTCCAAAACCGTATGAATGACGTTATAGATTCTGCGGTTAGAGTGACTATTTCTTCTAATTATTTGTCAGACATAGTTAGAAGTGATGCTGTAAAGGCTGGTACAAATATTGTTGCTTTTGAAAGTGAAAATCCACAAGAAAATAAAAACGATACAGTTAAGCAAGTAGAATTTGAAACACGTAAATCAAGAGAAGAAATTCTTAATGAAATACTAGAAAAATCAAGACCCAAAATAGCTGAGTATGGTGTTGAACTCATAGATTTTCAGATTAAAAAAATAATATATACAAATGATGTATTAATGAAAATTTATGCAAGCATGAAAGCTGAAAGAAATAAAGAAGCGGCTATCTATCGTTCAGAAGGTGAAGCTAGTCAAGCCGAAAAGAAAGGTCAGATTGCCAAAGAATTAAGCCAGATAAATTCAGAAGCAACCTTAAAAATAAATGAAATTAAAGGTAAGGCTGAAGCTGATGCTGCTCGTATCTATGCAGAAGCTTACAGCAAAGATCCTGAATTCTATGCTTTTTATAGATCTTTAGAAAGCTTAGAAAAAATCACAGAGAGCAGAAATGCAAAACTTGTTATTTCTACAGATTCAGATTTATATAAATATATAAAAAAGGCTAAGCAGTAAGAATCTACAAAAAAACGCCTGATTATATCAGGCGTTTTTTTATGGTAAACTCTTGCTTTCTTGCTTTTCTCTAAAAAACTGGATGGACTTCGTTTTGCTTTCAGCAACGCCACGCCTCTTTCAGATGCTCGCAATAACGGTTATATCACAGACTATCGTTTACTCTAGCTAAAGTCTTCAGTTCTCAGTTTTCAAAAAATACTTCATAGGAATATGAAACCGATTAGCCCAGGCACTTTCTGTGTGAGTGGCCTTTTTATCGAAATAGCCAAATAAATTCTTACCAACTACATAGCCTTTTTCTTTCAATAAATCCATCATTTCATAATAACTTTTAGTTATCATGTCTTCATATTCGCCTGTATCAAGATAAATCATAGATTGAAGCGGTAAACTCTTGCTTTTTGAAACTTTTCCCATTATCTGACTATATGTCAGAGGAAAGGCTGGGGAAAAACAGGCTGCTTTTCCAAAAATATCGGGGTATTCTATTGCTATTTGGAATGACATTAAGCCACCCATGGAAGAACCAGCTACAATATTATCTTCAGGCTTTTTGCTAGTATTAAATTTGCCGTTGACAAAGGGCATAACTTCATTTATTACAAACTCAGCGTAGGCTTTACCTAGCTTACTTTCGAGGTTGAGTTCCTTCATCCTGTCTGGGGAATTAGGAATAGCAACTACTATGCAGTCTTTTATCTCTTTTGCCTTGAGCATTTTTGTCAAGGTTTCATCTACTTTCCAATCGTTGCCAGCAAAAGAGGCAGAGGGTTCAAAAAGATTCTGCCCATCGTGCATATATATAACCGCGTTTGGCTCTGTTTTTTCAGAATAGCTATCTGGTAACCATACGGTGATAGGACGTTTGTAATCAAGGTCTTTACATTCAAAGTTGTCAAATGAAAGAAGCTTGCCCTGAACAGGGTCAGAAACAATAGGTCTTTGGTCTAAGAATTCAAGTATTTCTACTTTGACTTCTTTACTCTTGTTGGCTTTGATTACAAGATTGTTGGGCGGAACATCGTCTTTATCAATAATGGCTTGTGTTTTCCATGTTCCGCGTGTGAATTTGCACTGAATAATACTGTTTAAGCGAGCGTTAAATTCAATATAATAGCTACCGTCAACCGACTGCTGCATTTTTTTGCCTGCAGGGTTCCAATCGCCTAGTTCCAATAGGTTGCCTGAAACGTAAAGGCAATCGCTTTTTGGCATTTCTGCCTTCATTTTCACTATTAATTTGATTTGACAGATACCGTTCTGAACAGCAGCTTTCATTCTTATGGCTCCGAGTATTATTTTTTCCTTTATGGGCTTTATTTAATCAGTATTTTCTCAAAAAAGCAAGAAGATTATTAGGCTTGTTCTTCTTACAACAATAACTACAACAAAACTTTTTCAAGGCATAATAAGTTGCAATTTTAGATTTTCTTTTCGTAAAAATTCATCAAAAACAGGATAAAATAGCTTTTCTAAGGCTATTTTTGCTTCTCTTTCAGCTTTTTCCATATAGAGTTGATGTCTAGCGTCTAATATTACTTTATTTTTAATTTCACTCATAATTTCATCATTCATTTCTTTTAGATTTGGACCAAATATATTCCAAGCACCATTTTCTTCTTTCTGAATTTTAGCTGGGTCAGTTTGTACATAAACCATATCTCTATCAATTTCAACTTTAGGGCAAGTAATTTTTATGGTTCTATTTGATTCATCATAGCTGATATTTTCATTTTTTATTTTATCTAGTGGAACATAATACTGAACTTTATTGTCTAAAAACCTTGCTTTAACACTTGCAGTACCCAAAAAAAGCCAATCATTTAAGATTCGTTTTTCCTTTTCTTTGACTATTTCTACAGGTAAAGACTGTGTGTAAACCACAAGCTTTTTGTCGGTATTGACTTTACCTAACCCAATAATTATAGATTCTTTAACTTTTTCTTGAGAAGTAGCTAAAATCTTAACAATATCTAAACCGACCTTTTTTAAAGGCCCAGTAGTAACATCCTCAACCTGTTTCACTGTTAAATAAAGCCATGTTTGCCAAGCAACCAATAAAATAACAACAACGACAATTAATTTAAATACGGTCTTTATGAATGAGAAGTTATTTTCTATATTAGTAGTATTTTCATTTTCTTTATTTAAATTATTATCGTTTTGTTCTGTCATAATAAACTCCTATCTACTATTCTATTTGTAGTTAGTGGGAAAATCTATTGTTTTATAATTTTATTCATGCCTTTTTGAATATTATCAAAAAATAAATAGCTAGTCTAGGCTTAATGGAATTAATCAAGACAAACTTATAAAATCACATTCGTTTCAATATTTTGCTATACATCTGATTGCACCCTCAGCTCTGTTGCTCTATGCTCTAAGAGGCTTTAGCCTCGATGCTCTTTTGCTCTAAACTCTAATTACTGTCTACTCGCTCTAGCTTTACCTACCGAAGTCTTCAGCTTCAATTCGTAAGTATCTAAAAACTCTAGCAACGCCTTAATTTGCGGTGCTTTCAAAGATTTGATTTTATTGGTCAATATTCTGGTCAGTTGTTCCTGTTCTTCTGTTTCGTTGGAAAAAATATCTGTTATGTCTACGCCTAAAGTATAAAAAAGCTTGTAAAGCGTATAAGACTTCGGGGTTCGTTTGCCATTTTCTATCTGATTTATAGTTGAATAGTCAACATCACTGAAACCAGCAAGTTTTTCTAACGAGAATTTATATTTGTCGCGTAAACGCAATAATGAAGAACCTATTTTATCCACAAATTCTTTTTCAGAAAGCATAAATATTGACCTCACTATTGCGAGGATACAATATTTTACCTATTTCTATTTTTGTTTATGCAAAACATAATTTTATTGTGTACACGCAATATTTATTGTAAAATATATTGTTCTAGCGAAATATTACTATTGTGTAAAGACAATAAAAATATTTGTCCTTTACCAAGCTTGGTTACGTTTCTTAGTCTAAAGGAGAAGGAAATGACAGATAAAAAAGTAAAAGATATTAAAAATATTGATGAATTAGCAAGCTTTCTTAAAGAAAAAGGTGAAAACCATAAGAATTATAATCACTATACTACTTCTTGGTCTTTAAATCTGATTTTAAAGAATTCAACATTAAGATTTACTAGAGGTAATTCAAAAAATTTAAATGATTGGCATGAATGGAATGAAAAAGGAAAGCAAGATATTTGGAATAAAACATATATAGCTTGTTTTTCTTATGGTGATTTTGAAAAAATGGCAATGTGGGGATTATATTGTTTGCCTTCAAAAGAAGCTGTAAGATTAACTATTCCACAAAAAGCATTAAGCTTTGTAAAAAAATTCAATAGTAATAATAGTGGAATAAAGATTTATAAAGATGAAGATAAAAAAGAACTTATTGGTAATGAAGCTATAAAATCTATTATTTTATCAGATGTTTTTTATTTTAAGGATAACAGACCACAGAGTCACAATGGGGCTATTTTTACATTTTCTGAAAATCATGTTGTTAATTTACTAGATAAGGAAAATGCCACAGGGATTATTAAAAACCATTCTTGGAGTTATGAAAAAGAAGTAAGAATTATAATTAGATTCAAAGATGAACAGTACAGTAGTAAAAATGAATATGAAATATTAAATAATGTCTATCTAGAATTTCCGAATGAAATGATAAAAAATGCATTAGTTACAAAAGGACCAAATTTTGATGAATACATAAATAACAATGAAAATTTAATTAGAACAATTGAAAATATTAATAATGAAACTTCCGCAAATATGAAATTAGAAAAGAGTTCATATAAAGGATTAATTCATTTTAAATCAGATACCATGATTTTCCTCAAAAAAGAAAGTAAAGGATGTTAAATATGAAAAAAATAATTATATTTTCAATAATACTGTTATCTATGGTTTTCTCTAATTATTTTGTTCAAGCTGATGGACAATCTAGCAATGAAGAACAAAAACTTCCTGATGTTTTTGTTTTAAAAGAAATCAATCTTGAAATGGTTAAATGTCCTGCAGGTAGTTTCATGATGGGTAGCCCAAGAGATGAATACATTAGAACATCGGTACTTTGGGATGAATTTATCGACCATAAAAAATTATTTGGTTTTGGTTACAATGAAAAACTTCATCACATAACTTTGACGAAGCCTTTTTATATAGGAAGATACGAAGTGACTCAGGAACAGTATTCTTCATTGATGGGTAAGAACCCTTCTAAATTTGTAGGAGCAAATAATCCTGTAGAGCAAGTTTCTTATAATGATGCCAAAGATTTCTGTGACAAGCTGAATTTGAAGTATTTAAAAATACTTCCACAGGGCTATAAGTTTGACCTGCCAACAGAGGCACAGTGGGAGTATGCTTGCAGGGCTGGAACTAGTACTTCACTAAATTTAGGTGAAAATATAACCTCTGAAGAGTCTTGTAAAAATCTCGACAAATTGGGTTGGTATAATGGAAATTCTGACAAGAAGACTCATCCTGTCGGTCTGAAAAAGCCAAATGCCTGGGGTATATATGATATGCACGGTAATGTGTGGGAATGGTGCAGAGACTGGTATGATGAATATCCAGAAAAAGATATACAAGACCCTACAGGTGCTAACAGTGGCTCTCTCCGTGTCGATCGGGGCGGTGGTTGGTTAAACTTTGCTTTGGGTTGCCGTTCGGCTAATCGGAGCTTCAACAACCCATCTGGCAGGAGCAACGATCTCGGTTTTCGTGTTGCTCTTGTGCCTGTTGAATAAGTCTTCGGCTTGAATAAAAGCTTGATTAATCAGGCTTTTATTCGTAGTGGTAGGTGATGGGTGGTGTAAGAGCCTAAAGGCTCTTGTGGTAATTGTTTAGGCGAAGGCTAGTATGCCAATGAATAATTGAAATATTCGTTACATTACAGATATTCTAAAAACAATAAAAACAACAAAAACTTAAAATAAAATTGCCTGTTGATTATGGTTTATTTCTAAGAACATCATTTACTACGAACTACATCACCTCAGCGACTCGCTGACCTCCTGTCGCTCGCTTGCACAGCAACATCCTGTTGCTAGTCAGTCACTACGTGACAGCTCTCCTCCAGGAGAGCCTTTAGAATTATCAATGATTCAATTGTAATTTTTTATCTAACTGATTGATTGACTTATACAATTGCGAGCAATATTGGAAAACAAATGGAGAAGCTTTAATTGACTAATTTATTTAAATAACTTAGTATTTAGACAGGTTCTAAGTAGAGCTTTTAGATGATTTCATTCTATTGAGCTGACACTACGTAGTGATTGATGGAACTTTACATTAGGAGTTAGAAATGGAAGAATCTGAAAACAAAGAAACTGAAAAAAAAGAAAAATCATTAAATATTCCTGTAATTGCTGGTTCAATTTTAGTTGCTATAATAGCAGTCATTGTTTTAATTCCTTTGTATTATCGTTATACATTTGATTCTGTTATAAACAAAGGCAATTATTCAGAAATAAAAAATCTTATAAACGAACAAGATTTTATTGAATATGCCTCAAAAGAACAAGGTCAGCGAGCATTAGAATTTGTAGCGACCAATATAGCTTCTTCCAGTCTAAACGAAAAATATGATTTAATGGAAAAAATAGCTTTCAAAAAATTTGAAAATGAAGTTGTAGGAAAGCTGGTTATAGCTTCGATGACAGAATTTGTCACAAAGGCTCCAATAGAAGAAAGACTAAAATTTTTGAAAAACCATAATGTGGTATTCTTTTTGAACGACAATCAAAGAAAAACAGTTGTTTCATCTTTTGTTGATTATCCTATAACAGATATAGAAAGCTCTTCTTTAAATAAATTCTTTTTTGAAGTCTGTAACGAAAAAGAAGTAGAAAATATATGTAACAGCATTAGACAGAATCACAAAGTTTTACCTAAAAACTTTGTTGATTCTTTGATAACAGCAATTTTAAGAAATTCTTCATCGAAAAAAGCAATCTATTTAAAGGAATTATTAAAAAATAATGAATCAGCAAAGGGTTATATTCAGCTTTATGCTTATGATATAGGTAAAAAGAATATAGATAACAATTCAGAATTTGTTAGCAAAATAGAAAGTATATTTATTTCTTTTTATGAATGTTTTAATTCGGAAATGAAAAATGTTTTAGAGAACATTAAAATTGGAATAAACACGTTAAATGAGGCTGAGAGAACGGTGAATAAAGATAGAGTAGATAGCGAACTTAGAAGATTGAGAGAGAAAAGAGAACTTCTTCCTAAATCTGAGTATATAGAAGGATATGTTAAAGAGTTGGTTTTTGATGGGAGTAATTTGTTCCCACCCTCGTTTGCATATGTTGTAACTATTTTAGGAGAAGACTGTCTTTTGATAACTACAGATACAAAATTTACCACAACAGGCTTTTTTCATATGTATGCTTCCGTAGGTGGAACAAATGATTTGGGAAAAGAGTTAAAGGACATATGCTATGTTTATAATATTAGATATGTGTTTATGGAAATTAGTTATGATTTGCGAAAAATATATGAAAGTGAACGAAAAAAACTCACAAAAGAAATAAACGATATAGAGGCAAATTCTAATGAATGTTATAAAAAAATTACAGAACTAAAAAACAAATTAGAAGAATGCAAAAGTAACATTCTAATTTTATTTAAGCATGAAGTAAGAAATAACTTATCAACAATATTAAAACAAGATGTTGATTTGTTTGTAAAATTATTAGATTTTGATATGGTCAAATGTCCTGCTGGAAACTTTATTATGGGCAGTCCTGAAGATGAATTAGATAGAGGATTTGGCGAAGAACAACATAAAGTTAAAATTTCTAAACCTTTCTATATTGGCAAATATGAAGTTACTCAAAAAGAATATGAAGCTATTATGAGGAATAACCCATCAGAATCAAAAGGACTCAAAAAACCAGTAAATAATATTAGCTGGTATATGGCTAAGGAATTTTGTTACAAACTTAACAATATTTATAAAGATAAATTGCCTTCTGGTTTTAGATTTGACTTGCCTACAGAAGCTCAATGGGAATATGCCTGCCGTGCAGGAACTACCACAGCTTTAAACAATGGAAAGAATAGAACAAAAATTAATAAAGGAATATGCCCTAATCTTGATGAAGTTGCTTGGTATTATGATAATTCCAATAAGACAATTCATGAAGTAGGTCTGAAAAAGCCTAACGCTTGGGGTATTTATGATATGCACGGCAATGTTGCAGAATGGTGCAGAGATTATATAGGTGATTATCAGTTAGAAGGAGTAACTGATCCAATAACATATAGTGGCTATGAACATGCTTTTAGAGGGGGGGATTGTTTTATTAATCCTTGTAGTTCTGCATATAGAGGAGGTAATATCATTGAATCAGGGGAAAATATTGGTATTCGATTAGTTCTTGTTAATGATGAAACGAATGAAGAAAAAGCTGAAAAAGATGAAAGAGATAGGGTTATTGCTAAAGAAAAAAATCTTAATATCAATGTTGATATTATTCGAAACATTATGAATAATATGGTTAAATGCCCTGCTGGTAGCTTTATGATGGGAAGTCTAGAAAATGAACTAGGTAGAAGTAATGACGAAATACTACATAAAGTTACAATTTCAAAACCTTTCTATATCAGCAAGTATGAAGTAACCCAAGAGGAATATGAAGCTGTTATGGGGGAAAAACCATCTGATTGGAACGACAAAAAAAAGCCAGTTACTTTTATTTGTTGGTATGATGCTAAAGTGTTTTGTATTATTCTTAATAAGTATTTTAAAGGTAATTTACCTTTAGGTTATAAATTTGATTTGCCTACTGAAGCTCAATGGGAGTATGCTTGTAGAGCTGGAACTATCACTTCTTTAAATAATGGCAAAAACATAACTAAAGAATATGCAAATTATGAAAAACCTTGTAGAAATCTTGATGAAGTTGCTTGGTATGGAGGTGATGATTCTCTAACAGAAGCTATTCATATTATAGGTTCGAAAAAACCTAATGCCTGGGGCATTTACGATATGCACGGCAATGTTTGGGAGTGGTGTAGAGACTGGTATGGAAAATATTCAGAAAAAGATGTAAAAGACCCTCTATGTACTATTAGTAGTTCTTACCGTGTCTATAGGGGTGGTGGTTGGGGCGACTTTGCAGCGTATTGCCGTTCTGCTTGTCGTTCTTCGCAAGATCCCGGACTCCGTTGTAATGATATTGGCTTTCGTCTTGCCATTGTTGCAGATGAATCATATTATTTAAACGAAAAAGATAAAAACAGTAATTCTTTATCACAAGAAAAAACTGAGGAACTTAGCGTTTTTTCTACGGACGAAATAAAAAAGCAAACTAGTTTAGATGGATTTCAAATAGAAAATAATCAAAATAAAACTAATACAATAGAAACGCCTAAAACGACTAATAAAACTTTCATTTCTGATGATAATTATAGTTACAAATCTGATGGTTATAATTTGAAATTATCTGATTTAGCTACTTCTAGATCATCAGATAATTATACTTATAATGATTCCAACAATAAAACTATTGGTGTAATTACAGCAAAATCTGGAGTTAATGCGAGAAAAGAACCTAATACTAAAGCTCAAAAAGTTGGAAGTTTTGCTTATAATAAAGAAGTTACAATTCTTAATGTGAATGGTCCTAAACAAACAATCGAAAACATTACTTCAAACTGGTATAAAGTAACAGATGGCAAAATAACTGGCTGGGTCTTTGGTGGTTTTATTAGAACAATGAAAGTAACAACTATAAATGCGTATTAAACTTAAGGTGATTTATTGGTCTGCTACAATTTTTTATTCAGTTCTTGAAATTTAAGAATACAAGAACCGCTTAAATTGAGAAATCAAGTGGTTCTTTATTTATGCGAAACATTGATTAGATAGTAAAAATTATGTTTTGAAATAATATTATAAAACGAGATTACATTCTTTAAAATCAGCAAGTAACTGATTTTTTGTTACGCCTATAGTAGAAGCTGCTTGTTCTAATGTTATTAAACCTCGTTTAATTAAATCGTAAAAAGCACTGAGCTTACCTTTTTTTCTCCTTCTTTTAAATCGTTTTCTCTGTCGTAATCTCTAAATGTCTTAGTCATTCTGATAATCTCCTCTAAGGTTAGAGGCTAATATACTCTATTTACAAAACTAAATTGTATTGTT
>CAJOND010000013.1 GCA_905236675.1 Candidatus Rifleibacteriota bacterium | reverse complement strand
GTATAGCCCCATCCGTCCTTACCGATCTCAACACTGACTTCCTTAAGCCCCATTCCGCGCTCGGACGAAGGAATCGAGATATTTACCTCACCTGCCCTGAAAGAATAAGTTACACGGTTCTTCTTGCCGGCATAGATGAGGAACTCCTCCATATTCAGTTCATTGCCTCTCTGTACGGACAGAGCCTTATACGCAAGCTTGGTCTGCGTATCGGAATCGGCTATGACATGGGGAAAATTCTTGGAATAAAAGAGTCCGAGTGCTTCATGCCACTCTGCTCTTGCCAGATTGGTGAAATGAAACAGATTCTTAACCGGTCCTATGGAAGAATCGGGAACCGATCTTACGATATTGACCGAAAAAGGAATATAGTATTCACCCATATTGGAAATGACGGAGAAAACGCCTTTGACATTGTCTCCTTCATGGCAATATGCGGGATTTAATCTGTAGGTAATTTCGGAGTCCTTGCCCGTAAGGGTATCGGAAATGAGCACCATCCTCAGATCGGATGATACTACCTTTCCCTCGGGAATCGCATTTGATGATGAATAAACATGGAAAGAACCTTCGTATTCCTCACCTGCGAGAACGTCCAATTCTATCCTGGAACAGGAAAAATCAAGAGAAAGATCTTCAGATGTGTAATTGCCCTGTAATATCCTGGAAAGAACCCGGCGCATTTATCCTTCTCCACCTTCACAAAGATAGAAAAATTATATCAAAAATATTTAATAATAAACGAATCAGTTGGGGGTGAGCACTTGGAAATAATAGAAAGACTAGTTTGTCAGAATTCGTTGCAGTTGCTGGTCAATAAAAATAATCCGGCATTATTCGATAATCCTGAAATTTTCGAAAAAAATCTGATTGAAAATGGTGCTTCTCAGTCAGAAGAACTATCGGCTTTAAAACAAAGCCTGGTTCTAAGATTGCCTTGGGAAGTTAGAAAACATGCTAAAAATTTAACTTCAGCTATAATTAAAGAAATGTCTGATGTTTTTTCAGCTAAGACAAATTTGAATCCTGAGCTGGCTACCTGGGTTGTAAATACTTGGATAACCGTTTTAAATCTGAAAAAAATTGATGACAAGCCGGTAGAAACTCCAATAAATAAAGCAATAGAAAACATTACTGAAAAAGCAAAGACTTTGAATTCTATTTCTAATAAACCAGTTCAAACTATTCCTGAAAAACCTCAGCAAAAAGCTATCGAACCAGTTTCTTTCGATAAAATAAAAGGCAGATTTGGAATTGTCTTTGGTGAAGATAGTTCAGGTGATGTAAAGGTTTTTAATACATGGTATAATCAAGACTCTTCAGAAGAAAGTTCCTCTATGGCTGTTACTCCTGTAAAACTTGAATCTGCTCCAGTTAAGCTTTTTAAGACAGCCCCAAAAAAGAAAAAGGAAGTTTTTTCAAAAACTAAAAAAAATACAGAAACAATGAACAGTAGTAATAATGTTCAGGATGTTTCTTCTAATATTGGCAACGAATCTGCTCCTATAAAGCCTGTAAATAATCAGTCAGAGTATAAACCAACCCCAATGGAACAACAGGCCTACAATCTTTTGAGCAAAGGTGGAGCTTTTGCTAATCAGGCTTTGAAGATCTTGGCTCCAATAGCAGTAGGTGGTTCTGTTCTTGCTTGCCGCAAAATGGGGGAAGTTTACTATAAAGGTTATGGAGTAATGCAGAATTTTGAAGCTGCTCACGCTTGGTTAAAGCTTTCGGCAGCTAAAGAAGACGCAGAGTCGTTATATCTTATGGGAACCATGTATCAGTTGGGAATGGGGGTTAAAAAAGATATTCCGACCGCAAAGCAATATTTTGAACGAGCTGTAAAACAAGGCCATTCTAAGGCGGCAGAATCTTTGAAGATGTTGAATGTGGGGTTTTAAAATATGAGTTCAGGGAAAACCGTTATTAATATGAGTATAATATGCTGGTGTTGTGTGGTGCTAATCGAACTTTGTATTATAGCATGGTTGATTCCAAGTGGTTTGATTTTGTTGTTTGCTGTAGTTCTGATTCCACCTATATGGGCTGCTTTGTCCTGGCCTGCTCCAGCTCGGATTACTGAAGGCGAAGCAAAAACTACTGAAGTAGCTGCAGAAAAGGCTTAATAATATGGAAAAAATCGAATTTTTAGCATCAACAGGTCTTACATTTTATTCCCCCGAAGAGGGTTACAGATTTCAAGATGATTTGCTTGCAAAAAACTGGGATTACAGAGTTTTGCAGGACTCAAATTCTGCAATATCATTGGTTCTAGGTGATAAGCCTATTGTTAATGCAGTTTCTGGTGAACAACTACTTAAAGATATTGGCGGAATTTCAATTTGTTTTGGCGATATTTTAAGAGCTGTTTTAGGAAAATGGATTCCTTTGCCCTTCAAGCTTAACTCTGCCGATAAAACTATTCCAACTAAGAGTGTTGACTGGGCGAGAATTATATTTACAAGACCAGTATTACAGCTTGACGACAATGTTTTTAAGTATGCTATAGCTATTGATACCAATGAAAACCTCGACCCTAATGCTGTTGGCGACAAACAGGGAACAGGTTTATTGGCAGAAGATATTGGTCATACTTTTGTTATTGATTCTGGAAATGTCTTTTTCTTCCAGACTCCTGCGATGCTCAATTGGATAAAAACAGCTTTTATAGATATTCCGAGCAGTGCAGATGATGCTATTCCCGCTTATGCCATTTCTATGGCTTCATTCATTACTTTAATAGATGGTTTAAAGCTTTCTGAACTGGTTCCTGAAATGACAATATTAAGCCCTGAAGGTGAAGATATTAATGTGGATTTGATTCTGGATTTGGGCAATAGCAGGGCTTGCGGAGTTCTTGCAGAAGAAATTCCAGGTTGCGATGTAAGACTTGATGAATGTTGTAAAATGGAAATCAGAAACTTGAAAGACCCTACTTTGGTTTATACTGAGCCGTTTTCAACTAGTTTCAAGTTTTATCCACCGTTATTTGAAGGAGAAAACTACAAAGTTCCTTCTCTTTCAAATCGTTTCGTATGGCCTGGTGTGGTTAGAATTGGACAAGAAGCTGCCGAAATGGAACAATACGACATTGGCGATACAGGAATGTCTAGCCCAAAACGCTATTTATGGGACTTAGAACAGAAGCATTATCCTTGGTATTTTAATCTTCCTATTGAAGGAATAGGCAAAAAGGTTGATAGCCCTGTTCTTGCAAATATTGACGATGACGGTTTTTATAGGGATGAATCAGTCAGCCCAAGTTTTGAACATTGCTATCCTGCAAGTTCAATGATGACTTTTGTAATGACTGAAATTATAGGTCATGTTTACGCTCAAATAAACTCTTTCAATTACAGAAAGGCGAAAGGTCATCGCCAAGCTGCACGCAGACTAAGAAATATTGTTTTGACGATTCCCTGTGGAATGTCTACTGCTGAAAAGAATATTTATATAAAGCGTATTCAGAATGCTGTTGATATGTATTTTGCTCTGACTAACCGCAGTGAAGCACTTAAACCAAGAGTTCACATAGACTTAGACGAAGCTTCTGCTGTTCAACTGACATATCTCTACGGCGAAATTGTGAACCATTTTATGAGTGATTCCAAAGCTACTATAGAATCATTAGGTCATAAAAGAGTTACAGATGATGGATTTGAGGCTCAGACGCTAAGGGTAGCCAGTATAGATATTGGTGGTGGAACCAGCGATTTGATGATTGCTGAATATAAGAATGGCAGCAATCACAGTTCAATTATTCAAAAACAGCTTTTCTCAGAAGGCTTTTCAATTGCTGGTGATGAAATCACCAAAAGGATTATAGAAAAGATTATTCTAAAAAAAGTCTTTAACTACGCAAGAGAAAAAAATCCTGATATAGATTGGGAAGATTTCAGAATATTCTTTGGTCATGGTCATGGTGGAAAAAACAAGCGTTTTATTGATATGAAAGCTGAAATGTGCAGTCAGATTTGGATTCCTATGTCTCTAAGATATTTGGAATTTGTCGAAATGGACGTTGAAGACCCTAATATCGAATTAAACTTCGACCAGTTTTTCCCAGACAGAATGCCAAGCTCTAATGTGCTAGACTTCTTTTCTGAACAAATGAGAAATGAATTTGGCGTAGAAATGACATTGGCAGAAATTCCATGGCGTATTTCTAAAGTAATAACAAATTCAGTTATTTCTAACGTATTGGACAACGTTTTGCGTATTTTCTCTGAAGTAATTGCTCAGTTTAACTGCGATGTTCTTATCCTTGGCGGTAAACCGTCTTCATTGCCAATTATCAGAGAAATATTGCTCAGATACATGCCTGTTAAGCCTTCTGGAATCATTTGTCTTAAAGGCTTTTCGGTAGGAAGCTGGTATCCGTTTTCTCAGAAAGGCGGAGGAATCGCAGACCCCAAAACTACCTGCGTTATGGGAGCAACAGTATGGCTTTATGCAGAAAAGCTAAAGAAGCTGGAAGCAGTATCTATTACTTCCGACAACTCAATGATTAAACAGAGAGAATGCTTTATCGGAACATTTATAAAAGACACTCTTATTATGGATAACGAAATGTTCCCAACCGAAGCTACTGCTGCGAAACTTAATGTTTCAAAATCTGCTGCTCTTGGTGTAAGAAGAGTTGATTCAAAACTATGCATGGTTAACCCGTTATGGGAAATCAAGATTAATCAAAGCAAACTTAAATCTGAAGGCCCTTATAGCGTAATACTTGTTCAAGATAACAACGATCGCGAAATGGTCAAGATTACAGATATGTTTGATGAAAATGGACGTAAAGCAGATAAACAGGCTGCTTCGTTGCATTTAAAAACAATGGTTTCCGAACAGTATTGGATAGATACTGGCTGCTTTGAGCTTTAATTAAGAGAGGTAGATAAAATGGAAGACGAATTATTGGCATTTCCTCCAGAAAATACAGAAAACAATAGCGTTCCACCTCTTAATGATACTGAGTTAATTACTCTTAGAGAAATGATTGCTGATTATAACCATAATAAATCATTTCTACCTAAAGGGAATAATGCTGTTGAAGCTAATCAGAACCCTAGCAGTCTTTTTCAGTCTCAGGAATCTGTTGAAGTAAAACCAGTAGCAACTAGTTTATTCAGCGATGAACCATCTATAACCCCTACTTCTTCGGGACTATTCTTTTCAGATGAAGACGATAAAAGTAGCGATAATAGTGAATCTCAACAAAATTTTGCAGAACTTCTAGATTGTTGCAAAAACTATGATTCATCTGAATCTGAAGTTCTAAATGAATTTAAAGAAATTGCAGCAAAACTTCAAGGGTCCGTCGAAAAAGCTTTAATTACAGCTTTTCTAGGCCTTTTCCCCTGCAAAAGATTTATAAGGCATGGAACGCCTGAACAGAAACTATTTGTTTTAAAAACATTAAGCGACAGATTCCTAGAAAGTATCGCGGGCTTGAAATTCCAAGAAAGAAAAAGACTTTTAAAACTGGTTGCTAAGTATCTTTCAGAAGTTTCAGAAAACTATTCTTTTATTCCAATGGAAGGTGAACCTTTTAAGCCAATGTTCCATGAACGAGTTGCTGGTTCGTCAACAAGTGGGCTGGTAGTAAAGGAAATGAGAAGTTTTCTTATTATTGATAGCGGTTCGAATCATATTATATATACAGGGTTGGTACTTTCATGAGCAGCATTATAAAAACTAAAACACAAGGTTTTAGAGTTCATACTTTTCGTAATCAGGAAGTTCACAAATATTACAGTCATTTACAGGGTGTAATGCGTTCTATAGACCAGAACGGAGCTTATGCCGACCTTTTTGCCAAACCAGAAATAGATTCTATGGCTGTCGGTGCTACAGAAATTGAATGGACTTGTTCTGGTAGTGGAAAAGCCGTTCATATTTCTCAAGTATCAGAATCAGAAAGAAGTAAAATTGAAAAGCAAATATCAGATGCTTTTTCTAAAATAGATGCTTATATTGCTGAAAATAGGACTAAATCTGGTAAAAATCGCGATTATGCACAGTTTTTGTCTATTGTTGGCAAACGTCCAGATACAAACCAAATTTGGGTGGTTAATGGGAAGCCTGTTATTGTTCAGTGGGGATTTTCTGATGATAATGGATTGATGAGTAGTTCAGGTATTTATTCTGATTGGGATAGCTTCATTAAAGACATTAAAAGAGAACCTGAAAAAAAAGAAGAGCCTATCAAAATAAAAGAACCAATAGAAGAAGAAAAGACAGATAATATTATTGAGACTGTTGCTCCTGCAGCTGCAGCTTCACTTTTTAATGAACAGGAAAAAGTAATAGAAAAAGTTGAAGAAAAACCTGTTGAAGAAAAACCAGAACCTAAACCAGAAGAAAAAACTGAACCTGTTAAAAAGGAAGAAGATAAACCTGCAGCCAACACTGAAGAACCTACAACTGCGTTTGCAGGTTTAGGTGGTTATGTGTGGGTTAAATGGCTTGCTATTGTTCTTGCTATAATTATTTTGCTGCTTCTTCTTATGAGATTTTTGGTTCCACCTCGCTTACCTAATAATCCATACGGAAATAATGGTGGTCCTAATACTGCTATTGTTAATCCTCTTGGAGGAAACGGTGGGGGTGCTGGCAGTCAAGGTGGAATTGGCGGTAGCAATGGTGGTGGAAACGGTCAACAGGGTGGCGGTTCACCAGGCGGAAGTCCATCAGGTAGCAATGGTGGCGGAAACGGTCAGCAGGGTGGCGCACCAGGCGGAAGTCCATCGGGTATAGGCAATGGTGGTGGAAACGGACAACAAGGTGGCACACCTAGCGGAAATCCATCAGACCAAGGTAAAAATGGATCTGGTAAAAATAATAAAAATGGTTCTAAGGGAGCTATAGATAGTTCAAAGAAAGATTCTAACGAACCCTGTCCTGTATGCTCTAAGCCGTTCAAGAAACATAATCCGGAAGATTATAAAAAATGTATACTTCAAGCTTCTGGAAAAGATGCAACAGGTAATGCTAATTCTGCCGATGGTAATATATCTAAACAAGGTAGCACAGGTAATAGCTCTGGCAATAGTGCTGGAAATAAAAAAGGAGATAATCAAGGCAGCGGTGAAGGTAAAAAATCTGATTCTGTAAATGGCATCAATAATGGGTCCGATGCTCAAGGTGAAAACTCTGCTCAAGGAGCAGGTGATGGTAAAAAAGCTGCTGCTTCATCTGGCAAACCTGATTCCTCTGAACAAAGTGTTTCTAAAAAAGAATCAGAAGAATCAAAAAGTGGCTTAAATCTTGAAGATGCTTGCCCTGTATGCAACAGAAAATTCAAGGAACATAAACCAGAAGATTTGAAAAACTGTCTATTAGCTTCAGAAAAAGATAAAGCGGAAATCCAAAAGAAACTAGAAAAACTAAAATCTGCAACAAATAATATTATAGGAGAACAATAATGCAGCAGGGAATGTTAAGACCAGAAGAACAAAAGATTTTGCAAACTGCTGATAATGTGGCAAATTTGTTGGAAAGCAGTTCTGATTGGACATCACAATACCTTAAAGATATTCAGGTTCGCAAAGGTATGGAACGTTTCCTTCATGAAAAGTTGATTACTGTTAAAAAAATCAAAGAATCTGCTTATAGACCTGTTGCATTAGGAATTTTTGGAGCCAGCCAATGTGGTAAGTCGTATTTGACTTCTGAATTGGTTCGTGGAAACGATAAGGCTCTATCTGTTAAATTAAATGCTTATGGGCATCAGCCAATAGGCCGTGATTATCTTGAAGAAATAAATCCTGCTGGTGGTCGTGAAAGTACAGCAATTGTAACTAGATTTACTTTAAGACCCTATCAGATAATTCCAGGCTGTTCTGCATTCGTTCGATTGATTACACTGACCGACATAATTAAAATCTTCATGAATGGTTTTTTATTTGAATGTCAATCTGATTTTATGCCTACTTCAGAAGAGATTCAAAAGCTTAAGGGGCAGTTCAAGTCCAGCTTCGGCAAGGCAAACAATACACCATTACTTTCCGAAGACGATGTTTGGGATTTGCAGGACTATGTTAAGAAGCATTTCCACAACCAGTTTGTTAAAATGCTTGATGATATCAATTACTGGGGCATTCTAGTAAATGAAATTCGCTTTTTGCCTGCTGATAATCAGATTAGATATTTAGAATGGCTTTGGGGAAAATTCTCTAAAATTACTGAATTATTCAGATTTTTACATAAGGAATTAGGCCAGCTTGGTGGTCAGGTTGTCGGAATTTTTGATGATGCTTTGTTGCCTAGAACCAATTCAATTATTGACGTTCAGCGTCTTTCAATGCTTATGAAGCCTGGTAATAAGAAGTGCGCTATTGCTCTCTCAAATGGCGGTCAAATACAAATGGACGGCTCTACTCTCTGTGCTTTAACTGCTGAACTCATTTTGCAGGCGGATACAACAGATAAAGAAAGTTTGCTAAACAAATTTGATGTTTTAGATTTTCCTGGAGCACGTTCTAGAGCACAAATCTATGATGAAGCCAGAATTATGAGATCTCACGAAGCTTTAGTAGAAGTCTTTTTGAGAGGCAAAGTTGCATATTTATTTGACAGATTTTCTGATGACAGAGACGTTACAGCTTTATTGCTCTGTCAGGAGGGTGGAAACCAGGAAGCTAAGTCTTTGCCTTATATGATTAATAAATGGGTTGAATGGAGTCACGGCAGAGACCCAAAGAGCAGAGCTGGCAAGGTTCCTTTGTTGTTCCATGTTTTTACAAAGTTTGATATGGATTTGGTTCATAAAAGAGGTGAAGACCCTTCTGTAAGATGGGATAGCAGATTGCGAACTAACTTTGAAGAATTCATGGGCAGAGATGGCGACTGGGTAAATGAATGGACAGAAAATCAGCCTTTCCAGAACTGTTATTGGGTCAGAAATCCTGGTGTTGATCAGACTGTATTTGTAAGAGGAAAAGACGGCAAAGAGTTTGTTAGAGACGAAGAAGAGCTTCAGAAGATTTTTGCTCAATATATAGCAAATGAAAATGTTCAAAGACATTTTGCAAACCCTGAAGAATCTTGGAAAAAAGCAGCTTCTCCTGATTGTTCTGGAATTGAATATCTCATAGAAAAGCTTAAATTAGGAATTGATTCTAATACAAAGGTTAATCAGCTTTCCGAAAACTTAAAATTGATATTCACTGATACAAAAAAGAATCTACAGAGATATTATATTGGCAGTGACATTACAAAAGCGAGAAACCTCGCAGAAGAAAGAGCTAAGAAGCTTGTTATGCAGTTACAGAAAGTAATGATAACGAAATATGCTTTGCCAAGAATACTAGATGTAGATTGTTTCTCCGTTTCAATAAAAGCTGTCGAAGCAATTTATGATTCAATCGTAAATCCGATGATTTTAGGTGAAGATGAAGAGGAAGCTGCTGCTCAAGAAGCTGCACCAGTATTTGATGAAGATATTTTCGATATTTTTGGTGATTCTGAAAAGTCTAAAGCCCCAGAGAAACCAGCAAAAGCTATCGTTAAAAAGGGAACTCTTTTTGCTCAGTCGGTATTAGATCGCTGGCAAACCCAATTGTCCAGTATGGGACAAGATGAAGAGTTTCTGGAAAGAACTGGTTTGTCTTCCGATTGGTTTGCTGAAGCTGCTCAAGAGCTGATTAAGGGAGCTTCTCGAATGAAAATAGAAAAGAAAATTGCAGACATTAGCGAAGAAGCTTTATATTCGCCAAACCCAAGCATTTTCTTGAGAAAAATAGCTTCCGAAACTTCTTCTATTATGAATAACTACGTAACTGAATTGGGACAAAATCACCAGGAAAAACATATTCCTGAAGTTGCTCCAAAAGTAGTGCTTTCAGCTACTTCTTACCCAGGTTTGAATATATACAAGAATTGGGCTATGTCTTTTGTTCAGCTTTTTAAAGATAATGTTGCAGCAGCAACCGCCGATGACGAAGCTGGTAACAAAGTTATGGAACAAATCCTTCAAATGCCTTATTAGGGGTATAGGAGGAAGAAAAAACATCCTATGCCTGGTTCAAAAGAGTGGTAAGTAATAAAATTCGGTGAAGAAACTGGGCAAAACTCTATATTATTTGCATACATCATCGCTATGTTCATTCTGAATATAGCGATGATGTTTATGTTATTAGAGAACTGTCATAATTAACGAAGTAATTTAACCTTTTGAATCTTTTGTTTTGTTTGTCCTAGATAAATCTTCTAATTCTTCTCTTTAGTTTCGAAGGAGGATTAATACGACGAAAATTTGGGATAGAGAAGAAATTGATGAAGCAATAGAAAAATAGCACTAGCAATAAAATGAATCTATTTAATAAACCTTTAGTATAAATTAAATATTTAATAAATAAATATAGTATTGTTATTCTTAAAATAAACAAGATTATAAAAATCATCTATTTTACTTAACCTCAAAATTAAAGATTAATTTTTTATATTATAAACATTATTGGATAAAGTGACAAACAATAGAGTGAAAACAGGAAATTAAATAAAAAAATATAAACTCGGTACAAAATTTTTTTATTTTTCCCCCTATTTCTTATTTTTTGGAGTATAATTAAAATAAATTATCATTTTAATCGTACATTCGAATCGTTTAATTTTCTTACTAAACACTGTTTTGGAGGTCGTAGATGAAAAAGCGGTTAAATTTTATTAGTATTTTGCTTGTTTTTTGTATGCTTTTACAGCCATTTGCTCCTGTAATGGCAAGACAGGTTATAGATGAATATGGAAGAGAAACAGCTCCTAGTTCAAGCACTGGAAGTAATTATAATTCTGCCGAAATAGAAGAAGCAAGAGCAGAGTTTGATACAGCCTATGAACAAATCACAGGAATGCAGGCAATTGATGTTAGCAATATGTCTTGGACTCTGACAATAGCAAATTTGTTTATTCCTGGAGATCTTAAGGCTGAAATTGCAGCAGCTAATGAGATGCTCGAAGATGCAAAAGCTCAAATGGAAGAAGCAAAAACTCAGATGGATTCTGGCGATGTTGAAGCAGCAATGAATGCCGATCCATCTAAAGTTGCTGGCGATACTATGGAAGCTCAGTCTCAAGCAATGAGTGACATAAGACAGGGATTAACCAACGCTGGAAATACTCTAGTTGCTGTTGGTACTGTTGTTGAAACTGTTTGTAATACTCTTTCTCGTATTATAACAAAAATATCTGATGCTTTAAATAGTATATCTATATGGCTTCCTCTTGTCGGTACTATTTATGTAGGAAGTTTTCTTTCTTATCCATTTGATGAATTAAATTTAGGTGTTCAATTATTAGGAGACACTTTTGGGGTAATTAGAGCTGCAGGTGAATCTTTAATCGCTACTGCTGAAGCGGGACAATATGATGATGCTACTTTATTAGGCAACTTAGATGCTGATACTCAAGATGAAAGAGATAAGCTAACTGATGATTTTAAGAATAACATGAAGAAAATATATGATGATTTTCTTGGAATCAGAAGAAATAATGAAAATGGTACTGGTGATGCAGATGGAGAAGAAGATCCTACTACTTTAACAGAAAATCCTGATGAAAATACAGAAGATACTGCCGATACAACTCCCGATGCAACACCTACTTATAGTGGTAGTTACACAGGTAGTTATACTGGTGGAACCAGCCCAGGTTCTTGGAGCTCTCCGTCTGTTACTACTGTTGGTTTGAATGTTTCAGATGATGGTAGTACTGATGATACTGCAACTGCATCTGAAGGTCTTACTCCAGAAGAATTTGATAAAGAATTCGCAGAAATGAAGACTCCAACAAAAGATGAAATATTAGAAGCTGCTAAAGCTCTTGGCTTATCAGAAGCTGATGTTAAAATTATTGTTGGAACTACTCAAAGAGAAGGCTATGTTGGTGAACCTTACTTGTCTTATGGTTGGGCAAGCGTAATGATTAACAATCCTGTCTCTATCGAAGATATGCAGAAATGGGATCCAGGTAAGACTGGTGATGATAACTATTACTCTCAAGCTAATATAGATAAAGGCTATGAAGATGCAAGTGATGAAGTATTGAAGGCTGTTTATCTAGCAATTACTAAGAGAAATACCAAAATGGTTGAATGCGATGGCATGTATGAACCATTTGGAACTCTAAAAGTTCCTTCTACTTATAAAGAAGTATATAGATCTACAAAATATAAATGTGCTATATACGAAAGAAATTCAGACGATATAGGTTGATTGGTATTTAAATTCTGAAAAAAGGTCTTGAATTATAATCTAATTCAAGACCTTTTTTTTAAAAAAATGTACACTTTTAAAAAAAATATCACCAATTTTCAAAATTTGGAGTATAATTAAAATAGATAGGTTTTTTATCTGTTCATCTGAAGTTCAATTATTTATTCAAGTTTTTTTCGGAGGTTAAAAATGAAGCGACGAAGCCTGATTTGTATGCTGTTGGTTCTCTGTATGTTAATACAGCCATTCTTGCCTGTATTAGCACGCCAAGTTGAAGGCACTGATGCCAGTGGTGGCGGTGGAAGCAACTATATGTCTAGTGACATAGACAATTCTCAGGCCGAATTTGATAAAGCCTATGAAACTGTAATGTCAATGGAAGAAATTGACTTGGAAGGTTTTGCTTCTGCTTGTGTAGGTGCAGTTTCATTTGGTGAAAACGTAGGCATATTTTTTGGTAATATCTGGGATAATATAACTAACGGTGGAAATAATCAGCAGGAATATGTTGATTACTTGGCAGATATCGAAGAAGCTAATGCACAGATTCGAGAAGCTAAAGCCCAGATGCAGGATATGAAGGAAAAGATGGATGCTGGCGATGTTGATGCTGCTAAAAATGCTGATCCTTCTGCCGTTGCAGGTGAAACTATTGAAGCTCAGTCCCAAGCAATGAGTACTCTAAGAGATTCCATGACAAAAGCTGGTAATACTCTTATTGATATTGGTAATCTTTGTGATACAGTTTCAACTATTCTTGGTGTTTTAGATTTAATTCTTAAAGGTGTATGTTTGATACCAGTTTGTGCTCCAGCTATACCTATACTTGCACCAATTTCAGAAATATGTGGAACAGCTAGTACAATTTTGGGAATTGCTGGTCCATTGATGACTGCTGCTGGTGAATCTTTGGTTGAATCTGCTGAAATGGGTTATACATCAGATGCCCAGATTTTAGGAAATCTTGCTATAGATGTAGGAACTGAAGGTGTTAAACAGGCTGCTTGCCAAGTTGTAGCAAAAGGTTGCGGTGCTGTAATGGATGATTTGGCTGGTTGCCTAGTCGATTCGTTTGGTGGAAATGTTGATGACCTTATTGGTAGCTTTGTTGATGAATTTGATGATGATCTTGCTGATATAGCTGAAGATTTTGCAACTGGCGTATATGATGAAATGGTTGGTCAGTTGGCTGATGCTGTAGGTATGTCAGATCTTGAAGAAGCTATAGATGATGGTATAGGAGCTGCAGCAGATTATGTTGGAGATACTATAAAAGATAATACTGTTAGACCGACTGCTAATAGTTCTGCTGGCTTGAATGTTGGTGACGATGATGATGGTTTCACCAGTAGCGGTGGTGGACGTTTTAGTGGCGGTGGCGGAAAATTCTAAAATAGAATCAAAGCCTAAGCAGTGGCAATTTCTATTTGCCACTGCTTTTCTAATTTCGTTACGAGAAGATAATAGATGGTTGTTTCAAAGAATAAAAAAGGATTTATCCTCTATATTGTTTGTGTTATTGCAATAGCTCTTTTCTTTTCTATTCTAGGTTTAAGTCGATTTAAATCAGGAGCAGTTTTGCAATTATCCAAAACTCTCACTCAAGAGAGAATGATTGCTGTTGCTAGAGCGTCTATTATTGAATCTCTAGCTAATGTCAAAGCGAATATAAACAATAAAGGCAGTGATGTTGGGGGAGCAGTTTATAATTTATGGAAAAATAGTTCTCCTGCTACAGAATCGTCACCAGCACAAATATGGAGTGCAACCTTTTCTGGTTCTAGTATTCCTACTTCTACTCAGATGGCAACGGAATATTTAGGATCTAATGGAAAAGTAACAGCCGAAGTAAGCCTTCAAGCTACAAAACAGATAAAATCGTCTGGAAACAATTCTTATTTAGGTTTTCTTAGGATTGTTGGTAAAGTTTCTTGTGATGGAATTGCTGAAGCTGTAAAAATAACCGAACAGCACGATGTTAAAATTACAGATCTTTCTTACCCCTTTTTAGATAAATATGCTCTATTTGTTAAAAGTTTCTGTAAGAATATTAATACTAATGATAAAAAGTTTATAATTCAGGGAGTTAAAGGAGCTGGAGAAGGGGCTTCGAGTAATTATTCTTTTGTTTATTTTGGTAATCGTAATTATCCTGTTGGTGAATGCCCAGAATGCCAAGCAAATCCTGCATCCCACCCTCAAGTTATTTTAGATCTTGATTTTAGTACAGAAAATAATAATGATCGAGTGTTATTGGGGGCCTTTTTTCAGCAAAATGCTACATTTAATATTCTTGAAAAAGCTGATTATGAAAGAGATGTTTTAAATAATGATAAGATAGATGGGAAATTCTTTTATACTTTTCAAAAAGAATTTAAAGATTACGGAAGTAGTTTCATAAATCCCAATGATTATTGCAAAGTTTCGGAGATGGTAGGTCAGCATAATGCTTATATGCAGAAAATCGTAGAAAGTGGGGGTATGAATTCTCAGGCAAGTTTGGTTTGGCATATGGCTTATGACTATATTAATGGTGGTTCTAATCCTTTAACATCAACTTTTTATAAGCAAATGATAGAACAAGCTTACCCTATTTGGAAATACTATTATGGATATACAGATTATAATACTATTTATCCAAAAAATGAAAATAGTTTCGGCTTAAAATCCCCATTTACGGGATTGGTTCCCTATTTCATGTATGCTAAAAATAATAATAAATATAAGCGGGCCGGTGGAGCTATGCCAACAATTTACGGGGCAGACAGAAAGACACCTGTTTATGTTGACGGGCCTGTATATGTAAGATTTTTTAAAGTAGGTTTTATAGATAAAGTTTATTTTAATATCCCAATTGATAGTTATTCTGCCCAATTAAGTTTCCCATATTTCCCATGCAGGTGGGAACAAACCCAGGAAACTTTTTTCGGAAAAGTCGTTAACCCCAAATTTGATGCTATGACAAAGCAATTTATGTCTCATCCTGTTGACTGGCTTTCTATTAATAATTTTTATTACGGTGCCGGCGAGAATAAACCAAATAAAGATAATATTCTTTCTGGTGGAACGATTGGTTATAATGTTTTTCATTATCTGAATAATAGATTAGTTTCTACATTATATACTTCTGTTGAAGAATTTAAAAAAGAAAGAATAAAGAATATAGATGGAGAAAATATTCTTGATCTTGATGGAATATGTGTTATATCAGATGGTAATAAAACCAATTTGGATTTAACTGATATTAGTAAGTATCGTGGTAAGGGTATGATTGTGTATGAGTTAGGCAATTGTAAATTAGGAAATCTAAGTAAAAAGAATGATGAAGATTATCTTAAAATATACCTGGAATGTGGAAGATTTTTTATTGAATCTAATGCGGAAATATGGGCCTCACTTATTGCTACAACAAAAACAAATGATAATGCTTCTACACCAAGGGAATCCGAAGGTGGTTTGTTTACAAACAAAAACAGAACAGTTATTCATGGAAATGTAATTATAGATAATTTGTTTGATATGACAGACAAAGCAGATTTTACGATTATACATGATTCTAAACTGTATAAAAACGATTATCCTGTAAGAGTCAGTCTCGGTAATCCCAAAACTTTATATGTTCTTAATTATAATGGGAAGGATTGACATAAATGAATAAGTATATTGCAGTTTTGATAATGTTTTTTTTATTGTTTATTGGAGCAATATTTTTATTTAAAAACACAGGCGAACGAATAAAAGAAAATGAATCGGAAACAATAATAAATACAAAGAGCGAATCAAATTATACTCAAGATAGTGAAAATTCTTTTGCATTTAATAATAGTAGTAAAGATAAAATCGTATTTAATACCTTAGATAAACCTAGAGATGATGCTGCATCTCATAACATGGATGAACAATATTTTGCTGATATGAGCTTGTCAGATTATGGATATATGGATGAGAACATAAAAGAAAGAATGAGTTCATTGGCAAATGCAAAAGTTAAAGCACGAAAACGACATAGGGTTAATGATCAAAATGAAGACGAATAGAAGAGCTTTTACTATGACTGAGATAGTAGTTGCTGTTACCGTATTTACTATGGTATTCATCGGTCTGTCTTTGTTAACAACCTCTTCAAGAAAAGAAACAAGTAGATCTATTAATTATTTGAGGGCTTTGGAATTAGCTCAAGAGGCAATAGATTGGGTTGATTCCGCCCCATTTAGTGAAGTTACAGATGCTAATTTAGAATTTTTAAAAGGAACCTTGGTTGATCCAGCTACTAATAATTCGATTAGCATTACGCCTTCTACTAATGATAAAAACTCTATAGAAAATTTTGTTTATCCAGAAGATTATACAAAATGTTATTATTATAGAACGGCAGAAATAGAAGATTTAGGCAACAGGTTTATAAAAAAAGTTAAAATAGGTGTTTACTGGAACGAAGGATCAGTGCCTAAGAATATAGAAACTACCTCAAATGAACCGGACAGAATGAGAAAACTCTTTTTGTCTACAATTATATTTGATGAGAAAGCATATTATTAATGTCTAGCAAAAATAATAAAGGTTTTACATTAATAGAAATTGTCATAGCAATAGGCTTAGCTACTGCATTAATTGCTTTGGTTATGCAAATGTTTTCTCTTTTAAGAGGAGATGTGGCAAGGGGAACTGTTGACCTGCAGAATCTTCAGGATGCAAGATTAGTTATTAATTCATTAAGAAGAGACTTTTCATGTTCCATACCTATTTATGGAACAGATTCAATTGATAAAAAAGATGAAATCAGGGCAGATCCAATATGGAATATTTCTGAATGGAATCCTCCTAGTGCAGGAGTTGATGCTTCAAAACCAGTATTATATAGTGGTACGGATATTCAATTTTGTAAGAAAGACATAGAAGCTGACGGCAGTGTAAAAATAGAAACTATACAATATTCCTTTGATCCTACCAGTAAAACTTTGAATCGTATCAGCTCCCCTAGTGGTGAAAGAAGAACATTCAAAGGTATTGCCAGTATAAAATTTGATTTATATTATCACCCCTTAAAAGAAGACATCCCTATGCTTCTGGTTTCTATGAACATACAGACTACGGAATCTAATCAGACAAAAGTTTTACCTTTAACAACAACAATATGTAGTAATATTATTACTAGTGACGTAGAAAATCTCGATTGGAACTGGTCGGGAAACTAATTTTTTCAGCAAATTTTAAGTTTTAGCACAGTTTCTACGAGCCATCATTAGAAAGCATGGCAACCAAACAATACGGAAAATAATTTTCAATGCTTTATCTTAAAATAAGAAAAATTTCTTGATTTTTTTGTCTTTAGGTGATAATATTCTACCTACAGCTCTTGGAGGAATGGCAGAGTGGTCGAATGCGGCGGTCTTGAAAACCGTTGAGTCAAAAGCTCCGTGGGTTCGAATCCTACTTCCTCCGTTTTCTATTTGGAGAGATGGGTGAGCTGGCTTAAACCAACAGTTTGCTAAACTGTCGTATTGGGTAACTGGTACCGGGGGTTCGAATCCCCCTCTCTCCGAATAAATGCGCCCATAGCTCAGTTTGGATAGAGCATCAGATTGCGGATCTGGTGGCCAGAGGTTCGAGTCCTCTTGGGCGCGTTTTTTTTGCTGATTTTAAAAAAAACAGCATTCAGTCTGGAAAGGTGGCTGAGTTTGGTTTAAGGCGCACGCCTGGAGAGCGTGAATAGGGGTAACTCTATCGCGGGTTCGAATCCCGCCCTTTCCGATGTCGGGTCTCGTCAAGAGTATTCTTGATAGTAACGGCCAGCTCTGGAAGCATTGATGGATGGGTTCCACACGGCGAAAGACCGTGAACCCCGCCAGGATCGGAAGATAGCAACGGTAAGCGTAATCTTTCGGGTGATGTGGATGTGCCTGTCCTGAGCCTAAGGTTCTGGAAACGTGCTATTGAGTTGCACTTCGATGAGGCACGGCCTCGCAACAATATACCTGGAGACAGGTCTTTTTTTTTATAGAATAGTTATAAATTTAATAAAACTAATGCTAATATTTGTGAAAATGGAGATAAATAGTGTCTTTACCTGCTAGACAAAATCTATACCGAAAATACCGACCGCAGAGATTTTCTGAATTAGCTGGTCAAGAACATATTTCTAAAACTATTCAATCTGCAATAGCAACAGGCAGAATTTCACATGCATATATGTTTTCTGGTCCTAGAGGAACAGGGAAAACTTCTTCAGCACGTCTTTTAGCTAAAATTTTAAATTGTAAAGATTTGCAAAAAGATAAGAATGGTTTACCAGATTGTTGCGGAGTTTGTGATAATTGCAAACGCATTGAAGAAATGAACTTCATGGATATTATTGAAATAGATGCCGCTTCAAACAATGGGGTTGAAGATATAAGGCAGATGCGTGAAAAAGTTAAGTATAAACCAGCAGAAGGTAAATATAAAATCTATATTATAGATGAAGTTCATATGCTTTCTGGTTCTGCTTTTAACGCATTTTTAAAAACTTTGGAAGAACCTCCTGAAAACGTTATATTTGTTTTAGCTACTACTGATCCTCAGAAGGTTCCTGCAACTATTATATCTCGCTGTCAATGTTTTGATTTTCATTCCGTATCGCGTAAAACAATTCAGGCAAGATTAGAAGAAATAGTAAAACTAGAACATGAACAAGGCCAATTCCCTGAATTTGAACCAGAAGCTCTTTCTGTTATTGCAGAATGTGCAGAAGGTGGATTCAGAGATGCATTAAGCATTCTAGATCAGATTTCTTCGTCTTCTATATCTGAAAAAATAACTCTGGATCAAGTGCTGGAAATGACTCGCCGTTTGAGTTATTCAACCTTAAAGACGATAGTAAGTTCAATAATCAATCATGATTTGGCAAGTCTTGCTAAATATTTGAATGAACTTTATGTAAAAGGTTATGAACCATTAACAATAGGCAGAGATCTATTAGAATACTTTCGCCGTTGTATGCTGTTAAAAATAGATTCCAATGCTAATCAAATTCTTGATTTGCCTTTAGAACAGATCAACGAAACCATAGAACAGATTAAAAATATAAATGTTAGATATTTGATTGGTAGCGTGACTAGAGTTGAAAGAATTTTGATGACTTTGAGAAATTCACTTCAGGCTAGAATTTTATTAGAATCTGAGCTGATAAAACTGGCACTCGGAGATGAGATATTTGCTACTGAAGCATTAGAAAGACGTATAGAGGAACTAGAACAAAAAGTAGCTGGTTTAAAACGTATAGCAATAAATGGACAGGTTTCCGGAAGAATAATTAATATGCTTGATTCAACAAATCGTTCCAGCAATATGGTTTCACAAAATGTAAATTATGCTCCTCAGCCAAGGAGAAATATTTCTACGTTTTCTACTGCTAAATCCGTAGAGCCTTCTGAAAATCCAGTTTCAAGTGTAAAAAATATAAATGATGATTTATCAAGACTTAGAGAAGTTCTTGGAAAAATTTCTAATGTCGATGCTGCTTTGCTTCATTCTTCTATGTTGAAGAAAGATAACAATAAGATTATTATAACAGTTAATCGTTCTTTTGCTTACTCACGCCTTAAAGAAGAAAAGTCTTTGTCTAATATTTTAGAAGCGGCAAGACAAATCTGGCCTAATGTTGAAAAAATAGAAATACTTAATTCAACGAATGCAGCAAATAATATTTCCGAAAAGACTAATGCAGATACAAATTTATCTCGTCCAGTAGATATGATTGATGAAATCGTTAAAATTGATGAACAGGCTAAAGAAAAAGCAAAGAAGATTCCACAAATTTCTGATGCCTTAGATATTTTTGGTGGTGATATTATTGGTTATGAATAAAAAATGGACAGTTTTTGTTTTTTTTCTTGACTTCTTTGCTTTTATTTTAGAGTCAATATTAATTTAATAAATATTGCTTAGAACGCTTTAAATTCAAAATGTCAAAGGGTATATAAAAATAGTTTTCCACAAGATATTTTTCATTGTTAATCATTATCCCCATAGTTATACACTTTATCAACATTATTTTTATGTACATTGCTAATTAAATTGATAATAGCTTAAAATGCTTTTAAAATCATTAAAATGAAAGAAATGATGTTAATGAATTATTAATGTTATTTAATTACCTTTGTGGAATTAAATTTTTATTTATCTATTTGTTGATAATAATTAAAAAATAAAAAATAAAACTTTTATAAACATTTAAAGTATAATAAAATAGAATAAATTCTTAATTTGTTTATGCAAAAGCTTAACAAGTTCGAGAAAAGTTAATAAGATAAGTGTACAAAATTAGGTTTATTGTTGCCTGATATTCCGGTTTCTATCCGTTACCATAAGGAGATTGCTTTGAAGAATTTTAAATATGTTTTAATGGCAGTGCTTCTAGTTTCTATGTTCTGTTTACATGGCAGTAAAGCTAATGCTGAACAGAAGTTCGTTTTTTACTATCAATCGATTGAAAGCGTTGAAACTATCAATGACCCAATCGAAGAAAATGATAGTCTCTGGACAAAGTTTAAAAAGACAGTAAAAAAAGGTGTAAATGCTGTTAAAAGAACATGGGAAAATGTTGTAACAAGAAACCTTGCTCCTGGTGAAGGAGATAAAAAATGGTATTCTTCTGAAGACCATAATATAGTTTATAATGTAAAAAGAACTAAAGTATCTACAGAAGAAGAATTGTTAGCTGCTATGGGTGCTAAATCAGAAGATGAACTTACTGATGGTCAGAAGGCTCTTCTCGCTGCTTTCCGTACTTCAAAGTCTGAAACAGTAAAAAATGAAGCTGAAATAGGAATAATACCAAAAGTAAATGTTATCCTTTCTGATACCACTGGTTTTGATGACAGTTCTAAGTATCCATATGTCAGAAAAGATTTTTGGCCTTGTTCTACTGGTTTAACAATTAATATGAGCAGTAACTGCTATAATTATCCTGGTAGTGAAGCAGATGCTTCTTCTACTATGGTTCATGAATTTGCTCACTGCTTAGATTTTACTATAAAAGAACTTAAGAATCCTTACGGTCTTGACGGTTCTCACTATGGTAATGAAATTACCGGTAAGAGATCTGCTTTTGTAGAAGCTTGGGCAGAATACAATGAAATGATTGCTTCAGAAGATCAAGCTCAAGATATTATAAATAATACAAAGAGACTTTGTGAAGAATCCAAAACAGAAAAAGGTAAATATACTTATTATGATGCACAAGATTGTACTTCTGATCAGCTCTTACGTGCAGAATCATTTAATGCTCTTCTCCTTTATCGTTTAACTAATGAAACAGAAAATGGTAAAGAAAAAGTATATAAAGCATTTACAAGTACACGCTGGAATGTTTTAAGAGATATGAGTACTTTGGTTAAGAAGTTTATTAAACAGAATCCAGAAGATACTGAAACTGTTTGCAGAATAGTTGACGAAGTATTCTTAGGTAAATTATCTGACGAAGAATTCTTAGACATGGTTGGCAAAAATGAAACCACACTTGCTTACGTTGAAAGCAGAGGTAAGATTGGCAACGGTGATATAGTTTCTGTTGAAGGCAACAGTGAAACCGATGAAGCTTCTTCTGAAGAAATACAAGTTGAAAATAATTCAAGCAACCCCTTTACTAAATAATTAGTAATTAATAATTTAAATAAAAAAATAGCCTTCTTTATGAAGGCTATTTTTTTATGGTAATATTATTTGAATAAAAAGTAAAAACGGAGATACGTTGTCGACTATGAAAAAAATACTATTTGTAATACTATTTGTTTTGTTTTTTTCGTCATCCATTAAAGCTGAAAATGTCTTTGCTGATATTAATTTTGAAAAAACAAATGAAATATATAGAATAAAAACAGAAGATGAATCTATTTATCCTGTAGGACTGGCTTATTTAAACGAACATTCTAGTTTGGCTTATTTTATAGATATAATAAATAATCATAGATTTATATATAAGAAAGTTGGAGTTAATGAAGATTATAAAACCTTGTCTAATAATATTTGTAGGCAAGTTTTTGATGGCTCTCCGAAAGAGGCAGATAGAGGGAGACAGGGCAATCCTTCATGCTTCGATTCTAGAGATGAGGTAATTTCTGGTGAAAAAGGGAAATTGATATATAGACCTGTATCTGTAGCTTTTAGTGGTGGATTAGGTAATAAAATAGAAGAATCAAAAGCTTTAAAAGAATTAGCTTTAAATGAATGTGAAGTTATAAATAATAAAAACTGGTATTCTATTCCTAATGGAAGTTGGTATCAGACTTGGTTTGCTGCGTCTTCGCCAACAAATATATCTTATGATATTTTCTATGATAGATGGGAAGAAAAATATGATTATTTTATAGAAGAAATCTGGAGAGGCGATTCTCTTTATAAAGCTTTTGAGAGAAATGCAGCATTGTTATCTTCTAAAAGATTATTAAGAGCAAAAGTCGATGGAGCTTTAGAAAAGTTTGAAGATTCTGAATTAAAACTTGTAATGGAATTACCTTATAAGACTTCATTTTTTATGCTTCCTGGAAGAATTAATAAAGAGAGCAAATTTGGTTGCTACTACTGGTATGGAAACGATTCAGGGCAATTTTTTATTTCCGGAAGTAAAACTTCCATACAACCTATTTATGAATCTAAAGATGCTGATAATCGTTTTGCATGTTATGGCACAGCAATTACTGGTGTTAGAAAATACTATATTCTTGGAACAGATATTTTAAAACAATGGCTGAAAAATTATGGTTTCCCAAATGAAAAAGCAGAATGTTCAAATGTTGCTTTTGTTGCTTTGGAAAATAGTTTGAAATCAATGATTTATATTTATTCCAGACCAGAAAACTGTCTTTATAGATTTATTATAAATGAAGAAAAATCAGTAGAAATTGGTTTGCCTAAAAAAATAAATGTAGATTTTAAAATTGCAGCTATGACTGTTTCTGAAAAAGGTTCACTTTATATCACTCCCGAAATAATAGTTAAACCTAAACCTGAATTGGATAATATGGAAGGTATAGAAATGGAAACTAGTGTTGTTACCTATCAAGATAATAATGCTTCTATCAAAAAGTCCTTAGAAAAAATAGAAGATAAAGATTGGAATAGTGATTCTGATGAGGCTTTTAATGCTAGAAGTCAAATGTTGAACTTGCTAACCTGTGATGCTGATTGTTTGTTAATATTATCTAGGGCTTATTACCAGCATTTTTACGAACTACCATTTGGGAATGATAAATTTGATAAACTTGATTATGAATTGTTTGTTGGTAAAGAATTCTTTTCCTGTAAGCTATCATTTAAAAATATATCTGTAGGAAAATTAAATGGAAATCTCGAATCTTTAATGTTTGAATCAAAAAAGCCAGGAAACCATGCTAATCAGATAGAGTATGGTGCTCCTGGCTATGTTAATTCTTTAAGAATACCGAAAAGAATTTATTTAGCAGTTCAAAGGAAAAATTAATTATCCAAATTCTTTGAGCAACTCTTCAAGTTCTGGATCATCAAAAGGCTCGTCTTGTGATTCTTTTATCATAAATACGAGCTTTTTCATTTCTAACTCGGATATTTTTCCATTGTTTTTAGCAGGAAGCTTTTCAGCTTCTTCTTTGAGCAATTTCTTTATAAATTTTTCTCTGGTAACTTTATCGCTAACTACTTTTAAGATTTTTTCTGCCAAAACTTGAGGATCACACATTTTGTAAGTGCCTTCCTGTATTTGGCGAGTTATCTCCTGAATATGCTCCATTCGTTGCAACTGTTGTTGTTGGAGAATACGCATGTTATTCTCCATGTTGCTCCGCATAATCACAGACTGATTTATTCCACTAGAATTTTTTGAAGCTCCTGTAGATTTACTTTTTAAAGCATCATCAAAAGATGAAGTTTTATCAGTCTTCGCTTTGGGTTTAGTTGTTATGATGATAGTTTTCCCAGACCCATTAATGGCATCAACCATATTAATACTCCCTTATATTTATGTTTACGAGTATAATTTTCCCTAATCTATATTAATTATCGTCATTATTTATATTTTTGTTAACTATTATTATTTTTTATTTTTATAATTCTTGTTCTAACTATTCTAACTATTCAAAGTTTCTAATTTTAATATGTAATAATGCCGATAGCCATCTATATAGTAGTTTGTATGGAGGCATTTCGTCATGAAGAGAATCATCCAGTCTTTTGTTTTAACATCTTTAGTTGTTACTAGTAGTTCAAATTTATATGCAGCAATTACTGGAACAACATATAATAGTTGTTATGCGGCTGGAGAAAAAGCTTTTGCTTTATCTGACTATGTTCTTGCTGCGGAAAACTTTGCTGAAGCATTAAAATTTAGACCAGACGATTTGCGCTCCCGTTTGAAATATGCTCAAACATTATACTCTTTAGATAAATATTCCGAAAGTAGCGAACAATTACAGAGAGTTTTACAAAACTCACCAAATAATATTATTGCAAGAATTTGTTTAGCGGAAAATTATATAAAGTTAGATAAAAAAGAAGATGCAAAGGAACAATTAGATTGGATTTTGAAAATCCAGCCCAATCATCAGAAAGCAAAGTCTTTATTGGTAAATATTGATAATACTCTATCTGATGATGAAAATGCTTCTGTTCCTGCTGAAAGAGCTGAAGATTCTGATTCTTTAGAAATAGAAAAACTGACAGCTTTACCTGCAGCAGAAGCAAAAGTTGAAGTTCAGAGTGAACTGAATGTAGTTGAGCCTAATAATGCAGAATTATTAGATAATTCTAAAAATAATAATTCAGTTGAAAACGAAAAGAGTTCTATTTTAAGCGACTCTGATGATTCTATTAAGTTTACTCCTTATATTGCCGGTGAGAATAAGAAAACTCGAAATGATAATAAAGCAATAAAACCAAAAATGCCTCTTGCACGAGCTAATATTGAAAATGCTGATATGAAAAGCTTCTTTAATGAGTCTAAGGAATCTTTTACTGTAAACTTAGAAAAAGCGAGATTTGAAATAGAACAAGGTGATTTAAAATCTGCTGAAAAAACCTTAGAGATAGCTAATAAACTTGCTAAAAATACAAAAAATGGCAGGAATATGCTGGAAGTGCAAATCTTCAAGAGTTTAATATATATTTATAAATGTGAATTTCAGCAATTCGGCAAACATTTAATGACACTTAAACCAGTATTGTCTACAGAAACATATCAGTCTTTTCTTGATATATATTCAAGAGCTGATGAATTAAAAACAGAAGAAGATAAAAAGCGATTGGCAGCAGGAGTTGCTGTTGGGGCTGGTCATTATGCTGTAGCTGCTTTACTTTTAAAACCTGTATTTGAAAAAAATCCAGATGATCTTGTTTTGTATTCAATGTTGTCTGAAGCAGAGTTAAATTCTTTTGACTATGAAGGGGCGGAACTAACTTTTAAAAAATATGCAGAAACTAATCCAGAATGTGCGGAAGCTCAATTTAATATGGCTAGATTCTATTTAACTGCTGATTATCAGCCAGAATTGGCTAGAAAATATGCTAAATTAGCTTCTGAATTGAATCCTGAAGATGCAAGATGCCAGATAATAATGGCTTTAACTGATTATTCTGAAGGTAAAATAGATGAAGGTATAAATACTATAAAAGAAATATTGCCATCATTAGAGGACTCTTCTATGAAAGCTATTTGTCAAAGGCTTATTCAAGACGGGGAAAAGGCTTCAAAAGATTCTAAAAAGAATTTTATTAGTATGTTAGCTTTGCCAGGTTCTAAGTTTGCCGATTTATCAACTTTAAAATTCTCTGGTGAAGATGATTTATTAGCTGGTTCTTATTTTTCTGCTATGAAAAAATTTGAAAAAGCAGATGAAAAAGTTGAAATTGGGAGGGTTTATCTGGGGCTAGCTTCTACTTTAACCTCTGCAAATGAAACTGAAATGGCTTCAATCGCAGCAGGGTATGGTTTAAAATATATTCGTGAAGATATGAGTAGAGGCAAGAATATAGCCAGAGCTAGTTTATATACTGCTCTATATGATTATGAACGAGGCGACAAAGAATCTGCTATGGCCTCAATAGATTTAGGTTTAAATTGTAAAGATTTAGATTATTCAACTTATAACAAGCTTATTTCGCTATATGAAAGTTTATAATTTATAAATTTTTTAATCATTTACCTCTAATTGAAAAAAAATACATTGCTTTTTTGGGTATCTTCTAATTATAATTTACAAATACTGTAATTTAATTAGTTTCGGAGGATTCCTTAACCATGCCCAAAACTATTCTTGTAGCAGAAGATTCTTTGATGCTACGTAAGGTTGCCTGTTTCCCTCTTGAAAAGACAGGTTATAAAGTTTTAGAAGCCAATAATGGCATAGAAGCAATTGAAGCAATGTCTAAAAATCACGTAGATATGCTTATTACAGACCTGAATATGCCAGGCATGGATGGTTTTGAACTTATTGCTCACGTAAAAGAAGACGAAAAGTTCAAACATATACCTATAATCATCCTGACCACAGAAGGCAAAAAAGAAATGGTCATGAAAGGTTTGACTTTAGGAGCAAATTCTTTTCTTCAGAAGCCAATAAAACCTGATTTGATGCTTCAAGAAGTCGAAAGACTATTAAATAAGGCTTCAAAGGGGGCTTAAATATGGCAACACCTGAATTATTATTAGAACAACTTAAAAATTCTGATGCTAATTTACGAAGAAAAGCTTTATATGGATTAAAGAATTATCCAGAAAACAAAAATGTTGTATCAGCTTTATGTGAAGCATTAGGAGATCCAAACAAAGGTGTTCAGAACCTAACTATAGAAATCCTTTCTTCAATGCCACATGAAAATGTAGTTATAGGTCTGATAAACGTAGTTAAAAGTCCTGATTTAAATACAAGAAATGCAGGTATGACTATTCTGCGTAAATTGGGAACTATGGCTATAGCTCCTATTGTTACTGCATTAGAATCTTCTAATGATGTTGATGAAATAATCCAGTTAATCGTTATTCTTGGAGATATTAAGTCTCATCTTGCTACTGATACTGTTATTAAATTCATCAGTCATGAAGACGATAACGTAAAAACCACTGCTGTAGAATCTTTAGGTAAAATTCAAGATCCAAAGGCTGTAAAAATTCTATTAGAAACCTATAAAAATACTGATATTCTCAAATATTCAATTGTTGAAGCTTTAGGTAATATAGCAGTTGATGAAGTAATACCTGTTCTTATTGGTGCTCTCGAATCCGGTGATATGCTTGAATATTTCACAGCTATCGGAGCGTTGGGTGCTACAGAATCTACAAAAGCAATAGATGTTCTTTGTAAAAAGCTTATTACAGAAGAAGATTCTGGAACAAGAAGACTTATATTCAAATCTTTAGCTCAAATTGAAGAGGCTAATCAGGGCTGTCTTAAAAATATAGCTTCTGAAAAAGTATTTGAAATACTTATTGGTCTATTAGAAAATCATGATGCTGCTGAATATCGTTACCTTGTTGAAGTAGCCTCTGCATTGGAAAACGAAATATTTGCTTCAGCTCTATTAGATGCTCTTCAAAGTCAGGAAGATGATATTTCTGATATAGCTTTCAATGGTCTTTGCAAATTAGGTACAAAAGCTGTAAAAATAGCCTTAGATAAAATTGGTAAAGTTGAAACTTCAGTAGCTGTGAAGATTCTTCGTTTCCTCGAAAAGCATCCTTTGGTAGAAGTTCCTAATGCAATTTCAATGTTCAGTCAAAATCCGGATGACTCTTTAAGACAGGCATTAGCAAAAACTCTTGGGGCTTGCAAATGTGAAATTTCTTTTAATACTTTGAAAGAAATGCTTAACGATGTTGACGAAACAGTTAGAAAAAATGCAGTTATTGCTATTTCTGGCATGTTAGATTGCCCAGGCGCTATTCAAGCACTTATAGGTAAATTTAAAGATATAAATGGACACGTAAGACGTGAAGCTTGCAATGCAATGGTTAATACTGGTAGTAAAGAAATAATAGAACCATTGTTCGGAGTCATTGCATCGGAACCTTATGGTGACGTTCGTGAAGCAGCAGCTTCAGTTTTAGCATACAGAAAAGATCCTGAAATAACCAAGAAACTTCTTGAAATGCTTGATGATCAAAACTCAAGAATTCGTGAAACTATTTCAAAAACTATTTGGAAATGTGGTTCTACTGT
The DNA here is from genome assembly GCA_905236675.1 of Candidatus Rifleibacteriota bacterium. Classification (GTDB taxonomy): domain Bacteria; phylum Muiribacteriota; class Ozemobacteria; order Ozemobacterales; family Ozemobacteraceae; genus RUG334. The sequence continues at coordinate 37,386 of CAJOND010000013.1, read as the reverse complement.
AGCTGTTGATTCTCTTATTTCTAAACTCAGTGATAGTGAATGGCGTGTAATTGTTAATTCTTGTAATTCTCTTGAAAATATGAGAGATCTCAAGTCTATTTTCCCATTGAAAGAATTATTGAAAAACGGGGATTGGCAGATAAGAATCGCTGCTCTTTCTGCATTGAAAGCTTTCAAATCTAACCAATTAAAACAATTTTATATTCCTTTACTTGCAGATGAAAACCCACAGGTTGCAAAACTTGCAGTAGTTGCCTTGAGTGAAATGGGTGACAAGTCTCTTGATTCTGATTTCAAGAAATATATAAATCACAATAGATGGGAAGTTAGATACCAGATTGTTAAGGCTCTTGGTTCTATAAAAAGTACAAGTTGTTTAGAACTTTTAAAACAAATTGTTCAAAAAGATACCAATAATGCTGTTCGTTCTGGGGCTATTCTTACTTTGGCTAAATTAGGAGACAATACAAGTTCCGATATTATCTTTAAAATGTTGGATAACGAAGATAAAAATCTAGTTGTTTCTGCTATAAAGTATTTTAAAGATAAACCAGATGCTCACGCAGATCTTGAAGAAAAACTATATGATATATTCTGCAAAGATTCCTGGGTAAGAGAATATTTCATCAATACATTTGCTCAAAACGGTTCTGATTTCTTGGAAAAGATTCTCAAACAAGTTGTTGCTCCAAGACAAGCTAAATATATTGACCGAATTAAAAAGGATAAAGCAGATGATAAGGGTATGAATGATGAAGAAGCTCTTCTTCTCAGAGAAATTATCTCAGATAAATGCGGTATTGAAATAAAAGATAGGAAGCTTTTTGAAAGTAAGCTTAGCAGAGAAATGACAAAGTATTTTATAACTTCATGGTTGGAATATTATCATAGTTTAAGATACGGTTGTGAAGAAGCAATGCTTACTTCTCTATACGATTCTATAACTAATCCAGCTACCGAATTCTTTGGTGAACCACAACAGACCAAAGTTTTGGTTTCTGATATTCTTCCTGAACTTATTGATGAAAAAGTCAAGGCTGGTAAAGATAAGCTAAGAATACTTTGTTGTGGTTCTTCCTTCGGTCCAGAAGCTTATTCTGTTGCTCTTTCTGTATTGGAAGATCTCCACACCGACAGAGTAAATGTAGAAGTTACAGGTATTGATATTTCTCATATCTGCTTGAATACAGCAAAACGTGGTATATACAAACGAGAAATCTTCAGATTCGTAGATCAGAAATATACTGATATATATTTTGAAGATGACCGTGGTGATTTGCGTGTTAAAGACGAAGTTAAGAATTTGGTAGAATACAGATTCACTAATACACTAGATTCTGAAGCTATGGAACAGCTTGGTGAATATGATGTAGTTATCTGCCGAAATCTTTTCTCCGATTTCTCACAAACAGCTAAAGAACGCATGGCAGAAAACATATATAATATTCTTGTTCCTGGTGGCGTTTTGCTTATAGCTGGCAAGGAAACCTTATACAATGTTACTAAAGCTTTTAGATTACAGTCTTTTGATAATGTCGTAGCATACAGAAAGCTATAATTAAGGTTTAAAATAAAAAAAACACGCTTGTTAAAACAGGCGTGTTTTTTTATTTATATACTCTTGTATAATAACCTACAAATGGTATAAAATAATCTCTATGAATGAAGAAAGAAGATTTGATTGGGGGCCTCCTGTTCAGAGTGGGGACAGTCTGAAAGAGTGGTTAATTTATTTAGCAATTATAGTTGTTTTGACTATAGGTATTTGGCTTTTGTTAGATGTTAATTCTAAGAAAAAGCCAGTAAAAGCTTCTAAAAAAACAGAGATAATAGTAGCTGTAGACGAAAAAGTTGAAAATGTAATTCCTAAAGAAAAAAATATAAAAGAAGAAGCTAAATCGACTCAATCAAGTAGTAACAAGGTTGTTACTGTCCAGCCTTCGCCTGTTGCGACATCTCTTCCTAAAAATGAATTTTTTGTTCAAATTGGTGCTTTTAGTGATGAAAATTCTGCTAACGAAATATATTCTTTATTGAAAAAAGAATCTATAGATGCAACTTTACTTAAGCCAGATGAACAATTTGAAATCTATCGTCTTGTTGTAGGACCTTACTCAACAGAAGGGGAAGCAGAAAGCAAAGCTGAACAGCTAAACGAAATAGGATTTCCTTGTTTTGTTGTCGAAGCTCAATAAATATTTTTATGAGTGTAACATCTTTTTATATTCATGTCCCTTTTTGTTTCGCAAAATGTGATTATTGCGGTTTTTATTCAATAATTCCTCAAGAAAAATATATGATTGATAGATACTTGGACTATCTAAAAAAAAATATAGATAGATGGTTCAAGTTAGATTATATAGATAAAAATATAAAAACTGTTTTCATAGGTGGAGGGAACCCCACAATGCTTGGTTTGAAAGGGATAAAATCACTTGTTGAAATAATTAGTGAACATTTGAATCTGGATAATGTAGAAGAAATTACTTTTGAAACAAATCCAGAAACTTTAAGCGAAGATATTGTTAAATTCTTATCTGAAATCCCTAAAATAAGATTAAGTATAGGTATCCAAAGACTACAAAATGATGAATTAATTCTTTTAGGTAGAAATGCAAGAATTGTTTCTATAGTAAAAGCATTAGATTCTGCTTTTTCATATATTAATAATATTAATGCAGATTTTATAATAGGTGTTCCAAATTGTAAGTCTATAGGTTCTGAACTTCATAAATTGCTAAGTGATTATCCTTTTAAGCATCTTTCGGCTTATTTTTTAACTGTTGAAGATGATACTCCTCTCAAAAAACGAATAGATGAAGGAAAACTTCAAAACCCTGATGATATTGGGCCAGAAGAAATGTTTGATGTTGCAGATGTTTTAACAAATCATGGTTTTGAACATTATGAAATTTCTAATTATGCAAAAAATGGTTATAGATGCAGGCATAATTTAAATTATTGGGAAGGAATGGATTATATTGGTTTTGGACCAGCAGCTGTCTCCTGTATAAATAACATACGCTATTCAGAAGTTCCTTGTTTTGAAGAGTGGTTGAATGGTATTCCTTCAGAAAGAGAAAAACTTAGTTTTACAGATTTAAGAAATGAATATTTAATGCTTCATTTAAGATTATTAATTGATGGTTTAAATCTAGAGTTATTTGAAGAAAAATTTGGTAATCAAAAAGAAGGTTTTTACAGAAGTTTAAAGCGTAGTATTGAATCGGGTGAAATAATTCAGGAGAACAGTATTATCCGTCTTAGCCAATTGGGTATAGTTATGGCAAACAGAATTATCAGCGATTTATTTGCTTAATTTTTGGGGAATGAGAGAGCAATGGGTATTGGAACTTCAGAACGTTTAAGAAGAGACTATGAAAGATTAAATAATCAACAAAAAGAGATTATTAATAAATTTCGGAAGAATTCATTGGTTGTAGCTGGGCCTGGTACTGGTAAAACAAGAACTATTTCCGTTTTAATAGCAAAACAACTCGAAAAAGGTATCAGGTTAAAAGAAATCTTAGCACTGACTTTTTCTGATAAAGCAGCAAAAGAACTTAAAGAAAGAGTTCTAGAATATTTCCCACAAAGTTTCGATCAGTGCTGGATTTCAACTTTCCATTCTTTTTGTGGCAAGGTATTGAGAGAACAATATTATGAAGTTGGTATCTCCGCTGATTTCAAATTGTTGAATGCTTTTAAGGAATCTCTTTTAATGAGTTTTATTTGCAGTAAACTAGATTCCGAAGCTTTTCCAGAATTTGGTAGAGTGCTTTTAAAAAGAGGATTCCAACAAGAAGTTTCAACTTTTATTGGAATTTTGAAATCCAATCTTATTAATCCTGAAGATTTTGAAGATGCAATTAATAATACTGAAAATTTAGATGTGAAAAGCCAAAGAAGATGTTATGAACTCTTGAATATTTATCGTCAATATGAAAAAGAAAGAATAAAAGATAACTACTTAGATTATAGAGATTTAATATCTTTGACTATACAGGTTTTAAGAAATCCTAAAATTGCTGAAATATACAGAAAAAGATTTAAAGTAATATTAGTGGATGAATTTCAAGATACAGATCCAGCTCAATTTTTGCTTTTAACTTTACTTAAAGGTGATAATACAGATATAAAAACTGCTGTAATCGGTGATCCTAGACAAAGTATTTACAGATTCAGAGGTGCTGATCCCTCTATGATGACACCTAAGGGATTGTTTAGAAGCAAATATAAGGCTACACAATTTTCGTTGAGTCAAAATTACAGATCAGCAAAAAGTATAGTAAAATCAGCAACTTTGCTCAAATGGGCAGAAAAGCTTCCAACGGATGGAGAGCTTAATCCTGACAGTATTGAAGAAGGTTTTATTAATTATTTCAAGGTAAAAAATGAAGTTGAAGAGGCAAGAGTTGTAGGAAGAGAAATTGCTAATTATCTAATTTATGGATATAAAGGAAAAAAATATCAGCCTTCAGATATAGCCATATTGGTTAGGAATAACTACCAGATAGATTTATTAGCTGAAAGCTTGCAGACTTTACATGTTCCTTATCAAATAGCAGAAGATATGAAATTTTTCAAAGCTGAAGAGATTATTACTCTTGTTTCCCTATTAAGAATTTCTGGAGAAACTGATGATGATTTGAAAGAATCTGCTTTGCAAACAGCTTTTCTATCTCCAGTATTTGGTTTGAATCCAATATGGGCTCAGGCTATTATTTCTGAAATATCTAATAACAAGAATAAATTGTCTAATATTATTAAAATAATTGAGGAAAACCGCTTCTCAGAGATTCCTGAAACGGATGAAGAAAACCAGATTAAGGCAAAAGAATTTGTTTCTATAATTAGAAAAATGGAGGCAAAAAAAGATGATGAAATCAGTGAGGTTATTGGCACTGCAATAACATCTGTTTTGCAATTAATGAGGAATGCTTCTAACTCATCTTCAAGAAACATTTTACATTTAAGAAATATGATTGCTGATTATTCTGAAGTTTTTATCAACTTCTTTGCAAAAAAACCGCTTATCACTGATTTGTTACCAGATTTACAGGAATATATTAATTATTATGCATTAAATATAGAACTTAAAGACGAAATAGTAGAAAATGCTGTTAAAATTATGACTATTCATCAGTCTAAAGGATTAGAATTCCCTATAACAATTATAAGTGGACTTTGTGAGGGACAGTTTCCTGTTAATTTAAGGGAAAACATTTTATTAGGATCATCTACTATAGAGAAACTTAAAAATTATTTTAATTCAAAAAAAAGAGAGGTAAACTTTTTTAATCCGTATCCTAACAGTGAAGAAGAACAGCTAGAAGAGGAACGCCGTTTGTTTTTTGTTGGAATAACAAGAGCAAAAGAAGGCTTGATAATGACTGTACCAATGAGATTAGGGACTGATCCTACTACTCCGGCTCCTTTTTTTTATGAAATGGGAATAAAGTCTTCGGAATTGGAAAAAGACGATAAAATACTGACTCTTGGTGAGTTTAGAACTGCCATTACGGGGTTAAGCGGAAATGAACTTTTGTTGTTGGAACCAACTTTACAAAAAGTAGAAAAACAAATACCAACAAATTTTGCTATTCATGGAATAAGACCTAGAGTATTTAACAAAGCTGTTCATGATTCTGTTGAATTACCAAAAGATTTTTGCTTTTCTGCTACTTCGTTGAAAAATTATCTTGATTGTCCAAGAAAATTCTTTTTTATGAATATATTGGGAATTACGAATCCTTTAGAGAAAAACTCTGACTATTTCATAATTGGAAATGCTTTTCATAGAATATTAGAAGAATTACACAAACCAGGTTCTATATGGGAAATTTCAAAAGAGCCAACAGATGAAGAATTATTTGAGCTATTTGATAAATATGCTATGCCTATGCTAGAAAGTATTTCTTTCTTTGAAAGACATAAATACATAAGTAATATAAAAAAAGCGTTGCCTGTTTATAGAGATGCTGTTTATAAAAATGAACAAATGCCTTGTAGACATACTGATGGGGTTGAAAAGGCATTCTCTTTCGAATTGGATGGCAGTAGAATAAAAGGTTTTTATGACAGAATTGCTTTAATTGATGATGATAAAATACAAATTGTTGATTATAAAACATCGAAAAGCAGTGTTCAAAATAGTAAAAAACTATATGATAAATCTTTCCCAGAATCAGGCTTAATAGAAGACCAGATAGAAATGCAGATGCCTATTTATTTGCTGTCTTGTCTGAAAGCAGGTTATAAAAAAATATCTGCTGCTACTATGTATGTTATGACTGATTCTTATAAAAGAGATTATAAAGATAAAGAAAAAGGAAAAATTATGAAGTCTGGGTTTCAAAGGTCTGCTGCTTTAAATTATGGCTGTGGTCCAGAATATGGGATGATTGTTTCTGAAAATGATTTAAAAGGTTTTGAAAATCGTATAAGAGAGTTGTTGAATAAAATTAAAATTGACAAAACTTTTGAGTGCAATCCCTCTAATAATAAAGATGCTAAAAGTTGTTTGACAGACGAAGGTTGTGATTTTTCAACTTTTTGCCAGATAGGTTTAGAGCTTCTTAAAAAGAAAAAAGAATCTGAAATAGAAAAGCTAAATTCAGAGGATTAGCTCAGTGCAGAAGTTTTATTTCTGAGTTAGTCGGTAAACGCCGTCCCAGTGTTCTTGCGGTGTTTCCATTAGTTTTTGACAACGTTCAATAAACATTTTGGCTGTTTTATCTTCAGGGTAATGATCTAAAATTGTTTGAAATTTTTCTTCTGCTTCTTTCCACTCCGAGGAAAGATAGTGAACCAAAGCTCTTTCAGAAAGGGCTGAAAGTCTTAACAAAATTCTTGATTTGTTATCGTTTATTGTTCCTAAAAGATGGTATACAGTGACACTTTGTTGTCTCCCTTTAACTGCGACAATATCAAGAACTCTGAAAATTAAATCCTTACCAGCTTCCTTTTCTGTACTTTCACTGACGATTATCTGTGAACCATAAACTTTGTTCAAGCTTTCTAATCTGTTTGCAAGATTTACAGAATCACCTATTGCTGTATAATTAAAGCGTTCAGAAGATCCGAAATTTCCTATAAGTGAAACGCCTGTGTTTATTCCTATTCTTGTTAAAAAAGCTTTTTTCCCTTCAGAAATCCATTTTGCATTTAATTGTTCAACAGATTTTTCTATCTCTAATGCAGCAAGACAAGCATCGCGGGCTTGATGCTCGTTAGGCTGAGGAGCACCCCAGAATGCCATTACGGAGTCACCTATATATTTATCTATTATTCCATTATGTTTGTGGATTATTGTGGCAATAGAGTCAAAATATTCTGAAAGCTGGTCTACCAAATCTTGAGGCTTGGCTTCTTCAGAAATAGAAGAAAAACTGCTAATATCAGTAAATAATATTGTTATTTTATTTGTTTGAGCTTCTAGTTTTGCGTCATTTTTGTCGTGAACTAGTTCTTTCACTATTTCAGACGGAACATACTTTTTAAATGCACTCAAAGCTTTTTTCATGGAATTCATTGTGTCGCTCATGTCTTGAATCTCTGTAATAGGAGATTCAAGATCTATTTCTCCGTCAAAATCAAGACTTTGAATTCTATCTGCTTCAAGTATTGCTTTGTGAATAGGTTCTGTTAACTCTTTCGCTAAGGTTGAAGTTAAAAAACCAGCAATTATTAAAAGCCAAAAAGAAAAAAGCAAGGTCGTTTCATGGATTCTAGCAATTGATCCTATGAAATCATCTTCTGGAACTATTAAACCTAAGGTCCACTGCCCGCCTAGTTTTTCAGAAAGAGGTCTAAAAGAAGCTATAATACGCTCACTATTATGTTCAATATTGAATTTGTATTCTTTGCTGCGAAAAAATTCATCCATTGCTAGTCTTTCTGGACTAGATTTTAATGCTTCTTCTGCTGGTGATCTGGGACGATTGGATTTATTAGGTTTTAAAGCTATTTTTTTATTGATAGCTTTTGCAGGATGGGCAAAAATATGTCCGTAGTTGTCGCAAATAAAAGCTATACCAGATTCTCCAATTTTTAGGCTTTTCAAGAAATTGTTTATTTCATTTAATTTGAAATCTATACCTACTGCTCCTATAAATTTTTTATCGGAATCAAATATCGGTTGAGTACAAGTTACTCCGGGTTCTCTTGCTGTAAATAAAAAATATTCACTGGTCCAACCTGGTTTTTGGTCTTTTTTTGTTTTAATATACCAAGGTCTTTCTCTAGGATCATAACTTAAATCATCGACCGTTTCATCGCTTATTAGCATATGATCTTTGTTGCGGGTAATTAATCTTAGACCATTTGGCTGTGAAGTTCTTGTTATTACTTTTGTGATAAAATGCTCCTTTTCATTTCGATAAGTCATAAAATAATCACCATTTTCATCACCAAAGTATATGCTCTGAAATTGAGGATAAGTTTCAAGTGCTTCAATAAAAAAAGATTCGTTAAATTCAACTGTTGAAGAAGCTATGACTTTACTCTCTATTAATCTTTTTATTACTACCCCATTTTTGTCGGCAGGCTCTAAATAGCTGTTTATTTGTCGCAAAATGGTTTCGGAGATCTGATAAAGAAGTTCGTCAGAGGATTGCAACATTATCTCTAGATTACTTTGATAACCGTAAAAAACTATTCCAGCGATAATAAACGAAAATAACGCTAGAAAAGATAAAAAAACTACAACTTGTAATCCGTAGGTTCTGTTTTTTGACTCTACATTCACTTGAAAATCCTAGATAATTATGAGTATTTTAGCATATTTTATATAATAAGAGCAACTTACCCGAATCTAAAAGAGAAAGACCCGTATAGCAAATGCTAATACGGGTCTTTCCCCAAACAAATCTCTATTTTTTCGGTTCTTCTGAGTTAACCGAAACAGATAACTGCATATCAGGGGAAGAATAAAGATATCCTGATACTTTCTTGTAGGTATAACCATAACTAAGAACAAATCCAACCAAAGTCACTACAAGAGTCAGGATTATTGCTATAATACGCATAAGCAACTCCCTGTAACAGTTTGAAAAAGACATCGGCGACTATTGTTTGATTTTTAACCATATTATGTTAAATTTTAACTAGAGGTTTATAATAATATTTCCTTTTACATTAAAATTATGGAGTTTATTTAAATGTGGGGAACAATAATTAGTTTGCTTGTTTCTATGATAATAGGCGGCTTTATTGGCTGGATAACAAATTTACTAGCGGTTAAGGCTCTTTTTCATCCCCACAAAAATTATAGATTATTAGGTTTTGACTATCAGGGTCTCTTGCCAAAACGTAGACGAGAATTGGCAGATAATCTAGGAAATATGGTAGAAGGTGAATTAATAAATATTCCAGAATTAATAAAGAAAGTAAAACCAGAAGATGTTAATCCTTTTATAGATAAATTGGTAGAGGATCATAAAGAAAATATAGAGAGTGCAATAGAAGAGTATATTAATAATTATCTAAAAAATATAAAAGTTCCTTTGATAAAAATTGATATTAGCAAATATATTAGTACAAACACTCTTGTTACTAAAACTACCGACACAGTCGTTGAATTACTTAAGGAAAAAGGCAAACAGGCTGTTCCAACGGTATTAACTAAAGCAGGTAACGAAGTAATTAAGCATATCTCTGTTCATGATATAGTGAAACAAAAAGTTGATGCTATGGATTTGGATAAACTAGAAGCTATGATAAATAGAATAGCTGATAGAGAAATGAAAATGATTGAGTATCTGGGTGGTTTTTTGGGAATGCTTGTCGGTGCTATTCAGTGGATAATTCAGCATTTTTTGTTAAATTAAGGCAGTTCAATGTATAATAAAAAATATGATAATAGAAACAATTATAATTCTTCGTATCATGGAAGTTTTAACTTTTTAAAATTTTTAAATATAAATATATGCCTTATAATATTATTCTTTTTAATTATTGGATTAAGTCTATCAAAAGAAAAAAAAGCAGAAATAATGGATAAGTTAAGCAAAAGTGAATTTGGCTTTTTGTTTAAAAAAATATCTGTAGAAAATAAAGAAAATAATCTGACATCAAAGAAACAGAACTATCAAGAGAAAGAAGTTAAAAAAGAAAACAATCGCATTGTAAGTTCAAAGACTTCTAATGAAAAAAACGATAAGCTTAACTTAGCCAATAAGAATAATCTGGAAAAACAGTCTCAACAAACTATTGAAAAAGAAAATAAAGAATGGTTAGAAGCCTATAATTATATAAAGGAAGGTAAGTTGGTAAAACTTTTTGAGCTGGCTAAAAGTGGGAAAGATTTGTCTAAAATGTACTATGATGGCAAGCCTGCTATTTGTATTGCCTGTGAATTTGGAAGATATGAGATAGCAAAGTATTTATTACTTCAATATGATTGTAATAAGCTTATAGATAGAAAAACAGGACAATCAGCTCTGCATTATGCTGTTAAAAGAGCTAATAAAAGGATAGCGGAACTTTTTATTGATAATCATTTCGATGTGAATTTATCTGATTTTGATAAAAATACTCCATTACATTATTCTATTTATAATCCATTTCAAGAATGTGTAGAGTTATTATTAAAAAATGGAGCTAATCCTAATGCTGAAAATAAAGACAAGCAGACTCCATTGCATTTTGCAGCTATCAAAGCAAATCGTATAGCTATAAAACTTCTTTTGGAAAAAGGCGGAGAAATAAATAAACAGGATGCAGAAGGTAATACTTTTTTGCATTATGTTAATCTTTATGCACAGGATAAAGAAACTTTTGATATTTTTTACAATGATAAATATAAGTTAGATTTAACTATTAAAAACAATGAGGGTGAGACTCCAAGAACAATTAGAGGCTGGGATTTTTTCAAATATTATGAAGAGAACTATAAGGATAATAATTCTGAAGAGGATTTTAATCCTATAGACTTTTTGGATAATCTTGAAGATGACTATCAGTAATTCTATTTAATACTTATAATTAAAAATGGTTAATATATGAGTAATAAAGATTATAATTTAATAAAGTTAGATAATAAGACTAACGATCACGATAATGCCTATGTAGATAGTATTGAAAAGCATTCTCGGACAGAACTTGCTGATAATCATGATGTCGACTATGAAAATTCTACCCAAAAGCAAGTTCAATCAGATCTTCCATATAATCACGATTACGAATTTGAAGGTATAGGTAATACCTTAGAAGATTATATTGAATCTTCTCCTGACGAAAAAAAAGATAGAATATTTCGTTTTTTTGATAAAAAAAACTTATCTGCTTTTTTTAAAAAACTTTCTGCTTTTGTCGTTGTTGTTTTGATTTTGTCTGGTGGTTATTATTCATGTAAGTATGCATATGAATACAAAAAAAAAGAGGAGAGAAAAATAAAAAGACGGAAAGAAAGAGAGGAGAGGAATAAAATACATATAAAGCATGGTATCATAGAATTACCACCAAAAGATCCAGTAAAAAGGGAAATGTTTCATAAAAAACGCATAGAAGAATTAAATAAAATATCTAATCCGTTTTTGAGAAAAGTATTCGTAGACGGCGAAAAGAGAATGTTAGAAGAATTAAAAGAAAAAAATACAAAAAATATTGATTAAAAGGGATATTTATGAGTGATAGAAACTATCGGAATATAGAAATAGATTTATCTTCTAATTATTATAATGAAAATAGTGAAGAAGCTGGAAATGTTTTAGAAGACGAATACTGCTATAAAGTTTCACATAAAGAATCATTAAATACTAAACCAGCATTTAATAAGTTTTTTACATTGTTTAAAACACATAAATTTGTTTGTATTTTCTTATTGTTATTTATAATTGAAGTTAAACCTATATTAGCGGTTAATAAAGATGAGGTTAGTTTGGATATTGAACAGAAAATACAATTAGAAGACAAGGTTAAAAATAGTTTTTTAACAAGTGATCTTCAATCTAATAGTAATAATTTATTAGAATTAAGAAACAATTTACTTGAAATATCAGAAAAGAATCTAATAGTGATTTTTAATAAAATATACGACTATAATAAAGATAATTTTCATTCAAAATCAAAAGAAAATAGTTTTTTCAAGGACTTAGAAACCTTAGTTTTTTTTAAAATATCTATAGATAAGGACTACTCAGATTTGTTAAAAGCAATACTTAATAAGAAGTTTAAACTTTTTTACTGGAAAATTAATTATCTTCCTGTTGTGTTTTATGTTGCAGACAACAATAAACAAAAGTGTTTAGATGTTTTATTAGAACAGTATCCGATTGCAAAAACCGAATTGAGTTATAGAAAGGGTAGGGTTCTTGAAGTATATGAAAGCAAGCTTAGAAAAGATGGCGAATTGCTTTATTCATTCCGCCGTTTATCAACTAGTGATAACTTTTTTAGATGGGGAGAAATAATATTAAATCTAGATAATAAAGTTTTTGAAAAAATTGATGATGATAAAATAGAAAATGAATTAGATATTGGGAAGACTTTACTTCATTCTGCGGCTCATAACGGTAATATTTCTTTAGCAGAAAAACTAATTAAAGCAGGTGTTTCATTAGATAAAACGACTAAAAATGGATATACGCCTCTATATTATGCGGTAAAGAATAATCATTATCAAATGGTGGAGTTTCTGATAAAACAGGGTGCTAAAGTTGATGAAAAATCTAAAAATGCAACTTCAGACATCAAAATGCTTAAAATAATGAATAATAAGGATTAATTAATAAAATGAATAATAATGCGGAAAAGAATAGCTGTAATATAAATCATAACAAGGGCCAGGCTATTAATAACGATTATAATGAATCTGATTATTTTCAAGAGAATAAAGGCAAAGAATTAATTCTTTCAAATGTTGCTATGGATAATTATAATGATCCTGGTAATACTGGTAATGATGCTGAAAATAATAAGACAGCTGAGCATAGAGAAGAGATTTTTGTTTCAAATGTGCTACGCAAAAGAAATAAAAGACTAGAAAAAGTTATTGTTCTTTTTGTTCTTATTTCAATAATATTTTTGGATTGGAAATTTCATATTTTTCATAGAATGAATTTTTACATTCGTGTTTTATATAACGATTTTCAGTCTAAAATAACAAAGGGAAATATAAAGCCAGATTTTACTTCAGATTATGCCGAAAAAAATGTAGCTCCTTCTGATGTCATACCTTATATTGATTCTAATAAATTTGAAAAAGAATTGCAGACAGCTAGTTTGGAAAAGGTAAACAAAACTATAACCCACCTTATTCACAAACGTCGTGAATTTCAAGATTTAACGTATAACATGTATCGTTCTTCTGGTTATGCTGATAAAACAAGAGAAGAAAAAAGAGAATTATTAGACAAGTTTAATAATTATAGGAAAACGAATACTATAGCAATAAATAACAGGTTGGAATTGCTTTCAAAAAGAAAGTCTATTCTAGAATTAAACTCGAATGTAAAAAATATTCAGTATTATTATAAAATGACCGAATCTGAACTAATTAAAGAACTTGAAGCCTATAAAAGTGGCAATTATAAGTTTTATAATGGAACGAAACTTTGCACAGACGTAGAAGTGTTAAAAAAGTTTGTAGAATCATCTGTTTTTAAAAAGTATTCAAAACTTTTAGGTGAAACCTTAACCACAAATGAAGAAGAGAACAATAAGCTAGGCCAGGATTTTATACATTCAAAATTTTGCGATGCCATAATGGCAAATGACAATGATTGTTTAGAAGTATTTATAGCTCACGGAATAGATTTAAAAGCTATAGAAAGAAAAGGTTCTGGAGAGAACGTATTACATTTAGCTGTAAAAAAAGGGAATATTATTTTGGCTAAATTAGCTTTGGAGTCAGGTATTCCAATTGATAAAATAGAGGATTATTCAGGTGAAACTCCATTTGATTTAGCAATTGAAAAGAATGACTATGAAATGATTAAATTATTAGTTAATCAAGGTGCTTTAGCTGGCAACAGGTTTGAAAAATATAATAAATCTGGAAATGTTTTATATTTTTCTGTTCTGACTAACAAATTTAACATAATCGAGTTGCTTGCAGGTAACGGAATTATCGTCAATGAAGATTTAAAACAGTATACAAATAACAGAAAAATATTGCGGTTTATATTGGAAAAAAATGGGAAAAATATAAATTATGAAGATAAACAGAAAGACAAAGAATGGGAAGAAGCTTGTAAATTCATAAAAAATGATGATTTGGAAAGTTTAATTAAACTAGAAAAAAGTGGTAAAAATTTATCTGAGATGTATTACGATGGTGAACCTGGAATTTGTATAGCTCTCAAATATAATAAATGGAGAATTGTAGAGTATTTTGTAAATAATTATGACTGTAGGAATCTGATTGATTCAATAAATGGACGAAATGCGCTGCACTATGTCGTTATGGAAAGTGATTGTTCAAAAATTAATCTTTCTTCTAAAGAACAATATTATGAACAAGAATATAACATGAGAAGAGATTCTCGGAAAATAATAGATTTACTAATAGAAAAAGGGTTTGATGTTAATGCTCAGGATTTTGATGGAAATACCGCGTTGAATTTAGCTTTAGGTAGGTATGTTTCTAGTTCGGATTTATCTGTTCCAATAAAATTACTAGAAAAAGGGGCGAATCCAAATATATTGAACCTAAAAAAGCAAAATTCATTATTCTTTTTGAAATATACTCAACTGGCAAATTTAACTAGAGATTTGTTTTCCAGAAAGCCAAATATAAATCAAAAAGATGTAGATGGATACACTCCTTTAACCTATTCTATAATGAAATGTCCTCATAGACATTTCATTACTGAAGTATGGTTAAAAAATGGATCAGATGTAAATGTAACAAATTCTAAAAAACAAACTCCTTTGCATCTGGCTATCTTGATAGATGATAGTTATAGTGTTTGGAGATTATTAGACCATGGAGCAGATATAAATAAGCAGGATATTGATGGTGACACCCCCTTGCATTATGTTGCAAAATATGCCCCAACTAAGAGGATGTTAGAAGAAATCTCTCGTTATAAAAAAACATTTGATTTTACAGTGAAAAATAAAGAAGGGAAGACTCCTTTAGAAATTGGTGAACCAAATTGTTTTTTACAATCAAAATATTATAAAGATATGATTTCAAAAGGAAATAAAAAATGAAGAATAAAAAGTTTGTTCAAGTTTTGGGCTATCTTTTGTTATTAAGCGTCACCTTCATTTTTTTCTCAAAGAATGATTTATATGGTTATAGCATTGTAAATACTAAGAATAATATCTATAGCGAGAAAAGTAGAATTTTTTATAAGTTGTTTAATTATTATATAATTCCAGAAGGAATAATATCTGTTTCAAGTGAAGATGAATTTAAAAAAGAATTAGAAAATGTAGCAGATATAGAAAAGATAGAGAACACAAAATCATTTTTAATAGGTTTATTAAGAATTGAAGAAATGAGGTATAGATATTATACTTTGGAGTTTAAAAGTGAAAATGATGAGGATAAAAGAAAAGCTGAAGAATTTTTAGCAGATTATCCTAAAAATACGGAATTATTAAATGATATGGTTAAACAGGTTGAGATTAGAGCTAAAATACTAGAACCTAAATCTAATCTGTTGTATTTACTAAATACTCCTAATATGAAATTAGCGGATAGTTTCTTTAAAAAAATTAAAGATTCAAAAGCAAAACAAGCAGAAGAAAAAATAAAACAGAATAATAATAGAGTTTTAAAGAAAACCGAAGAACCTGATAAATCTGATGAATTTGATAATTTAAGTAAATTATTATCCTTGACTCTATCACTATATTAACTGAGAGTTTTCTTACAAAGAATGAAGATAGTAAAACAAAACAAGTAGAAGAAGAAAAAAAGGAAGAAAATGATAATAAATTTTTAAAGAAAAATAAAGAACTTAATGAATATGATAAATATTTAAATAAAGCTGAAAAAAATTTAAAAGCAGCAAAAGAAAAATATGAACAAAGTAAAAGAGAAGAAGACAAAGAAGAATATTCCAAAGCTAAACTAAATTTTAAAAGAATTTGGCAAGATATATATACTTTAAAAAAATTTGAATCTAAAATAGAACGTGGAAGTGAAAAGGAATTAATACAAATCTACTATCGTATAAAAGGAAATGAAAAATATAGTTATTTATTACCTTTTTCAAAGAAAAAGCGGTAAAAGCATCGATTAAAGAAGGATATTTTAATTTTTTAAATATATTATTTACGGAACATGAATTAGATTTTTCAAATTCAAAAATAGACGGACTACCATTATTGTTTTATGCTACTGAGAAAGATTTTAGAAATTCAGTGGAAATACTTATTCCTTTATCTGCTTCTCTTAATGAAGAATTAGAAGATGGTCGAATTTTGCTACATGTTGCTGCTGAAAAGGGAAATATTCAACTGGTTAGAAAAGCTTTGGAAGCAGGTGCTGATATAAATAATAAATTTTTAAACCCTCTCCAAAATGCCGTGAAGTTTTATCAATATGAAATGGCAAAATTTTTAATAAAAAATGGTGCTATAGTTGATGAACGTTTAAAAAAGAGAACAAAAGACAAACAGATGCTTGAAATACTAAATATGGATGTATCTTTTTTGAAAGAGTTTTTTAATGAGTAGAAAAGAATATGATAATAAGAATAAAGAGTTGTGGGTATATGCAGTTTCTTCTATAGATGAAACAGAAGGCTCTTTAAATGTTAAAAAACTTGAAACCAGATAACAAAGTCAAGTGATTAACTGTTTTAAATGGAGTAGAAGGAAAGAAGTCTAAATGAGTGATAATGAAGATGAAATAAAAGGAAAAGAACTACAAAATTATACAGGTTCTATAGATACTTTTGAAGAATCGGGAAATACCCAGGATGATTTTGGAAGTACTTTTGAAGAATCTGGAAATGTGTTTGATGATGACAATTATAATTATTCAAGTGATTCAGATTCGGCAGATACTTCAGATTCAACAGATAGTTCAGATTCAACAAATACTTCAGATTCAACAAACACTTCGGATTTTGCACAAAATGAAAAAGAACAACAGAAGCCTAAAAAGACAAAGACAAATCCTTGGGGATTTGCAGTTTTATTCTTAATTATTTTAACACCAGTATCTTATTATGCAGTAGATTATTACCTTTTAGATATATCAACAAATTTTGGAGAAATAACTATTCCTTCTGGGGTTTTGCATTTTAATAAAAAATATCAGTTTGAAAAAGAATTGTCTTCGGCAAATTTAGATGCAGTAAATAGTTCACTTGATTATCTGAAAGAAATAAATAATAAAATGAATGATTATTATAAAAGAAGAACGTATAAAAAAAGACAAAAGCTTAGACGCTTACCAGAAAGTAAAAGAAAGCAATATTAATTATGATAAATGTCAAAAAGATAGATTTAAATTGACTAAAATAAGAAATATGCTTTTGGACAAGCAAAAAGAACTAGAACTTTTAGTAAAAATAAAGAATATTGCAGCTTTTGATAAAATGTCAGAAAAAGAACTAATAAAAGAAGCAGATAATTGTTTTATTGAGGATTATACTTATTATAATTTGACAAAAAAAAGTAATTTTAATGAAGCAATAAACAGACTTCTAAAACTATCAATAAGTCGAAATTTACAAAAACTATTAGATTTGTTGCTTACTAATATTTTTGATAGATATAATTCAAAGTTTAATTATGTAGATATTAACTCTGCTACAGCTAGAATTCTTCCAAATAGTATTTTATACAACTCAATTGATATCGATATTGATTATCTTGTTTATATGGCTGCAGAACAGAACAAGTCTGATTGTCTGAAGATTTTTATAAATCATGGGTTAAATATTAAAAAAGTTAGTGATAATCATCCTGATAATCCTATTATTCATATAGCTGCATCATATGGAAATATTCACATGGCGGAATTTGCACTAAATGCAGGTATCTCAATAAATCTAAAAAATAATAATAATGAAACTCCTTTATACTTAGCCGTAAAAAACAATAAAGATGAAATGGTAGAATTTTTAATAAAAAATGGTGCTTTGAATAAAGAAATCCTTGATGAATATAATAATTTTGGAAACTTATTATATTATCCTACAAGAGCAGGCAATTTGGAGATGCTTAAACTACTAGCTGACAATGGTATTTTTATAAGAGAAGATTTAAGAATGCTAACCAACGACAGAGAAATATTAAGATTTATTCATGCCAAAAATGGGGTTCATGTAAAAAATGTTGAGTTAACAAAAGAGTCTTTTTTGGCTAATAAATACATTATGAGAGATGAACTTGACAATTTGTTTCGTTTAGAACGAAATGGGTTTAATCTAGTATTTATTAATGTCGATGGAGAACCAGGAATTTGTATAGCAGCAAAATATGGTAGTATTAACGTGACAAGATATTTTGCAAATAGATTTCATAATAATAAAGATCTAAAAGATTCAATCAATGGCAGAAATGCTTTACATTATGCTGCTATGCATAGCGATTCTATTCAATTTGTTAGTATATTTATTAATAAGAATTTTGATATAAACTCTCTGGATTTAGATAATAATACTCCGTTGAATCTGGCTATTCTAAGTAATATACATCCTATAGATATATATTTGAATAAAGGAAGTAATATAAACCTTGTTAATAAAAAGCAGCAGACTCCATTGCACTTAGCCGTTTTATCAAATAATTATTCTGCTTTCAAATCTTTGTTAGAATATGGAGCTGATATGAATAAACAGGATGCTGATGGCAATACTCCATTACATTATATAGCGAAATATACTTATGACGATAATTGGTTCCGCGAATTTTTGTTTAATAAATCAGATATTATAAATAAAAATGTGTTAAAAATAGATTATGCAAAAGAAAATAAAGATGGTTTTTCGCCTCTTTATTATGCAGTTAAGAATAACAAATATAAGTTGGTTGAATTACTGATAAAGCAAGGTGTCAAAGTTGATGAAAAAACTAAATATGCAACAACTGACAGTCGAATGATTAAAATTCTTGGTTTGTAAACAAGTATGTTTGAAATGAGTATTTAAATGTTTTGCTAAGAGGTATTTTATGAATAATAAAGAATATAAAAATAAGTATTATTCTTCACGAAATTACCATAATAGAGAAAATTCTTCTAATATTGGTTTCTTTATTTTTTTAATATCCTTATTTTTGTTTATGTCTCTTGTTTTATGGTTGGGGTTTAATTATAAAAACCTAAAAGAAGATACAAAGAATAAAGTTAAAGATAATAATATAATTAGTAAAAGCGATAAAACAATTAATAAAATTACTACTAAAGCAGTTCCTATAAAAAAGACTCAATTAGATACTAAACCTGAAAATAAAGCCAATTCAAATGCTTCTATGCCTTTCAGATTTTTACCAAATAGAAAATATGCTGATAACTCAAATTTTAATTATTCTCCAGTTCAAAAAAAAGAGGGATCGGATGGTCGTGGCTTAGCTAGAAAATTATTTGGACAATCTTCAACTACTTCTAAATTAGAAAAAAAAGCTCAAGCTACAGAAACAAAAGAGGAAAAATTAGAAAGATTAGGGCAAAGATTAAAAGAAATATCGAGCGAATATAGAGAAAAGCTTTTGGAATTTAATAATCTTAAAGCAGAAGACAAAAAAGAAAAGCAGAAAGAATTTAATGAATATGAAAAGAACTATAAGAAAGAACTTATGATTGTTTCGAAAAAATTAGAATTGGTTAGAAACCAGAAAGAATCAACTCTTTCTGATAATAATACTGCTAATAGATCAAGCTTAGCCAGTAATGAAATAAAACAAACTGACGAAAAGGACAAAGCGTTTATTAATAAAGAAATTGAAAAAGATGAAATGGTAATGAAGCAAGACTTTTCAAGAATGACTTCTAGACTAAATTCTTTGTCTGAAAATGAATTAATTGAGGAGTATGACATTTCACAAACAATAAAAAAAGAAAAGATAAAAAAATATGGTATTAGTGATAATAAATTATTTGAAAATTTTTCTTTTACTGTAAATTCATTCTTCTGTCAGTTAGCGCTTAGAAAAGATTATTCCAGACTTTTAGATGTAGTTTTAAAAGATGGTTATTCTATAGATAGTCTTTATCTTAGTTCTTTACCAGTTATGTTTTGGGCTTGTGAATACGATAAAAATAGATGCTTAAATGTTCTTATTAACAATAATGCTGATTTGACTAGAGAATTAACTTTTTCAAAAAATGATTCTATAAAAAACAAAGAACTAAAAATAGAGAGAGAAGGCTGGTTCGAAGGCAAAACTTTACTTCATTCTGCTGCTCAGAAGGGTAATATTTATCTTGCTAGAAAGGTTTTAGAAGCTGGGATTCCGATTAACAAAAGAACCAAAAATGGTAAAACCCCTCTTTTCTTTGCTGTAATAAATAATCAGAAAGAAATGGTTTCCTTTCTTTTACAAAATGGTGCAGAAGTAGAAGATTATCTTGATAATTTGACTACCAATAGAGCAATCTTATTCTATTTAAATTTTTGTAAGAGCCAAAATAATAATACCGAAGCTGAAAACACTTTCCCAGAAAACGATTCTGATAAAACAGTCAATTTGATTATTAAAACAGGAAAAATTGAAAAGTTTTTTGAAGTCAATGATTCGGTAGGAGACAATGAATGGAGAGATGCATATAACCTTATAAAAACAGGAAAACTTGTAAAACTTTTTGAACTTTCTGAACATAAAGATTTGTCTAAGATGAGTTTTATGGGTGAGCCTGCTCCATGTATAGCATCTGAATTTAATAATATTCAGATAATAAAATTTTTGATTTTTAAATATAAATGTGAAAATTTAGTTGATTCTGCTAATAGTAGAAACGCATTGCATTACGCCGTTATTAATTCGAATAAAGAAATAGCTGGTCTTCTTCTAAATAATGGATTTAGCCCCAATATAAAAGATAAGAAACTTAATACTCCACTTCATTTTGCTGTTAATGATTACTCTGCAAATATCATTGATGCGTTATTACATAAAGGAGCCGATATAAATGCTCTTAACATAAACAAAGAGTCTCCTTTGGTATTGGCTGTGAAAAATGGTAATTTTAAAGCTGTAAAAGTTCTTATTCGTAATGGTGCAAATGTTAATATACAAGATTCTGATGGTAATACGCCTCTAAATTGTGCAGTAAATACTTCTTCTGAAGTTTTCGTAAATTATTTACTACAAAATGGAGCAGATCCTAATATTTTGAATTCAAAGAAACAGAATTCTTTACACCTGGCATTATTAAATGATGATGCGAAAATAATAGAGCTTTTATTAGAAAAAGGAGCCGATATGAATCAGCAAGATTCTGAAGGGAATACTCCTCTTCACTATACTGCTTTATTTGCTTCAAATAACTCGGATATTCTTGATTTGTTAAGTAAATATAAAGAAAAATTTAATTTAAATATCAAAAACAACGAAGGGAAGACTCCTAGAAATATTACTGACATAGATTGTTTCTTTTAACTCTATGACTTTTTAATTTTACTCAATATTTGGTATTTAATAGTTATAGTATTATTGTTTTTTTGATATTTTAAAAAGGAAATCGAGAGAAAACATTAA
The DNA here is from genome assembly GCA_905236675.1 of Candidatus Rifleibacteriota bacterium. GTDB lineage: Bacteria > Muiribacteriota > Ozemobacteria > Ozemobacterales > Ozemobacteraceae > RUG334. The sequence goes on along the minus strand of CAJOND010000013.1, from coordinate 15,777 downwards.
AAATAATCAATGTAATTATTACAAAAATAAGTAAGAACATAAAAAAATCACTTATTCCATGCCCACTGTCACTTGTTGGCTTACATACAACACGTTCGAATTCCGGTTCTTTTAAACCTATATCATGCTCTTTTTGTTCTGTTTCTCCCTCTTCATCTTCCTCTTCTGAAGGGAATTCTGCTTCTGTGTGAAATACTTCTTCTGCATCGCTATTATTTTCTGGATATTCATTCCCTTGTATTATTTCAAAATCTTCGTCTAGGTATTCGTTAGAGGAAATATCGGTTTCTTTTTTTTTATTAGAACGTATTTTATGGCTGTTTAAAACAACCAAATCTTTAAGGGGAGTCTCTGAATATTTTTTATTATAATCTTTTTTATCGTTTTTTATCTGCATAAGAATTTTTGTAATAAAATTATAACAAAATAATTGCCTATTTTGGATAATATATACTTATATATAAATTTATACAAAAAAACTTTTTTGCCTTTTAATTTGTTTCATGGCATAATAAAAGGTCATATTTAGGGATATTATCAGATGAATTTTGATAAAATAATTATATTAGTTAATGCTTCAGCTAGGTCTAATCATATAGATGATATAGATTTGAAAAATGCAGCTGAACATGTTGCCAGATTTAAGCCTTGTCAGCTTATTTATACTGAGGGCTTAGATGATTATATTGCTAAGTTGAAGACTTTTTCATCTGAATCCAATACTCTTGTTGCTATTGCAGGCGGTGACGGAACTCTAAATATAGCTGTAAACGAAATAAAATCTGGCTCGGAACTAGGACTTATTCCAATAGGCACAGCTAATGTAGTTGCAAAAGAACTAGGTTTCCCTAAAAAAACACTGGACATTTTTAAATTGCTTTTGACTGGTGCTTCGCAGAAAATTGATTTAGGTGTCTGTTGTGAAAAAAAATTTGTTTTTGCTGCTGGAATAGGATTTGATGCTGTTGTTGCTAAATCAGTTTCCAAAAGCTTGAAATCTGTTCTAGGTCAGGCTGCTTATGCTATAGCATTAGTGAAGACTCTTTTGTGTTATAAAGCTTCAAAATTAACTATAGAATGTGATGATGGAAAGATTCTTTCCGGAGATTTTGCTATATTTGCAAATATGAGAAGATATGGCGGCGGTCTTTCCTTTGTGCCAGAAGCAAGATATGATGACGGTATTATTAACCTGATTCTTTTGAAAAAATTTAACTTTCTTTCTTTATTAAAGTTGATAAAGTATGCATATGGTAAAGGTGAACTGCCTGAATCTGCAATAAAGTATACTGGACGTAAATTTAGAGTTACTGCTTCAGAGCCTACTTATTATGAATTAGACGGTGAAGTGTTTGGACCGGAAAAAAGCTTTGATATAGGCATATTGCCTATGAAACAAGGAATAATAACGACATGAGTGAGTTTTGGGCAATACTTTGGGTAATAATTAAATATGGGCTTATTATTGGTCTTTGTTTTGCTATTATAGCAACTCTAATCATTGTTTTTCATCCTATTTGTATTTCTCTTAAAGGAAGAGGTTCTATCAAAGGGCAGCGTGGCGAAGCAAAATTAAGCTATCTTTTTGGATTGCTTCGTTTACGATGTATTGCTAGTTCCCATACTCAGGATGTGTGGTTGGAATTCGGTCGTTTTAAAAAATTATTACAAAGAGTTAGTGTTCGAGACAATGAAGCTATAGAAAATACTGATAATAAACAAGATGTAATAGAAAGTGTAAAAAAAGAAGAATTAAAAGAAAAAAGCTTAGAAGATAATAAAGAAAAAGCAGAAACAGAAATAAAGGCTGATAATCTAAATGAATCTCCAAAAGAAGAAGTTGTTGAAAAAGATTCTGTTCAAGAAAAATTGATGGATAGTTCTTCTGAAATCACGTCTTCAAAAGAAGAAGTTGTAGAAGAACACATTGATGATCACTCGGATAATAATGATTCTAATGAAGATAGCTTATTAAAAGAAGATGTGTCAGAAGAATTGTCAGAAGGTAAAGAATATTTATCTGACGAAGACTTTAAGGTTGAAGCTACTCCTGAACAACTTGCTGAATTGCAGAGTATTTTAGAAGAAGATGAAAAAAAGAAAGAACAGCAGGAAGAGTTAAAACAAAAAAAGAGCAAAAGTGGATTTAATGCAAAACTTCTTAAATTTAAAAAAGACTTTAATCGTCGCTACAAACAGATAAAATCTAATTTGGTTCTATTGAAACAAAAATGGAACTCTTTGTGGCCTGTTGTGAAAAGATTCTGGAACAGAGGCAAAAAAGGTTTTAGATTCCATGAAGCTTATCTTAAAGTCGAATATTCATTGGATGAACATTATTTAACAGGTATGCTGTGCGGTTATTTGGCACCAACTGTTGGCTTTGCAAAAAGATACGGTTTGGACTTTGTTCCTATACCAGTTTTCCCAAATATCCCTGAAGCTGGGGTTTACTCAAAAGCTTCCTGGCAGATAGATATACTTCCTTATAAGCTTATTTGGGCTGTTACTGCATTGCTTTTTGAAAAGAACATATATAAAGAACTGTATTGGTTATATAAGTGGAAAAAAGCTAAAAAATCGAAACCGAAAACAGAAAACTGAGAGGTGAGCCTCTGCTGGCTACGCCAGCAGCCCCCTCAATCTTTTGCGACACAAAATCAAGCTCCCCACTATTCGTGGGGGAGCTTCGCTTGGCGAGGAAGAAGGGTGTGGGGCGTAGGGAGGATGGCCCTAAAGCTTCCCCTTGAGGGGAAGTGGTTCCGTAGGACCCGAAAGGGTGACCGAACCAGAGTAAACCTTTAAGAAGGTGTTGAATTCTATCAATATTATATTTATTAAAGACTAGATGTTAAAATTGAAGCCACGACTTCGGGGGTGATGTTTCGATTTTCACCAAGTTTAATCATTTGATGTGAGATTAATTGTCTTACTATTTTGTCTATTTCTTTTTCTGTTATTCCGTAATCTGAAAGTTTGGTTTTAAAACCAAGTGATTTGAAAAAAATCATTGTTTTATCAAGAGCCATATCTATAGCTTTTTCTTCGTTTACTTCGTATATATTCCAAACTCTTCTAGAATATTGCAATAGTTTTTCGTGCTTCTGTTTTTTGCAATAATCCAAATAAGGTCCGATTACAAGTGCTAGAGCTCTGGCATGTGGTATGTCTAATAAAGAAGTTATCTCGTGGCTAATCATATGAGTTGCCCAATCCATAGGAACACCAGCTCTTAAAAAACCATTCATTGCCATTGTTGAACATAACATCAAATTTGATCGAGCTTCGTAATTGTCTTGCTCGTTATATGCTATTGTTCCGTCTTCTAATAAAGTCAATAAAATGCTTTCAGCAAATCTGTCTTGAAGCTTCGCATTAACATTTATTGTCAGATATTGTTCTAATACATGAACAAAAGTATCCAAAATGCCATTAGCAGTCTGCTCTTTTGATAGAGTAAAAGTTAATTCGGGGTCTAGTATAGTAAATTGTGGATAAATAGCAATGTTTCCAAAAGGAAGCTTAGCTTTTTTTGATTTTCTAGAAATTACAGCATCTCTATTTACTTCAGACCCACTGGCTGGTAAGGTTACAATTGAAGCCAATGGAATGGCTTTATTGGCACAGGCTCCAAAAGTTTTGATTATTTCCCAAGGATCATCTTCATATAAGGATGCTATGGCTACAAATTTGGCTGCATCTATTACAGAACCTCCACCAGCGGCTAGAAGATAGTCTATTTTTTCCCTTTTTACCTCATTTATACAATTTAAAAGATAATCATAATCAGGATTTGGATCTATACCTGAAAATTCAAATATTTCAGTTCTATCAGATAAGGCACTTTTAATTTTATCGTAAGTTCCATTCTTTTTTAAACTGGAATTACCATAAAGCAGCATTAATTTCTTATCATGAGGAATTTCTCGTTTTATGGCGGCAATAGAACCTTTGCCAAAGATGATTTTTGTTGGAGAATAAAAGGTAAAATTTCTAATCATAATTAAAGAAATCACCCCTAAAATTGGATTATTAATCACAAATTAGGGGTGATTTAAAGAAAATTAAAAGTTTTTAGATTCCTTAACGATAGCTTTAGACATTCTATACAGTCTCATTCTTTCTTCTGTAAGAAGCTTTTTCATTTGGTCTTCTGTCATATTCAATCTTTTACCCACATAGCGAAGCATAGCGATTTCTTCTTTTGTTACTTTTCCATCTGCATAGGCAACTCTTATGAGCATACGAATTAATTCCATGTCGTCAGAAGGCAAATCTGTTGTATTTGCTACATAATCAACTGGTGAGCTTTGTGATTTTATTTCTTGAACAAGGTTATCTATTGTGGTTTTGTTAATACCGCGACGCAATCCATATTCGTTAATGATTTCCTGTTCACTGGCATCAATAACACCATCTGCAAGCATCATTGCAATAGTCCATTTTATTATTGTTGTTCCAGAAATAGAATTCAAACTGCTAGAATAGTCATCAACTGTATAATTCTTTTTGGCTATTCCTGCATAATATCCTGAAGCTCTGTTCGTAGCATTGATTATATTGTTCGATTCATTATCAGAAGACCTAATCAATAATATTGCTTTAGAAATTCTTTGGTCGTTTTGTGGTAATACGTCTTCCAAAACCCAATCTCTTGTTCCATCATTTAATACTGTTCCACAATAGTCACATTCGTTAGATAGACTATTTGTAACCGCAGCTCCACAATTTGGACAGTGAGCACTAATTAATGAAGTTTTGGTGTCGGTCATTACTCCATGTTTACGCTTTAATACAAATATATCTTTAATATTTTGCTTAGTATTAACCAGATTAGCTATAGTTCCATTTCTAGTTTTTGTTGCTGGAATACCACTCCATATTACTTTCACATATAAGTAATCTGTATTATCGCTAGAAACATCATCTACACCCATTAGTCTTATCGAACCAACAGCACTTTCTGTAAAGAATCTTTGGCAGCCTTCAAAATCTGGTCTGTAAGAATTTGCTTGTGAATCACAATATTCATTTGTTGCAATTTTACGAAGTGGTGCAACATCTCCTAATCTTGCCGCTTCGTTTTTTCTCCAGAACATTACAGAAACAAGATCTTCTATATGTTGAACATTGAAGCCAACATCATATTTCAAGTAACGTTTTACTCCAGGAATAGCATTATTGTTTCTTTCAGCCCATTCACAAGCTTGAGTTATATTAGAAATAACCCAGTCATATTCACCAGAACGAAGAATGGCACTGCAAGAAGGACATTTTGCGTGACGGCCGATTGATATTTTCGCACCGCAGTTTGGACAATAACCTTCTATAAGACCAGGTTTCTTTAAGGTTTTAACTCCGGTTCTTCTTAAGAAAGTCCAAACTTCTGTAAATTCTTCTTCATATTTATTACCTTCAATAAATGATTTGGTTCTTTCGTCTGCTCTATAATTTATACATCTTGCTGTTATTGCTAGATGAATTGTGTCAAAATTATTGTCAGATTCAAGACCTAATACTGTAGTGGAAACAATTTTAAGGTTTTCCATTACATCGATTATTTTCTTTTCTTTATAAGTATTTAGTTGAATAAGAAACTGTTCGTATGTTCCATCGGCTAAAAATGCTTCAGCTTCTGTAAGGTCTCTTTTGCTCCAAGAATCTTGAACTATTTTAAAAGCTGTTTTAGCTCTATTGCAAAAATCATTTTCGTTGAAAGTAGGATCTTTCTTCTTTATTTTACTTAAAGCAGAATGACTGGCTACTGACGGGTAAAGTTCAGTTCCTTTACGTATTGTGGTATCTACAACATATTCATCACCCTTCATATAACCGTAAATCATGAATCCTACTACTATTATAAGTAGAGGAACCCCAAGTGCCGGATATCTTATTGCAAATTCGATAAGTCTTAATATAAGGTAGATTTCTCTACCTCCACCGCCTCCGCCTCCAGAGCTGTCACCTCCGCCGCCTGAATAGCCATGACCTCCACCGGCTCTAGCATCAGCAGTTTCACATATTAAAACCATTGCAAAAAGCAAAACAAAAACAAATAGTGAAAAACTTATAATCTTACGAATTTTATTTTTGCTATGCATTTTTCCTCCGAACCTAAATAAGCAACTAATTTTTTTTATTCTACCAATATTATTTTTTTATGTCTATATGTTTAGAGAAATAGAGAATATCGCATAGAAGATTGAAGAGGGAGAAGGGAAGAAAGAAGATGGAAGATACAGGAGAGCAGGAGAGCAGGAGAGCAAGAGGGAGCAAGAGGGAATTTAAAGAGCTTCGGAGGATGAGGAAAAGTTGTTTATGGCTTTAAACTCTAGGTATATAAATTACTCTTGTTTTAAAATTAAGAATTAGAGGAAGCTATAGATGTAAAAAAAAAATAAAAAATTTTCTTGTCTTAAATTTCTTTTCTGTAGCGGTTTTTATGTGGTTTAATCGAAATATATTTTATAAAAATATGAATTTTAGATAATTTTCCTCTTGTCATATTTTAAAGATATATGTATAATCGAACTTGACCAAATTTTGTAGGAGGGTTCAAGTGAATAAATCAGAACTCGTAAAAGCAATTGCTAAAAAAGCAGAAGTTACTAACGCAGCCGCCCAGGCAGTTCTTGAAGCTTTTGTAGAAGCCGTAAAAGGTTCTCTCAAAAAAGGCGACAAGGTTCAATTGATTGGCTTCGGTTCTTTTTCAACCGTAAAACGCGAAGCTCGCAAGGGTGTAAATCCTCAGACCAAGAAACCTATCAAGATTGCAGCCAAGAAAGTTGCTAAATTTATTCCTGGCAAGGATTTAAAGGAACTTGTAAACGGAACTACTGGAAAAAAAAGCAAAAAGTAATTTTTAATTGCTGATTTCTAGAAAAAAGAAGACCTGATTGTTCAGGCCTTCTTTTTTTTGTCTTGACTTTGTTCTGTTTATGCATATTTTTTATCCTGTGTTAATGGTATCGTAGGGTTTCTAAATATTATGGAAGTTTTATTATTTTATGATAATTAGCAGTAAAACAGACAAAGGGGTTGTTAGAGCTAATAACGAAGACTCCATTTTGGCCATACCTTCATGGAGTAAGTCAGCTATTTCTAAAAAAGCTTGTCTATTTTTAGTCGCTGATGGTATGGGAGGACAAAACGCGGGTGAAATAGCCTCAAAAATTGCTGTTGATTATACCAATAATTGGTTTGAAAATAGTTGCTTAGATAATATAGATACAGAGCTAGTTGAAGATTTGGTTAATTCAGCAAATGAACAAGTATGGGAATATTCTAGAAAGCATCCTGAGACCTCTGGAATGGGAACTACTTTTACTATTCTGTTGATAAAAAATGGTAAGGCAATTATTGGTCATATAGGTGATTCAAGAATATATAGACTTCGTAATGATGAACTAACACAGTTGACTAATGATCACTCTATCGTTGGAGAACAAATAAGATCAGGTAAGATTACACCAGAACAAGCTAGAGTTCATCCTGCAAGAGGTATCTTAAGCAAAGTTTTGGGTGCTAGACAGTTTATTAAAGCAGATATTTTTGAAACGGAGATACAATTAAATGATGAGTTTATTTTATGCACTGACGGAATCTACAGCATGATTGGGGGAGAACAGATGAATCTTCTTATTAAGGATACTGATCCGGAAAATTTAGCTAGTAAACTTGTTGACGCATCTAATAAAGCAGGAGGAAATGATAACTCTAGTGTTATTGCAGTAAAATTAGATGAGATACCTATAAAGTTTCCATCTATGTTTTCTTTTTCAAGGATTTTTAAAATGCTTTTAAATAAATTCTAAGGTTTTTTTTTAAAAGTGTAGCAATTATTTTAATTTTAAAGTATATTCTTAGTGATACTTTGGAGGTTTTGTTTATTATGGATCCGATAATAATGGCAATCGTTGCTGTTGCAGTAATAATTATTATTGCAGTAGTGGTTTTAAGTTTTTCTGGTAATGGGAAAAAACCTGAACAGAAAGAAAATACGAATAGTTCAGACAAAGAAGAAACTCAGAAAGAAAATGCCACTGCAAAACGTTTTCAGCAGGTGCTTTCTGATGAATCTCTTTCTCAGGAAATGGAAAAAAGAGCCGAAGAAATATTGACAAAATATACTTCTGGCAGTGGCGATGGTATTCCGGAAGTAGAAAAACTTCTAGAGGGTGATCCTAATAATGTTGATTTATTAGACTGGCTTGCTTTCATGTATTATTCTAATGAAAATATAGATAAAGCTATAGAAACTTATAAAAGAGCATTATCTATTAAGTCGGACAATGAAAATCAGCATTATTATCTTGCAAACAGTTATTTCAAAAAAGGAATGATGTCGGAAGCAAGAAAAGAATGGAGTGAAGTAATAAGATTAAATCCAAGTTCTAAGATTGCAAAAAATGCACAGGAACGTATAGATTTTCTTAATTCTCAAGGCAAGTAATATAGTTCAAAGGGCGTATAATGCCAATTGTAGAACCTCCAGAGTTAACAAATTATCATTTACTTGATCTTATTGGTTGTGGCGGAATGGGTTCCGTCTACATTGCATACCAACTTGATACAGAAAAGCTAGTTGCTGTTAAATTCCTTTCTCCAGAAGCTGCTGAAAATGAAGTTATACTTAACCAGTTTAAGCAGGAAGGTGACATCTTAAAAAAGTTAAACCACCCAAATATAGTGGGTTTTATTGATCAGGGTATTGTTGATGGACTTCACTACCTGATAATGGATTATGTTAAAGGGCTTTCATTAGATAATTTCCCTTTGGGCAATTCTGCAACAACCATAGGGGTGAAACAGATTCTTCCCTCCATGGAAGAATATATAAATGTTTTTATGGGTTGTTTCACCGCTTTAAGTTATATTCATAAGCAAGGTCTTGTTCATAGAGACATTAAACCCCAGAATATTATTCTTAGAGGAGCCGAATACAAACCTTGCGTTCTTGACTTTGGTATAGCTAGTTATGTGAAAAAAGATGACGATCTTAATATTAATCCAGATCGTATGTTTACAGTTTCTTATGCCAGTCCGGAGCAGCTAACAAACAAACCAATAGACATTACCTCAGATCTTTTTTCTTTTGGGGTAGTAATGTATGAAAAGCTTACAGGGCATTTGCCTTTTAAGGGTAAAAGGGCTATGGAAGTTTTTATAGAGCATACAAAGTGGAAATTTCCTCCCCCTCGTCAATTAAATCCAAATATTCCTCAAAAATTAGAACAAATAGTATTAAAGCTTTTAGCAAAAGATCCTACACATCGATATCCAACTGCTGATATGGTATTAGGCGAGTTGGAACGTCTTCGTGAAATTACTATACAAGGACGGACGGGACTTAGCCTGTCTAATATTGTTAGCGAAATACGTGGAGTTAATCTTGAAAGAAAAGGCTTTAAAAAACGTACTTTACGCGAAGAACAGGGTATGCTTAAGAAGCAAAGAGCTGAGCTAGTTGAGGCAAGACAGAAGCTTAGAAACGAAATGAATCGTATTAATTGCGATTCATCGAAAGTTGAAAGTTATAAAGAACTTTGCAACACCTTACAGAAAGATTACGCCCGTCTAGAAAATCAAATAAAAATGGTATTAGGTTTTAAGAGCCAGCCTGTTGTTATTGATAAATTTAACAAAATATTTAAATTTGATACAATTGCCTTTGAAAAAAGAGGTATTCCTTTCACAATAAATGTTTTAGAACAAAAATTAACCAATACGGACGGTGAAGATATTGTTGTCGGAAGTATAAATTTCACTCAAAGAGCAAAAAGGGCTTTTTCTATAAATAAAAAAGATACTTATCTTGGTTGGGATAATAATAACTGGTATTTTTCTTCTTATGAAGAAAAAGATTTCCCTATTTTCTTAATGCTTGGCGATAATAAAATGCCAAGAGCGCCAAAAGGCTTCAAAGGCTTTTTCTGGCCGATGGAATTTTTATTTGCTATAAAAAAATTAGGTTGGACTGGTGTTTCTATTGTTGAAACTTTTAGAGGAATAGATAGAAGTGGTAGGGAGGTATTTGCAGAACATAAAGAAATAATTCTTTTTGCTCAGAGTTTGTTTGATCAATTACAATCTTCGGAAAATCGAAAATAATAGAATTATAAAAAGCTGGTAATTTTAAAATGGCAATAGAGCCTTATTATGAAAAATTAATCCTTTTGTATGATAAGCTTCGAATAGCTAATGAAAATTTATTGATAAATAATAAAGGGCAAGAAGCTTTTGAAGAATTGGTCGAATACAGATTTGAATATTTTGATGAAATTAGTAGAATAAGAGATGATTTGGTAGATGAATTGTCTGAATTAAAGCTTGATTTTCCATATGAAACAATGGATCTTATAAGTCTTTTAAAAGAACTTCCTAATTATTACCCAAATTTGCTTCAATATAGAAATAAACTTATTGAGGCCTTAGAAAAGCTTGTTGATTCAGAAAATAATGTATCTGACAATATGATGGAATTGAGAGATGATATAAAAAAAGAGCTAAGCCAGGCAAGAACGAGCAAAAAGACTTTAAATGCTTATAAACCTGCATCTGGTTATTCGGGTAGTCATTTTATAGATAGTAAAAAATAACTTAAAGAAAAACAAAGAAGCGATTGATGCCTCTAGAGACAAACAACCACTTCTTTGTTTTTTAGATATTAAAAAGCTACAGTACAGCCTGCTACAAAATTTCTGTTTTGTCTATGCGCTATTGAACCAGGTAGATTTTCATAATCGCCATTAGATATATAGCTTGCATTTATAAATAGAGTATTTGAATAATTAAACCTAAATCCAAGACTGAATCTATCACCGTTAAAATCATAAACAAAACGAAGATTATCATTCAAAGGTATTAGACCACCGACTAGGAAGAAAAATTCATCAGCATAACCTCGGCCTGTATTGTAATTATAATTGTAACCACCATATTTTGCTCTTCTGAATTTTGGCGGTCTCACATAACTGTGCACATAGTCACTAGCTCCGAAATTTCCACCAACACCTACCCAAATTACAGGAACACCAGCAGCAACCCAAGCGGAATGATAACCAGAATTACAGTTTACGCTACCACCTAAGGTCACTTTCCCGGTAGCTTGATATTTGAAATTCAAATATAACGGTTCTTCTAAATTATAGTGATCTTGATTTGCGAAGGTTTTGTCGAAGCCTATTTCGATACCGTCTTCCACGCCCCATGCAGCACTGACGTTGACATCGAAGTAATCTTCATCAGTATATTTAACATTGTTAATATTATAAAGTTCAAAGGTTTGAACTTGAACACCTATAGCGGTTTTATTTGGTTCTAACACACCAGGTGAAGGAACTAGCGTTGCACCTGTTCCTCCATTTAATGCTAAACCCTGTCTTGGCGTTCTTTCTTCTACTAATAAAGGTTTTAATTCTTTAGGAACAGGTGTGTCTTCCGGAATAAGGAATCTTTCCCCATCCTTTTTGTTTTGGCTGTTGCCTAAAGGAATAAATTGATCTTCCTTGCTAGTAACATAGTAGGCATCTGCATTCAGACTTCGAAAATTATTGTTGGTTTCTTCGGATAAATCGTTGCTCTGCTTTTTTTCTTGCACAGCAGCCTTTCCTCGATTGCCTGAAAGATATGCCTGATACTGGCTTAAGTCAAGCGCGAAGCTGCTACCAACTGCTCCAAGCAGCATAATGGTAGTTGCTAAAATTAATTTTTTCCTAGTTTTCATGAACGCAATATCGACAGACTTTTTAAAATATTAAACTATTATTTCGGTTTTTATTCTTTTAATTTGTCATTTATAATGTTTATTGTTAAAATTAAAGACTAAAACTATTTTTAAGAGGATAAAGGCATGAATAAATTCGTATTGGTTTTGTTTACTTTTCTGATTGTGTCAGAATCGCTGCTTTTTTCTGCTGATTATGTTTACCCGACTGTTAAAGGAACAAATGTTAGAGATTATTCTAAACCTGGTTATAAAATAGAAACCGACAAAAAGGGCAACAAAGTAGCTTATCCGACAGTAAAGGGCACAAATATTCGAGATTATTCAAAGCCTGGTTACAGAATAGAAACTGATAAAAAAGGCAATCAAGTTGCTTATCCCACAGTAAAAGGAACTAGTATAAGAGATTACAGCCAATCTGGCTACAAAATAGAAAAAAATACATCTGGCAATACTGTTTTGAGCCCTACTTTAAAAGGTTCTTCAGTTCGTGATTATAGTAAGCCTGGTTATGTAATAGCAACAGATACAAACGGTAATATTATCTTAGTTCCAACAGTAAAAGGCACTTCTATAAAAGACTATTCTCAGTCAGGGTATCTGATTAAAAGAGATTAGAGAGAGTCTTATTGTTAATATTTATTGTTTTTAATCTAGATATAAAAGATGTTAAATTTTATTAACGATTTCAGAAGTTCATTTTCGTATAAATCAGGTAGTATTATTTCCGGTATATTGTCTCTGATTACATTTGTGGTTTATTCAGCACGCGCATTTTGTCGTGAGGGAGCTGCTTTATTGTTATTGCCTGTATTATTTATATCAAATATTCTTGTGTTTATTAATATTGAGGTTTTTTTTATTTTAAATATTAATGCTCTTGTAACGGTGCTTAATAATCAAATTGAAAAACATAGTTTTAACATTTTTTCAGATATAGGGTATTTTATTTCTGTTTATGTTCTATTTAATATATTCTATGATTATTGTTCTAAATAATAATATTTAACTTTTAAATATATTTTAAGCAGGTAACGAAAAATCGGTACAAAGATATTGCGTGTTGTTAAAAAAATTAGTATAATCATAAAACATATCAAGGTTAGGGAGTATGTTTAAATGAAGTTTTCAAATAGATTAAAAGCTATATCAGCAAGTATAGCAGCACTATTTTCTTTGACTCTTATAACTCCAGTTGTTGCAGATCCGCCTGCAAAAGTATCAAACGGTGTTATGATGCAGGGTTTTGGCTGGGACAGCAAAGCTGGCGGCGATAAAGGTAACTGGTATCGCAATCTCGAAGGCAAAGCCGATGATATGAAAGCTATCGGTATTGATTTCCTTTGGTTCCCACCAGTATCTCGTTCCGTAAGTGATCAGGGTTATTTACCTGGCGATTACTATGATTTAGGAACAGCTGGTAATACTACATTTTACGGTGATGAAAATTCATTAAAATCTGCTCTTAAGACTTTGAATGAAAAAGGTATTGTTCCTGTAGCAGATATCGTTATCAATCACAGATGTGCAAGCCATCAAGATAAAAATGGCATTTGGAACATTTATAACTTTGCTTCTGGCAAAGCTAAATGGGAACAGTGGGCTGTTTGTTCTGGTCAGTTTGGCGGACAAGGTAAACCAGATACTGGTGATGCTTTCCCACCAGCTCCAGATATTGACCATACCAATGCTCAGGTTCGTGAAGACATCATCGAATGGATGAACTGGATGAAGAAGCTTGGTTTCAAGGCTTGGAGATATGACTATGTTAAAGGTTATGCTCCAAAGTATAATGGCGAATATGATGCTGGTACTTCTCCATTATTCTCTGTTGGTGAACTTTGGACCAATATGGGCTTCAGCGGTAGCACTTTGAATAATGATCAGAACTTCCACAGACAACAGCTTTGTGACTGGTTAGATAAGAACAAGAGCGAAGTAGCTTGTGTGTTCGACTTCACAACTAAAGGTATTCTTCAAGTTGCAGTAAAAGGCGAATATTGGAGATTGAAAGACTCCGAAGGCAAACCTACTGGTTTAATCGGTTGGTGGCCATCAAGAGCTGTAACTTTCTTAGATAACCACGATACAGGTTCTAAACAAAATCATTGGCCATTCCCAAATAATGAAGTAATGCAGGGTTATGCTTATATTCTTACACATCCTGGTATTCCCTGTATATTCTATGAACACGTTTATGACTGGAAGCTTAAAAACGAAATTAAGAAGCTAATCGATATTCGTAAAGCAAACAAGATTAATAGCACAAGTAAAGTTGAAATACTCAAAGCTGAAAATGGTCTCTATGCTGCAGTTATTGATGGCAAAGTTGCTATGAAACTTGGAAACAAAGATTGGGCCCCAGAAGGCGATGCTTTCAAACTTGCTGCCAGTGGTAACAACTACGCTGTTTGGGCAAAAGCAACAAAATCTTCTACTAGATCTTCATCTGTAAGAAGTTCTTCTACTAGTCGTTCTACTTCTACTACCAAGAAGAAAACAACAACAACTCAGAAGAAGAAAACTACTACCAAGAAGAAAACAACAACTGCTAGAAGATAAAACAAAATAGTTTTTTAACTAGTAAAAGAAAATTTCAGAAATATCTAATAAAGATGTTTCTGGAATTTTTTTTATTAGGGTAAACCTTTTTTATCGGCAAGAGAAATGTTGGTTTTAAGCCGAAAGGATGACCGAACCAATGTAAACTATTTTAAACATGTTGACTGAAAATTTATTAACATTATAGAATTTAAACTATAGACAGATTTTGAATACATATTTTTAAGGGAAACAGTCATGGATAATGATACCAAATTTAACGACAATTTTTCTGAAAATAACGAAGAAGAGAAAGTTAAATTTTTTAAATATAATATTAGAGTTCATGATGAGAAAGAATTAAAAAGCGAGGCTGATAATTGTATTGAAGAATTTAAAAAAATTGGCAGTATAGAGTTAGGTGGCTCACCTATTTTTGATGCTATTTATCTTGTTGCATATTCCGCATTGTCACTTTTTGTGTTAGTAGCTATTTCGTTTATTTGGGTGGCTCCGTTTTGGTTATGGCTTTGTATTTTATTTGTTTTAGTTTTTAGTATTATATTAGAATTTGGATGTTATAAAAAATATCTATTAGATTTAAAACGAAACAAATTGGTTGAAGATTACAAATATTTATTTATTCATAAAATAGTTGATATTACAGATTCGAGAGATATTAAATTGTTAGGGGTTTCTACATCTGTTTTTTTTGAGAAAGAAAGAGATAATAACAATAATAAAGTAAAAATTGATAAAGTTAAATGGCTAGAAGAATCTGTTTTATTTTTTGGACAAAAAAATAATAAAATTATTGTAGATACTTTTGAAACTGATTCTTTTGATTTTTTAAAAGATGTTGAAGAATTACATAATGCTGTGTTTTATGCTATAGCCAATTATTTGAGGTGCATGTTTATTTATGGAGATTTTTCTTCTAAAATTGTTGAAAGAAAAGATAATTATAATAATCTTGAAGAATTAATAGAATTTGTTCCAAAAGAAGAGCAGCTGCCAGATGTGGATTTCAAATCTTATGATAGTACTTACTCAGAAGAAGAGCTAATAACACCATCAGAAATAGTTTCTTTTGAAGATAGAAGTATATAATTAAGGGAAGCATACAAGAACGCTTTAAGGTTGAGATTTGAGTTGTTGTTGCTTAAAAAAATAGTTGACATTAAAAAGAGTATATGCTAATATCACTTTTACAAAAGGGCTTAGGTCGGCTTAAGTCCTCCCGCCGGGATGGTGGAACTGGTAGACACGCACGTTTGAGGGGCGTGTGGCTTGCGCCATACGGGTTCAAGTCCCGTTCCCGGCACTCGAAAACTCTAGCATAACAGCTAGAGTTTTTTGTTTTAGCCTTCAGGTTCTTCTATTCTCTATTTTTTCCCGTTCACTCTTATTCCCAGGGAAAACGCATTAAAAATCTTGTACTTTTCTAAGAAATATGTTTTAGTCATATATATCCCTATAAAAAAGAGGAAAATATGGCAAGACATTCAACA
>CAJOND010000012.1 GCA_905236675.1 Candidatus Rifleibacteriota bacterium | reverse complement strand
ACAAAGATACGGCAATCCATTTTATTCATCAATTAATTATTCCATCAATAAAACAATTATTATCTTTATTATTAGCTTTGTTTTTATTTATACCACTCTCGAAGCTAAAGTAATAAACGGAGTAGATATCCCAGAAGAGTTTATAGCAAAAATAAAAAAATACCGATTTAATTTTCATCAAGATTGCTGTACTGGTGGTAGGGGTGATTGTGATGTTCGGATACAAGAGCTGGACTTTTTTCTAAAAAAGAAAGTTAAATATGATGCCACATATTATTGCAAAATATGCCGTGTCTTTTTCCCTATATCCTCAAGTTGTTTAAAGGTTAATGTATCAAATAGCGAATTATTATGCCTTGACGGATTTCCAGAAAACATTGATTTCAGGCTTCCACCAGAGTGTACTTATTGTGGCTGTATGTATCCACAAAAAGAATTAAGTTATGAAGAGGTTATTATGTATGAAGGGGCCTCATTTCGAGCCCATTTTGACGAGATCATCACTGATATGACCAATCCTTGTGAACGCTATTTGTTTATGCTTGATGACACTCTAGCAACTCAAACCACAGATTACGAAAAATCTCAGGTTTATTTTAAATATGCTTGCAGTCCAAATGCTATAGAAATAAAAGACAGTCTTGAAAAGTCTTTGGATTATTTTGACAAATTCCTAAGAGAAGAAAGAGATGGGAAAGATATAGATTCAATTTTCGAAAAAGAAGGTTTTGACTTTTACTTTGCTTTTTTTAAACTGGAGCTTTTCAGACAGACAGGCAAATTCGAGAAAGCTTTAAAATGTATTGCCAAAATTGAAAAAACAGATTATGTATATCAATATATTCTTGATTTTGAAAAGGAACTGATTTCAAAAAAGAGCACAAAAAGAGCATTAAGACCTTTTGGGAACAAGATTCATCTTGCTATAAAAAATGGAAAAAGTTTAAGAAAAATCAATACCCCAAAAGAAGAAAAAATAGAGTTAGCTAAAGAAAAAAATACCAATGGGAATAATGGTTTTATCCAAGCTGTATATGAAGAAAATTATAATGCAATAAAATATCTTGGGAAGGCAGACAAGAGTTTTCTTGAAGATGTAGACTACTATAAAAATACAGCTTTGCATATAGCTTCAAAAATCGGAAATCTTGAATTGGTCGAACTTTTATTGAATCTTGGTGGAGATATGGAAGCTAAAAATATTGTCAGACAGACCCCTATTTGTCTGGCTATTAGGTATGGCAATTTATCAGTATTTAATTATCTTTTAAAAAAAGGTGCTAACTTGAATATAATAGATGTAGAAAGAAATACTCCGATACAGATTGGCTGTATCGGCAAAAATAAAAATGGATTAAAAATATTGGAAAAGCTAATAGAACAAGAAAAGAAAAAAGATGATTTTAAAGAATCCATACAGAAATGCTATAGAGTTACAGCAAAATGGGGTACTGACGAAACCTATAATCTGCTAAAACAGACAGGAATACCTGATTTAACAGATATTTCTAAAATTGAAGGGAACAAAGTATTAGAAATGGTCAAAGAAAATGGTGCTGAACAAATACTATATGAAAACTTTTATAATGCAATTGATTTGAATGAAAAAGAAAAACTAGAAGCCTTCAAAAATCAGACTTGTATGACGTGTTTATGAAACGTTATGAAGAATATCAAAGAAAATTGAGAAATTAAAAATTTTTATTTTCGTGAAAACCCTATATTGACTTTTAATACGAACGTATTTATAATGGAAGTGAATGAACAGCTCTTATTTTTTTGTTGTAAAATTTAACCTTTGATTAGCTGTTTTATAAATACCTTTTGAGACTCTGTTATTACAACAATAGATTTTCTATCTTCAACAAGAATTTAATTCTTTAACAGAGTTTTGCAAACTCTATCTAATTATACTCTTTGTAATGCAAAAGCATATCAAATTAATAAAATTAGACAAGAGTTCTCTTTTATATTAAAATAAACTAACCGAAAGAAGCGTAGATTATGTACTATCAAGTTATAGACAACTCTATTGGGTCAGATAAGCAAAAGTTCAAGAACAGAACTTTTGGATTTTTTGATGAGGATAAAAACCAGTATTTTTCAATAAATAATAGACGATATTTAGGCAACAAATATAAGCTTAATTCGTTTATAAAAGATGTCATAACTAGCGAATGTGGCAATTTCGATACGTTCGCTGATTTGTTTGCTGGAACAGGTGCAGTAGCTTCGATATTTCAAAGTAAACATCTTATATTAAACGATATTCTTTATTTCAATTACCTCTGTTTCCAGACCTGGTTCGGAGTTGAAAACTATTCTTTAGAAAAAATATCGTATTATATAAACCAATATAACGAAGCCTCTGTTAATGAAGACAATTATATGTCTAAAACCTTTGCCGATACTTATTTCAGTAACGAAAACTGTAAAAAAATTGGTTTCATCAGAGAAAATATAGAAAGCAACTATAAATCAAATCTTATTAACTATCGTGAACGCTGTATTTTAATTACTTCGTTGCTTTATGCTATCGATAAGATAGCCAATACTTGTGGGCATTATGATGCATTCCGAAAAAACGGTGAATTAAACAGAAAATTTGATCTTTTTATTCCTAAAATAAACAATAACAATATCGAAAATGAAATATATAATGAAGATATTAATAGGTTAGTAAAAAAAGTATCTGCTGATATTGTATATTTAGACCCACCTTATAATTCAAGACAGTATTGCGATGCCTACCATTTACTTGAAAATGTGGCTCGTTGGAGAAAGCCAGATGTTACTGGAGTTGCAAAAAAAATGGATAGGTCTGCTTTAAAAAGCGATTACTGTACATCAAAAGCAGTTGAAGCCTTTGAAGATTTGATAGATAATATAAAAGCTAAATATATTGTTCTTTCTTATAACAATATGGCTAACAAAGGAAATGAACGTTCTAATGCAAAATTATCAGATAAGGAAATCATAAGAATACTCGAGGCAAAAGGTAAGTTAAAGACTTTTTCACAGGATTATAAAGCTTTTTCAACAGGTAAATCTAATATTGAAGAAAACGCAGAAAGACTATTTGTATGCAGATGTTACTAAATGGTGATTATGAGCAAGAACTTATACAATCACCATTAAATTATACTGGTGGTAAATATAGATTACTTCCTCAAATATTGCCCCATTTTCCCCAAAAAATAGAAACATTTGTAGATTTATTCTGTGGCGGAGCCAATGTTGGTATCAATGTAAAAAGTAATTTGACTATATTAAATGATATAAATAAAAATTTGATTAGTTTATTTAATACTTTTAAAAACTTGGGTGATAATTCATTAAAACTAATAGATAAAATTATTGTAAACTATGGCTTGTCGCAAAGCTCTAAATATGGTTATGAATATTATAATTGCTGTAGTGATAGTGGTTTGGGATTTTATAATAAAGATAAATATCTTAAACTAAGAGAAGATTTTAACAATAATAAAGACATTAGTTATAGCCATTATATAATGCTTTACGTTCTAATTGTTTATTCATTCAATAATCAAATTAGGTTTAATCGACAAGGTGATTTTAATTTACCTGTAGGGAAAAGAGATTTTAACCTAAAAATGAAAGAAAAACTATATAAGTTTATTGAACGTCTAAAATTTTTAAACTGTGAGTTTTCAAATTATGATTTTAGACATTTCAATATAGAACGACTAACTTCAGATAGTTTAGTTTATGTAGACCCACCTTATTTAATAACTTGTGCCACTTATAATGAACTAGACGGATGGAATGAAAACGAAGAAAAGGATTTGTTAATTTTTCTTGATAAACTAAATTCTAAAAATATTAAATTTGCTTTATCAAATGTTCTTAGAAGCAAAAATAAAGAGAATAAAATTCTTATCGAATGGGCTAGGTCTAATAACAAATATAAAACTATTAATTTAAATTACAGCTATAGCAATTCAAATTATCATAAAAAAAATAAGAATTCTGTAACAGAAGAAGTTCTTATAATAAACTACTAATCTGGAGTAATAATGAAAATTGATAGAAATCAAATATTCAATTTAATGGATACTAACGGAAGACGTAACGATGTTATAAATGCACTTCAAGGTTATTTGGTAATTTTGAATGATATTATAAACAATAAATCGATGAAATGGGATAATATACCCAACAGTCTTGCTCAATACGAATTCTATAGACAAGCCATCAATCTGTCTCCTGATGTTTTTACTATACATACCCCTTTTGATGAACTTGAATCAGAGATTAACAAGCAGCCTGAAATAAGAGAAGCTATAGAAGATAACAATATTAATTGGTTTAAACATAATATTTCCAATTATTCATCGTTAAAAAAAATATTTGATAAAGGTATCGAAGATAGAGCTAGACACTATACAAGCAATCTTGTGAAACTAGGTTTTACTGATGAAAACAGGAATATTTCTTGTATAGGAAATATTTTGTTAGGTAAATCCAAAATAAATAGAGATGAGTTAGAAAAACTATTACCCATAGACGACATAAATCTTGTCTATCTTAGACAATTATTGAAATTGAAAATATTTAATTATGACGGAAGTCATTATTCGCCTTTTTGTTTTGCGATCTACATATTATTGAAAAAAAGTAGAATTTCAGAAAAAACTTTTCTCGAAATGGTTCAGGGATTCAATAATAAAATAAATATTGATAGCATAGATGACTTTATTACAAATTACAAAAATGGTGATGTAGTTCAAAATCTTGAAATTAATACTCCTGATTTTATAAAAAGTCAGACTAAACTAAAAGAAGATAAATTTAAAAATTTGTTCAAGAATAAAAAAAGTAAAAAAACTTCTGAGATTTATTGGATTTTTTATAATTATATATTCGATTTTATAAAAAGCAGAATTCAAAGCGATTTAGACAATCTACTTGAATTTTATGAAAAGAATAAGTCTTGTTTAAACAAGGCTTTTGGTTGTGGTAATAATATTTTTATAATCAAGAGAACAAAGCAACAAACTTTAGAATTATTTATAGAACAAAATAATTTCTTGTTATTTGAAAACATAAATGAATACCTATATAGGCAGTTTACTTTGTCTAAGGTTCTAGACCAAATAAAAGAATATTCTGACACAACTAAAAGAATATTTAAAGCTTCAGGTATTATAAGTTTTGATAATGGTTATGTAGAGCTTTCTTATAAGGAACTATGCAAATTTTTGTTTAAAGACAATAGTATTAAAAATAAAATAGCTGGGAATACTCTTACCTATAAAGATTATGAGAATGGTTTAAATTGTTATTTTTGTTCCAATTTATCTATTTCTGAAATATTAGACTACGAATCAGAACAAATAGATAATATTATTATAAAAATCAAAGAAACATTTAAAAATGAGAATATTTCAGATATAGCTCAAAGTATTTATAAAGCGAGACAGAATGAGTTTAAACTATTTATTGAAGCAAAATACCCTTTAGAACAAGTAAAAAATATTCTGAGTATGTTTCACAATAGAAGTAATGATTCTGAAATAAAAAGACTAGTTAGTCTAGACTCAACGGTTCCCACAATCTATGAATATATTATAGGAATCGCCTGGTATTATTTCTCTGGAAAACGCATTGATTTGTTAAACAGCTATAATCTCACTTTATCTGCTGATTTTGAACCTTTATTACATGCTGGCGGTGGTCAAGGCGATATTGTTATATATGAAACAGATAAAGTCATTATGCTTGAAGTAACTTTGATGAATTTAACCAATCAGAAACGTGGTGAATGGGAACCTGTTTTACGACATTCCGTCAACTTGAAAATTGATGAAGAAACCAAAAATACGAAAAGAAAGGTAATTACTTTCTTTATTGCAGAAGAATTTGATACCAATACTATAAATATTTGGAAAGCTGTAGCCTCCGTTCCTCTGCAATCATCTATTGACAAGAGTAAATTCACCGATAATGTAATAATAATGCCTTTAAATACTCAAGAACTGAGTAATCTTTTAAATAAATCAAGTAATTACAATGAAATAATCGATAAAATATATAAGTCTTTTGAAAAAGATAAAATTAACTTTGATTTTTCATGGCGTAGCAAAATACTTGATAAAATAAATCATTAATTATTTACGTTATTAATAATCAACCTCAAAAATGCTTCAATACCGACAAAATGTATTTAAGCTCGTTGGAGAGTACGTTCAGGTTGATAATTTAATATTCCTTAGGTTCAAAATAGATTTGAAATAAAAGACTTTTGCCGAAATAATAATTATTTGTTAATATAATAATTGATAAGACAGCTAGAACATTATTTTTTATTATTATTTACATTTACCCTTGAGAGCTGTTTTTAATAATTAATTTTCACCATTATTGCTTTTTAACTTGTTATAAGGAGTATTTTTCTATGAACAAAACTAAGACTTTTTTAAATATTAATTTGTTCTTGAAGTCACCACTATAGAACTAGGCATAAAAACCTTAGTAGAGGTCGATAAAAAAGGCTGGATAAAAGGGAGACTGGTAAACAAAGACGGAAGTGAAGGGAAAGAGATACCCTTTGCCGTATTGTATAAGGGTTGACCATTATAAAACGGAATTTTATACAGGAAATGGCAATCAATACTCTGGGAAAGAATTCTTTGAAATTTTAGGAGGAAAGGATAAAGGCAAAAAAGTTAGATTGCTTATTCCTAATAATAAAAAGACAAGATTAAAGAGTAATTATAAATATAAATCTGCTTGTTATGTGGAATATATATATAAAGAAGTTGTAGAAAACGAAAACAATATATTTATTATTGGTAATGTTAAAATAAAAGGTATATCATCTGTTTTCAAAGCATTTAGTCTTTATAAAAAGCGTTTGCCAGAAGGTGAATATTACCTTGAAATACCTGATGAACCTCATCCTGGTGGAAGTAAATACGAAAAGATTAGTTTATTTGCAAAGTCTTGGTTTAGAATAAAATTTCCTGCAAAGCCAAAGTCAGCTTATTATTTACATATGGGAAGAGAATCAGATGGTTATATTACTGTTTATATCCCTAATGTTAATCCAACTAATACTTGGACAAAAATATACAATCATTTAGTAACTTGTAGAGAAGCTGGTATGATAGGAATAATTGGAAAGGTGAAAGTTAAGAGTGAAATTAAATAAAATAATTATTGTAATGATTTTCTTATTTTGTTCTGTTCTTTCTATAAAAGCAGAACCTATGAATTTTATCCAGTATTATGCTATTGAAACTAATGTTAAGGATGATAAAGAGTTAGAAAAAGTCATTGAACAGACACATAATGAATTAAACGGCAAAACTTTTGAGTATACCGACACTTTCATTAATCCCGAAGGAATTACTACTAATACTAAATTTATCAAAGTTGATGGTGAAATAAAAAACTTTAATAAATTTTTAATAGATACGATAAAAAAAGATGCCAAAGGCGAGTATTCAGCAAAGGTCTGTATCTATAATATAAAAGATGGTAAAAGAACAAAACTAGAAAAAGCCTCATCTCATCTTTATAAGTATGATAAAATAAAAAAGAAGTTTTTCCCATTAACTCTAGGTGAGTTTAAAGAAGATGTCGTAAGAAAAATAGTTTCTTATTCAAGTATCTTCTGTGTTTTAGATTTTGAATACGAAGAATGGCTTAAGGAAGAACAAATAAAAGAAAGAAAACATAACAAAAAATAGTTTCTGTCTTAACAAATCTCTCACTCATCATAATTAATCAACCTCAAGAAGGCTTCACATCTAACAAAATATATTTCAGCTCGTCAGAGAGGATGTTGAGGTTGATAATGTTCCTTTCTTTGGGTTCAAAGTAGACTTGAATTGTTATTTTTTATTATGTTATTATGAAATTAGTTGAGAAACAGCTTTTTTATTCACTTTTACTATTTTTATTTGCACACCTTTGATAAGCTGTCTCTAAACAATCACACCAATCATAACCGACAAATAGAGAAACATCTCTATTTGTCAATAGCAACTCTTAGGGCGAAGTCTTTCATGGAGTAGATGATTCTGCCATCGACGACGAGGAAGCCGTCAGCGGTGATTATGTGAGTTGTATAATTTTAGAACTTTTATAAATATAAATCGGATATTAAAGATTCTTTATTTGTTAGTCTCTAAAATAATGTGTTTAAAAGATTGATTTTTATATAAGAATATTATTTCTTATAGCTATTTTTTGCAGTATTAAAAAAGTCTTGTGTGCTTTTGTCTTTAAATACTCTTTCTGTTGCGCTAGATAAATCTGATTCTCTAATATTTTTACCATCTACTTGAGCTAAAAGAATTAAGGCCTTCATATATACATAACCAGATGTTAATGTCAAAGCATATTGAATTGATGCTATTAAGTCTATCCCACCAATAGTACCTATACCAGGAATGAATTTTAATAAACTTCCATACCTAAACCTACAGCATAAGCAGATAAATTAGTAGCTACACCTCCTGCAATTGTTTTCATAACATTTTCACTAAATGATAGTCCTAAGGCATTATTAATTCGTATATACATACTCCAAATAGCAGTTGCACATGCTGCAAGATCTGCACCAGGAACAGGAATAAATGATGAGGCTACAGCCATTCCGCTGTGTAATCTAACAATATCAACTATTTTTTTAGGAAGATAGCTATCTGCTTTTTTATTAAAGCTATTAACCAGTTCAGTAGCTGTTTTTAGTAAATCTATTACATCTTTATCCATGCTTATATCTCCAAAATGAATAAAACGAAACTTTGAAAATTTGCAGATGAAATAAATATGTTACTTATGTTATTATATTAAAAACATAAATAGCATATTTATGTTCAATGCAATATACTCCGCAAAATCTTGCCGTCAAAAGCGGAGTAATCTTCCTGATCGTTTGTTTGTATTTAACTTTAAAGCCCAACTTAGCAATAAGTAGGGCTTTTGTCATATTAGATATAAATAATATTATTCTTAAAGTTATAAAAAGTCAATAATTAACTATAAGAAAGTCGTTATGAATTATTTCTCTAAAAAACTGAAACAGTTGATAAATTCAAAGGGCTTAAATCAAAAAGATTTGGCTGAAATGGCTCATGTCTCACAAGCGACTATTTCTAAATGGGTTAAGGGTGAGCTATCTCCTAAAGTCAAAAGTGTTGAGCCATTAGCAAAGGCTCTTGGAATGACTGTCGGAGAATTAATAGGAGACTTTGGGTATGATATAGAATTAACAGAAGACGATAAACGTCTGATAGCTCTTACCCCAAAACAAAAGAAGTTATTGTTATCTTTATTAGATACTCTTATAGAAAATGGGCTTCCAGCAAAGCTTTAATTTTGTTTCATTTAATATAAAAGAAATAAGTTTTTTAAACATTTCTTTTTCTATATTTAAAAATCGTTGTAACCCTGATTCTCATTGCTTCTTATTGGGCAAATAAAGTTGATAATGACTCACTTAAAAATTTCTCAAATAGGTCAGACAGTGTCTGACTTATTGAGGCTATTTACTTATAAAATTATCTTTTATTTGGCAAATAATTATTTCTATTTTTATAAATTGAGTGTCTATTAACAATAGTAGCTGATGCTACCAAAATATTTAACCCATTTATTTATAATTTCATTACTTCTAGCTTCGATAATTCGCATAATATTACGTAACACAACTTTTGAAATATGAGAATTATTGTTATCAAGATAGCATTTACCAGAACCAGTTATCCAAATCTTAGTAGCATTAGGCATTGGAGAACCTTCAGAAACATGAACATGAATTGGTTCTAAAGGTTTATTTTCATTAGTCCAAAAATAAACCCAATATGAACCGATTTTAAAAATTTGCGGCATTTTCAAAACCACCGTCTTTGGCGAATTCTAATATTAAATGAGAAGTTGAATGGATTATTTCCATATATCTTTCTACATCTTTTTCAGAAAAGCCAAAGTTTTCTTCAATCTCATAAGTCGGCAAATAGCAAGTCAAATGATGGAAGCAATCTTTTTCGTCTGGTTTTTCAATATATACTTTAACTTTATTATTTGGTAATAGTTCTGAATGAACTATTTCACTATTATCATCTAAAGTCATAAATGGGTAAACCATATTTTTAGCTCCTATTTATCTAACTTTTATATTTATGCTTATAAAAAAGACAATTAAATACTTAATAAACTAGATTGCCACGCAGTCTAACGACTGCTCGCAATGACAAAACGGCACAGACTACGTTGGCTTCAATCACAACAATAGCCGTAGGCTCTAAACAACCACACCAATAATAACTGACAAATAGAGAAACATCTCTATCAATCAATAGCTACTCTCAAAGCGAAGTCTTTCATGGAGTAAATGATTCTGCCATCGACGACGAGGAAGCCGTCAGCGGTGATGGTGTGAGTTGCATCGTCTATTTTGGTTATGCAGGCGTCTACTGTTACAAGATTGTCTTTTGGAATAACCTGACCGCGGTAAGACCAGATGTGTTTCTGACCAACAGCCATAGCCTGGTAGTGGCATGGAGCATTGGCTAATTCCTTGCCCCATCTGTGAATAGC
The DNA here is from genome assembly GCA_905236675.1 of Candidatus Rifleibacteriota bacterium. Classification (GTDB taxonomy): domain Bacteria; phylum Muiribacteriota; class Ozemobacteria; order Ozemobacterales; family Ozemobacteraceae; genus RUG334. The sequence goes on along the minus strand of CAJOND010000012.1, from coordinate 175,065 downwards.
AAAACATTTGAGCAACTGCATGAAAGATTCGAGACCTAACGAACCTGGAATAACTGGATCTTGATAGAAGTGAGCTTTGAAGAACCATCTTGATGGATCTACCTGATTAATGCCTCTGATAAAACCTAAGCCTTTTGGACCGCCATCAGGAATGAAAGCAGTAATCTTATCAAGCATTAAGAAGCATTTTCCTGGCAGATTTAGACCATTCATTGTAACATTGTGATTCAAGTCTGTTGGGTCTATTGGTTCTGTAAATGTTAATGGGAAGTCTATACTTCTAGCCATTTCATCGGAAGTTGGCTGATAGGGTTTTGCACCAACTAAGCCAATCTGATTAGCTAGAGCGGCTTCAGAGAAGAAACCGAAAGTAGTGTTCCCTTCATAAATCTTTCTATCACCTTTTGTTACAAGTAAATCGAAGGATTGAATCAGCATACCACCAGCATTAGCTGCTTTTGTAGATTTTACCGTAGCTGTAAGAGTGCCTGAATTCATATTTACATCTTCATAAAGAATAGCAGAACCGTCTAAGTTTCTATAGTGAAGCGGTTCTTTACTGGTATTTGCAGAACCCATGAAACATGAATACCAGCCGCAGACTTGAAGCGGAAATTCCAACATTACAGCAAATGGAATAGAAGTCTGTTTGTTACACTTAAAGAACCAGTGGCCTGGCTTAATATCAAACTGACCTTGAACAATGCCACCAGTCTTAATTTTCAAAAATTCAGCATCAACTTTTGTTATTCTGTCTACAAAGAGGAATGGTGGATTTGGAAGACGAGCCAGGAATTTACCGTTGTCATATTCTTTGAATGCATCACCAAAGCAGAGTGATGGCTTACCGATAGCATATTCATATATTTGTTGAGCGGTGTAGATGGCTGGGAGGGTTTCGGGGTCTACCGACTGCCTTTGGCAGTCAGCCCCCTCCGTCACATTCGTGACACCTCCCCCAAAACTTCGTTTTTGGGGAGGTTCTATAAGAGAAGATTGCAAAGCAGCCCCCTCAGTCACCGCTTTGCTTCGCAAAGCAGCCCCCTCAGTCAGCCTTTGGCTGACAGCTCCCCCACTTTGTTGGGGAGCTTCTTTATGAGCCCACAAGGCTTCGATGGCTTGGCGGTTGGTATTAGTGAGGCGAATGCTCATATTCATAACTTGAACAATGCGCTTGCCATCAGCAAACATCAAAGCGTCAGCTATTGCATAAGGTTCAGGATTGTAGCCAAGTTCCTTGATTTCAATATCATAAAGAGCTTTCTTGACATCTTTAATAACCTGACCACGACAGCGAAGCTGACTCTTAACGCCAAGAACAGGTTCAAATGAAGAAGTCTGAGCAGGAGCTATCCAACCCATTCTAAGTAGGAATACTCGCAAAGACTGCATACAGGATTCATACATCAAAGTACCAGGCATAACCTGATCATCACAGAAATGTTGAGTCAAGAACCAAGCTTCTTGAGGAATATCTATTTCAGCTTTAATACGACCTAATCCGAAACGACCGCCGTGTGGGTCTATTTCGGTAATTCGGTCAATCATCTTCATCTTTCCATCAGGAATAGTATGAGGGTAAATTGATATTCCAGCAAATTGTGGACCGAAAGCAGCTTCAATATTGCCTTGTCTTAACAAAGCAAGTTTATTATCGTCATAAGATTCTCTGACCATTTGTGGTAGATTTTCACGACCAGGCAAATCAGGTTTGGGTTCAGGTTTTATATCGTCTTCGGTTAATACAATACCTTTGCCTTCTGCAAGCTGTTTGTCTGTAAAGAAGCCAGCACAACCGTTTCTCATAGTGATAAGATGGCGGCCGTTAATGCTTCCATCATATTCAAAGAAGAACAAATAAGTGTCTGCCTGTCTGATGAAGCGGTCTACACGAATATCATAGTGGAGAGTATCGCCTGGTCTTGGAAGTGGACCATGATAAGAAATAGTTGCGTCTAAAAGTCTATATTTAGCAATACCTTTAGTCTTAAAGTCTATTCCGAGCCATCCAGAAAGGAAAAGGTCAGCTTGACCAGCTTCAACTGCAAGTCCAGTAGGCATACAGTCGTTATCGAGATACCAGGCATTGGGGTAAACGTCGTGTTCTGTAACAACTCTGCCTTTGCCAAGTGAGCCTTTTTCACCTTCAACAGTAATAATGCGGTCAACGAAATTCAACGGAATGTCAGGAAGTCTGACTCTTGTTGGGTGATTATCAATAGGAGCGAAGAAATCGCCTAATGCTTTGCCAATCTTACCAACAGCAAATTCCATAGAGCCTTTCCAATCAAGGAAAACAGGACCATTGTAAGGTTTCGGCATTTTCTGTGATGGAACAGGCTTATTAGCCAAATTGCTCTGCGTAGCATTATGATAATTAATCGTAACAGTCTGATTCTGCTGTAATTGCTGTAACTGTTCAGGAGTCATGTTTTGAGATAGCGTTAGCTGCTGAGTGAGCAAAGCAATTTGTGCCTGTGAAAAGGCGTTGTTAAGTCTCAGGAACTCTTCATGAGCCTGAGCAGTAGCATTTTGAGCATTGAGCCATTCTGAAACGAGTTTATTATCCATTTTTTTACCGAGTTTCTGTTGGAATATTGAAGCAATAGTCTTAGGAGTATTGCGAGTAGAGTTATGAGTATTATAAAATTCTTTTTTAACGTCTTCTATAGATTTTGGCTTATCTGAAGAAGCTCCCCTGCTTGCGGGGCTGCCGACAGGGATGTCGGCGTGCAAGCGAGCCACAGGATGTGAGCGAGTCGATGAGCTGTCACGAAGTGACTGAGGGGGTCTTTGAGATTCTGCGATTGTATTATTTTGAAGACCCCTTTCGTCTGCCTTACGGCAGTCACTTCCCCCAACAGCTTCGCTTTGTGGGCAGGTCTTTATTTCCACCGACCTAGGGGCAGATCTTTCAATCCCTTCCAGTGTCGGGATATGCCCTGTATATACCGCAACAGGTTTAAGCTTTGACTTGATGTCAGATTTAATCTGTAATATTTCACGCCCGTAAAGATTGCTTAAATCAATTCTAATACCTTCTGCGGCACAGTTTGCTATAAACTTAAGTAGAGAAGTCATCTGAGGTTGATTAGCAGACATTGTAGAACGAGCAAAGTGCGGTCTGTCACCAAGAATAGCATTAATCATTCTTGTCATAGAACTCTTTGGTCCAAGTTCCAAGAACAGTCTAGCACCTTCTTTATAAGCTAGTTCTACGTCTTTTGGAAAATCAATCTTATCTATACAATGCTGTCTGATTGAATCAGCAGAATCATGTGGAGTAGGCTTAAATACGATTCCCTTAGCACTGCTTATAAACTTAACTCCATCTGGTGGGCAAGTATTTTCGTAATAGTGCAAATCGTAGTAAGCCTTTTCCGATGGAATAGCAGCAGGGCAGTGAACTGAAGAAACGCCACTTAATGAGAAGAAAGGTTTATTAAGTTTCTTAACCAAATCTTCAACCTGTGGGCGATTACCGCCAATAACACATTCATCAGGAGTATTTATAATTAAAACATATACTTGTGTGTAATCAGTTAAATACCTTTCAACTTCACTTGCAGAGCAAGTTACCATTCCTAACAGCCAGTCAATTTCAGCATTTTCATCTAGACCCCAGTATTTTCTAGCTGAATTATAACGACCAATTAATTCAGTAGTGAAGAGATTAGAATTTCTCATCCTTCTAATCATTTCGTCACGACTTGTCCAAGTTCTTGTAGCATAATTACCAGCAGTTTCGCCAAGACTGTAACCCATAATAATGTCTGGCTTGATGCCAAAACTTCTGACTATATCGCTAACCAGTGAACAACATGAAACATGACTGAAAACCAATGAGTTATGATCATCAATAAGGTCTTGCATTGCCTTATCTTCCCAGCCATCTTCATAAGAAAGTCGCCAGGGCGCAATTCTTCTAGCTCCAAATTGAGCTGCTAGTAAATCATACTGGCTGTCTAAATCTCTTTGAAATTCAGGAAAAGTAGCACCAAGTTCAAGTCCCATTCCTAAGAAATGATTTCCTGAACCAGGGAATGCAAAACAAATCTTGCCTTTTTCTGACATAGGGTCAGGAGAATAGAAAATTCTGTCATTAACTTCTGGGCCGTTTAAAATAGGCTGATTTTCTTTTGTATATAAGTGTCTTACAGCATATTCTGCACGTTTTCTTAATTCAGGAATACTACAAGCAACAATACTACAGAAAATCTTAGCATTAGGCTTTACAGGACATTCTTTCCAATATTCTCTAGCAAGACTCTGAATTGAATCAGATTCAAGATTTACTAAGGCTGAAACTCTTTCTCGTAAGTCGCAGGGGCTTGTTCCACCAACAATAAATATAGCGTCTGTAAGTTCACCAGTAGGCAATAATCGAGAAGCAGTAGTAACCTTTTGTGCGTCAATTGATAATTTATTGTCTTCTTCAAAGCCCTCTAAAACGGTATGATAAACCGAACCATCTATGCCAATACTGCTTACGCCAGCAGTTCTAGGACTGTTAATTTTGTTTCTAAGCCAAAATTGTGGCTGATTAGGCGTAAAAAATGAATCTTTGCGATTTCTTAGTGGCTCAATCGGATTTTTTAAAGTTTTGAAAGCTGGCAATATTTGCTGATGTAAACAAATAGCAGCTTTAATCAATGATAATAATCCAGAAGCAGCACCAGTGTTACCTATAACCATTTTCGCACTAGAAATGGCACAAAGCTGATCATTATTTTTAAAAGTGTCTTCTTTTTTATCTGATTTAACAGGAATAAAATCAGCAATAGCTTCTGCTTCTACTATGTCTTCTGGTGAAAAACCACTACCATTTGTTTCAAGTAAACCAACATTTTCAGGTTTAAAACCAGATTCTTTCCATGCTTCTGACATTGCTTTTTTGTAAGCAGTTTCTAATGAATCTTTACTCTTAAAACGTTTGGAACTTCCTTTTCCAATGCCACTAATTAGGGCAAAAATTCTATCTCCATCTTTAATGGCATCATCTTTGCGTTTTAAAATGATTGCTCCTGCACCCTCACCTACAAAAGAACCATCGGAACCAAGTTCAAATGGAATAGAATCAGCTTTTCTAGAATAAGGTCTTAATTTATCGATTGCTAAAATATTTCTCAAATCGCCTGCAAAATCAACAGCTCCAACAACAGCTGTATCAATTTCATTTCGTTGCAAAGCTCTGACTGCGGCTTCTAAAGCAGATAAACCAGAATTTTCAGCAGATGAAAATGTGTGAGAAGGTCCACCTATTGAGTATTCTCTTGCTATTCGGCTAGCAACAATTCCTCCAAGAGCGCCAACTGTTCTAGCATTGTTGAGGGGTGGGGTGATAGAATCAGAAAGTTGCTTTTCATCGTAATTGTTTAAACCAAAGGCTTTTGAATCTTTTTTTATAGCCCATCTTGAAGCAAAATTAGAGGCTTCAAAATCCTGACTTATTCCAACGTATGTACCCCATTTTAATCTGCTATGTTCTTTGCCAACTAGCGATTTTAATGCACCTGAAACGGTTTTGAGCATAAGTAGCTGTTGAGGTAAAACTTCGGGTATTTCGATAGGAGAAATCTTGAATTCCCCAGGAGTAATATCTACTTCTTCAATAAATGCACCTTCCTGTAGCCAGGGAATATCAACAACAGCTTGTTTCCTTTTTTCAGAGATAGGCTTCTTGTCTGGTATACAATTCAAAACAGCTTCTTGAAATTCTTTTAAGTTCTTTAAATCGCCAACCATTGTATTCATAGCTACAATAGCTACTTCTGGCAATTTTTCAGCTTTAAAATTTGCAGTATTTAAACTCTTTTCTTTTATGTATTCTTCAATTAAAACATGTGCATTGATTCCACCAAAACCGAATGCACTAAGTGCACAGCGTCTAGGTTCTCCAACTTTGGCTGGTTCCCAGCCTTTAGGCTTTTGCAAAATCTTAATAGGTGATTTATCTAATTCAAGTTTTTCGTCTGGAATTTCATAACCTGCTGTTGGTGGTAACTGTTTATTTTTCAATGCAAAAACAAGCTTCATTAAACCTGCTGCACCAGCACCAGTTAAAAGATGACCAACATTAGATTTAACAGAACCTATTATACATTCTTTTGCGTCTGTGCCTTTTAATATTTCTTTAATACTGCTTACTTCTACAGCGTCACCTTTTGGCGTACCAGTTCCATGACATTCAATAAGTTGTATGTCAGCAGGTGACCAATGAGCCTGTGCATAAGCGGCTCGCATTGCACGGACTTGCCCTTCTTTATCTGGTGCTAATAAACTTCCGCCAACGTCATTAGAGAGACCAATTCCTCTGATGATTCCGTAAATTTTATCTTTTGATGCTATAGCGTCATCTAGGCGTTTAAGCATAAACATTCCAGCACCTTCACCAACTAACAGACCATCAGCTCTTTTGTCGAATGGCCGACAAACACCGCTTTTAGATAATGCTCTTAATTGAGAAAAACCCATTTGGGTAAATTGTGAAGATGGTCTAGAAGCACCACCGGTTAAAACAGCATCTGCTCTGCCGCTAATTAATTCTTCACAGGCTAATTTAATAGCATAGAGAGAAGAAGCACAGGCTGCGTCTAATGTATAGCAGCCACCACCTAAGCCTAACCCAGCAGCTAATAGTCCAGCAGGTAATTCAGCAGAAAATCTATTGTAGGGATTATCTTTAAAAAGCTCTTCAATTGATGGCTTTCTGTTTTCAGACTCTGCTTTCAAAATCTGCATATAGAAGTTTCTAGATATATTTGAAGTCGAATCAGTTGGCAAAACTATGTTTGCCATAATTACTGGAACTTTTGATAAATCAATGCCTTTTGTTACCGAGTCCTTGAAAGCATCACGACCAGCTTGTAAAGCAATCTGATAGAGAGGGTCTAAGGTCTTGATAAAATCAAGGGGAAGGTTAATACCCTCATAGTTTTGAGGAATATGCTTTATTGAACAGTTGTTTGGCGATAAAACCTTATCTGGTGCACCAACTTTTGTATCATGATAGCTTTCGGCTTTTTCGGGCCATCTTCCATCAGGAACAACTTCTGAAGCACTTCTGGCTTCTGCAATCATTTTCCAGAATTCTTCTAAATTTTCTGCTCCTGGAAATATTCCACCAATCCCTGTAATTGCTATAGATAAAGCTGTTGTTCTGCTGTCGCCACTCATTTAATCAATCTCCAAGAACCCTTTTTTTGAAAGCATTTGTCAAAGCTGAATTTATTGTACATTCATATCCATCAATAATTGCTGCAACTTTTCCATCATTGGTTATAAATTCTATGGTAGCTATTGCAGAAGAAGTGCTCTTTTTAGCAGCTTTAGCAGATATTGTGACTTCCTGACCTTCAAAGCTTTTAACAAACTGTCTGTAGCTTTTTGCGTAATTAGGAAGTGATGGGGCACCTAATACTTCTGTTGTCCAAAGAATCATTAGTTGGTATGCAGAATCAATCATTAGAGGGTCTGATTGCCAATTTGTGAATATAGGTTCTTTGAACCAGTCTGCTAATGGTTTTGAAGTTTTACTTACTGCAACCATACCATCATTCGACCAGCCCTTTATTTCTTTAAGAGCCTGTAAAAATTCACCATGGAACAGACATTCGCTATAAGCTTCTTTAATGCTGCGATTGTATTTTTGGCTAATATCTACTTTTTGAACTTCAGGAACTTTCAAAGCGAAGCCTTTTGGAGCAAGTATAATTTCTGCTTTTGCATTGACGTGCTGCCATTTTGCACCGTCAGTTCTTAATTCAGCAATAGCTTTATAAGTGCCGTCTTGTTGTTGTTCTGCTGTTTCAGAATATAAGTGTAGATTTTGAGAATCTTTATCTAATACTACACCTTTCTGCAAACGCATTTCATCATAGCCGACAAATGTAAGGCCAGGATTAACAGCAATAGCAGCTTGGCTTAATAATTCAGCTGCAACAGCAACAGGCAGAACGGCTTTCCCGTTCATTACATGAGACTTTAACCAGGCATTCTCCCTGATATTTAAATCAAAGTCGAATGCCTTTAGGCTTTTTTTGATGAAGACAAAGCCTCTTTTCCGTCAATTAAACCGATGATGCCTATTTCAACGGCACCTTCGTTATCATTTGTTAATTCAACGATTGGACATCTTGCACCTTTCTTCAGAGGGATCAAGCCTATACTTTCATTAATGAATACTTTTCTTAATGAAGAGTCAACCATACCGCCATCCCAAGGACCCCAGTTGAAGGCCATTACATGACAATCATTACGCAATACTTTAACTTTCTGAGCAACTTTGTTCAGAACTTCGTTAGCCATAGCGTAATCAACTTGACCTGTGCGACCCTGACGACCAGAAAATGAAGAGAACAATACTATTGCTTTGAGATTATCTTCAATAGTAGCTTTTAATAGATTCTTCAAACCTTTGACTTTTGTATTTATTACATCGTCAAGCTGTTCTCTAGTCTTGTCTTCGATATTCTTATCGCGTTTTACACCAGCACCATGAATGATACCGGAAATATTGCCAAATTCAGAACGTGCTTCAGAAACTATTTTTGCAACCTGTTCTTCATCTAATACACTTGCTGAGTAGTATTTAACCTTTACGCCAAGCTTTTGAAGTCTGGCAATATTTGTTAATACTTCTCTGTTAGCCATAGCTGTTTTATAAGCTACTCCAAGTTCTTTTGGAGTCATCTTTTTATTAGAATTCTGCATTATGGCACGCTTGATTTCGGCTTCATTTTTAAGTGAAGCTAACCATGCGGGTTCTGCTTCTGGAAGAGCAGAGCGGCCTAATAAAACCATATTGGTTCCGTATTGTTTTGCAAAGGCTATAGCTGTTTCCGCAGTTACGCCTCTAGCACCGCCTGTAACAATTATAGTGTCGCCTTTTTGGAAGGTTGCAGGTGCATCAGCCTTTTCTGAGCGGGCTTCTTCGATTTCTTCTATCATCTTTCTAGAAGTTTTGCTCAAGCCGGTTTCCATAGGTCCAGAAATTGTTATTTCTTCAGCTAACAATTCTGCTGCTGCATCGTTTTCTTTTAATCTATAATCAAGATCAATTGCTTTTGATGTGACTTCAGACCATTCGTATCTTGTGGTCTTGGAAATACCTGCTAATCCGCCCTGAACTGGGTCTACGTTCTTTGTCATAGAGGCCAGACCGAAACTTCCGTCTAATCTTGAAACTGTTGCTAATACGCCTTTGTTGGCTTTAAGTGCTGAACCAGCTTCTTTAATTGACATAAAAGCGTCTTTGAGCCATTCTACAGAACTGTCTTCCCAAAGGTTAAGAGCAGCCTTTTCAGGCTTTGGTGCTATTACTACAAATCCCTTTGCTTCTTTTGGGAATTTGCCAGCCATGACATCAGCTAAGCTTTGGGTTTCAGCCTTGATGCCTTTATCTAATAGATTCTTGGCAAGGCTTTCTGCTAATTCAGGGTCATCGTTGCTTATCACAACTTTGTCGCCTTTATTTAATAACTTTATTCCATCGGGTTTACCGATTTCAATAGCTTTGATTATTGTGCGTTTCAGTTCAAAGTCTTCAGCATTATTTTCTTCTTCGTCATTTACCGAAGATGCTACCCCGCTTGCGGGGCTGCCGACAGGGATGTCGGCGTGCAAGCAGCCACAGGATGTGTTAGCTGCTGCTGAGCTGGCAGCCGAAGGCTGACTGAGGGGGGAGCTCACGGAGTGAGCGTTTGCTAAAGTTGCTGGAGTGATGACTTCGAGAATCTGATTTAAGGTTCTCAACTTGGCTAACTGGTCAGGCTGAACAACTGGAGCTTCAGGCAATCTTTCCTGAATAGCTGACATAATTTCAACTCTCTTAATTGAGTCTATACCAAGTTCAGCTTCCATATCCATATCGAGGTTGAGCATGTCGGCAGGGTAGCCGGTCTTTTCGCTTACAACTTCGATTAGTGTGTCATGGAGTTTTTTTGAGTCTAAAACCCCCCTTAGTCCCCCCTTAACAAGGGGGGTATCGGAAGAGGATACTCCATTCGATGATGTTATATAACTTGAGTGAGTGGAATCTGCATTAGACCCCCTTTCATAAAGGGGGACGTCAGCGTTAGCTGACAGGGGGATTTTGGTAGCTGGAGTAATTACTTCAAGTATCTGATTGAGAGTTCTCAGCTTGCCTAACTGGTCAGGCTGAACTACTGGAGCATCTGGAAGTCTTTCCTGAATAGCTGACATGATTTCAACTCTCTTAATAGAGTCGATGCCAAGTTCATATCGAGGTTAAGCATGTCGGCTGGGTAGCCGGTCTTTTCGCTTACAACTTCGATTAGTGTGCTTTTAAGCTTGTCGGTATTTACCGATGATGTGCTTGATGTGCTTGGTGTGCTTGGTGTGATTGGTGTTGTAGGTGTAATTGTAGCCGAAGTAGCTGAAGTAATTACTTCCAAAATCTGGTTGAGGGTTCTCAACTTACCTAACTGGTCAGGCTGAACAACCGGAGCTTCAGGCAGTCTTTCCTGAATAGCTGACATGATTTCAACTCTCTTAATAGAGTCGATGCCAAGTTCAGCTTCCTATCGAGGTTAAGCATGTCGGCTGGGTAGCCGGTCTTTTCGCTTACAACTTCGATTAGTGTGCTTTTAAGCTTGTCGGTATTTACCGATGATGTGCTTGGTGTGATTGGTGTGATTGGTGTTGTAGGTGTAATTGTAGCCGAAGTAGCTGAAGTAATTACTTCCAAAATCTGATTGAGTGTTCTCAACTTACCTAACTGGTCAGGTTGAACAACAGGAGCATCAGGAAGTTTTTCCTGAATAGCTGACATGATTTCAACTCTCTTTATAGAGTCGATTCCAAGTTCAGCTTCCATATCCATGTCGAGGTTCAGCATTTCTTTGGGATACCCAGTTTTTTCTGCCACAACATCGATGAGAGTTTCGCGGAGCTTGTCAGCATCAACGGATGCTATTTTTGTGGTAGTTGTTGTAGTTATTGTTTTTGTTGACTCGGTATTAGATGCTGTGATTGGTGTGGTTGGTTTTGTTGGTGTTATTGTTCCCACAGAAGTTGGTGTATTTGCAGGTGGTACATTGCTTTGATAGAAAGTTGGACCAGCTACAGGAATCGGCGGCATTGGTGGAATAGGTGGAACACCATGAACGCCTAAAGGAGGCATTGGCACTTGTGCCCCAAAGGGTTTAGGAGGTATTGGTGGCATTGGTGGAACAGGAGGTTTTCCCATAGGCGGCATTGGTGGCATCGGTGGTATTGCTTGACCACCAATAGCTGCTAATAATGCACGTTGTGCCATTTCCTGACCTTCTAAGAAGCGCTTATGCAATTCTGCTGTTTCCTGCTGCATAATCTGCAATGCTGCTAGAGTTTCAATAGTTGTATTATTGAATTGTGGCTGAACAGGTGTTTGAGTCTGAGGCATACCAATAGATACACTGCTGCTTGATGAAGATCTTTCGGCAATAGCCGACTGAATAGGTCTTTGAGGATCAGCAGTAACAACCTTAGTGACCACCTTAACATCCTTTTCATCAACAAGCTTTCTGACAGGAGGCTTTTCAATTTCAGCTCTATGCTGCAACAAAGCTTTTGATTTATAGTTAGCACCGACTAATGGAATATTTAATTTTGGCTTATTGCTTAATGGGTTCTTTTCAAGCCATTCAGCACCATTCTGCCATTTTTCTATATCAAGCTTGTAACCGAAAGCAGTTAATTGTGCTAAAGCTTTGCCTAAGTCTACTACAGATGAATTCTTGCCTTTTGAAGAATCCATGGTTACAACTTTATAGTCGTTTGTATCAAGAATATTTTTGATTAAACCAGAAAGAACAGCACCAGAACCAACTTCAACAAAGGTTCTGATACCATCAGCATACATTTTCTTGATTATTTCAACAAAACGAACTTGATTTGCGAGTTGATTACCTAAGAGTTTTCTAGCTTCTTCCTTATCGGTTGGGTATTTATCAGCAGTAGTATTGGCGTAAACAGGATATTTCATTTCGCCAAAATTAAATTCTTTCAAATATTCATAGAAAGGCTTTGCGGCATCAGCAACAAATTTGCTATGGAAAGCACCAGCAACATTTAAAACAGTTGCTCTAAGCTTCTTAGCTTTGAAAATATTCTTAGAACGTTCGATTTCGCTAGTTTTTCCTGAAAGAACAACCTGTTTATTAGAATTATGGTTGGCTACAACTAAGTCTAGCTTTTCTTCTTCCATAATCTTTTCAACATCTTCTCTAGCTCCGAGAACAGCTATCATTCCGCCTCTGTCACCAGTCCCATGCCCCATTAACTGACCACGTTTGCGTGAAATCAAAGCAAGAGCTTTGCTATCGAAAAGACCAGCTGCACAAAGACTTACCAGTTCACCATAAGAGTGACCAGCAAAACCAGCAGCTTCAAGACCGAAATCTTTGAGAGTGTTATACATACCAATTGAAACAGCTCCCAAAGAAGGTTGTGCTATATCTGTTGATTTAAGCTTTTCAGGATTCTGTGCGTCTTTTTCTGCATTATAGGTAGGAATTGGGTAAATATAGTCTACAAGATGGTTTCCTGCAGCATCTAATTTGCCTATTTCTTTATCGGCTTCTACTAATGCATTGAAAGCTTCTGGTGAAGTACACATCAAATCAAGAGCCATACCAGGGTATTGTGAACCCTGACCTGGGAACAAAACGCCTATCTTACCTGTTTCTGATAATGTACTGAATGTTGCACCATTAGGAAGTGTAAAATCTTTATCTTCGCAAGTATCTAACTTACTGCTTATATCAGTAACAATCTTTTCAATATCTGTAGAAGCGTCTATTACAAAGCCAAGACGAGCTTTATCTGTGCTCTTGAAAGCCTTTCTTGCTTCTGCTGCAAAACGTCGGATTTCTTTTGCGGTTTTTAGACCTTCTAATTTGGTTTTTATTTCTGAAGCATTTGAACCAGATAAAGTAATAAGTTCTACTTTTCTTTCCCAGTCATATACAGTTTTTTCTGATTTGTATTCGGAAAGAATTACATGAAAATTAGTTCCACCGAAACCCATTGAACTTAAAGCTGCATGACGAGTTTTCCCTTCATCTGCAATCCATGGTCTGATTTGATTGGGCAGATAGAAAGGCAGATTTTCATCTTTCAAAGAATCTGCTGGTTGTGAAACTTTTATTGTTGGTGGAATAATTTTATTATATAGAGCCATAGCTGCTTTTATAATATTGGCAGAACCAGCGGCAGCTTTAGTATGACCAATCTGAGATTTTACAGAACCTAATGCACACCAGGGGCGATTGGTTTCTGAAACACCATAAACTTCTTTCAAAGCTTCAACTTCTACTTTGTCACCAGCTGCGGTACCAGTTCCATGAGCTTCTATTAAGCCAATATCTTTGGGGTCTAACCCAGATTCTTCATAAGCACGTTTTAAAGCCATTATCTGACCTGGAATAGCAGGAGCATACACAGCTTTACCTTTTCCATCACTAGCTGTACCTACAGCATTAATGCAAGCATAAATTCTATCGCCATCTCGTTCTGCATCGGATAATCTCTTTAATACAACCATACCAATGCCTTCACCAATAATTGTTCCATCATTATCAGCACTAAAAGGTCTTGCCTGACCTGTTAGTGAAAGGGCAGGGGTTTTGCAGAAACACATAAACATGAAAATGTCGTTGAATGTATCGATACCACCGGTAATAGCCATATCAGCTTTACCAGTCCAGAGTTCCATAGCTGCCATATTAAGGGCTGCTAAAGAACTACCGCATGCCGCATCAACAACGCAGTTTGTTCCATGTAAATCTAAACGGTTAGCAATACGACCTGCTGCACAGTTTCCTAAAAGACCAGGGAAAGAGTTTTCCTGCCAGCCAACATAGCATTTGCCAATGCTATCCATTACTTCATTGGCTATCTTTTCATCGATTCCAGCATGAAGCATTGCTTTTTTCCAATAGGGGTGACCCAGACGAGCACCTAACGGAACAACCAACTCTAAGCAGCCTGTTAGCCCAAGTATTACATTGGTGTGGTCTCTGTCAAAGTCTTTGTTTGCATAACCAGCGTCAGCTAAAGCACCTTTAGCTACAACAAGGCTCAATAGTTGGGAAGTATCAATAGAGTCTAAATCTGTTGGAGCAATACCCCATTCAGCAGGGTTAAAATCGACAGGATTCAAAAAGCCGCCGTTCTTTGTATATACGTGGTCTGGACACTTCTTGTCTGGATTATAGTAATCTTCGGCCTTCCATGAAGTTTCTGGAACTTCAGAGATACAGTCTACTTTTTCCTTTATATTTGCCCAATAATCTTGTAAAGATTGAGCTTTTGGGAAAAGGCAGCTCATACCTACAATTGCTAATGGTTCAAACTTTGCTTTATTCTTCATTTCTAATAAATCCTGTCTTTCAATACATTAGTTTCGGCAAAATAAAAATATGCACTGACATATATAAAACGTCATTGCTAGCCAACTCATGTAAGTTGGCATGGCAAAGTATTTTTATAATGCCAAGTAAAATTTATTTGGGTTGAATATTATCACATACCCTAAAAAAATAGAAGCTTTTTTATTTAACAAGCTATAAAATTAAATTCTAATGAGAATATCTAATCAAGGCAAACGCATAGTTTTTTAATTGATGAGACTTTGCTTTAATCATATAGAATGTTCCTGCTTATTTTAGACCTAATTTTCTTGGTATTAGTACTAAAAATAAATAAAGAAATGTTTCGTATAAAACTTGGATGGATTCATAAAATCCAACATAATAAATTAAAGTTGCTTCAACAACTATGAACCCAACAATAAGGTTCAAAGCTAATGCAATGAAATACTTTTTAAAGCCACCTTTTATATAATTCTTTTTTTCTTGATTATATTCCAGGGTTTTAACCTTTAATGAAAAAGGATTTGTAGTTTTATCTATTTCAATCCTTTGATTTCTTTCACATACTACACTCGGTATTTCTAATATTTTGCCAATTAAATTACATAAATTTCCCAAGTTTATTAAGTCATCATTATTTTTTATAAAACCAGATAAATTTTTCAATTTACAATCAGAGCTTAAATAAACGAGAACAGGGATAGTTATTCTTTCAAATTTTTCTAATTCGATTTTTTTATTAAATAAATCTTTAAAAGAAAAACTTTGTAAATTGCCAGGTTTATAAACCATATTAATTCCAATCTCTTGAATACTTCGAAAATCAATAAAATGACTTTTAATTAAATAGAATTTATAGAACTTAGGCACTTTATAAATTCTATTATTTGTATAATCAATAACTAAATATTCTTTACAAATAAAAATAGAAGCTAAGGAGGCTATCATAACCATAAATGGTAATAAATATATAGGACCATCTTTAATTTCTAATGATTGCATAAATTTAATAATTAGTGGTGGAGAAATAAAAAAACCTAAAGTAGCAATGATAACAATTGAAGAAACTCCTATTGGAGTTCTAACATACAATGAGTCATTTTCAATAAAACCATCAATTTTTTTATTATCTAAGGCAAATTGAATTTCGTTTTTTATTTTTTCAATATTTTTCATTATAGAAGCTAATTCCTTATAAGTTTTTTAGTTTATTTTAAACCTAACTTTCTTGGGATATATTCAGTAAATAAAAGTTTTATAATATATGCCAAATAATATAAAGAACCTATAAAACCATATTCAAAAATGGCAACAATCCATAAGAGGACAAACGGAATTGATAGCTGAATAAAGAATAATCTAAGGTTAAATAAAAATATTTTTCTTTTTTCTGTTTTAATATCAAATGGGATTATTTTTAAATAATAAATGTTATTCTCTGTTGCAACATTTAATTGTTGATTTATATTACAAATCTTCACAGGTATTTCTAGTATACTTCCTATGATTTCACAATAGTTTTTTAAATTTTCTTCAAAATCTTTTTCGTAATAATGGTCGAATATTTTCTTTTTTTTACCTTCAGAATCAAGATAAACAAGATTTGGTTTACTAACTTTTTTAATTATTTCATCGTCAGTTATTTTATTAAAGAATTTTAAAATCTTATTTTTTAGCTCAATAATTGGTGGCTGCTGTAAATATTCATTATCTATACCTATTTCTTTGATACTGCGAACATCAAGATAGTAACCTGTCCAAATTGTAGTGTTATAAAGCTTTGTAGAAAAATAAATCTGACCTCTGTTATAGTCGAAAACAATATAATCTTTACATAGTTTGCATAGTATTGAACCCAATAGAAGATAAGTAACTGGTATCCAATAAAAATATCTAAGCCTATAGCCTAGATAAGCAATAAAAGCTAATATTCCAATTCCAAAAATAGGAACCGTAAGCAAAAAAATAATAAAAGAAAAATAAATACGAGGACATTCTACGTATAAATAGTCTTTCTCTATGAAACCATTTAATTTCTTATTATCTAAAGAAAATTGAATTTCATTTTTTATTTGTTCATAACTTTTCATAGATATATGCTATCATTAATAAATATCTAATTACAATGTTTAAAATAAAAACTACTTGTTATTTGGAGTTTATATGAAACCAAGTAAAAATTTAGTTTATTTATTATTTATATTATTATTTCTGTATTCTGGTTGTTGTAAAAAATCTACATCTACAGATTTAAATAAAGATAAAGCTTTTAATATCTCTTATGAATCTAAGTCTAAGCTACCAGATTGTTATGAATTAGACAGTATTTTAAGGGATTTTGATATAGAATTGGTTGATTGCCCAGCCGGAACTTTTATGATGGGTAGTCCTGCTGATGAAGTTGGAAGAGATAAAAAAGATGAATTTCAACATCAAGTAACGATTACAAAACCTTATCGAATAGGAAAATATGAAATAACTCTTGACCAGTTTGAAAAAATTACAGGAAGGTCTTTAATTAAAAAAGAAGGTGATAATGAAGCTTTCAAGTTCATTGATAATAGAAAAAAATCTAATGATGAAGATTTAAATATAATATTCAACAAAAAGGTTATTCCTTGTATTTGTACATGTAATGAAGCAAATGAATTTTGTCAAAAATTAAACATAAGATTTTCAGAATATATACCTAAGAATTACCATTTTGACTTACCTACTGAGGCACAATGGGAATATGCATGTAGAGCTGGTACTACTACAGCATTTAATAATGGTAAAAATATATCATCAATTGATCCTAATGAAAGGAAATGGTTTGATTCAGAATGTGTAGAATTAAATGATATTGCCTGGTATGGTTTTAATTCTAGGGTTAAAAAAAATGGCAAAGATTTTGGTTATAAAATTAAACCAATAGGAACGAAAAAAAATAATGATTGGGGAATATATGATATGCATGGAAATGTACCTGAATATTGTAAGGATAGATATGGTCCCTATTCTTCAAAAAATAATGTAGACCCATATATAGATAGAGGAGGTCCTCCTGTGATTAGAGGAGGTGGGTTTAATTTAACTAGTAAAAATTGTAGATCGGCTTCAAGAAAAAGTGCACCCTCGTTTGATTTTCCTGCAGCTGGTTTTAGAATTGTCTTGGTTTCTAATGATTAATTAATGAATAATTTATTTCTTAATTTTATTTTATTTCAAATATCTTTATGTTCTTTGAATAAGTATCAGCTATAGCTATTTTTGCCGCAGAATTAATACTAATAGATGAAGGGGCTAATTTATCCCCTTCTTTATATAGGCTGGATAAATTTTTCTTATTAATTGAAAACAAAATTTTGCCTTCATCATTAGAGAAGCAATTTATTTTACCTGCTTCAATATCAGTTATCCAAATGTTTTTATTTGAATCAATAAATAATCCAGTAGAATATTTTATGTCGGTATGGAAAGCTGAAATAAAATTTCCCATTGTTCCGAATTTCTTCAAAACACCTTCTTCTTCAAGAATATAAATATATTCATTATCGGTTGCAATTGAGGAAATAGATTCTATTACTGATTCTTTTGTAGAACCAAAACTGCCTAGAAAAGAAAATCTGTCATCAAAACATAAAACTCTGTTAGTTCTACTGTCACCAACCCATATTTCATTGTTTCTAACGCAAATAGAAACAGGATTTGAAATTTTAAGACCAACATTTGGATCGCTTTGAATAGCATTCAACCAATTGCCTTTTTTGTCAAAGATATGGATAGAATTTTTTTGTCTGTCTCCAACAAGAATAAAATCTTTAAACACAGCTAAAGAAACAGGTAATCCTAATTCATTTATTGCTTTACCTTTTGAACCAAAACTGACAATTTCTATTCCTTTTGTATTATAACAATTGATGTGGTTTAGTTGTCCATCGAGTACCCATAGATTACCATCTTTGTCATAACAAATAGATTGCGGCCAACATTTGTTTTTATCACCTAGAAATTTATAGGCTTCTATACTGTCTGACAATACTAGTTTACCAGAATAACTTATAGCTTTTTTTTCCATTATTTTGGCATTAATATATGGTTCATCTTCTACTGCAGGAGTATCAGGACCTAATTCTGAATATTCATTTTCATTATTAGCTTCTGAATTAGAACTAAGTGGAGGAGCAATGGTTTTATTATGTGTTTCTTCTAGGTTTGAAGTAATCGCAGTATTTGTTTCAGTTGAAGGAGAATCATTACTTAATATAGGAACAAGTAAAGAGTTAGATTTGTTTTCTTCTATTTGCTTTTCTACTTTTTCATTTAAACTTAACGAATTGTCTTTGGGGAAAAATTCTGCCATTTTATTAGAATCAATGGTTTCATTTTTACCAATATCACTTGATGTTAT
Source organism: Candidatus Rifleibacteriota bacterium (assembly GCA_905236675.1). Classification (GTDB taxonomy): domain Bacteria; phylum Muiribacteriota; class Ozemobacteria; order Ozemobacterales; family Ozemobacteraceae; genus RUG334. The sequence goes on along the minus strand of CAJOND010000012.1, from coordinate 156,297 downwards.
GTTAGAATTATTTGCCAAAGAAGGATTTTCAGAATCATCAATTATCTTTGCTGAACCAATAGAAATAGAATTGTTGGATTTAATCGAACTATTGTGGTTATTATCTGACGCGATATTACTAGATTCTTTTGAGTTTGTTACTGAAGATTGTTCATTTTTTAATTCTTGAGATGAATTAGAAGAATCTATATTAACATTTGTTGGTGAAGGAGGGGTTTTTAGATTGTTAGAATCATTAGAAGCAACTTCATCAACAGACAGATCATAGCTTATCATTTTGTCTAGTGAAGCTGTAGAAGTAACAGATACTTCATAAATTCCAGTTGAAGTAACTTTATAATTATTAATAGGATTTTTAGAAGTTAATCCAACACTTTCGTCAGAAGTTAGTTTGATTTTGCTTACAAAGACTTCATCTGTTTTTTTCCCATTAATACTTAAAGAAAAAGAAACATTAGTATTTTCATTTAATAAAATATAATAAGTCTGAGCTTCATTAGAGTTTCTTTTTGCGGCAAATACACCATTATATTCAAATGCTGCTATTGCTGAATTAAAAGCAAAGAAAGCAGTAATGAAACTATTTTTCTATTCATTTTAACCAGAGAGAGTTTGGATAATATTCTGATAATATTTTAAGAACCTTCTGAGCTTCGTTTACTGCATTGTGTCTTGCATAGACATCTGATAAAGAGGCTAATGCGTGTTCTGGCTTTAATACTCTTGGTGTCGAAGTTAAAGATTCATTGATTAAATCCATTCCAAGATTTGGAAATTCTTCAACAGCATAAATACCTGCAAGAAATTTGCGATTAACAGGTTTTACTGGCATATATAATGGATATAAGAAATCTTCAATCAGTTTTTTGGTAGATGGTTCTAACTTAGATTTCATAGAAGAATAAATTTTATAGGCATTTTCTCTTTTATCTGTAGCTATTAAATAGAGAATATCTGCAGGTATGTCTTTCCAACATTTAACTTTTACAGATTCATTAAGTGAACCTTTCCCATCAACCATTTCTTTTATTGAAAGTATGAATGATGCTCTATCCATTGTAATTACTGGCATATAACCATTATCATAAGGGAATAGATTTTTCTGGGTTCTAAGCTGATAAAGTTTACTGTAAAAATCGTTATTAAGTATGCTGTTATCATTCATAGAAGAGAACAAGCGTTCAGCATCAGCTTTTATTTTAAGTTCAGGAATTGAATCAAGATTTTTTAATACTTCGTCAGCTTTATCCATATCCTTAAAACTATACTTGTAAGTATATCTAAGGTCCATAACTGCTTTAAAGATAGCGTTATTAGAGAACTTAGATTTGTTTTGAATTATGGCTAAAGCATTTTTCATTTTAGTAGAATCTGAAATCTGAGACCTAACTATTCTTTTTAAGCCACACCATTCACAAACTACAGCAAGCTTATCTTCGTCACTGACAGAGCCATTTCTACTTCTACCAGTAACTAAATCTGACCATGTATATCTTTCGTAAGCTTTTGCTTCAGAAATAAACAAAGTCGAAGCCAAAGTAACACCTAGTATAATTGCAGATTTTCTAAAATTAATACTTTTCATATTCACTTCCTATTTTAATCTCTTCTTGAACCTTTGCCATCATTTCTTGGCTGTCTATTTCTATTGTGTCTAGAAGTAGAATCCATGGATTTACCACGATTGGGTATATCTCTTCTATTTGAACGAGAATTATCTCTATTTATATTGTTTCTATGAGTTTGGTTATTGTTCCTTGAGTTCTCTCTTTCAACATTTTTAGGTTTATTCTGGGCTTCTCCAGTCATTCTAGGTCTAGAAACCTTTTGAGTTGAAACAGGTTTCTCATCGGTATGAGAAGTAGAATTCAACCGAGGTTCTTGTTGTGAATTACTACTTTCAGAAAGTTTTTGTTTTGAATCAAGGATTTTGAATTCATAACCAGCTAGAATCTTTTCTAGTGCATCTAAAAATTCATCTCTTCCAAGAACTAATTTCGAGGAATAAACAATCGCATAAATATCGGTAATCTCTTTAAGAATTTGCGAACGCATCTTTAAAACTTGTTGATTACTTAATTTATCTGATTTTGTCAGAACAACAAAGCCATTGATACGCTGCTCTTTTATCCAATTATGCATTTGAATATCAAGAGGTGTGGGCTTATGTCGAATATCTATAATTTGAACAACACCTTTAAGATTCGTGCAATTAGTGAAAAAATCATCCATCATGGATTGAATTTTATTTCGTGTAGCTCTAGAGGCTTTTGCATAACCATAGCCTGGTAAATCTACAAGATAAAACGCATCGTTAATACAATAAAAATTCATTGTAAGAGTTTTCCCAGGAGTCGAACTTGTTCTAGCAAGTTCTTTACGCCCAGTTAAACTGTTTATTAAAGAAGACTTTCCAACATTACTTCGTCCTAATAAGGCAACAATAGGCAAATCATCTTTTGGAAGATCTTCTTTTTTTACGATACAGGCACTAAAAGTTGCTGAAGTTATTCTGCTTGTTATATTCATTTTTTTCTTGCCTTACTTTTTTTCTTAAGTGAAAGACTCGATTCAGATTTAGATTTTGGCTTTTTGAAGGAAAGTAAAGTAGTTTTAGGCTTACCATTAAGAGCAAGTTTTAAAGCTTCTTCTGCATATTCAATTTGAGTTATTTTCATGACTTTGCGAACCTGTGGAGGAAGTTCTTCAAGTTCTTTTTCATTATCAGCAGAAAGGATTATATTGTTTATACCTTGTCGATGGGCCGCAAGCAGTTTTTCTTTTATGCCGCCAACAGGTAAAACTTTCCCTCTAAGAGTGATTTCACCAGTCATTGCAAAATCGCTTCTGACAGGAACTTCATTAAGTGCTGAATATATAGCAGTAGTTATAGCTATACCTGCAGATGGACCATCTTTTGGAACAGCACCTTCTGGGAAATGCAGATGTAAATCTATTGTGTCGTAATCAATAGGACGCATATTTATTTGCTTAGCATGGCTTCTTAGATAAGAAATAGCAGCTTGAGCTGATTCTTTCATTACATCGCCTAATGAGCCAGTAAGTATAACTTTGCCACGGCCAGGCATTACAACACATTCTATTGGAAGTGTTGTTCCACCAACTTCTGTCCAGGCAAGACCATTTACTAAACCGATTTCATCATGATTTTCGACTTTATCCAGATGAAATTTTGGTATTCCAAGATATTTTTCTATATCTTTTGCTTTTACTACAATACCTGGTTTAGCTTTTTTCTTTGTATCTTTAGTGGTTTTTGCCTTAGAACCCTTTGATTTTTGTTTCGATTTATCTTCTTTTGGATTGATCTTTCCAAGAACAACATCTTTAGCTATTTTTCTACAAACTGAAGCTAATTCTCTTTCAAGATTACGTACACCAGCTTCTCTTGTATGTTTTCTAATAATTTCTATAATAGCTGATTCATCAATAGAAATGTTTTCTTTTTCAATACCATTAGCTTCTAATTGTTTGGGTACCAGATACTTTTTAGCTATATTAAGCTTTTCTTCTTCTGTATAACCAGACAGGTAAACAATTTCGAGACGATCTCTCAATGGGCCTGGTATTGTGTGGGGAACATTTGCGGTTGTCAAAAAGAGTACTTTAGATAAATCAAAAGGTGTTGATATATAATGGTCAGAGAAATTTACGTTCTGTTCTGGGTCTAGAGCTTCTAACAGAGCAGAACTTGGATCACCTTTGTAATCTGCACCTAATTTGTCTATTTCGTCAAGAAGAATAACAGGATTTTTTGAACCTGCATCTTGTAAAGCTTGAATAATTCTTCCGGGCATAGCTCCTATGTAAGTTCGTCTATGACCTCTGATTTCGGCTTCATCACGAACTCCACCTAAAGAAATTCTTGCAAATTTTCTATTTAAGGCTTTTGCTATAGAACGACCCAACGAAGTTTTACCAACACCAGGAGGGCCTATCAAACAAAGGATAGGACCTTTAATTGATTTTTTAAGGTGGCAGACTGCCAGATATTCTAATATTCTTTCTTTGACTTTTTCTAGACCGTAATGGTCATCGTCAAGTAAAGTCTGGCATTTTTTCAAATCAATTCTATCTTTAGTTTCTTTTGACCAGGGAAGAGCTAATAAAGCATCAAGATAATTTCTAGAAACCTGAGCTTCAGGTGACTGTGATGGAGTTCTTACCAATTTAGCCAGTTCTTTTTGGGCCTTTTCTCTGGCATCATCAGTCATTCCAGCTTTAATTATAGCTTCTTTTAACTCTTCTGTTTCTTCTATTCTGTTTTCATCGTCACCAAGTTCTTTTTGAATAGCCTTCATTTGTTCACGAAGGTAATATTCTTTCTGAATCTGTTCCATCTGTTTGCGAACTTGACCACGAATTTTCTTTTCTACAACCATTATTTCAAGTTCACGATTAAGTATGGAAGCAATTTTATCCAATCTTTCAGATGGGTCAAATGTTTCTAGAGCTTCTTGTTTTTCTTCTAGTTTTATATTTAAATGGGCAGTGATAATATCTGCTAATCTGCCAGGTTCTTCGACATTAGTTGCAACCATTATAATTTCCAATGGAATTTTCTTGTTGAGTTTTACATATTGTTCAAATAGAGCAACTACGTTTCTCATAAGAGCCTGAAGATGTATAGACTTCTTATCTTCTATTTCGAGAACTTCTCCTTCGGCTTCAAAGAAATCAGCTTCTTTTGTGAAATTTTTGATTTTGATTCTTTTTGTGCCTTCTACAAGTATTTTTAAAATACCATCTGGCATCTTTAAGAGTTGCAGTATTTCTGCAACTGTAGCTGTAGTAAAAAGTTCATCTTTTGTAGGATCGTCTGTTTTTGCATTTTTCTGTGCGCAAACTACGATTTTTCTGTTTTTGAGCATAGCTTCTTCTATTGCTTTAACAGATTTTCTGCGTCCAACAAATAAAGGAACTACCATATAAGGGAATACTACTATATCTCTTAATGGTAAAACAGGATAAGTTTCCATAGTGCTTGTAACAGAAACTTGATTATTGTCATCAGCTTTGGCAGGAGCTTTTTTATTATCTTCTGCACTCATTTAAATATCTCCTTTTTGAAAGAAACAGCTTTCAAACGTATTTTTACTATTTTAAGATTACTACTTTATCACATTCTTGGTAAAAAGAAAACTTAAATCAATTTTTGGGGGGTAATTAATATTCTTTGTTAATTTAAATTTATAGTCTTTTGACTATAATCATTGTTATATCGTCAGAGCGGTAACCAGCTTCTCTAAAATTATCTACAGCATGATAGATATTATTAATTGAATCTTTTGCACTATTTTTATTTTTCATCTGTTCGGTAAAAATTGAAAAAAATCTTTCATATCCGAACATTTCTCCATTTTCGGCTGAAGCTTCAATGATACCATCTGTATAGAATATAAAAGCATCTCCATGTTCCATTATTTTGGTTATAGTTTTCTTTTTACGTTTTTTCATTCCGCCAAGAGGTAGGGAAGGCATTTTCAATTCTTCGCAAGTTTGAGTGGAATTTGAATAATAAGCTGGATATGACTGACCCGCATTGTCAAATATTACTTCTCCTGTTTCTGGATTTAAGACCATTGAAATAAGCGTCATCAGCTTGTTCTTAGATTTTAATTCCTTATTGAACATTGTGTTTAACATGTCCATAAATTCTTCTGGGAATTTTACTTTCTGGGCTTTTGCATAATTGAAAGTTGCTTTAGCCATTGCCATAGCTAGAGATGCAGAAATACCATGCCCTGAAACATCGCCTAATATTACAGATAATCTACCATCGTCTAAGATTACATTATCATGATAATCACCAGCTAAATCCGTAGCTGAAATAGTGAAATATGCTATATCATAGCCTTTTATAACTGGTGCATTTGATGGCAAAAGACTTTCTTGAATTATTTTTCCATATTCTAGTTCGTCAAAATCTTTTATTACCTGATTAAATGCATTTGCAAGTTCTCCAAATTCGTCATTCCTTCTTATGGGAATAGAAAACTCTTTATTCCTTTGTCTTATAGCCATAATACCTTTACTTAAATCACCTACAGGAAGGATGATAAGTCTGGTAATAAACCAGGCTCCAAAAAGAGAAATAATTAAAGCAAATACGCCAATAATGCCTATTTGCCATTTAAATGGTTCAAGAACAGATAGACGTTCTTTTTGTGAAATAAGATTAATAAAAACATGAGAGTTAATCTGTTTTTCGTGTTTAGCTGTTATCCAAAAAGTTTTGCCATCAATTGATATTGTTCTGAAAAGAACTTTATTTGTATCAAAACTAGTATTGGCTATATCTAATATTTCTTCTTTAGGGAGATTTTTATAAGGGGTTAATAATCTATCTAAATAATGTGGGTTATTAACAAATACAGCTAATTGAATATTATCTTTTTTTAGAGGCAGGGAATTGATATGGGCTTCTATGTGTTTTGAGAAAGTAGTTATTACTTGAGTTGTAACACAAATAAATGCGGGACCATCTTTTAAATCTGGATATATATCCCAATACCACAATGTTGGAAAAGCTCCAACTCTGAAAATAAATTGTTTGTTTCTTTTTCTGATTAAGGTTGCAAAACCAAGTTCATCTGTGGATAAAACAGATTCGCTAACTAGTTCAGCAGGTGAAATTTTTATGCTGTTGGCATTTGTTCTATTAGGACAGTGAATTTTAAGAACTATTCTGCATATTAAGTCATATAATTCTGCTAACCCCTGGGTTTCTCTGTCCACTAGGGTAAAAATAGTTTTAATATCACTATCTCTTACGTCTAAACGACTTAAATCAGGGCTTATAGAATATTTATTTAAATATTTATAGAATAATTCATTATTTATTGGCTGTTTATTTAAATATGCTTGTTTTACAGCTTCTCTTAAATCTTCAGACATTAAATTTGTTTTCTCATATAAGACTTCTCTTTGATTTTCTAAATTATAAATAGCATCTAGACTTTCACTAAGGATGTTTTTCTCGATAACACTTTGCTTATCTGATAACAAAGAACTACCAATAACTATTGTCATTAAAACTGGGAATATAGAAGCCATGGAGAAAATACCTATAATCCTATATAAAATGGATAAATTATCTAGAAATTCTACTACTTTTTGTCCAGGAAATACTTTTATAAGTGAAGTAAGATAAAGAATGACCACTATTATAAATAAGTAGATAGAAATAGTTTGTAGAAGACCTGCCCAATCATATGAAATATATTTATTATTATTTATAGGAACAACATAACAGAATTTATCATCAAAGCGATTGGTTTGGAAATACCAATAGAAATCATTAGAGATTACAAAAGATTTATTAGACTTTGTTGTTTTTATGTAGGCTGCACGAGTTTGATCTTCTGTTAATCCTGGCGGAGGTATAATAATTTCTTTGTCCTTAGTATTGTCTTCATTTTCTTTTGAAATACTATTTTTATTTTTAGAAATATTTTCCTGGTCTTTTATAACTTTGCTATTTCTTGTAATAACCCCATAATTTTTATCTGGCATATTTTTTAATATATTTTCAAAGCGAATTTGAAGATCGGGAACTACTGTTGTATATATAAACAAACCTGTTCCATCATCATAATTATCCCAGTGAAAATGCTGTTTTCTATCGCCAACCGAAAACTTAGTAAAAAAACTTTTATGCAGTTTAAGTAATTCGAGTCTGGTTCCAATTCCAAAACGCTTAACTAATTTGTCTAAGGTTTTTCTATGTGCTTCAACAAAACCTTCATCATATATATTTAATGGTAAATATTTGAATAAATCCGTAAATAATTCTAAATCTTCTTCATTGGCATTTACATATTGTTTTAATTCATTGTTTTTGTAGAAAAAAGCTTTGAGTAAGATATTTTCTTTTTTTTCACATTCTTTTACTAAATTGGGAATAGCTTTTGATTCCGGTCCATTTTTGTGTAGTTCTGATATTATTTTTTGACAGCTATTTCTAATATAATTATGCAGAAAACACTTAGAAATTATTCCGTCTAGCTTTGAAGATAGAATTTCTTCAAGCTTTTTTTCGTTATTATCTTTAATCTTTGTGGAAGTTTGTATTGATATAATAAATAATGCCAATAAAAGAACCATTAAAAATGCTAGAAATATTTTGCCAAAAGAGGCGTTAGAATACTTTTCTTCAGTTGCCATTTTCTAAGCCTCCTGCAGATTTCTCATTAATAATAGTAAACAGAGTTACGTCATCTGTTTGTGAAGCATTATTATTTTTACACCATTCGCGATATTTTTTTTCTATTTCTTTTAGCCAGTTTGAATCATTGAATTTAAGTAATTCTTTAGCCCATTCCTCTACAACTTTATAATCTATAGTCATACCACTGTCTTTATGAATTTCTATAAAGCCGTCAGAAATACATAGCATACGTTCATTAGGGTAAAGAGTAGTATTTTGTTCAATGGAAAGATGTTTTTTTCCAATCCCTAATGGTAAAGCTGGTTTACCTAACCATTCAACCCGCCCATCATTTCGAAGAAATAGTGGGTATATATGTCCTCGGGTTACAAAATTAATATTGCCATTATTTGGGTCTAAGATTCCGCAGATAATTCCCATAAACATATGCTCCATTCTGTTGTCGCGAAGCATTTGATCAATTGAATCGACTAATGAAGATGGTTTTTCTTTTGGATTCTGACTCCAATTGAAAGTAACTGATCGGACGAATGACATCATTAGGGCTGAACCTATGCCATGACCAGTTAAATCGCCTACTAAGAATAACAATTTCCCGTCTGGTAACAAAAAGGAAGTTAAACAGTCTCCTCCCAAATCACCAGCAGGCATTGAATAACCATTAATAAAATAACCATTGATTTCAGGAAATTTTGAAGTTATCAAGCCTTGTTGAACATTTCTAGCCATTTGCATATCGTAGTTTTCACCCATCATAAAGTTGAATTCTTTAAAAAGAGTGGATAATTCGTCTTTCCCTTGAGGAACTGGTAGTTTGGTTTCGTATCTATGTTCAGATAAGGCTTTTATTCCTACTTCCAGCTGGTTTAAAGGGGCTATTAACTGTTTCATTAGCCATATAATTATTGATATTAACAAAATAAGAGCTACTATAGCTCCACTAAAAATATAAAGTTTTAATTTTGTTATTTCTTTTTGAAAATCACTAGTTGGTAAGGAGCCTATATAACAAATATCTTCATAGTTTGAATTGGGTATACAAAGTGAATAAATTTGATTCCCATTTTGATTGATTTTCCTAAATATTGGTTTGTTAATGACATAAGCTGATTTAGCTTGTTCAAATAACTCTTTTACAGATTTTTTAGGAGGGATAGACCATCGGAATTTTAAAGGATTAAAAGCTGTTAAATTGATGAATTGCTGATTCGCAACGAGATTACGCTGGTCTATACTTCTTGTATATTCTTTCATTATTTGCTTTAGTTGAGGTTCTACTTCTAATATTGCAATTTCACCAACTTTTGCTGGATAAAGCCTATTAAAAAAGAATAAAGAAAAATCACCATTTTTTATGTATTGTAATTGATTGGGATAGTTACAAATTGCACTAAATCCTAAATCTTCTTTTTTTACAATCATATCTGAAAATGGATTGCCAGAGTATTCTTTTTCTTCTAATCTGTCCGAATTGTATTTTTCTAAATATCTGTGAAAAGTTGATTTAAATAACGTTTCCTGCCCAGACGAAAAATCTGGGTTGTTTGAGAATATCTGATTACATGCGGCATCTCTAGCAGAAATTCTTGCTTCAGGAAATGCTTTTGATATTTTTTTCTCCATTTCTTTTAATGTTTCAATATTTATCAAACCATCTTCTGGTGGTTCAGTAAGTTTTAACAATAAACTTGAACAATTATTAAGATAATTTCCAAATTTCTGAATAATATTACCGATTGATTCTTCCATTGCTGAACGAAGCTCATTTTTATGAATGTTAATCAAAGTGTCTATACTTTCTAAGCTTGTAGTTCCAGTAATAGTAAGAGGTAAAATAGATGAAGCGATGAAAATCAAGGTTACAAATTTTTTCAGGCTAAGAATAGAATGGTTTGAGGAATTATAAATAACAAAAATAACTAATAGAAAAATTATCAAAAAGAAAATATTAAAAAAAACAATTGCTTTATAATATTTGCTATTAATGACTTGGAAAGCAGTGTAAAAAACCTCATTGTTTCTTGTTCGAATAAAATACCAGTCTTTGTTATTATAAATTCCATGATTAGTAGAATTAACAGTAAAGTATTTATATACCTTTGAGGCTTCATTTTGTTGAGATGATTCTATTTTATTATTTAATCTACCTGATAGTATTTGATTGTTTCCTTTAGGTAATTCTTTTATTGTTTCTTTAAGTATTTTTTCATTATCGGGAAGACCATTGCTTAAAATTATTACTCCATTATTAGATCGAGAGGTCCAGGCAGCTATTGATTCTTTGCCAGAAATGACAGTATTAATAATTATTTCAGGATTATTTTTTATGGCTATTAAGTCTTTCCCGTAACCAAATGTATACTCAATTTTTTTATCCAGTTCTTTTCTTTTCTCTTCTATTTTTTTTATATCTTTTTCTATTAAAGCAGGGAAAAGATTACGCATAAGCCATTTATTAGATGCTTTTTCCGGTGCTGTTTCTTTTAATTCGCCATTTTCAAATTTATAAATTGTTATATCTAAGCCAAATTTTTCTAGATAATAATTTCTTGTAGAATTTATATCTAACGAAGGAAACTCACAAACATATCTTAGTAAAGGCAATATTTTCCTTGTGGTAAAATAATGTTTATCTGCATCTGTAGCTAACTTTTCTGTTTGATAAATACGTTGCTCGTGCTGGTTAGTAACCCATTCTTCATTTTCTATTTTTAACAATGAGTTTAGAGCTAAGTAAATTCCTATTAAAACTGAAGTAATCATTATAGCAATGATTATTTTTTCTTTTATATAATTTTTTTTATTGTTGTTAAAAGTATCCATCTGTATCCATTTAATACTTTTAATTTTACATTGTATTAGATGAAAAAACAATAAACAACTTCAACTAATGTCAGATAGATAATAAAAAAGATGAGTAAACTTTATATTAAAGTTTTTTAACAATAATTAGAGTTATGTCATCTGAATAATGCCCTGATTCCCTAAAATTATCTACACTTTGATATAAAGCATTAATTGCGTCTTTTGCATTAAACTTAGATTTCATTAATTCTGTAAATTTAGCATAAAATCTATCGTAACCAAACATTTCACCATTTGTAGATGTAGCTTCTATTATTCCATCTGTGTAAAAAATAAAGGCGTCTCCTGGTTCCATCTTTTTTACTATTGGTTTCTTCTTGCGTTTTTTCATTCCGCCTATTGGAAGAGAGGGCATTTTTAATTCTTCACAGCTATGTGTTGCCTCTGAATAATAACCTGGATAAGCTTGACCAGCATTATCAAAGATTACTTCATTTGTCTTTGGATTTAAAACCATAGATATTAAGGTCATTAGTTTATTTCTCTTTTTTAATTCTTTATTGAACATGAAATTTAACATGTCCATAAATTCATCAGGGAATTTAACTTTATTATTTTTAGCGTAAATAAAAGTTGCCTTTGCCATTGCCATTGCTAATGAAGCAGAAATACCATGACCAGATACATCACCTAATATAATTGAGATCCTACCATCTTCTAATTCGACATAATCATGATAGTCTCCTGCCAAATCTGAAGCTGCAATTGTAAAAAATGCTATATCGTAGCCATCTATTACTGGTGCTTGATGGGGCAGTAAGTTTTCTTGAACAATTTTTCCTTGTTCAACATTTTTTAGTTCTCCTAAAATCCTATTGAAAGCAATGGCCAGTTCTCCAAATTCATCTTTTCTTCTTACCGGAATCGTAAAATCTTTATATCTATATCTTATAGCTTCAATTCCATCGCTTAAGTCATTTATTGGCAGTATTACTAATCTGGTTATAAACAAGGCACCAGATAAAGATATAATTAGAGTGAAAAGACCTTCTAAAAATAGCTGCCATTTAAAAGGATTCAAAGCTTTCAATCTTTCTTCTTTGTTAATTAGATATAAAAATACAAGACATCCTACATTTTTTTCTTGTTTTGCAGTTACCCAATATGGTTGTCCAGAAATGTTCACCGTTCTGAATATAACTTTATTATTGATGTAGGCATTATTAGCAATATCAATTAATTGTTTATGGGGTAGTTTTGTGTCTTTCTGTAGTGAAGTTTCTGTTGTAAAAAATGCTTCGTTAATGAAAGCGTATAACTGATAACTTCCTGTAGAAATCTGAGTGTTTTGTAAATATTTATCCATATGTTTTTTGTAAGGAAAAACTGTTTCTGTAGATATACAAATAAATGCTGGACCTGTAGCTAATTCAGGATAAACATCCCAAAATAAAAAGGTTCCGAAGGCTCCTACTTTAAAAGTCCATAATTTCCCTCTTTGTCGCATAAGAGTTGCAAAACCAAGCTCATCGGTAGAAAGAACATCTTCGCTGACAAGTTCGCCAGGAGATATATTGATATTATCAGTTTTTATTCTTTCCGGCGTATGTTGTTTTATCGTGATTCTGCTTATGATATCCATCATCTCGCCAATGCCGTTTATCTCTTTGTCACCGGTTGATATCATTTGATTAATATTGCTGTCTCTTACTTCTAAACGTGCGAGATTAGACTCAAGATCATATTTCCTCAAATATTTCTGAAATAGCGCGTCATTAATCTCTTCATTCTTAACAGCTTCTCTTAAATCCATATGAAAAAGACTATTCTTGTTCTCATATTCTTTATATTGATTTTCTAATTTTGCTATACCTGCTAAACATTCACTGTGAATAGCCTCTTCTATAACCTTTTCTTTGTCAGAAAGAAGAGTAAAAGCATTAATAAATGCGATTAACATAGGGAATATAGAAGCTATTAAAAATATACCAGTGATTCTATATCTGATAGAAAGATTATCTAGGAAAGTGATAAGTTTTTTCCCTGGTAAAACATTAAGGAAAGAAGTAATGAATAAAATTAATACAATTATTATTAGAGCAAGAGATATTTTTTCTATTAAATTGCCCCAATTGTAAAAATAATTTTCTTTTGAATTTATTGGAATAGAATAACAAATCTTATTAAATTCTTTAGTCGTTTGAAAATACCAGTAATAATCTTTTAGTTCATAGAATGATTTACTTGTTCTTACAGAATTTAAATATGACCAGAGAGTTTGCTCATCTGAAAAGTCTTCTGGAGGAACAATGATTTTATTTGTGCTATCTATTGCTCCAATTCTATTTAGATTGTATTTCCCTTTAATATCTTTGAAACGAGTTATAAAATCAGGTATTTTGTAAGTATAAAAGAATACCGTTAAACCATTTTCGTATTTATTCCAATAATAGTATTGATTAGTGCCATTTAAATAATATATGTTTAACAAAGATTTATGATCTCTAATATGATCTAATTGGTTGGCTGGGCCAAAAGCTCTATGTAGAAACTTGCTTCTTGAACGTCTTTCTTTGACAAATTCAGGACTTAACACATCATAATCAAATGTTTTTATTATATCTTTGAAAAAATCTTGTTCTTCAAGGTTACAATAATAGCTTTTAACATATTCATTGTTTTTGTAAAAAATAAACTTTGCATTTATATGTTTGTTAAAGTAACAGTCAGAAATTGCTTGATTAAGTTTCTGGCTTTCTAGCCCTTCTTTTTTAGCTATTTCTATTATAGAATTGAAAATATTATGAATATAAACCTGCTCTGTAGTTTCGGAAATAGTAAAGTCAAGGTTTGATGATAATGTTTCTTCTATTTTTTTACTATTTTCATTTATTAGTTTAAAAGAAGTTTGCATTGCAACAGAGAAAATAACTAGAAGATAGAATAATAAAAAAGATAATAAAAGTTTTCCAAAGGACATATTGTAATTGATAAAACTTTTGTTATTCATAAGACTTTTGTTCTTCCGATTTCTCTGAAATAATAGTGAAAAGAGTTAAATCATCTGTTTGAAGTGAATTATTTTGAATACACCAATTGTCAAAAGAATTCTTAATTATATTTAGCCAATCTTCATTATAATTTGTTTCTGATGTTTTTAAAGCCCAATTAGCAATTTCATCATAATCAATAGTCATTCCACCATTGCATTTGATTTCAATAAGACCACTTGTGAAACAAAACATTCGCTCACCAGGTAATAGTTCTGTTTCTTGTAATACTGTTCCCTGTTTTTTACCTATTCCTAATGGTAATGATGGCTGTCCTATCCATTCATAGGTTCCGTCGTTACGAATGAAAAGAGGATATATATGACCTCTCGTTACAAAGTTAATTTTTCTATTTATAGGATCAAAAATGCCACATATTAAACCTATAAACATACGTTTCATCTGGTTATCTCTTAGAATTTGATCAATTGCTTCAGCCAGTGAGGCTGGATTAAGTTCTTTTGTTTGACTCCAATTAAAAGTAATGGAACGAACAAAAGCCATCATTAAAGCAGCACCAATATTATTTCCTGTTAAATCACCAATTAGAAATAGAATTTTACCATCGTTTAATTCATAAGAAGTTAGGCAGTCACCACAAAGTTTATTTGCTGGGAAAGATTTACCATAAATAATATAGCCATTGGCTTTTGGAAAATCTTGAGTAATTAACCCTTCCTGAACATTTTTAGCCAACTGCATATCATAGTTTTCACCCATCATATAGTTAAATTCTTTAAAAAGATGCACTAATTCATCTTTTCCAGGTGGAACATTGATTCTTGCTTCATAATTATGGTTTTCTAGAGCTTTTATGCCTTTTTCTAAATCACTTAAAGGAAGTATTAATTGTCCCGTGAGCCAGGAAATTATTGTAACAAATAGTATTAAAGCTATTATGGCACTTATACTAATGTAAAATTTTCTTTTTATTATATCGCTTTCAAGTTTGTTTAGAGGTATAAAACCTAAATAACAAACATCGTTTGATTGATAATTAGAAACACAAAATGAATAAATATTTTCATTATTCAATTTGAAATGACGCTGAGTAGGTTTACCTAATACATATGTAGACTTAACTTGATCTAAAAATTGAATATTATTGTTTTGAGGGGAAATTATCCATTTAAAATCTAAAGGATTAAATGCGATTAAATTAATTTGTTGTTGGTTGAAAACAAGTGTTCTTGGATCAATACTCTTGATATAGTCATTAATAATATTTGAAAGATTTACAAAAATAAATAACAAAGCAGATTCTCCTGCTTCTTTAGGTAATGTTTTTATAAAAAGTAATATTTTAAAAGTAGAATTATAAAAGGGTTGAAGTTTATTGGGATAATTAGTTATTATGCCAAATCCAATATCATCTTTTGAAACAATACCATCTGAAAATATGTTCCCTTTATATTCTTTTTCGTTTAATCTGCTAGGACGGTATTTTTCAATAAATTTTCTTCCTAAAGATTTAAAAAGTGCTTCCTGACCAGATGAATAAGCGGGTATGTTTGAGTAGATAACTTCACAACCAGCATTACGAGCAGTAAACTTAGAATTTGGAAACTCTTCTGTGACCTCTTTTTCCATATCTTTTATATCATAAATATTATTATCTGGACTAGTTAAGTCATTAAGCTTATCTGAACAGGAATCTTTATAACTATCAAAATTTTGTATTAATTTGTTTATTATAGCTTCCATAGCTGTTTTTAGCTCGTTTTTGTAAATGTCAGAATATGTTTCGATATTTTCTAAATTTATAGAGCTAATTGTTGCTAATGGAATTATTGAGGAAGCAAAAAATAACAAAATAACTACATTTTTTAAACTTAAAATAATTTTATTAGAAACACTTGTTAAAAATAAGGTTAATATAATTAAAAGTATTAATAAAACTTTTAAAAAAGTAATGCCTCTTGAATATACATTAGATAATATTTTAAAGGAAGTATAATATCTGTTACCTTCTTTGTCTGTGACAAAATACCATTCTTTATTATCATAAAACCCATAATCTAGAGATTGCTGAGAAATTAATTTATTAGCTTTATCAGAAATGATTTCCTGTTCTGTTTGTGGATTAAGTTGTAGTTTACCGGCATAAACAAGGTTTTTGGTGTTTATTATTTTATTTAATGCTAAATTTATTACTTTTGTTTTGTCTGGTAAACGATTTCCAAATATTAATACCCCTTTGTTTTCTCTATCAGTCCATGTAAAAAAACATTCTTTATCTGAATTTACACTATTTATGATTTTTTCTGGATTGTCTTTGATTGAAACAAGGTTTTTGCCATACCCAAAAGAAAACTCAATTTTTTTATCTAATTGACGGCTTCCATAAGATATTTTTTCTATATCATTCTCTTTTAAATATGGGAAAAGATTCTTAATAAGCCATTGATTAGGTGCTTTTTCAGGTGCTGTCTTTTCTAAAATACCATTTTTATCGAAAAGATATATTGAAAGATCTAAATCATAGTATTTAAGATAATCTTGCTGAATACCTAATAAGTCTGCATCATCATTATCACAAAGAAATTTTAAAAGAGGTAAGACTTTACTAACTACAAAATACTGATGATTTGATTCTGCAGCTAGTTTTTCTGTTAATGCTATTCTTTCTTCCTTTAATTCGTTTGTATACTCTTTATTTTTTAAAATCAGCCATGAATTTAAAGTGTTATAAATACCAACAAAAACAGCAGTAATCATAATAAATATAATTATCTTTTCGTTGTTTATATTTTGTCTTAAATTCAATTTCAATTTTTTGTATATTATAAACACATATAACATAGAAAAACGCCTGGTATGCCAAGCGTTTTTCTATGTTAATAACGAATATTAATTTATTCGAGTATTTTACGTCTGATAGGCATTGTCATACAGCGACAGCCTCCACCACCTCTAGCAAGTTCCGAACCATCAATAGTTATTACGAACTTACCAGGTTTTTTAAGATCTATTTTAGAACAGATTTTTCCTTCTTCGTCTAATAAATCAATTGCATCTATTACTTCAAAGCCTGCTTGATCAAGAGCTTCAATGGTATTTATGTTTCTTCGATAGCCTATGATTTTTCCAGGTGCTAAGGCGAA
Organism: Candidatus Rifleibacteriota bacterium; assembly: GCA_905236675.1. Classification (GTDB taxonomy): domain Bacteria; phylum Muiribacteriota; class Ozemobacteria; order Ozemobacterales; family Ozemobacteraceae; genus RUG334. The sequence goes on along the minus strand of CAJOND010000012.1, from coordinate 139,147 downwards.
GAAGTTTGCTCCACTATGCCATTGCTCCCTTTCTTGAACCCATAGGTCTGAAGAACCTCCACAATAAACTGGTTGCATTGGCATTCCTAACTTTTCAAGTGCAGTTAAAAGATTTGCTTCTTCATTTATTTTGACTTTACCATTATCTATACTAATCAATACGGTTTTGTACTGATTTGTTTGCATTATTAGAGGTTCATAAACCATACAATAATTTTTATCTAATAATGTGAAAACCATGTCAAGATGAATAAAAGATTCTGGTTCAGAGGGAAGCTGTTGAACTAAAATATATTGAGGTCGTTTTAAAGTTTTTAGGTGGTCAATTAGGAAATCTATTGCATGTGGATTAGTTCTTTGTCCACAACCTATAATTAAAATATCATTTCTGGCTACCAGAACATCACCACCCTCGATATTAGCGGTTTGAATGCTTTGCATATCTAAGGTTTTAACAGAAAACATTCTGTGGTAATCAAAAATGGCTTCCATTATCATTGCTTCGCGGCTTCTAACTTTATTTGCCATTCTTGAAACAAGAACCCAGTCATTTATAGCTACCGCTAAATCTCTTGTAAAAAAGAAATTATGTAAGGGTTTTAAAGAGTATCGTTCGTTTGATAAAAAACGAGAAAGGTTGTCTTTCTTCATTAAGACACCTTCCATTAAGCATTTGCCTAAATCTTCCTTAGGCATTTCTAGTAATTCATCGTGAATTTCTTCGGCATTTTCATTTTCACAGATTTTTTCTACTAGATTGCTTTTTACCCTAGCATTGTCTAAAACATCAACTAATAAATCTCCTACTTGAAAAACGTTAGTAACGTTTTCCAAAACAGCTTTTAATTGATTATATTCGTCCGAGGCAACGGATAAATTAAGAACATCGCTATATAGAGCGCGTTCAGCATTTGCCGGAGTCATATTTTCCATTTCAATGCCTGGAGTGTGTAAAATAACGCCTTCAAGTTCGCCAATTTCTGAGGTTACAGATATATCAAATCTATCTGGAAGCGAATTCATACATTTTTCCTTTGTTTTTTAAAATCTATCTATATAAATTTACAACAAAATAGCTTTTCTGTTCAACTATCATTTTATAATCTTATAAACTAGGTAGTAAACTCATAAAAAATCTCCTTTTCTCTAATCACTTATCTTTTTACTCTTCGAAAAAGGCTTTGATGCAAGTTTTTATAATTATTGTTATTTGCTACTTCGAAAAGTAAAGATAATTTCAGATATTCGTTAGCTTACAAACTTACGATTAAACAATAAAAACAATAACTACCGATTACAACAACAACAGTTTCTCGTCTTTCTGTTTCCCTCCCTCACTACGTCCTATACACTAAATCCCTTGCAAAATGGTTTTCAGCCTTTTTACAACAATGCTCCACCTGGCTTTCCTATATCCTATAATAAAAATAAATCTTATGCCGATAACTAAATTATGGGATGGCTATGGAATACAACTCATGATATTTTTGATATAGATGATGGAACTTATCCTGAAATCTGCATTTGTGGTTTATCATCAAAACAAGTAGTTGATGGATATAATTTTTTACGTTCAAAAATTAAACGCTTAAGAGGAACACCTACATTTTATAGTTTTGAGACTAAAAACGAAATTGGTTTAGATGAATTTGGAAATGCTGCTGAATTAGTATGTAAAAGAAATGCGCATCCATTTCATTTTGTAGCAGCTACATTTAAATTGGGTAGGGGTGTTCTTTATGATTTGGGATTCTTTATATTAGATAATGCTATTGCGATAGATTTTCAAAGAGGACCTCTTATGGGGGAACTTGAGATAGAAACTATTCTACGTATTATTATAGAGATTAGAAAAAATGCTCCGGATTCTTATTTAAAACTTCAGTCAACTTATAGTCCAGACTATAGAAGTAGAATAGAAGAAGCAATAGAGTCTTTGATTAAGGAAGATAACGAAGAATAGTATTTTATAAAATCATTTTAAATAAAAAAAATACCAGAATGTTAATAAACACTCTGGTATTTTCCTTATAAACTACTTAGTTTTCATCTTGAATTGATTGAGAAGCTTCAAGGAATGGTAGAGGAACATCATAGTCATTAGGATCTTCATCACTTTCATTAAATGAGAAATCATCTTCTGGATCTAATGCTTCTAATGGGAATGGAGAAACATCATAACTAGAAAGAACTTTTTCTGCAAATTCTTTGTTTTCGGCTAATACTACTTTTACATTTGTATCAGAAGAAATATCTTCCCATGCATCTATAACTTTTTGCCATTCTTGGAGTTCATCATTAATCTGTTCTACTAATTCTGGAGGTGTGGTTACCGATCTACTTCCTAATATACCCCATAGAATATCTCTTTTATTGGAAGCACCGTTTGAAGCCTGTTTGTTGTATTTCTCAACATGTTTTTCTATTTGTTTTAGAGATTTATCTGTTTCATCATAAACAGAATATATTTCTGCAAGCCAATCTAAGAATCCGCCACCTTTAACATTCAGGAAAGAACCTTCCTTCAAATATTCATTAATAGATTTATTCTTAAAAATACTGTTAAATGAATCCAAGGTTTCCTTTTTATCTTGAACGTAAGCACTCATAATGGTTCCCATATCAAGATAGCCTTTTAGATTAATTGTTAAAAGAATCAATTCTGCAGCATTCTGACTTAGAGTTAAAGGCTGATAAAGTAATTCTTTTTCTATTTCATCACGACAAACTACTAAAAGATTTTCTGGAGTTTTCTTCCAGGAATTTCTCCATGTGAAATCCATTAAATTATTAGCTAAGTTATATAGTTTCTTGTTTTCTTTCTTTGGATCATCTGCATAAGATTCTGCAAATAATTTAAGGAATTCTCTATATTTTTTTGCTGTAGGTAATTTTTCTTCTATTCCATTAACAAATTTTTCTGCTTCTTTTATAGAATCTTTAATACTATTTGCCGACATTTCAATTTGGTTTTCAATAGCTATCATTTCTTTTTGACCAACTATAAATGCATCACCAAGAAAAGCTTCTTCTAAGAGTTCTTTACTCCATACACCAGTTTCTATACCTACTAATGGAATATAGTTAAAAGGTGACTGTTCAAATCTTAGACCTATCATTCTGTAGAAGCTATTACTATTTTCTTCTTCTTCATTACTAGGCTTGGAAATAATCTTCTTATTAGCAGTGAGCCAGAACTGGAACTTTTTAATTAATACATAGTCAGGATTAAAACAAACCATTTCAACATTATTATTGTTTTTAACGTATTTGTTAAAATCAGAAGAACCAATTTTGTCAGCAATCCAACTAATATGAGTCTTAGGATTGAAAAAAGCACCTACCTTTTGGAAAAAGCTTTTTTCTTCTTTTGATTCTGCTTCAGTTGGTTTCCAAGCCATATAACTGGCTTTCATTTTCCAAAGATCCATTAATTGTTCATTGCTGTATGATTCTAAACTAACACGCTTAGTATTATAATAACTAGTTAAAACACCTTGTTTTTCAAGAGCTATATAAACAGCTTTGTTCTTTTCTTCAACTTCTTTTTCATCATCTGTGAAATTTGAAGTGTCTGTTGCTAGATAATCTTTATATTTTTGTTCAAGAAGATATAAACAAGCAGACTTTTCATCATCTGTTAGAGAGTCACGGTTGTCGTAAAATGATTTGAATTCAGGATCATTCTGATATAAGAACCAATAGGAATTTTTATATGCTTCTTTCCATTTTTTGTTAAATTCGCCGATTGTATTGCCTATCCAGGTTAGGACACCCCAAATAGCTGTAATAATAGCTAATACTTGTCCAACTATTGGAATACAGAACATTGCAACAATACCAGCAGCGGCTAAACCTAGTGCAACCAAGTCTTTAACTCTGTTGTATGACCATCTGCCGACTTTTCTGTCTTCATTTTTGCCAAAATATTGCCAAGCAGCAAGAGCTGTTCCAAGAACAGCAAAACCAATACCTATAGTTCGAGCAACACCTTGGGCATTGGTTAGCTGAGATTGACCATCTTTTTTTAGCCAATGGTAATATTGATCCATACCTTTGGCGGCATCTTCTGCCTTTTTCATATATCTTGAAGTAGGAGCTGAACAAAAACTTAGAAAGTTTAGAGTTTTGCTATTTTTACAAAGATTTACACATTTTTCTGTGACTTTATTAATACGTGCCCAACAATTGAGGGCTGTTCCTGCACGATTTTGTTTAGTTATTTTTGTTAGGAAAGTTGTTGCCATGTGGGCAAATTTCCAGACTTTTCCTATTGTGCCTCCAATGGAACATGCAGTGCCTTTAACTGTTTTTGCTGTATTTAGAGCATCATATAGACCGAAAACATCTGTTGCGCCTTCATCTAGAAGTAAATAAGAGGAGTTTATTAGACCTTGCCAATCGCTCCAAGCTCTAATTTCTAGTTCCTTTTTGTTATGGCCACGCATATCTAGCATAAAATCTAAATAATCATGGGGAGCCATAATTTCGTCAGGATCCATTAAACCAAAGTCTTCTTCATTAACTTTTGGTTTTGGCAACTCTTCAGCATGTAATGCTCGAATAGATAATGGCTCAATTAATATAAATAAAGCCAATATGCAGGAAACGATACGACATAACATTTTCCTATTCATATAACAAACTCCAAATTTTAGAATACATTGTACAATTTTAATGAAAAAATATTTATCCTGCAATATATTACTGTTTAAATAGAGAAAAGTTATCACTAAAATAAAAAAAAATTTAAACTCCCAACTAAGTTTACTTGAGTTAATTAGGAAAAATGAATATAATCAAACATCAAAAAAAATTTTTAGGTGAAAAAATGCATAATCTTTATGTAATAATATTGCTTTTTTTTATGATTACTTTTTGTAATTCTGAAGTGTTTGCTAGACATTTTTCCTATATGGCTTCCCAAGATCCTAAATTAAAAGACTTATTCTTTAAAGGCGTAGATTATATAGATAACAAAAAATATGATGAAGCTATAAAGGTTTTAGAAGAGGCTTTAAAAATTAATCCTAAGCAGATGCAGGTTATGGGTGAGCTATGTTATAGCTATTCTCAAAAAGAACGCTATGATGAAATGTTGAAATATGCTAAAAAGGGCTTGCTAATAGCTCAACAACAATTGAGTAAAGATAATATTGGCAGATTTTACGGATATATTGGTAATGCCTATAAGATGCAGGAAAAATATGATGAGGCTATTAAGAATTTGCAGTTAGCTATCCACAATAAGCCATATTTCTATGATAACTACCTGAGTCTAGCTTACTGCTATTATAAAACTGAACGATATTCTTCGGCTTTGAATACTTATGATTTAATAAAAAACCAAGATAAAGAGTATTATGAAACTAATAATCTGGAGAAATCCAGAGAATTAATCTTCAATAAAGCTTTAGAAAACGATTATGCAATCAAGCATCTTGAATTAGGCTTTAAATATCGTTCTGAAAAAAATTATGCTGCTGCTATAAACGAATATAAAAAAATATTAGATAAAGAACCTGATGATATTACTAGCTTGACTGAGTTGATAATAAACCATTCTTTGAATGATTCTGGTAATTATGACGAAATTATTTCTTTATGTAAAAAGGCTTTAATAATAATTGATAAAAAAGAAAACAAAAATAATTATGAAGCTTTGGAATCAATTTATAATGGTCTTTGTTTCTCTTATCAAAAACAGAATAATACTAAACTTTATTCTGAATATAAAAAGCTTAATGAAAGTTTATCTATTCTAAAAAAAGCTGAAGAAGAATTAGCCAATGGAAATTTAAATAAAAGCATAAAGAAGTATGAAGAAGCAATAGAAACCATTTCTGATTTAGAAGAAGCAAAGTATAATTATGCTGCATTAGATGGGTTAATAGGGTTGTCATTAAATATAGGGGAATATGAAACAGCAAAAAAATATATATCAATTGGTTTAAAAATTTCAGAAAAAGAAAAAAATATAATCAAATCTGCTAAATATTTAAAGGATATGGCTACTTATTATGCTTTGCAGAATAAGTATGAAGAGGCTAAAACGTATTATGAAAAAGGTCTTGAAAAGACAACAGATCTAGATGACAAATTTAAATTCACTATGGGGTTAGCTCTTTGTTATTCTGTTCTCGGTAATATAAGAGAAGAATTAAATTGTTATGAAAAATGCAAGGGTTATCTTAGAGATGACGCTGTTGAAATGATATCTGACATAGATAGTTCAATTGTAAGATGCAAATCTTTGTTAGATGCAAGTTCTGATTTAAGTAAGGGATTGAAATACTTTAGTAATGGTGAAGAATTTGTTGAAAAAGAAAAATATGAACAGGCAGTTGATGAATTTGCAAATTCTTTGAAACATCTTCCACAAAGACTAGAAACTTTAAAAGAATTGAGTATTTGCTTAAATAAATTAAAAAAAGAAGAAGAAGCGAATGAAGTTGATAATGAAGGATTTCTAATATCTACACGAGACAAAGATGCATTCTATATCGATTTCTTCGCTATTTGTCTAGCAAATATTTAAACAAAAACTATAAAAAAGCAATTTATTATTATAGGTTTGTATCAGAAGATAATACTAATTTTAAACAAAAAGACGTGCTTTATTTAATAGGAACTTGTTATATGTTATCTAATGAAAATAATGAAGCTGTTAAATACTATGAAGCAGCTCATGAACTTGATCCTTCTGATGAAGAAATATCTGAGCAGCTTGAACTTTGTAGAGAATTATTAAAAAAATAATGAGGGAAAATAATATTAGAAGTAACTGAATGACAGAACAAACAGAAAAATCAAATACAGCAGAAGAAGGTAAACTCGGACTTACAGAGTGTGTTTTTATTTTGATTGGTGGGATGGTGGGAAGCGCAATTTTCTCGCTATCAGGGTTGACAATTCTTGAGGCGGGTCCTGCTTCCCTGTTGACCTGGTTTATCGCTGGTTTCATAATGATGTTTCATGGAATGCTGATTTGTGAACTTTCTTGTATATATCCCCAGTCTGGAGGTGTGTATGTTTTCCCTAGAAGAGCTTTGGAAGGTGAAAAAGGTAGATTATTAGCCTGGCTTTCATGTTGGGGAACTATGATAACTAACGTTATTGCTATTGCATTTGCTGCTATTTACGTTGGAATATATTTAAGTGTTGCTTTTAAATGGGCTGAACATTATCAGGTTCCTTTTGCTATAGCTTCAATACTGGTTTGTCTGATCTTTAATGTAATAAAGTTTAAAACAGCAGGTAAGCTAAATAATATAATAGTTGGTTTTCTGATTCTAACAATTCTTACTTATGTTTTTATCTGCTTTTTTTCTAATAAGTTTAATGCCGATTATTACTTCCCATTCTTTACCCAGGGAGAAAAAGGTTATAAAGGCTTTATTTCATCAATTCCAACGGCTATAATTGGTTATAGTAGTATTAATGCAATGGCTTTTATGGTTTCAGATGTAAAAAATCCAGGTAAAACGGTTCCTAAGGCTATGTTTATTTCGATTGCTATTGTAATAACCATTTATTTACTTGTTATAGGGGCTACTCTTGGATTAATAACATCAAATTATCTGTTTACAAATAAAGGTATGAGTTTTATTCCATTGTTTGCTGCCTGTTTTTCTTTAAAAGAAGATATTCCATGGCTTGTAGATGTAGTCAGCATTGCTTCTGTTATTGCCCTTATGACAACAATGAATGTTTGTGTTTCTCTTAATTCTAGAACTTTACAGGCTTCAAGCCAGGATAGTATGCTTCCAGGATTTTTTGGTCATAATAACAAAAATGGTGTACCGTCACTAGCTGCATTATTTACCTGTTTGCTTTCTATGGTTGTTGCATCTTTCCCTCAAATAACAAATCAAATAGTCAGCTTTGGTGCTATATTTAATCTTTTTACTATTATTATAACTTTGTTTTCTCTTTATATTGCCAGAAAAAAAATTAAAGACAAGCCGATCGCTTTTAAGGCACCAGGAGGAAATAGTTTTATAATAGTCATTCTTGCAGTTTTAATTAGTTGTAATATTACTTCTATTATTATTGGCGGAAAAGATTTACTCTTTTTTACTATTGCTTTTTGGTTAATCGGATTAATTATATATTATTGCCGTGCATTGTGGAATGATAATGCACAGAAAGGTTACGAATCATGATATTAGCTATAGATATCGGGAATACTAGCGCGAAATATGCTGTTATGGACAATAAAGGGGAAATATTGTTTTTTGAAAGTCTTAAAGGGAGCTGGGATTCGGCTTTTGAAAAAGTAAGTGAAAAATTTAATAATATTCAAGAAATCTATGTTAGCAATGTTGCAGGGGCTCAGCCAGAACTTGAAGCTGCAATAAAAAAATCTAATTTAGAATCTAAGTGGCTTACATGGGATAGTCCTATTGGGAAAAAATGGCTTAATAATATTCCTGAAGGTTATGGAGCAGATAGACTAGCAGCTGATATAGGGGCTATAGCTGCTTGTCCAACTGGACCACTTCTTGTTGTAGATGCTGGAACATGCATAACTTATGATGTTATTGACGCAAATCATACAATTCTTGGTGGAAGCATTACACCTGGTATAGCATTACGTTTGAGAGCTATGCACGAACATACTGCAGCTTTGCCTTTATTCGAGCCAGAAGGTTTTTCTCCTGTTATTGGTACCGAAATAGAAGGTGCTTTACGGGGAGGTTGTGCTAATGGTGTTCGTTGGGAAATAGAAGGTTATGCACGAGAAATGATAGCTCAATTACCTGGAATCAAATTATATTATACCGGTGGTGTGCCCTTGGTTTTTGCTCCTGAAATTGAAAAGTTTGTTGTACATGACCCATATCTAGTTCTACGAGGGCTTTGGCACGCGTTTAGAAAGTAAGTAGAAAATAGAGGCAAGAGGTTAGAGATAAGTCATTACGAGCAATAGCGAAGCAATCCAGAGATTCGTAAAAATAAGTAGTTATTGTATTTGGTTTTTATTGTTTTTTAGGATGTGTGTATATATGATTAAAGTTATGTTTGTGTGCTTAGGCAACATCTGCCGTTCGCCAATGGCTGAATTTATTCTTAAAGATATGGTTAAAAAACGAGGAATAGCAGCAGATTTTGTAATAGCTTCATCTGCTACTAGCACTGAAGAATGGGGCAATCCTTTATATCCCCCAGCTGCTAGAAAACTTGCACAAGAGGGTGTCCCAACAACACCAAGGCAGGCCACTCAATTAAAAAAGTCTGATTACGATAAATATGATTACATTATAGCCATGGAACGCAGGAATATAGAAAATATTAAGCGTATCTGCGGTGGTGACCCTGAAAACAAGGTTTCTTTACTGCTTTCATTTGCTGGTCGAAATGATAACATTGCTGATCCTTGGTATACTGGCAACTTTGATATTACTTATGACGAAATAGTTGAAGGATGCGAAGGATTCCTCAGTCAATGTTTTTCAAAGTAATTATAGTTAATGTTTCCCAGTGCCTTTTGCAGAATATGGTTCCTGAACCTATTATGTCAAAAAATCCATAAGAGCAATCTGATTCGGGGAGATCAATATAGTCTTTCAAATAATGATTTTGAATTAGAATCTCTTCACATTTTTCAAAAGCACTACCAGGTAAAGCTGTTTCAATATGATTTTTATTGTCTATATTATACATTTCAACAGCTTCTAATATTACACGCTGATTTGAAAAACATGCTTTTAATCTGGCGGTTGTTTTGTAACTATGATGATAAGGCGGAGTTGCATTAACAAACATATAAAAAATAATAATTAAAAAGGCCACACCAGTTAATACTATTCCCTTTTTATTGTCTTTTTTAGTTCGATAATATTTCATAAAATCTCCATATCTCAATCATATCAGTTTTATTATAAAATAGTAAACGAAAGACAAACGTTTAAAAAATCAAATTATTGGTTGAATTGTCACATATTAAAATTTTATTCAAAGAATTACTAAAAATCTATATTGCAAATTTCAAATTGCCTGTTTTAAAATAAAAAAATTATATCAAGGATGTTTGAAGAGTAATTTTGGAGTTTATATGAAGATCAGCGATAGATTAATATTCAGCCCGGAAGTAAAAGATGGCTTAGCTTGTAAAAGACCAGTAGTAGCACTTGAATCAACTATTATTTCTCATGGAATGCCTTATCCACAAAACATCGAAACTGCACGTATGCTTGAGAATACAGTTCGTGAAAATGGCGGAGTTCCTGCTACTATTGCAATATTAGACGGAAGAATAAGAATAGGTATTACAGAAAAAGAACTTGAAATATTAGGCACAAGTAAAAACATAAAAAAAGCTTCTAGGCGTGATTTACCGTCTATAATAGCATTAAAACAAAATGCAGCTACTACAGTTGCGGCAACAATGATTTGTGCGAACTTAGCTGGCATAAAATTTTTTGCAACTGGTGGAATTGGCGGTGTACATCGTGGTGCTTCAGAAAGTTTTGATATTTCTGCTGACCTGCTTGAATTTACCAGAACTACTGTCTTAGTAGTTTGTGCAGGTGCAAAAGCAATACTTGATATTCCACATACTATGGAATACTTAGAAACATTAGGAGTTCCAGTTTTTGGATATCAGACTGACGAAATGCCAGCTTTTTATTATAGAAACTCTGGAGTCAAAGTCCCACAGCGGTTTGATGACCCTACTGATGCCGCAGAAATATTTAGACGTTCTATAAATCTTGGTTATAAGAGCGGAATATTAGTAGGTAATCCAGTTCCAAAAGAATTTGAAATGGATAAAAACCTTATCGAGGGAAAAATAGAAGAAGCCTTGGCTGATGCAAAAAGATTAGGAATTCAAGGGCAAGCAGTAACTCCATATTTGTTACAAAGATTATATGAAATTACTGGTGGGGAAAGTTTAAAAACTAATATTGAATTAGTAAAAAACAATGCTGCTTTGTGCACTAAAATAGCAGTAGCTTTTTTCAAACACTAATATAAATAAAAAAAATATCATTTTTACTCTTGCTAATGATACTTTTTTTCCTTATAATAAATAAAGTTTTTTTACATTAAACATTATGGGGGACAAACCATTGAACAAATATACAACCTTTTTGGCTGCTCTCGCAATTATGGGTTCTACCGCTGCTTATGCTGACGGAATCAGTATGAGTAATTCCCGTGGTTCTACATCAGATTTAGAAGTTAAATGTTCTGGTGTTAAAATTGGAACAGCTAATGTTCTTGGTTCTAAAGCAGTTACAATTACTGCAAAAGATTCTTCTCTTTCTTATTTAAAAGAAGCTCCTGAACTTCCTCAATATACCGCAATGGTAATGATTAGTCCTGATGGAAGCCCTATTTTTACTGCAAAAAGTCTTGATAGCGAAATAATAGAACTTGATGCACCTGTTGTACCAAGTAAAGGTAATTTCAAACGTACTATAGATCCTGAATCAGTTCCTTATAAATATGGTAAGGTTTATAAAGAAGATAAGTGGTATCCAGCTGACAAAGACCTTGTTCAAATGGGTAATCCTTTTATTTTCCGAGAAGTTCGTGGTGTTAATCTAATTGTTCACCCAGTTCAATATAATCCAGTTCAGAATAAAATCAGAGTTCACAAAAACATTCAGATTTCAATGAATTCTGAAGCTAAACGTTCTGCTAATACAATGAAAAATACTAAACCTATTAGCAAAGCTTTTGAACCAATTTACAAAAATACTTTTGTTAATTTCTCTGACGCTTCTAGACGTTTGCCAAGACTTAATGAAGTCGGCCGCTTGTTGATTATTACAGCAGATGAATATGCTGACGCTATGAAGCCTTTTGTTGATTGGAAGAAAAAATGTGGTCTTACAGTAAAAATGGTTCCCATGAGCAAAATAGGCACCACTAATACTGATGTTAAAGCTTTCATTCAGAATGAATATAACAAGGGTGGTCTAACTAATGTTATGTTAGTTGGTGACTCTGATAAAGTTCCTTCTAATAAGGGTGTAAATGAAGGTGCTGACTCTGATACCTGCTATGTAAAATTAGCTGGTGATGATCATGTTCCTGATGCTATCATAAGCAGACTTTCAGCAGAAGATGCTAAGGGTGTTGCTTATCAGGTTGCTAAATTCTTGAATTATGAACAATATCCAACAGAAGATACTAGTTGGTACACCAGACTCTTTGGTATAGGTTCTGCAGAAGGAAGTCCTGCCGATTATCAATATATTGATGAACTTAGACAGGAACACATGACTAAAGGTACCTTTAAGTCTGCTGAAAAAGCTTACGATCCAGGTGCAACTCAACAAGATGTTCTTGACGCTGTTAATAAAGGTGTCAGCCTGATTAATTATCTTGGTCATGGTTCTGGCTCAAGTTGGGGAACAACTCGTTTCAGCAATTCTTATATGAGCAAACTTGATAATGGTTGGAAAATGCCTATCCTCTTTGACGTAGCCTGCTTGAATGGTAGATTTGTTAATTTCACAGGTTTCGGTGAAAGCTGGATGCGTGCTGGTAGCTTAGAAAAACCAGCAGGTCTTGTTGCATATGTTGGAGCTACTACTAGTATGGCTTGGGTTCCACCTATCCATGTTCAGGCTGAAATAAATAAAAACCTTATTGTAAACGATGTATATAAGACTGTTGGTGGTCTTTATATGAACGGAATTATGAAAGGCCTTGAACTTTATACTGCTGAACCTAAAGGTGATGGTGTTCAAATTAATGGCATTTGTTCGGCGATTCTACGTTGCAAGTTCGTTTCAAAGCTCCTGCAAAATTAAAAGCTGATGCAAAAGTCACCAGATCAGAAGGTAATACTAAAACTGTTAAAGTTGATGTGGTTGATAAAAAAGGAAAACCCGTTAGCAATGCTAGAGTTACTGTTTATACTAAAGGTTTAAAGAATATGAAAGTTGCTTATACCAATAATAATGGTCAAGCTGTTTTCACAATGCCATCAAATATTGAATCTGGATATATGACAGTAACAGGTATAGATGTTGTTCCTATTGTTGATCAAGCGGTTAAATTCTAATAATTATTAGACAAAAAAGGCAAGTTTTTAACTTGCCTTTTTTTTTGTCGAATTTTAAATAAACTTTTATATTATAGAATTAGTATATTATAAAAATATTTTTTAATTGGAGACTCAGATATATGTTTTGGAAGAGATTATTCATTGTAATTTTCATGTTATCCCTTAGCAATCTTTCCCTTTATGCAGATAATCCTTTTGAAAATACTAAAGTTTCTACTGAAACTTCTGTTTCAGATGAAAACTCAAAAGCTGCAAATGTTAAAGCTAATGATAATAAATCGAAAGATGATGAGTCTTTTGATGATTTAGCCAGTTATACTTTCCCAATAACTGGTACAATAGATTATGATGATTTAAGACTTAGAAAATGGCCTTGGGGTGAAGTTAACGGCAAATACGATAAGAATACTAAAATAACTGTTTTAGGCGTTTCTGGAGAATTCTATGAAGTTATCGTTCTAGGAGTTAAAGGATATATGCACAGGAATTATATTTCAATTCCTGGTGTTCCTTCTAGTGGAAAAGAACCTGCTTATCCTGGTGACACTAAATCTGGTGGATATCTGTCGCAAGATGATGGTAAAACAAGATCTGATGGAATTGCTTCAGGCGATATAGATCCAGATGAAGAAGTTCCTGTTACTTCAACAACTGGTGGCATATCTGCAGAAGAATTCAAGAAACAGATGGCTTCAATGGCAACACCTACTAGAGACGAAATTACTAAACTAGCTGCTTCCATTGGTATTTCAGCAGATTATGTTAAAATACTAGTTGGAACTACTCAAAGAGAAGGCTATTTTAATGATACTTATTTGCATTACGGTTGGGCAAGTGCAATGATTAATAATCCTGTAACAATTTCTCAGATGCAGGGTTGGGACCCTGGTAGAAGTGGTGATGCTAACTACTATTCTCAAGCTAATATCAATAAAGGGTATAATGAAGCAAGTTCTGACGTTCTAAAATCTGTTTATCTAGCATTAAAATATAGAAATACTAAGATTTGTGAATGTAACGGTATGTATAAGCCTTATGGCCCATATTCTGTTCCTTCTTCTTATAATGAACTTTATAGATCAAGTACATACAATTGTTGTATTTACGAAACAAAATAATTTAAAAAAAAGAACAGCCCAATAAACATTGTGCTGTTCTTTTTTTTTTTAGGATTTCATTTTATTTGTGCATAAAAAATATAAATTTTTTTAAACTTTTTTGTAAAAACATGGTATCATAATTAAGAATAGAAATTAGGAGAAGGCTATGCGGAAATATCTATTTTCATTATTATTAATGAGTATTTTAATTGTTCCTTGTTCTTTCGCAGATGGCGTTGTTGCTGAAAACGGCATTAGCGGCGGAGTATCAGAAGAAGGCTATAATTCTGAAAAAGCTATTTTAGGTGAAGAAGGTACCGAAGGAAAAGGTTCTAGTCCTTTTGAAAATACTCAGGTAACTGAAGAAGAAACTGGTTCAGAAGACGATGAAACTGCTTCAGCCAAAGTTGTTACCGATAATGGTAAACAAGAAGAAGCTGAATCAGATGGAGATTTCCCTGTTGAAGGTACTGTACAGGGTGATAATCTTAGACTTAGACAATGGCCTTGGGGTCCAGTAATGGATAAATTCAGTACTGGCAAAAAGATTACAGTAACAGGTGTTGACGGTGAATTTTATAAAGTTACTGTTGATGGCGTAGAAGGCTATATGCATAAGAATTATGTTTCTATCCCTGGTGCTGAAGCTTCTAAAAAGGCTCCTTATTATCCTGGCAATACCAAAAAGGGTGGTTATTTGTCTAAAGAAGAAGGAACTCAGAAGTCAAAAGATGGTGCTGAAGGAAAAGTTCCTACAACAGAAGAATCTGGCGATTTAGCTAATTATCCTGGTGGTAAACTCCCACAAGATAAATTCATTGCTTTGTTTGGACCTGTTGCTCAGGCAAGTATGAAAGAAACTGGTGTTCCTGCTTCTGTTACTCTTGCTCAGGCTATTCTTGAAACTGGTTGGGGCGGAAGCACAATCGGTGATGCTAAAAACTTGTTTGGTATCAAAGGAACTGGTCCTGCTGGTACTACTGTAGTTTCAACTCAGGAATGTTATGATGGAACCTATGTAACAATTAAAGATGGTTTCAGAAAATACAATACTTGGCAAGAATCTATTGATGACCATGCAAATCTAGTTTCAAATGGTCGTTATAAGAGTGCTTGGGATAAATATCAGTCTTCTAATCATGACCGTGAAGCAGCTCATGAATTTGCACGCGGTATACATCAAGCTGGTTATGCAACAAGCCCAACTTATTCTGATACACTTATATCTCTTATTGATCAGTATAATCTTGATGAATGGGATATTTAATGCAATTATAAGGGGAATAAATATAAATGAGAAGACTTTCTGTATTAGTTAGTGCATTAGCTATAGCATTATCTACAGCTGGTTACGCAGAAACAGCAAATACTACTGTTGAAAAACCAATAGTAATAAATAATGTTACTTATAAAGTAATACGAACTATAGACAGTAATTGCTTGAGTATTAAGGTTATCGATAAAGATGCAAAGCAAGTTTGGGCATCAATCCCTCTTGGTATACAAGAATGGAATTTTAAATTAAATAATAAAGTATCTAGTTTTGAAGTAACAGATCTAGATGGTGATAAAATTCCTGAAATAATAACTGCTTGTACTATTGGAGATGTTCAAAGTGCAATGTACATCTTTAAGTATAATACAGAAAAGAAAACATTCAATGCCGTACATTTTGGATATATTGGTTTCAAAGATTTAGATCGTGATTTTATGGTTAGCGATATTCCTGTCATAAATGGCGAAAATATGGTCTTTGAAAACAATTCCAAAATCAGGTGCTTAGGTAAGATTTATACTCCTAATGGTCCTGTTCAAGGTTATTACAATTTTGAACTTCAAAATGGTAAATATATGGCTGGAGATCCTGTTCCTGCACAAATTGATAATCCTGCTTCTCCTATTAAAGATATAAAAACTCGTGAAGAACATGATTCTCAGCCAAAGAATGAAACTCCAGGTTCTGATAATTCAGAAGAAGCCAATGATGTTGGTGGAATTGGATAAATAAACAAAAAAAGCTCTCATATAAAATATATGAGAGCTTTTTTTTTACTTAAATTATAAAGCTTTTACCTTCTTTCATGAGTTCACTCATTACTTCGCCAGCTTTTCCTTTTAAGAAATGAGTAGTTGTTCCATATGTTAGTGCACTGTGGCTAATGTTAATTTCTATAACTTTTGCTCCATTTTGACGTGCTATTTGTGGAATTATACAAGCTGGCATGACTTCACCTGTTGTACCTACAACTATTACAACGTCTGATTCTGTAGCCTCTTGCATAGACATTCTGTAAGCTTTTTCTGGAATTCCTTCTCCATAAAAAACAAAATCTGGTTTAATTTTTCCACCACATTTAGGACACTTAGGTGGCATTTCTTCAAATGAGAAATTCTGGGCTGAATATTTTTCACCACAGCGCAGACAAAGCAATGTACTTGCTGTTCCATGAAACTCATATACTATTTTACTACCAGCATCTTGATGAAGGTTATCTATATTTTGAGTTATGATAGCTTTTAAAAGGCCCATTTTTTCTAATTCTGCAAGGGCTAAATGAGCTGGATTTGGTTTCGCACGACCAAAGAAATCATAAAATATCTTCTTAATATCTTTCCAGGAATCTTCATAATGGGTTTGAAAGTAGCTGATTTCAATGAATGTTGGATCTATAGTATTCCAAAGTCCTTCTGGACCCCTAAATGGAGGTATTCCACTTTCTACAGAAATTCCAGCTCCTGTAAAAGCAATAAGATGTTTGGAATTCTTTATAATCTGAGCAGCTTCTTTTAATAGTTTAGTATCCATAAAAACTCCTTAAAATAGATATTGTTCTTTTACAACACATAAAAAAATAGATATATATTTCATTTTAACACTTTTTATTAGATGTAGTAACAATTTCTAAATAAAATATCTTGTTATTTGGTTTTTAAAACAAAACGCCCATCCCAGTTTTCTTCAGGCGGTGATTGCTTGAAATGCTGGCATCTTTCGATGTAAACTTTTGAAGGTGAATCATCAGGAACTAGTTTTAATACTTCCTCAAATAATGATATAGCATTATCCCAATCTCTTGCAAGATACTTATTTATTCCTTCTTGATATATTTTCCCTGCTTTTTCTTTCCAAATTGGAGTTTCTTCATTTAACCAGCCTCTTACTTCATATACTAGAACTGGTTCGTTTTTCCCTTTAACAGCAAGAAAGTCTAAAAATCTTGTGCTAAATAGATATGGATTAAGTTGATTTTTTACAGATTCACTAATCATTATAAAAGTTCCATATGCTTTATTGGCGCCTTCTAATCTGGAAGCAAGATTGACGTTATCTCCTAAACAAGTAAAATTCATTTGTATTTTACTACCTATAAAACCAACCATGCAGGTTCCTGTATTAATACCTGCTCTCATTTCAACTTTGGGTAATCCTTGAGCTATCCAGTTTTCTCTCATTTCTTTCAATTTCTTTTGCATTTCTATTGCACAAGTAACTGCTCTTGTAGCATGATTTTCCATGGTTGTAGGATGATTCCAAAAGCCCATAATAGCATCACCAATATATTTATCTAATGTACCACCATTTTTAAATAGTATTTTGGTCATTTCATCAAGATAAGAGTTCATAAGCTCTGTTAATGCATCTGCATCTAACTTTTCTGAAATCGAAGTAAAACCAGCAATATCAGTAAACATTACTGTTAGTTCTTTCTTTTCACCACCTGGTTTTATTGCGTTGGGATTAGCAATTATCTGCGAAACAATATCGGCTGAAATGAAACGACTGAATGCGTTTTGAGTTTGAGTAGCAAGACGTCTTGAATTTATCCATTCTATGAATCCTCTTGAAATACCAAAACTAACAATTAATATGCTTGGGTAAACTACTGGTATAATTATTAGATTTGGGAAAAGGATAATGGAGGTTAAACAAATAGTAATAATAATAAATACAATTACTAAAGTAGCTTTAGTAGTTTTTGCGTCTTTTAATATCAAATTTAATATTATTAAGATTGGTAAGATTAAAAGAAATTGTAGGAAAGGCCAGGAATTAGGTGACCTATCCATGTGGAAAGGCGGAGCATAAAAGAATCTTTCTTTAGTTAAAGCAGTAAAAAGATTTGCATGGACATGGACTCCTGCTATTCTAATAAATTTTTTATCTAGGAAATTAATTGGAGATACAATAAAATCTTGTTCGGTAGGTAGTGCGGTACCAAGAAAAACTGTTTTCTTATTTATTCTTGCTTCTTTAAATAAACCTTTTGAATTTCCTGATTGAGTTAGCAGAATGTATCTGTCATTTGTAGGTATATCCATAGCCGTTTTATTATTAATTTCAAAAGATTTACCCCATTCTGACAAAAGAACTACTTTATTTTCATGTTCTCCTTTATCTTGGAATCCAATTTGTAAATTAATATTGGGCTTAAAATCTTGAAAAGGTCTTGGTAACTGAGTTAATACTTTTTGTGTTCCTGGTTTTATTATTAATTCTTGATTATTTTTTGTAGTTCTTAAACTAAATTTAGTAGTAAGGTTTATAACGGCATCTAAAGTTGGAGGTAAATCATCTATTGAATAATCTTTATCCTTTTTTAAAGTAATTTTTCTATAAAATTCAGTTTTCCAATTATTTTCTACTGGTAATACTGCTGCTACTGAATTACTAAATATTTTATCATTTCGTAATAGTTTACCGTTATCGTCTATAGTGATTATATCTTCATGAAAATTTTCGTCATTTTCATTATAATCGTATTCATCACTACTATTTTCTTCACTATCTTGATTATCATCTAAAGAACTTAAATAAAAACCTTTTGGAAGTTTTTTTACAAAAGTATTGCCGTCTTTATCACTGTGGAGCATGGGAATAATATCCCCATATACCCAAAAAACAGTGTCATTATTATTAGGAATAATTTCACATGGTATTTCTACAGAATTTGTATTATTAGCAAACATTAAAGGTGGAAGCATTTTTTCTTTTTGATTTACTTCAACACTTAATGTTGCTCTATCACAACCATTCGGAGTATTTACAAATATTATAATATCATAATTACCTTCAGGAAGGTTTTCTATTTTATATTCACCTTTATCATTTACTTCTGTTTTTTCCCAATAACCTGTATTAGGCATAACAGCCCATATTATGGCATTTTTAACAGGTTCACCAGACACAGAAAAAATTTCACCATAAATACTATTATGACCTGAATTTTGGATTGGTGTAGTAGGATTAACTTTTTGAAAAGGGTCATCAGAAGAAATAATCAGTTGATTTCTGGCAAATAATAATTGAGCAGAGTTTTCTTCATCTTTTTTAGTCAAGAATTGAATCATAGAAATATTTTCTATGCCGTCTCCCTTTAAAGGAGGCGCCAATTTCTGATATGGTAATCTTATACATGGTATTTCATAGCTTCCAATGATTGGCAACGGCTTTTGTGGCAATTTTACCCAGGTAATTTGATTTGAAAGTTTATTATATGTTTCTCTTAAAACTCTTAGGCTATCAACCTTTAATTTAGGGTTGCGTCTAACAATATACTTATATAAGAAGTTATTTTCTAAATCTATTATAGCCTTGTCAAGCCCTTCGTGACCAACAGTATGCATCTGATAAGGAGCTTTTCTTTTTAAAGCTTCTAGTGCCTCTAATAATGTATTGCATTTTGATATGTCAATCTTATTCAAATCATCTTCTTTATCTGCTAATGAAGAAACTATCCAGGTTGAAAAGCCTAAAGATGGCCAGAAACGTTCTGATTCGTCTAAATGAAAAGCTAGTGGAGCATATCTTATTACCGTATCTAAATCAGAAGGAATATTAATTAAACCTCTTGCAAAAGCTTTTTCAGAAATAGGTCTATAAAGGTTAACCATTCCAGTAGCTCTATCAGCTTTTGTGTCAACTAAATCAACAAAACTGAAATTCTGTTGCCCACGGCCTACATAATTATGAGCTAATATAGGGTAGGGGAATAAATCCAGCTGTTTAATAAATTCTTCATCGCCATCTTTTGCTTCACTATATATATAGTCAAGGGCTGCAACTTTCACACCCTGTTTTCTAAGATTTTCTAGCAAATCAGCAAAATCTTTTCTAGTTGCACTTCTAGAATATTTAGATTCAAAAGACTGATCTTTTTTTATTATAATAGTCGGAGATTCTATTGGTTTCTTTTGCCCTGTAACAAAGCAAATTTCAGGATACCA
This sequence comes from Candidatus Rifleibacteriota bacterium, assembly GCA_905236675.1. GTDB lineage: Bacteria > Muiribacteriota > Ozemobacteria > Ozemobacterales > Ozemobacteraceae > RUG334. The sequence goes on along the minus strand of CAJOND010000012.1, from coordinate 118,795 downwards.
AGTAAAAAGTAAATCTAAATATTTTAATTCAAACCATTCAAAAGTATCCTTAACGTTTGGAATAAATGTTAGAATACAAATAATGAAAGGCACAGTAAGTGCCTTTCTGAAAGAAGTTAAGCTTTTACTATTTTTTAATATCTGCATTAGTTTTTAGATTAGAACCACTTTTTCCCTTTTTTAAATATATTTTTAGGATTTTTGATAGCATCTTTTACTTCATTATATGCTTCTTTCTTTTTATTATCTTTAATAACTTTATCACCTATTCTTTCACCAGCATTAATTTGTTTTTCTCTATTTTGTTTTTCTAAATTCTTTTTTTCTCGTTCCATAGCAGCAATAGAACTAAATTTGTAATTAGACAATTCAGCAGGGATACTTCCGTTAGCTGCACTAGCCCAATAACCTTTACATGTACTCACGTTATAAACATAAGCGACATCACCATTAGGAACTTTTTGAATATTTAAAGTTCCTGGTTCACGCCAACAAAGATTTTGACTATTATTTCTTATGGCAGTAATTATTTCATTTCCATTTTCATAAAGATTTGCCAATAGCTCATTTTTTATATTTAATTTATCATCAAATGTATCTATTTTCAAAAGACCTGTCCCTTGAAGGACTACAATTCCAGAATTGCTAGGTTCAACTATAAGGTTCCCGTAATCACTAGTAGCTTTGCATGCAACAAAAGTTCCCTTCCCAAGATATGATTCTCCATACATTCTATTAGAAAAAGACTTTTCTGAATCTAAAATTTGATATTTTTCAAAATCGGCATGATATTTTTTTGCTTTTAATTCCTTACCTACACTATTCCAGAAGTTTCCTTCATATAAACCTTTATTAAATTCATTAGAAGTAGTACCACCAAATTTATTAAATAATTGTTTCCCTTTGTTTATTCCATCCATTATCTTGTCGCTTGTGGAATATCTTTCATTTTTTTTCAATGAAACCTTAGTATTTGTTTTCCTATCTAAAACTTCTACTTCACCTTCATAAACATCTACAACTGTCCCGCCATTTTTACCGTAACCAATCTGTAATCCAGGTGTTTCTATTATAGAATCCAAACTGTCAAATATAGACACACTAAACGTAGTGCCTTTAACTCCGCAGATTACATCTGCAGTTTGAACCTGGAAATTACTTCCTTTTTGAACATTAAATAAAACGGAACCTTGTTGAGCTACAAGAGTTTTAAGATCTTGTTTTGTTAGTATTTGTGGAATTTCAAATATACTTTGTTCTGTTACTGTAAGCTGGCAAGTATCTTTTAAAATTAAATCTGCAGTACTATTATTATAAGTTCTTACCTTATCGCCGCCATCTAGATTCTTTAAAGAACCAGCTAATTTTAAATTGGAATTGAGTTTTTTGAACTCGGGGCTGGTAGTCTTCTTTACAGATACCTTGCCTGTAGTTTTTATAACTTCTGATCTAGACATATCTACAGCAAATGCAGTTGTATTTAACAAAGTCATTGCAGCAGCGAATGACAGAATAAGAGCAGATTTTTTGAAATTCATTTGTTACTCCTTAAGTTGGTTAATGCAAAAAATTGTAATATATTTATCAGCAATTGTAAAGAACCGTTAAACACAACATTAGTAACATAAATAATTGTTTTTTGCCCTTTTATGTTTTAAAATAAAAGCAAAAATTGGAGGAATTAATATGAAAGAACGAATTAAAACTGCTATTGAAATATTAACAACAAATCATGGTGATGGATGGTTTACTGTTTTAGAAGAACCTAAAAAAGAAAAGTTTATGCAATTTACATATGACGAAGGATATGGTTTACAAATTGATTTGCCTGTTGTTGCATTACAACCTGATGAACTTGCAAAAGCTGAAAAGCTTATGGCTGATTATGGAATAAGCAAAGTAGAAGTTAGTGTTTCTGACGATTGCTGTTGTGGCGAAGAACATGATCATGATCACGAAGAACACTGTGATTGTGGTTGTGAAGAAGAAAAATTTGAAAGCTTCAATAAAAAAATAGATGATAAAGCTATCGCTAGTGAAATAGCTTATAAAGTTTTTAAAGAAGTTTATGGTTATGATGATGATACTGCTTTAAATGTAACTATTTTTAGGTAATAAAAGCAATCAATGATTGGCTGCAGTATTTAAGGAGTTTAAATAGTGTATAAATTATTATATTTAACATTTGTTATTCTGTTTTCAAATCTATTGCTAACTGATATTGCCAAAGCTGATGAAAAAAAAGAAAACCAGATCTGGCAGACTAAATTATCTAAGTATTCCAGCAATAATGAAGTTAAATCTCTTGTATTTGTTAAATGTATTGATAATACTTCTAAAGCAAATTTGGAAGTATTCAAGAAAGATGATAATAATTCTTTTCAAAAAATATTTACTACAGATGCTTTTATTGGAAAGAATGGCTTAGGAAAAGAAAAAGAAGGAGATAAAAAATCTCCTGCAGGTGACTTTGGTATTATCGTTGCTTTTGGTATAAAGCCAAATCCAGGAACATCAATTCAATATATTGATATTAATGAAAATCATTATTGTTGTGATGAAGATTGCCAGTATTACAATAAATTAATTGATGCAAAGTCTGTAAATCATAAATGTAAGGGAGAACACATTATAAAATATGTGCCCCAATATAATTATGCTTTTTTCATTGACTATAATAAAGAAGGAGTCTATCCAAAAGGTTCTGCTATATTTATGCATTGCAAAGGGAAAAATCCCTTTACAGCCGGTTGTGTTGCTGTAGATGAAGATGCCATGATCAATATTTTAAAAGAAATTGATATAAATACAAGAGTTTGTATTTTCAATAATTAATATTGATTTATCACATTCATTAATAAATAATTGTCTAGTTTTAACAACTAAGTTATAATATTCTAATCTAATCAATTCTTAGGGGGATAATATGAAAAAGTCTTGTAAAATTCTCTGTATGGCTGCTAGTTTTGTTCTTTTATTGGGTGCAAATATTAAGGCAGCTGATAATAACCAATTTTTTGGTGCAGGGAAAGGAACTATAGATTCCCCTTATTGGGTTGAAAATGCAGAACAGTTAAAAAATGTCAGATTATTTCCTAATGCTTTTTTCATTCAAACTAGTGATATTGAAATAAAAGATTATGAATTTACTCCTATCGGAGATTTCTCTCAACCTTTTACAGGCTTTTATGACGGGGAAGGTCACAGAATCACTATAGACAGTCTTTCTTCAAGCGATGGGGATATTAAACTTGTCGGTGTATGGGGATTTACTTCAGGGGCTGATATAAGAAATCTTAATGTAGATGTTTATGCTTCACTTAATCTTAAAGGAAGAGTTTGTTCAGGTGGTATAATTGGTTGTGCAAATAATACAACTGTCAGTAACTGCAGTGTTTCTACAGATTCAAACCTGGAACTGGTTTCTGAAAAATGTCTTTATGCTGGTGGAATTATAGGTTATTCAGCTTTTAATTCAGTTATAAAAAATTGTTCTTTTGAAGGAAAGCTAAATGGTCGTTCTAATGGAGATATAGATGCTGTTTGTGCAGTCGGTGGCATTGTTGGTGAAAACCGAACAGGTTCTAAAATAAAAAAATCTACTTTTTCTGAAACAGCAACACTTTCTGGAAATTCTGCCATAGCTCCAGCCTGGGTTGGTGGTATTGCTGGTTTTAACGAAGATTCAACCTATGTTTGTGATTGTCATGCTGTTGTTCCAATGCATTTAAAACCTGATTATAATGAAACGAAACGTGTTTTTACAAAAATCAGCAAATGTAATTCTGCTGGAATAATAAGTGGTTTCAGTTCAGAAAGAATTGCTATAGGTGGAATAGTTGGATTTAACGTTGGTGACATTACTAATTGTATTGCTCAATCAACTACAAATACTAGCGGTGCAATAATAAAATGTAATGATGTTCCTAGTGCTTTAATCGGTGGAATAGTCGGAGACAATAGCGGTACAATTTATAATTCTGCTTCTCTTTCTTCTATTCAAATGTTGAGTGATGGCTTTTTGGCTGTTGGTGGAATTGCAGGAAGAAATGCCGGTGTTTTGAATAAATGCAACTATTATTCACTTTCTGGAAATGGTCAGAGTAGTTTTACTGCCTTACGTTCTTTTAACTTGTTTTCTGCTCTAAGTTCTGTATCTGCTAGAGGTGGAATAGCAGGAATCAATGATAACAATTATAAAAAAGCATCTGTTGTAGATTGTAAAGTCTTTGGTTCTAATGATGATCAGGCCATTGTTTCTTATGGTCACACTCGTAGTAATTATGGAAAAATTATAGGATTAGAATTAAAGTGATTTTTAAATCTAATTATTTTAATAACATATTATTTGCTTTTCTGTTTATTATTTTACTTATTCCTAATTGTTATGCATCACCTTATTCAGAAGATAATGCTGCATATTGGTATTTGGAAGCAGTTAAGCTATTACCTAATACTAGCAAGATGATTTATAGCATTGATAATTTAGATACAAATGTAGAAACTTTAAATATAGAATCTGATTATTTTAAAAAAATAATAAACTTATTAGAAAAAGGGAATAATACTGAAAAATGTTTTTTTTATATTATGCCCAAATATGATGGAGATGAAACCGGATTATCTCCTGATATTCCTTTTTTTTCTCAAAAACTATTTAAAGCAAACAATATAGCATGGTATTGCATATCTAAAGGTAAAACTGAGTATGCTTCTGTAATATGGAAATCTATTATTTTAATAACAAAGAATATTGCAAAAGATAATAGTATCACAGTACGAGTTGCTTATTCTAATCCTTTTACTGGAGTAATTAGAAGCTTGTCTAATTATTTTGAAAACGGGGCTTCAAGCGAATTTAAAAAAGAATTTATAGAAATATTGAAAAAATTTCCTAAGAATATATTTGATTTAAATGATGTAAAAAAAGTTCATTATAATTATCAGATGCAAAATTATGAAAGATTTTCAAAAGATATAAATAGTTTAGCTAGAATTTTTGGTTATTATAAGAATAGAAGTAATTATAGAACAGAGAAAAATAAAAAATGTTTAGAAGGTTTACGTTCAATACAAAAAAGAATTGAAATTTTTAGTGTTCTTTTGCATTTATATTCAAATGGATTAGCAAAATATGATAATAAAACTCTTAAAGCTAACTTAGATACAGAGATATTTCATTACTTTGTTGCAAATCAAGATAAAATAACCTCAATTCTTGATGAAATGTATTATCCTGAAATTATTAAATATATGGCTGGAACTTTCTTGATTTTTTTTGATAATGATTATGTTTGCCCTGAAAAAGGATATAGAACTTTAGATGTTAAAAAAGATTTCTATGAAAATAAAAAGAAGGGTTTTAATTATTCTTATATTTGGTGCAAATATAGTGTTAATTGTAACTGTAAAGGGAAAGAAGTAGAAATAAAACCTAATCCTAATACCGTAGCATTAGAAAAAGCTGAAAATTATAAAAATTCTCCAACCTTTGAGTCTGATTTAAAAGAATTTAAAGAATTTTATGAAAAACTTCTTGCGACTGATTTATCAAAAGAAATGTCTAAAATGGAATTAGCTGCTTTTGACAGACAATATTCTAATAATAAATTATTGAACTATATGTCTTTTCGAAAATATGGATTTGGAACTTTATTTAATAATATAAAAATAGCTCAAAAATCATTAGATGACTTTTTAAAAAAATATGTTGCTGAATAATAATCGTTTTTTAAGAGTTTATTAAAGAATAAAAGGGGCTATAATATCATATATTTTTCTGTTATGAATTATGTATGTATCGTGTCCTTCGCCTTCAATAATTTGCAATTGGCTGTTGGCTATATTTCTATGTATAGATAAAGTATGTGCTTCTTTTACCAAATCGTCTTCTCCTGCAAGAATTAATGTTGGTATATTGATTTTATGCAATTCTTCATGAGTAATATTAGGGTTGTTCAGCATGAGTTCTATTAAGGGAGAACCATTTTCTGCATAATCAAGTTCACATTGTCTTAAAAACCAGTTTTTAAGACCTGTAGGTTTTAGATTAGCTCCACTAGTTATAAGTTTCGAAATAAGCCCTGGGTGTCTAATAGCTATCAAGAGACCTAATATTCCACCATCACTGAAACCATACAAAATTGGGTGTTTAATCTTCTTCTTTTTTATAAAAGAAACAACGTCTTCTGCCATTTCGTCATATGTAAAATGGTCAACTTGATCACTTAGACCATGCCCTCTACTATCTAGAGCATATACTGTGAAATCATTAGATAATAGTTCAGAAAGTTCATTAAAAATAGTGTGATCTTCACCATTTCCATGTAGTAATACTATACTTTTATCATTATGACCAAATTTTTCGTAGTTTATATTTATTCCATTAACTTCTGTATGCATTGTTGTGCCTCTATGCTGTGACTGTATTAAGATAGATATAAGATATAAGATAGAAGATTGAAGATTTAAGATTTAAGAACTAAGATGTAAAAAGTAAGAAATAAGAAATCTTATATCTCCAATTTTGGTCTTATATCTTCTACCTATTGCCTCCAATTTTGGTCTTTAATCTTATGTCTTTTTTTACTCATACTTCAAAAAGACCTGTTGTAGAAAGATATCTATTGCCAGTGTCTGGGAATATAACCACGATATTTTTACCACTATTTTTTTCGTAGGTAGCTAGTTCAATTGCCGTAGCGCAAGCAGCTCCAGATGAAATTCCCACTAGTATGCCTTCCGTTTTTGCAATGCTTGAGGTCATTTCGTAAGCTTCTTCATCAGAAACAGTGGCTATTTCTTTGAAAATAGTTGTATCTAAGACATCTGGCTTAAATCCTGCTCCAATCCCTTGAATTAAATGAGAACCCTTTTTGCCTGTCGCTAAAAAAGCTGAAGAAGCTGGTTCTACTGCAACTATTATTATATTGGGATTCTTCATCTTTAAATATTGCCCAACACCAGTTATGGTACCACCTGTGCCAACAGCAGAAATGAAAATATCTACTTTTCCATCAGTATCATTCCATATTTCTGGGCCAGTAGTATCATAATGAGCTTTAACATTAGCCTGATTTGTAAATTGCCCTGCTATTATAGAATTTGGAATGGTCTTGGATAACTTTTCTGCTTCTTCTATAGCTCCTTTCATACCATCTTTGCCAGGAGTAAGAACAATTTTAGCTCCATAAGCAGAAATGATTTTTCTTCTTTCTAAAGGCATACTATCAGGCATAACTATTATTGCTTTGTAACCTTTTGTAGTAGCAACAGCAGCTAATCCAATTCCAGTGTTTCCAGAAGTAGGCTCTATAATAGTGGAATCAGGCTTTAAACGTCCATTTTGTTCTGCATCTTCAATTATTGCTTTTGCTACTCTATCTTTAATTGAACCTGCAGGATTAAAATATTCTAGTTTTGCAAAAATCTTTGCTTTTAAATTATATTTCTTTTCAAAATTGGTGAGTTCTAAAAGAGGGGTATTACCTATTATTTGATCTGCTGATGTGTATATTTTTGCCATTTTATTTTGTCCAAATGTGTGTTTAATTAAGCTGTATTTTACTATTGCTTTTATTCCTAATCAACTAAATTCAGTAAAATGCTATTGAGTATTAAAAAGAATTAGTCATAATACTTTGGATTTCTAGGAATATCATCCATAGAATCTTCAAATTTTACTGTAGATATTTCATTAAAAATTTTTAATGCAGTGTTAAGCATATTGATGCGACCATTAAGAGTTTCAAAGCCATTCTTATATACTAATAGACATTTCCCTTTACTTTCATAACGATAGCCTTTTTGATGATGTCTTACGAAGGCCCTACGGACTTTGTTGTTAAAAAATCGCCTTACATCAGGTTCATTGAATCCTTGTAAAACGAATTTGTCAGAAAAAGTTTTATCTTCTGCAAAGTCAATATCTTGTCCCCCTAGCATAGAAACAAAAGAATCTAAAAGAAAATTTTCATCTCTTATAAAGAAACAGGGATATTGATTTCCTTTTCTATATAATTGGCAAAGAGTATAATAATTTGTTTTTGAGTTTCTTCTTCCGTTTGATGTGTAACGAGTTTTTACAACAGTAAAGTCAACTATATTAAACTCTATATCGCCTCTTTTTCCATACATTCCTGCAGAAAAATAATTTCTATCTCCTTGATTCAATATATCAAAAGCTTCAGAATAACCTGACATTGCAACAGGACTATCAGAATAAGTAAGTCTATTTCTTGCACAGTAATCTTTTATTTTTTTCTTTCTAAAATAATGGAATATCCATGCTCCAATTGATCCGATAAGAAGAGCACCAAGTATTATAAGAAAAACCATAGGATCATTATTATTACCTCTATAACTAGCGCCTCTATAGCCCATATCTTCCCCCTGTTTTTCATTATTATTATTATATATTTTACTATATTAATAGAAAAATCGAAACTGGAATAAAGTATAAAAATAGAACTGTAAGTTAGTGGTTATTGATTGGTGGTGAATGATGCGGGTGAGAGAATCGGATAATTAATAAAAAATTATTGTATTAGAGCTAATTCATGCTATAATGACAAGAAACATATAAATCAAGGAGAAGAGAATGAAGGTCCTTTACTTTACTAACGAATACCCACCTCACATTTATGGTGGTGCTGGTGTACACATTGAATATCTTTCTCGTGAAGTTGCAAAATTAGCAGATGTAGAAGTTCGCTGCTATGGTGATCAAAGACCAGAAAAAGGTGCAAAAATTACTGCTACTGGCTTTGAACCCAGAGACGGATACGAAACAGTTCCATCTGGTTTGCAGTCTATATTTAAAACTTTAGATAGAGATTTGCAGATGGTTGGTAAAAATATCGATGCTGACGTTGTACACTGTCATACTTGGTATACTCATATGGCTGGTATTTGGGCGAAACTTAATTATGGTATTCCCTTAGTAATTACAACCCATTCTCTTGAACCTTTAAGACCTTGGAAACGTGAACAGCTTGGCGGTGGCTATGATTTCAGCTGTTGGGTTGAAAAAATGGCTATAGAAATGGCTGACGCTGTTATTGCCGTCAGCAATGGCACAAAAGCTGACGTTGAAAAACTATTCAATGTTAAACCAGAACGTCTTAAAGTTGTTTACAACGGCATTGATACTGATGAATACAAGAAAACTGATTCTGTAGAAAACATTACTAGATTCGGTTTCGACCCCAAAAAGCCTTATGTTCTTTTTGTTGGCCGTATTACCCGCCAAAAGGGTATTATCCATCTTGTAAATGCTATTAAATACATCAATCCTGATATTCCAGTAGTTCTCTGTGCTGGTGCTCCTGATACTCCAGAAATCAAAGTAGAAATGGAAAATGCTTTTAAGGAAGCTTCTAAAGGCCGCTCTAATGTTTACTGGATTAGCGAAATGGTATCAAATCAGGCTAAGATAGAACTCTATTCTCATGCTGGTTTATTCTGCTGTCCATCAATTTATGAACCATTCGGAATTATCAACTTAGAAGCTATGGCTTGCGGAACTCCGGTTGTTGCCAGTGCTGTTGGCGGTATTCCAGAAGTAGTTGTAGACGGCGTTACTGGCAAACTTGTAAAACTTGAACAGATGGATCACACTCCATTTGAACCTATTAATCCAGATAAATTCTCTAGAGATTTGGCTGATGGAATCAACACTTTGTGGGCTAATCCTGAACTCTGCAAAAAGATGTCAGTAGCAGGCAGAAAGCGTGTTGAAGATGTATTCAGCTGGACATCAATAGCCAAGCAGACTGTAGAACTTTACAAGTCTCTTAAGAAGGGTTGATAAAGGCATGAATAAGAATCGACAAAGAACCTTTATTGAAAATGTTCAGCCATTGGTTGATAACGGGCTTTACCCAATAAAGCGAGAACCAGGCGATAAAGTTCATATTACAGCCGATATTTTCCGCGATGGTCACCAGAAGATTTGTGCCTGGGTTGAATATCGCGTTGCAGGCCGTCAGAAGTGGAACTATGTTCGTATGGAATGTACGAACCCAGGTTTGGATTTTTGGGAAGCTGAATTTGAAGTTGAACAGATTGGTTTCTATGAATACTGCTTAGCTTCTTATTGTGATGACTACGCAACTTGGGTATTTGATACCCGCAAAAAAGTCGATGCTGGTGTAGATTACCATTCAGACATACTTGAAGGTATAGAATTAGCTGGTAAGTTTAAAGGCTGGCTTAAGGATTCTGATAAAGAATTCCTGAAAAAAGCTCTATCTCAAGCTGAAAAACAGCTGACAGATGCTGCATTATGGCAGATTTTGAGTGACCCAAAACTTGAAGCAATACTTAGTGCAAACCCAGACCCTGCCACAAGAGTTGAAAGCCCATTGTACAGAGTCAGAGTAGATAGAGTTAAAGCAAGATTTGCCGCCTGGTATGAATGTTTCCCTCGTAACTGTGCTTTTGAACCAGGTAAACATGGCACTTTCAAAGATGTTATAAAAAGACTTCCACATATAGCTGGAATGGGCTTTGATGTTTTGTATTTTACTCCGATTCACCCAGTTGGTCATACAAAACGTAAAGGTCCAAACAATTCCTTAGTATGTTCAGAAACAGATCCTGGTTGTCCTTATTCTGTAGGTAATGAACATGGCGGTCATGATGCTGTTAACCCAGAACTAGGTACAATGGAAGATTTTGAAGAACTGGTTAAAGCTGCTGCTGGTTACGGAATCGAACTAGCTATGGATTTTGCTATTAACTGCTCTCCTGACCATCCATACTTAAAACAGCATCCTGATTGGTTCAGCAAAAGACCAGACGGTACAATAAAATTTGCTGAAAATCCACCCAAAAAATATGAAGATATTTACCCATTGAACTTTGAATGTGAAAAATACAAAGAAATCTGGGATGAAATGCTTCGATTGTTCTTATTCTGGGCGGAAAAAGGCGTTAGAATTTTCCGTATTGATAACCCGCATACTAAGCCATTCCGTTTCTGGCAGTGGGTTATAGCTGAAACTCAGAAGAAGTATCCTGATGTAATATTCTTGGCTGAGGCATTCACTAGACCAAAACTTATGAAGTCTTTGGCTAAGCTTGGTTTCACCATGTCTTACAGCTATTTCACCTGGAGAACTGAAAAACAGGAAATTACAGATTACTTCAAAGAACTTACAACTCCACCTGAATCAGATTTCTACAGAGCAAATCTGTTTACAAATACTCCAGATATTTTCCCATATTTCTTGCAGACCGGCGGTAGGGCAGGGTATCAGATAAGAGCTGTCTTAGCTACAACTCTTTCTACTCTTTATGGAATGTTCCAGGGATTTGAACTTTGCGAAGGAATTCCTATTCCTGGCAGAGAAGAATATCTTAACAGCGATAAATATGAAATTCGCTTCAGAGATTGGAATGCCCCTGGTAATATAGTTGAAATGATTGCCAAGTTAAACAGAATCCGCAAGGAAAATCCAGCTCTTCAGGAATATGATAATCTTGAATTTTATCGTGCAGATAATGACAAGATTTTGTTCTATGGAAAATCAATGGGCGATAACCATATTATGGTAGTTGTAAATCTTGATCCTTTCCAAACTCAAGTTTCTACAGTTTATGTTCCTATAGAAAAGTTTGGAATAGCTCCAGACCAAAGCTATCAAGTCCATGATCTGCTGACAGATAACCGCTACTGGTGGAATGGTGAACGTAACTACGTTGAACTTAATCCAGAAGTTGGAGTTGCACACATATTTCTAATTAAGAAATAATTATAAATAAAAACCTCGGGATATTATTCCGAGGTTTTTATAAATACCACCGAGTTATTAATGGATAATAAATCTGAAAATTTTAACTTACCTGACTTAGACGAATTGTCTAGTCTTTTCGGTGACAAAAAAGAAAATACAGATTCAAAAAATAAAGTTGAACCAAAAAAAGAAACGAATGATGATTCTTTAGCTAAGAATAATATCGAATTAAATGTTAATGAAAAAAGTAGTAATAATGCTGAAGTTAAGGGAAAAATAGAATCTGTAGTTGTAAATGAATCAAAGAATGATATAGAAACTAATAATAAAACAAGCAATATTTCAGATTCAAATAAGAATGATGATAATAGAAATAATTTAGAAGAAAAGAAAAATACAGAACCGAATATTACTGCATCTAATATAAATTCAAAAAATAGTAATATTCCTGAAATAAAAAATAATGTTGAAACTAAGAAAGAATTAGAATCAAAAGTTAAAACTGATTCAGAATATAATACAAAATCTCAAGCTATAATAGAAAAAGAAGTTAAAGATAATACTGAAAGCAAAAAGGATACAAAATCCGTTAATAATGAACAACCTAAAAAAACTGAAAATAAAAAAGATAATAAAGCCAATAATCAAGTTATAAAAAAAGAATTAAGCTCTTCAAAAACAAAAACCTTTTCAAAAAGTAATGTCCAACATCGTCCTGCAGCTAAACAGCCTTCTATTTACAAACCAAAAAAGAAGAAAAAAAGCAGTTGTTTTAAAGTATTTTTCATATTGTTTTTTAGCTTTGCTGTAATTGGGGCCCTTAGTGGTTATATAGTTTATAAAGGTTATGAGTCATATAATCTTTTTGAAAAAACGAGAAAAGCTGTTTTTCATACACCAGAGGAACTTAAATCAGTATTACCAGAATTTTTAGTACATACAAAACATGATGACGAAAATTTTCCAAGTTACGCAAAAAAATTTATGCCTAATCCAAAACTATATGAAGAAATAAGTAAAATAGACACTTTGGTGCCAAGAGGTAAAGATTTAGGCAACCATTTTATGGAAGAAAAACTTTATGAAAACTTAAATACTATTATTCCTGAAAATATTAATGATTTTAAAACTCAATTTATTCCAGCTATAAAAGCAAAAATGAATGAAACAAAAAATCAGGATAGACTTTCTTATAACGAAAGAAAAGACATGCCTGATTCTCCAAATACTTCAGCTTATAGAAATAGTATAAGATATTGGAACTTGCTAAGTCGTTATTATGATAAAAAAAGGGATTATGATACATCTTTATTGTTGATACATAGTATTTTCTATGTTTCAAATGATTTATTAAATAATTATTCCTCTAGTGGATTCTTTTCTGCACGAGTAATTTACTTGATTAGTAACAGTTTGGCTTGCGATTCAATTTTAAATTGGGCAAGTAAACCAAGATTAAATAGCCAAAAGCTTGCAAAGCTAGTTGCTAAAGATATTCTTGAATTTGTTGATAAACAGCCTAAATTATCTGATAATTTAAAGTTTGAAAAAGAATATTTTGATAATTATATGAAGATATTCTTTGAAAAATATGAAAACGGTATATTTGCTTATGTAGAGGAAACTCAAGAATATAAAGAATTATTGGATTTTTTATATAAAGAACCAGAAAAATTTATTGATAAACCTTTATATGAAATAAAAAAACAATTGGATGAGATGAACAAAAAGTTAGATGAACTTTATCTTCAAAATGATGTATCAGCTTTTAAATCTACTTCATTTTTATTAAAAACTATTTTTAAACCAGAACCATTTATAATAAAACATATGGTATTACTTTATTATCCAAATTATAGAAGATTGAAGGTTAATAATGAAGAAACTCTGGCTAAAATGGAATTTTGTGCTATAGCTTTGGCTATAAACTCTTTTTATTGTGAAAAAGGTAGGCTTCCTTCTTCAATTGGAGAATTAAGCAATTGGTTTGGTCAGGAATTCCCTAATAATAGATTGACAAATAAACCTTATAAACTAGATTTTGAAGGATCTCATCTTATGTATAATGAAAAAGGTATTGTTGAAAATGAATACTTTTTTGATCTAGCTAGGTAAATTTCAAACATTTATTTTTAATTGATTTTTATCATTAAATAAATATTATATTTTAATGAAAATCTTTCTAAATAATTAAATGATACAAAATTGGCATTTTAGATAAATTTGTTATATATTATCTATAATAAAAAATTATTTAGAAATATTATTATTAAATAGGAGATTATTAGTTATGGTAGTTCCAATAGCTTTTATTGTAATTAGTGTATTAGCTATTATAGTATTAATGGCTGTAGGACAAAAGATTAGTGGTGATTTAAAAACCGTTGGTGTTGTTATTTGTTTTATTATTGGTGGTTTGGCAATAAGACAACTTTATCAAGGCATTATTCAAAGAGAAGCACTATATGAACAGCATAAAGCATGTAGGGACAGAATTGAAGAATTAAACAAAGCAATTGAAACCTATAATAAAGATAGTATTGAATTAATGGAAAAATTAGATAATAAAAATTTGAAAAAGCTTTCTAAAAAGAAATTACTTAAGACAAATTTCTTCCAAGACGGTGACAAGAAAGAATTTGAATGTACATATTCAAGCAAAGGCAATTTAAATGAAGGCGGAGAAATTGAATGTAGTGTTCATGGAACTTACAGTAATATAAAGCTTGAAATAATAAAACATGATAATTAAAAAAAGAGGCTTTAAAGCCTCTTTTTTTATATTTCTAATAAAGAACGTGCAAATGCTAGCCCATTTTCATCTGTATTCCCTAGCATACGAGCAATTTCATTGACTCTATCTTCTCCTTCGACTCGATTGATATTTACTTCTGTTAAATTATCTTTTACTGATTTTGTTACAGTAAAATGGTGAGTGCCTTCTTTCGCAATTTGATGTAAGTGAGTCACTAATAAAACCTGTTTTTGTTTCCCAAGACTTCTTAGGCTATCAGCTACAGCTTCAGCTGTTTTCCCTCCTATTCCAGTATCGATTTCGTCAAATACAAGTGTGGGAAGTTTGTCGCTATTTGCTAGAACTTTTTTTATTGCTAAAGCCACTCTTGATAATTCACCGCCTGATGCGATTTTTCTAAGAGGAGCACTCGGAGCGCCAGGATTAAGGGAAACATAGAATTCAATATTTTCTGCTCCATGAGAGCCTGCTTCGATTGGTAATAAAGTTGCTTCAAATATTGCAGAATTAAATCCTAATTGCTCCATCTCATGCGAAACACTTTTATTGAGCTGTTTAGCTAGATTTTTTCTTTCTTGGGTAACTTCTTTTACCAAATTAATAAATTCTTTATCAATTACTTCTAGTTCTTTTAATATTTTATTTCTGCTTTGATCAGGTTCCGTTAATTCTGAGAGCTCTTTCTCACATTCTTTATTTAACTCAAATAAACCGGCAAAATCAGTAGAATATTTTCTACATATTCTTTGAATTTCAGAAAGTCTGGATTGAACTTCATATAGCTTTTCAGGGTCTAAATCAGAATTTTCAGCAGTTGCTTCTATGTCTGATTCTAAGGACTTTAGTTCGTAATATAAATCTGTAATTCGTTTATAGTAATTGTCTATATCGCAATCATAATCAGCAACTTTTCTTAATTGTTCTGAAGCTCTATAAGCAAGCATGGTAGCGCCTGATGTTTCTTCTGATCCAGTAAGGCAAGATAAGCTGCCTTGTAGTGCTGTAATAATTTGTTCAGAATTTGATAGCTTTTTAAGAGTTTCTTTTAGCTCATCTTCTTCGTTAGGATCTTTAATATTAAGTTCATCTAAATCTTTTTTTATTGCTTCTAATTCTTCAATTCTTTCTGATGCATGTTTACTTTTATTTTCTAGTTCTTCAAGTTTATCTCGTAAAGACTTTCTTTGTTTATAAACTTCAGAAAGTTTTTCTAATTTATCGTGGAAAACACTTCCACCTGCCTTATCAAGAAGTTCTCTTTGTGTGTTTGAATCTAGTAAGGTTTGATGTTCATTTTGCCCATGAATTTCCATTAAATAAGGACCAATTCCTTTTAATAAGGCAACTGTGGTCATTAATCCATTAACTAAAACTCTTCCTGTACCTTCATCTTTAAATGTTCTTGTAATTGTAAGCAAATCAGGATCTTCGTCATTAGTAAAACCTGCTTGTTCTAAATAATTTTGAAGAGCAGTTAAACCTTTAATATTAAATTCAGCTTGAATTTTTGCAGAGTTTTTACCTTTAAATACTATTCCTGATCTGGATTTCTTTCCTAAAAGAAGTTTAACCGCTTCTAAAAGAACACTTTTACCTGCACCAGTTTCTCCTGTTATAACATTTAGCCCCTTAGAAAAGTTTAAATCTGCTTTTGGCATAAATAGAAAATTTTCAAGTTGAATTTCAGTAATCATATATTATTCTCCTGCCTAATTTATCGTAGTAAAGATATGAGGGGCAGTTGGTCTCCAGAATGTTTTTCTTATAGCTTCGAAAGTAGAATTAGGTTTAGTTTTACTAACTTGTTTTAATACACCTTTTAATTTATTATCAGGTTTTGAATTCACTAAAGTATTTTTGTCAGATTTTATGTCTTTTTTCTTAGAAGATGATAAATCTGTCTTTTGTTCAGGAATATTGGGTTTAACCTTTTGTGTATTATTTTCTTCTTTAATTATTTTTTCTGTCTTATCAATTTTTAAATTTTCTTTTTTTTCATTTTGACTTAGTTTTGCTGAAGCTATTTCTAAAGTGTTAGAAGCAACAACAGTTGATTGAGCTGTTTTAACAGGTTGTTCTTTTTTATTAATTTCAGATTTAGGTAATTCTTTTAAGACTGGCGGTTCTTTAAGATTTTTATTTCCTTTTGATTTTAAATCTGCTAAAGAAGTAACTTGGGTTGGAGCATACTTATTGCTTTTATTTTTTGCATATTTTAAGGTTTCTATTTTTGTTTTTGGATAATAAAAACCAAGTATGTTACTACATGAGTAACCAATTAATGCCATCCCAATTGCGCCATCTTGACACATTCCAACTCGATGACCATAGTTACTGTGAGTCTTTTTCTTAGAATTTTTAGCAGTAACTCCTATAACTAATCTATTAGATTTTGGAGGAAGAACCAGGTTGTTTTGTCTAGATAAGAATGTTTTCCCATATTCGCAAAATGATTTCTGACCTTTTATTCCATCATAATGTCCTATTAGATAAGGAACATCAAGACCTCCCCAGGCTGTTTGACTGCTAATTATGTAGCCCCCACAGTTTGAATGGTAAACTGTATTAGCAGGAGAATTATCATATACAAGAATTTTCCCTTCAGTAGATTTAATTGCAGAGTTTGGTGCTGAATTTTCTTTTAATATCCCTAAATAAGCTTGACAATGAACAGTATCACAAAGATTGTAAGTTTCTTTTTTTAAATGACGATCAATGTTTCTTATAGCATAAGTTCTCGCAGCAATTGACTGAGCTTCAATAGCAGCAATCGGTGCTCTATTAGATATTTCAGAAGGAACAACAGATTTTAGATAATCTTCTATGTCAACCACACTTATCCAATAAAGTTTATGATTATGGCAACTAACTTCTAAATTACCTCTATAAGTTTTTGAATTTTTGGGAGGAGGAGTTAAAGTAATCGTTTCTGTTCTTGGATTTTTACAACTTATTCTTACAGAATCACTGGCTTTAAAGCTTTGCTGATTAACTTCTAAAAGAATAGCACCATAGCTTTTTGCTGTGACTGTTAATTTAGAGGCCTTCCCGTTAAATAAAACTTTCTTTTTGCCTATATCATAGATTTCTATTAAACCATTTGATGTTGTTATAAAAGCTTGTTCTGGCTTACCGACTAAATCTAATCCTATTCTAATGGTTCTTGGAGTATTAAGATAATTACCATCAGCAAATAATTCTGTAGGGAATATAAATAAGATAAAGAACAATATGAATAAATGTTTAATAATAAACTTGTAAGAGTATTTATGGTTAGTTAATGATTGCATTAATAATTGTATATATGTCATTTATTGTTTATCTAAAAGCTATTTCTTTTTTGTAGCTTCTTCTGCTTCTTTTCTTTGGTCTTGAGTTGGATTTGATTTTAATACTTCTGTATACATTTTTTTTGCCTTATCAGTCTTACCTAGAGAATTATAGGCTCTAGCAGCTTCAATGTAAGCAGTGGAAATATATTCACATTTTGGGTATAAAACAGGAACTTTTAAAAGTTCTAGTATACCGTCATCTGTTTCATTTAAAGCTATCATAGTTCGTCCTAACCATAGTCTTGTTTCGGGGATAACAATATCTGTAGAAGGATAATTTTTTAATATTTCATTAAAAGCTTCTTTTGCTCCGGTATAGTCTTTCATAGCATATAAACAGATTCCTGATGCTTTTTTTGAAGCAAGAGCCAAAGGATGCTTAGGATCTTCTGAAATAATTGCTTTATAATGCTGGATGGCTAAAGTATAGTTATTTACACTTCTTGCTATTTCGGCAATATTAAATCTTGCTTCCTGTCGGAAATAACCTTGAGCATTCATTAATTGAGAATATGCAGCCAATGCTTGTGCGTCGTCTTTTAGTTCCTGCCAGCAAAGGCCTGTTTTAAACAGAGCATCTTCTGCAAGTTTCCCATTAGGATTCTTTATACGATATTCTTTAAATTTTTTTATAGCTTCTTGATAATCGCCAGACTTCATCAAAACTTCACCGCATCTGAAAAGAGCTTGAGAAGAAAGATCATTGTTCCCTTTTGCTATTGCTTCAAATGCTGTTAGAGCATCAGCATAGCTTTCTTGCATATACGCTAGTTCACCTAACTGATATAGAGCGTCGATCCTAGTTTTACCTTGAGGGAATAATTTGATTACTTTGTTGAATGCATTACCAGCTTCTGTAATATTTGTCAGATTAAAATAGCATTCGCCAATTCTATAAATAGCTTTTTCCCTAATATCTGGGTTGGTTTTTTCACTAGATATAGTATCAAATGTTTTAATAGCTTCTTTAAATCGACTCATTGAAATTTGAATAAGACCAGTTTGGTAAGTTGCTTCATCTTTTTTAGTCGAATTAGGAAATTTCTTTTTAAATTCTGCAAAAGCTTTTAAGCCTTTTTCATTATCTCCGAGTCGAGATAAGGCTAATGCTTTTATATAGAGTAAAGATTCTTGTTCTTCTTCTGTAAAAGAATTGATATATTTGTCTATTCTATTAATGGCTTCAGAATATTGGTGCATATTCATTAATAAATCAATAGTATTTCTAGCACATTCAGTCTGAACAACAGATTTTGGATTATCTGCCTGCTTAACGAATAAAGACAAAGCTTTTTCTGACTGTTTTAAATTTATATAGCACCAGCCAAGTGAATAAGCTGATTTTTGACCAATAGCAGTATCAGGACCTAAAGCTATAGTTTCAGAGTATTCAGATGTTGCCCTGGTAAAATCTTTTAACCTGAAATATGATTCAGATATATAGAACTTAATGGCTTGTTTTTTCTCTACTGGGCAATCATTAACTGCAATTTCTAAATGTTCCAAAGCTTGACGGTAAATGCTTTGTTCATACTTACCTATACCTATTTGTAAGTGACATTCATACTTTTGCTGATTTGTTAAACTAGGTTCTTCTAATAATTCTTCATAATTTTTTATCATCTGGTCAGTATCCATTTTATATTTGACCATGATAAAACCTCTTTTGAAGCGAGCATCTTTCCAAAGATTAATGTCTTTTTTGGAAACTTTTGCAAATGCTTCTGCAGAAGATTTAGGATTATTGTCGCTTGAATGTGACCAACCTAGACCATAAGCTGCTTTATCACGAAAATTCGAATTTGGATAATCTTTTATAAGTTTCTGATAATATCCTGCTGCTTTTATATAATTTTTTTGACTGTATTCACATTGACCTAACCAAAATAATGCTGCATCACTTTGTGAAAATACTCTAGGTTCTGAAAGAATGTTTGATAATACTTTAGCAGCTTCTTCATAAAGTTGGCGTTGTATTAGACCCATCGCATATCTAAATTGTTCAGTTTGTTCAGGAGTATCTGCTCCAAAACTAATATCTGCAGATAAACAACATAATAAAGCTGTACAGAGTATTTTATGCTTAAAATTAGAGGAAAACACTACACTTCTCCAAATTACTACTTTTTTGCGATTGAATATATTAGCATTATTTAAATTCAATTTCAATCTAGCTAAAATAAAAAAAGGCTAGTTTATTAACTAGCCTTTTTTCGCTAATAATTATTAGTTTCTAGTGTTTTTAATTTTATCACCGAAAGAAATACCGAATAAACGGTTTTCTTCAACTGGCTGTAAACTATAGAATACTACATTTACAGTACCATCTATAACACCGAGTTTTGTTTCATGTTTTGCATAGTCACGTTTGCGAGTTTCTGCAAAATCTTTCCACATTGCTTTTGTGTCTTTATCTTTGATAGCTTTAACAGCATCACGTATATTATTGAATTTGCGAGTAAAAAGAGTGTTTATTTCTTCGCCATTTTTATCATAGCTTACGTAATTGAATTTAACTACTATGTTCTTTAAATAATCGCCTTCATATGCTCCAGCAGAAAGGAAAGCAGATATTTTGCTTTGTTCACCAGCAAAAAATACAGTTGCTGTTACTTTCTTAAAGAATACAGCACCGGATTTAACCATATGGGTGTAAAGTATTTCACCATTTTTCCAAGTTTTTACTAGTCTTTCTATGGTTGCAACTTCTCTTGAAATTTGTTCCTGATCGCGACCAACAACGTTGATATAACCATAAACTGCAGCCTGAGCAGCTGAAACAATTCCTATCATCAAAGCAGTAATAACAAATACTTTTAAAGATTTAAACATTCCTTACCTCCAAATAATAATAACTAATTATACAAATATATGATTATTATAGCAAGATTGAATTAATAATATTTTTTATCTTCCATATTTATTTACAATTTCTTCAACACTTCCATGTTTTTTACAATAAATATATCCATCTTGAGTTAAGTCACCTTTACTAGCATATTCGCAACCAAAATCATTCTTAGTAGGATCTTCTCTTAAATAGGATTCATTCTTTTTGGTATATGGATTGTAACTTGGAGTTAGTAAGGCTTTTACGTTTAATGAAGTAAGCATTTCAGGATGATCCATATTATACATTTCTGTTGCACCAGTTAAAATTCTTTGTGTGGCTGCACAGGATTTAGCTCTTGCTGCATCTCTTGCTTTTTCCATTCTGCCAATAATAATAGATCTTATAATCAAAACACTAATTAAAGCTATAACTACAACGGAAATAATTATTATATTTTTTTTGTTCATAATACTTCTCCCATTTCTTTTTTAATTTTATACATATGTAATAAAATAAATCAATTAATTTATTCAATTTAACTGTTAAATAATAAATTTAATTTTAATATTTTTAACATGTTTTAATTAATACCTACATTTTTTTATTTAAAAAATATTAATAAAAACTATTAACTTTTCTATAACTTTTTACGAATCTTAAATAGATATGGAGAAAAATAGTCAATAATGACTGAAAATTCACAGACTGAAAATAAAAAAAGTAAGATATCTGAGAAGCTTAAAGAATCAGTTGTCTTAGATAAAGCTACTATGCTTATGGGGAAAGCATCAAAGATTTCCTCTGTTTTAGTTTGTGTGTTAGTTGCATTGTTATTTTTCTGTCTATTTAAATATAGAGATGATGTAAAATTATGGGCTTTAAGTTTTGTTAATAATTGTGGCTATCCTGCTCTATTTTTATTGACATGGGCATGTGATGTTATAATTCAACCTATACCAGCAGACTTTTTAGTTTTTGCATCAAATTTTGGAGAAAATAATCTTGTATTAACAGCTTTGGTTGCAGGAAGTTCAAGTGCTTTAGGTGGGTCAACAGGATATTATCTTGGAAGATGGTTTGGTCCTTGGCGTTTTAGAAGAATATTTGGTTCGAAAATTTTACGAAGAGGAAGAGATTTGTTTAAAAATCATGGATTTTTAGCAATTTTTATAGCTGGTATTACTCCGATTCCATATTCCGCAGTATGTTGGATAGGAGGAATTTATAATACATCTTTAACAGAAGTAATTCTTGCAAGCGTAATTAGTAGAACTATACGTTACTTATTTGTTGGTTACCTGACAGTATATGTAACAGGATTGGTGTGAAAATGAAAAAGCCAGTAACTTATTTAGGAGAAGCGTTTTTTTATTTTATATCATTATTATTCTTGATATGTATTATCTGGATTCTATTAACTCCAGCTAAATATTTTGTTGCAAATGAGTTTCAGAAAATATTTGAAAATAAGGGAGAAGTTCGTGCAACTTTAAAATATAACGAACTTCTTGCAAAAAATAATATTTCTAGAGAAAATTTTTCTCCTCGTATAGTAATTAGAAAAAAAACTAGAGAAATGTCTATTTATGCTAATTCTATCAAAATTGCCACATATACTGTGGGCTTGGGTAGAAATGCAATTGGAAGAAAACAAAATAAAGACGATTTAAAAACACCTGAAGGAAATTATTATATTTGTAAGAAAGATTTAAATCATAAGTATCATATGTTTTTACAAATAAATTATCCTTCATCTGAAGATGCAGAAAGAGCTAGAAATAATCTTGTGATTTCTAATTTAGATTGGCAGAACATAAGTCAGGCTGAAGCCAATGGCAATCCACCGCCAAGTAATACAGAACTTGGTGGAGAAATAGGAATACATGGGTTTGGATCCGAAAGCAGCTGGACTAAAGATGGTTCAATTTCTTTAAATAATATTGACTTAGAGGAAGTATATTGGAATATACCTATAGGATGTCGAGTCGAAATTTTACCATAGTATTTGAGAATGAAGAATGAAGATTGAAGATTGAAGATAGAAGAATGAAGAATGAAGATAGAAGATAGAAGACAGAAGATTGAAGATTGAAGATAGAAGAGAGCAGAGAGCAGAGAGCAGAGAGCAGAGAGTAAAGAGCTGAGAACTGAGAACTAAGAATTGTAAGCATAGGATGTGCGAAGTTCAAGCGAGTAGCAAGAATTGAGAGTTTAGAGTTGAATATAGAAACATTAACCTTATAGTTTTATATTTATTACCTAAAAATCTATACCAAATAAAAACATCCTAATTTAAATTTTTTGCTTTTTCATTAAGGAAAAATAGACACTTGCCGATACGAAAACAAATATTTTTACGTTTTGGGGGAATTGTATATGAATCGCGATAGATACCTGATTTTCTTATCAGTGCTTTATTTCGCAATACTAGGTTGTTTCCTTCTCGGGTGTTCTGAAGGAACTGACTCTTCACCTGTCTCGGCACTGATGGGAAACATAAATTCGTCTACATCAAATAATAAAATAAAAGGTGTAGTATTAGAAACAACAACTAATACACCAATGGGCGATGTTTATGTTCAATTGTATGATGTAAATAATCATTTTGTTAAAGGTGAACTTACTGGTGTCGATGGTACATATACTTTTAGTGGAATAGATAATGGAACATATACAATTAATATTAATTATGAAGGATATGAATTTATAAGTCCAACCCCAACATATTGTAATGTTACTAACGGAGTTACTTATCCTGAAAATTATGTGTTGTTTTTAAAATATTTATCAAGTAGTTCAACTTCAGATGAAGTATTTGCAACTATAAAAGGTAATGTAAAACGCTCTGATAATTCTTCTGCTGCAAATATGCCAATAACTCTTTGCTCAGATAAAGATGGCAATTCAAAAGTTGGAAATTTTGAATCATTAGTACTCGGTGATGGTAGTTTTACATTTTTTAATGTTCCTGCTGGTAAAAATTATTTCTTAAGAGTTGGTGACACAAATAGTGCAGAAAAGACAGTTTATCCTATTGGTATTGATAATGATGGGATTGTTAGCCCAACTCAAATTTCTATAACTGTTAATGTTGTAACTCAAGCTTCTACAATATCATCTGTAGTTTTTAAAGTTGCCTCTGCTTATACAGGTGCAACTCTTGAACTTGCTACAGTTCAGATTAACGGTGAAAATATTGGAACAACAAATATAAATGGTGAAATCATTATTAATAACTTAGCTACAGGTCTAAGTAATATTGAAATTACCAAAGAAGGATTTGAATCTTTAATTAGCAGTAAGAATTTTTCTCTTTCAGATAATGGTTCTACAATTTCATTTACAATGATTGAAGATACAAAAGATGGTTATGGATCAATTACAGGTAGGTATGTTGATATTGATTCTTCAAATGGTGTTGGAAATCTATATGTAAGATTATATAGGATGATTAAAAGAGTTCAAACTAATACAACAAATACTAAGCCGGAAACTTGGTATGATGTTGACAAAAACTTCATTCTTACTACTAGAACTTCAAATGGGACTGATAGTAATGGCTTAGAAGGTTCTTTTAAACTTACTCATATAGAACCTGGTTGTTACCAGATATATATAGGTTCAACTCCTGATATACCAGAAACTGAATTACGTTCTCAGGTTTATCCCGATTATGAATGGATACAATTAAAAACAAATACACCTGGTCATATAGTAATTACCCAACCTTTTGAAGTCGTTAGCGACCAGACAACTTACTGGACTAATTATGAACAGGGCAATAACTAAGGAAATAATATGATTAAGAAACTTACTAAAATTGGTTTAATAATGGGTACTGCCTTATTGTTCCCCCTTATGGCAGATGCCCAGGTTTTAGAAGCAATTCCTGATAATGATGATTTTAGCTTTGCAGAGCATAATGATTCATATCCACATGAATCTAACGATGCTTTACCAGAATATCACCTTGGCTCTACTATGAGTGGAACCTCTGGTTTAATCACAATACCTACACCAGATTACAACGAAAAAACAAAATTCATTATTTCTGGAAAAGGTTCAAGTTGTGACTATAACATGAATCTTAATGGACAGAAAGTTAAAAATACTAAAGATGAAAGTATTGTAAATTTAAGATATAACCCAAAACCTGAATTTGAAGTTTCCGCAACTAATTTAAGTTATAAACGCACCAATGATGCAAATATAAAAAATATAGAATCTGATGATAATGTGACTAGTTTCGGTATGAAATATACTGCAGGGAATGATGGAAAGAATTATTGTTTTGGGTTCAACTTTGCGCCAATGTCATCGGAAGATATGAATAATCTTGACATTGAACAGCTAGAACATATGAGAAATATTTATTTTTCATTTTCTGAAGAAATAAATGATAGATTCAGCGGCTATATTAATGTTGGTACTTCTTTTACGAAAAAGCAGACTATATGGGTAAATAATACTGATTCAATAGAAATTGATAAGAAAAATATTGTTTATGGTGGAATTGGATTAGAATATAGAATTGCTTCCAGTATGGAAATATTTGGTGAATTTAAAGTTGCAAATTATCGTGACTTTGAAGCATATCAGGATAATCCTGATCGACACAGAGCTCATGTTGGCGTAAGGTTTGGTAATGATAATTTCCAGCTTGAATGTGTAGGAATGAATATTACTGGTGATGACCCAAATGTAGTATTTGGTGGTGCTATAGGTTTTTAATAAGTGGAATTTCAGAAAGCAAAAATCGACTATAAAGAGCTGCTTTCTCCAAATATAGAAAATAATCCTTCAAAATTTCTAGAAATATTAGAATCAATTGATTCATCAACACCTACAAGAGAATCAGCTCTTATAATAAAGAAAGCTATGGCGGTTCATAAGAACCCCATACTTTCATTTTTGCTTAAAAAATCATTTAGATTAGCTGCTTTTAAATTAAAGGGTGCAGCATTTAAAATTTCAATTGATGGACTTGAAAAATTATTACATTCACCAGACAGATTAGATGATCTTGCATTAGGTATAGCATCTATAAATACTGCTGAAGCCTTCATGGCTTCAGATTACTTTAAAACAGCAAATTGGAAAGAATTTCCTAATGAGATTCTACCTTGTTTTTGTATTTTTTTTAAAAACTATGGTAATAGTCAAGATTTAGATGATTTATTAGAATTAACGAGAAACCCGAATCCCATAGTTGTTGCAGCTGCTGTTGAAGCTATAAAAAGACTTGATACTGGTAGTCTCAGGTCTATTATTGCACCTTTAATGCAAAGTAATAATGAATTAAAAGAATCTGAGGCTTTTGAACAATTATATGCATCAAATGTAAATTATGATTCAAGTAATATCTCAAATGAAAGTAAAGAGTATTACATTGAGAATCATGATTTAATTCTAGAAAAATTAAAAAATAGTGATTCTGATCGTGAAATAATTCGTATATTAAGATTAATAAAGAAGTATGGAAATTCTGATGATTCGAACGCTGCTAAACCTTTTTTAAATAATGAAAATCCTGAAATTGTAAGAGCTACAATTAAAGTTCTTGAAAAATTAGATTCTGAATATTTATGTTTATATTTACCTCAGCTTTTACAGGATAAAAATACCAAAGTAAGATTAACTGCAACAAGAGCTTTTCAATCTATTGACCAAGATAGTGTAAATAATATGGTTTTAAGTCTTTTAAAATCATTAAATCAAAAGCAAAGAAATATTGGTATTACAACAGCAATGCTTGTTGATTATTTTAAGATCAAAGATACTTTGTTAGAAGCTTTTGCCAAGGAAAATAATCCTGAATTATTGGATAAAATGGGATTAGTTTTTGCTGCTAATCCATATAGAGAGCTAATTCGCGACGTATATTTCGCTCATAGAATGTCCAAAGCAACTTTGAAGAATAAACGAGAAAAAATTATAGAATTACTTAGTGAAAAAGTTTCTATTTTCTTAGGAGGAACTCCATGGCCTAAGGAATTGATTGATGAGGCTGTTAAAGCATATGAAGAATATGTAAATACAAATGGAAGTCAACCAGATAATCAGCCAGAACAAGAAAATAAAGAATCAGTAAATAATAATTCAGTTAAACCCAGCGGGTTTTATAAAGGTTTTAAACCTAAAGAAAATAAACAAAATGATACGTTATCAACTGGTAATAAAAAACAATCTTTTGTTACAAAAATTGGTTTTAAAGAAGGTAATAAAAAATCAATTGCAAGTACAATAATTTGGATTTTAGTCATGGTTGCCTGGGGACTATGTATTGTAGCTGTAATTATGAAATTTTTCTAGAAAATCTCTTAAAATATAACATTTTAACCTTTTTAATTATGGTTGCGTTTGAATTATTCTAGAAGTAATATAAATAAGATGTTGATAGATGTTTTATTAAGGAGATTTTATGTTTGTTGTTAACAATAAGAAAATACAATCCCCGGCACTTCTTGGAATGGTTCATGTAAGAGCTTTGCCTGGTACTCCTTTTTGTGTCGATTCCTTAGATAAAGTCGTAAAAATAGCTGTTGATGAAGCCTTAGCTTATAAAAAAGCTGGCTTTACTGGTATTTTGTTAGAAAATATGCATGACAGACCCTATTTGAAATGTCATGTTGGGCCTGAAATTGTAGCATCAATGACTAGAGTCGCTTGTGCTGTAAGAGAAGCTGTCGGAAATGAATATCCTATAGGTATTCAGATTTTAGCTGGTGCAAATGTTGAAGCTTTATCTGTTGCTTATGTTGCAGGTTTAGACTTTATAAGAGCTGAAGGATGTGTCTTTGGACATGTTGCAGATGAAGGTTGGATTGAAGCTTGTGCTGGTGAATTATTACGAGAAAGACCTAGAATAGGTGCAAATACAATTAGTATTTGGACTGATGTTCAGAAGAAACATTCTGCTCACGCTCCAACTGCGGACTTACCATTAGAAGACTGGGTTCATGGGGCTGAATTTTTTGGTATAGATGGCGTAATTGTTACAGGAACCGCTACTGGGGTTGCCGCTAAAGCATCTGAAGTTGAAAGAGCTAAGAAAGCTAGTAAACTACCTGTAATTGTCGGTTCTGGAATTACTGCTAAAAATTGTAAAGATTATGCTGTTGCCGATGCTTGGATAGTTGGTTCTAGTATAAAAGTAGATGGTTATTGGGAAAATCCATTAGACCCAAAACGGTTGAAAGAGCTTGTTAAAGCTCATCGTAATGTTTGCAAGAGTAAAGGTTGTTAAATTATTTATTGTAATATTAAATAAAGATCTATTATTGCGAACAATAAATGCTACAGAATAGCTTTTTATTCTTATTGAAAAATATTTATGGAGTTATGATATAGATCATAGAGAATTGATTATTTTTAACTCCATACTCATACTTAAAATAAAAAATGGAAATTACTGATAAAGTTAATGAAATAAAAAAGAATCTCAAAATTTTGAGTAAATTAGAAAAGGAATTTGCTGTTAAGCCTAATACCGATAATGATAATCCATTATTATATTGTGGTGTAGCAAAATCAAACATAATTTCTTCTTTAACCCCTCTTGTTGAGGAATACTTCGGAAAACCTTATAAACCAGCTGGAGAATCGGCTTTTTTAAAGAATATATTTGATTCTTTTATTAGAGCTGTTGGTGGAATACATACAGATCAAACTCTTTTCAAAAAAGATATTGATAATGGTGTTATTCTTTATTGTGCATTTTGGCCATGGGGTTCAGAACCAGTTAAAACCTCAGTGAGAATAGGACTTGTTTGTTACGATTCAAATGTTGAAGAAGAATACAGAAAGTCTCTAAAGGGATATTTCTAGGCCTTAATTTTTTGTAAAAATAAAATGGATAATGAAGAAATAGTAGAAATACCTATAAATGGCGTATTGGATCTTCACACTTTTCAGCCTAAAGAAGTAAAGCCTTTAGTAATTGATTATCTTAATGAATGTGTTAAGAGAAATATTAAACATGTCAGAATAATTCATGGTAAAGGCATAGGTAATTTAAGAAGAACTATTGAAGCTTTACTCCCAAAACTTGATATCGTTGAAAGCTGGTCTCCTGCTGGTGCTGACGCAGGACATTGGGGTGCAACTCTTGTCAGTTTAAAATTAAATTAGTATCATAAAACAGGTGAAATATATATGTCTTATGAAGTTTTAAAAGTTGATGATTTGAAATTATTAATTTCAGAACAATATATTGATTTGAAAGATAGTTTACTTGAAAGTATTAAAAACTATGGCGTTATTACTCCTATTATTGTTGCTAAGGGTGTTGTATGTGATGGTCATAAACGTCTTATTGCAAGTAAAAAACTTGGGATTAAAGAAATTCCCGCCGTTATTACAGATGGGGAACCTGTTGAATTATTGTTTGAGTTAAATGATAGAGAATTTAATATTAATCAGATTTCTCTATTGATTAGGGGGTTAAAGGATAATCAAATAGCCAATTTATGTAAAAAAGTAGGCTTTTCTAATTCTCCCCAAATGGTTTACTCAATAAAATATCTTTCAAACTTGTTAGAAAGATATCCAGAACTATATGAATATCAATTGCCAGCCAATATTTGGCGCGAATTAGGACATTTAGATGAAAATCTTGATAAATATGCAGTTGATTTATTAAAGATGCATGGAACAGTTAGTGAAAAGCGTAATATTGCTGTATACCTTCGTCAGGCTCAAAGAAGGGGAGAATTACCAGATTCAATAAGAGCAGAAAAAGCCGAAGATGTTTTCCCATTGCTTCAAAAAACAGCTCAACCTAGACAAACAAAAGCATATGAAAAATTTGAAAAGGCTATAGAAAATATTGATTTGCCTAATAATGCTTCTGTTAGAATAGATCCAACTTTCTCTCAGCCTGGTGTAACTTTGACTTTATCTGTAATCAGATCTGAATTAGAAAAAATAGAACAGACAAAAAAAGCTATACAAAAGCTATTTGATGAGGTTCCAGAACTGTGAAAGAGTTTTTTTATGATAATCTCTATATAAGTAGAGAAGTTCTTGAAGACCCTTTGGTATTAAACATTAAAAAAAATATAAAGTATAACAACATTAAGATAGTTGACGGTGAAATTCATCCAGGAAAAGGTCTTTTATTAACTAAGAACAAAGGAAAGTTCATAAAAGTATGCCCTTGTCGTTGTGAGAAAACTTGGTGTGGTTATTGGGTTGTAGAGTGGGGATTTGGCTGCCCTTTCGGGTGTGAATACTGCATTGTTCAGAATTATCAAAGGGCTGGAGATGCTACTTTATATGTAAATATAGATGATTGTTTAAAAGAAATAGGCGAATTACGTAAAAATATTAAAGGTGCTATTCGTTTAGGAACAGGTCATTTTGGTGATCCTATGGGGTTTGAACGGATTTACCCTTTAAATCAAGCTATAATTGATTATACCAAAAATATGCCCGACTTTACTGTTGAAGTTAAGACAAAAAGTAGTTACATAGAACCTATTTTAAAATTTAAAAATGCTAAGAATCTCACAATGGCCTATTCCCTAAATACAAAGGAATCTTTTGAGGCTTTAGAGCATAAAACAGCTAGTATACAAGAGAGAATTATTGCCGCAAGAGATGCTGCTAAATATACTAATTGTAATATTGCTTTTCACTTTGAACCAATAATACCCATTAATGATTGGAAAAATAAATACTTAGAAGTATTTGATCTTATGGAAAAATATTTGAAGGGTATTGATACCAGTTGGATTTCACTTGGAACATTTAGATTCCCTAAAGGTTTTCAAGAATATGTCGAGCTTTATCATCCCAATACTGGTATTTTTGCTGAAGAGTTTTACCCTTGTTCAGATGGCAAAATCAGATATTTTCGACCACTTCGCGAAGAATTATATACTTTTATTCGAAATGAAGCCTTAAAAAGATTTCCTGAATCTGTTGTGTATCTTTGTATGGAAACTCCAGAAGTTTGGGAAAGAGTTGTTGGGCATAAAATGCAGCCAAATGAACTTTATAACTTGATGTGTAATAAGATTTCTGAAAGATGTAAATAAACTTTCTTAGTATTTATAAGAAAGCTTAAAAATGTAAGTTGTTTATTTACTTTATATAGAAAGTTTTATCAGAAATACTCTTATAAGATTTGAAATCTATTCAATCCTTATTACTATGTAAAGAGAGTAAAATAAGGGAATTATTAAATGTATAAAATATAATTATTTTATAAAACTATGTCTCTATATATTCTTTTCCACTATTAATAAGATTTAAAAATTATTTTTGCAATTAACATTAATGTCAAGTAAATAGGCCAAATTAATGCTATAGGTAATCTTTCGATACAAAGTGGAAGAAAATCTTCTATCAATTTATTATATTTATCTTTTGCTATCATGCTTGCATAAGGTTCTTCATTATCTTTTACGGGGACAGTATCATCTACAGTTCCATGGTAATTACATAAAACTTGCCCATCATCAGTAAAATCACCGCTTATAGAGTAAGAACAATAAGGTTCAGGAGTATATGGCGCTTTAAAATCATTAATATCTTTTATATAATTCCCTTTTTGTAGTTCTTCTAAGTTTAAAGTAGTAGATATCATTGTGTCACTATCCATATTATACATTTCTATGGCACCTTGTAGAATACGTATTCTAGTATAACATGCTTTTTGAGGGCTATTTTTATATTGATCAAATTTATAATTGGGTATAGGACCTACTAATATATATAATATAAATCCAGCAATATATATATATACAATAATTGATAATCGAGTAATTTTCTGTTTTTTCATAATAAAAAAACATATTTAATAATTAATTTGATAATTATTAAATATGATGTTTTTTGTATTTATTCTAGATATGTATAACCGTATAATCCAGAGCAATAAATAGCTAAGAATTCTTTTCCTTCCTTATTAGAAATCTTACCTTCTTTAACTGCTCCAGAAACCCAGGTTTCTATAGTTCTGACTAGTTTTTTAGAATCATATTGGACATAGTCAAGAACATCTGATACTGTTTCTCCAGCGATTATTTCTTCAATATTGTATGTACCGTCATCATTAATGGTAACATGAACAGTATTTGTATCGCCAAAGAGATTATGCATATCGCCTAATATTTCCTGATAAGCTCCAACCATGAAAACGCCTATATAATAATTTTCATACATCTTTAGAGAATGTAGAGTAAGGGTAGGGTTGTAGCTTCGATTTCCAATAAAACGTTCAATCTTGCCATCAGAATCGCAGGTAATATCTTGTAAATTAGCTCTGTGAGTTGGTTTTTCGTCTAATCTGTGGAGAGGCATTACAGGGAATAACTGGTCAATTGCCCAGTGGTCTGGCAATGATTGGAACATTGAGAAGTTACAGAAATACTTTTCAGCAAGAATTTTGTCTAAATCTGTTAGTTCTTCCATACCATGTTTGGATTCTTTTGCTAATTCTCTGATTTCGTGAGCAATGCTCCAGAAAATTCTTTCTACTTTTGCTCTATTCTTAAGGTCTAATAATCCTAGACCGAATAAATCTAAAGATTCTTCTCTAAGCTGTAATGCATCATGCCAACATTCAATCATTGTTAAATCCGTGATTGAATCTAAAACTGTAAACATATCACGAACAAGTTCATGGTCTTCTTTGGTAATAATTGCTTTAAGTTCGTCTATTGAAGCATGGGGAGGACAGGTGCTTTCCAAAACATTGAATACAAGCATCGAGTGATGAGCTGTTAATGCTCTGCCAGATTCTGTAATAAGATTCGGGTGTTTTAGATTATTTTTGTCTGCTGCTTCCTGTAGAGCTGACACAGCGTCATTTGCATATTCTTGAATTGAATAGTTGATACTGCTAGAAATTGTTGTGCGTGTGCCATCATAATCAACACCTAAGCCACCGCCTATATCAACGTATTCGATATTGCAACCCATTTTACTTAACTGAACAAAAAATTGAGAAGATTCTTTCAAACCATGCTTAATTTTTCGAATGTTGGTAATCTGACTTCCTAGATGAGCATGAATAAGTTTAATGCTGTCAAGCATATCTTCGCTTTTCATGTATTCTACAGCTTCAACTATTTCCATTGGAGTTAAGCCGAATTTGCTCTTGTCTCCACCAGATTCTTCCCACTTGCCACTTCCGAAAGCTGCAAGTTTAATTCTTACACCAATATTAGGCTTTACATTATGTTCTTTGGAAAGCTTAGCCATAAGTTTAAGTTCGTTAAGCTTTTCTGCAACAATAAATATCTTTTTACCCATTTTAGTTGCTAATAGAGCCAATTCAATAAATTCTTTATCTTTATAGCCATTGCAAACTATTATCGTATCTGGGTTTTCTGTCATACCAAGAACTGCGTGAAGTTCTGGTTTTGAACCTGCTTCCATCCCTATGTTGAATTTTTGTCCATATCGAACTATTTCTTCAACAACAGGCTGCATCTGATTTACTTTTATTGGGTAAACAGTATGATATTGACCTTTGAAATTATACTCTTCTGAAGCGTTTTTAAAGCATTTTGCTAAAGTCTCTATGCGTTCGTCTAAGATATCTGGAAATCTTAATAAAACAGGGCAAGAAACATCTTTCTTTTCTAGATCATCTAGTAATTCTTTAATGTCAATTGCCTTATTAGGGTCACGGTGGGGCATTACAACAACGTTGCCTTTATCGTTTACACCAAAATAACCAATACCCCAGCCGTCAATATTGTATAATTCGGCTGAATCTTCAAGACGCCATTTTCGCATAACTTTAACCTCCAGAAAGTTATTGAGGGTACATACTAATATTAAACATCCTTTTTGACAAGTTATATTTTAAAGATTGAAGAAAGAAGAAAGAAGAAAGAAGAAAGAAGAAAGAAGAAGAAGGAAGAGACAAGCGAAGTTCTCTCCACGAAAGAGGCTGTCTAAAAACTAGGCAATTGACAAAGAATTTTTCTGGATCGCCACGTTACCGCGCATACTACGTATGCTCGTAATGACGTATTACTTGTGGTTTGCGATGACGTAAATTACTCTGTAGCAGCCATAATCGTCATTGCGAGAGGCTGTGCGAAAACCAATTTTTTAACCCAAATTAGACTATATTATATAGTCTACACATTTGTCATAAAAAGTATAGCGTATGGGCTTTAGCCCTGAAAGCTATACGATTATGACAATGTGTAGGCTACAAACAAATAAATATTATTTTTTCAGCAAATTTAGAGTTTTAGCACAGCCTCTATGAGCGATAGCGAAGCGTTGCTGAAAGCAAAACGAAGTCTATCCAGAAAAATAAGTTCATAAAATTAATCCAATCTAATTTTATGAATAAATTAAGTTTTTGGACAGCCTCGAAATGGTGGGGGAGCTGTTAGCTTGCTGACTGAGGGGGAGCAAAGCGAAGCTTTGCGTAGACGGGGTGATGACCAAACTAATTGATTAGCATTTAACTGCCGAGAGGTTTTTAATAAAAGAAACAGCTTCCTCTTTTGTTGAAATTTCTCCAACAAATTGTGCTTCTTCTATTTTAATCAATAAATCTTTAATCACTGGACCAGGATTCAAATTCAGTATTTTCATTATTTCATTGCCATTTAGTAATGGCTTGATTTTCAGCTTTTGTTTTTGCAGATAGAACTCATTCATAATCTGATAAATGCCAGCGGAAAATACTGTTAAATCTTCATCTGTAACATTGCCACCCAAAGCAGAAAACCTATCTGCAAGGCTAATAAGGCAAATTCCCAAACCATCTCTACCACATTCAGAATAGAATCTGAATAGCCTTTTGTCACTAATTCCCTGCTGAATAATAATACCTGGCCTCATATGATTCTTTATCAGATTTTGTAAAAAGCTTAGTTCTTTGCTAGAAAGCCTAAATCTTTCACAAATATCTTTAATCATTTTGGCTCCTTCAACTTCATGACGGTGGAATGAGATTTTGCCAGTATCATTATCTATACTTTTACAGGGAATTTTGCCAATATCGTGAAGCAGTATTCCAAACTTTAAAAGCTGTTTATAATTTCGTGAACTGCTGATTTCCTCAGAAAGATAATCTAAAAATTCTTGCCACCAAGGATAGGGGGGCATTAAAGACAATAATCTTTCAAGTTTCTCTAATGACAAAATACTATGATCAAAAACATCTAAATGATGCCAGTCATTTTGAGAAACTCCATGACAAA
The DNA here is from genome assembly GCA_905236675.1 of Candidatus Rifleibacteriota bacterium. GTDB lineage: Bacteria > Muiribacteriota > Ozemobacteria > Ozemobacterales > Ozemobacteraceae > RUG334. The sequence continues at coordinate 83,957 of CAJOND010000012.1, read as the reverse complement.
CCGCTAGTTCAGGAAACAAAATGCTTAAAATTCCTGTTTCATCAAGAAGTTTTATCCAATTAAAGCTTTGTGATACAGATAATATTTTGAAGAGTTCGTCTCTGATTCTTTCTCCTGAAACATTTCTGAGTGACTCTTTACTTGATTTAATCAATTCTATTAAATCATCAGATAATTTGGCTTTATAAAGAGCACTGAACCTGAAAGACCTCATTATCCTCAATGGATCATCTATAAATAAATTATTGGAACAAGGTTCTATTAGTTTTTCTTTTAATGCTTTTTCACCATTTAAAGGATCGTAAAGATCAATTGCATTATTCTTGAGATTATTAATATGTTCCCCGAATAGAGGTGCAGAAATAGCATTGAAAGTGAAATCTCTGGCTTTTAGATCACCATCTATATCTTTTGCACGAAATTCAGATAAATCAAATGTATAAGTTTTACCATTTTCCAGGGTTCTTACAATTCTTACAATATGACGTTCATCATCAAGTATAACTAATCCAGAGTTGGTAAATCTTGCATATTCTCTGGCAGCTTTAAATGGATTGAAACTCAGGGCTAGATCTATATCAAAACATTCATTTTTGTTATTTAAAATGTCTCGAATAAAACCGCCAACTAGCCATACTTGATGATTAGGAGATGGGTCTAAAAAGCTTAGAATTTCTTGTATTAATTTTGATTCAATTTTAGGAATGTGCATAAGGCACTTATTAATTATTTTGTAGTTTTGTAGCTAATCATGGATACAACACCAACACCATAAACACGGTCAATCTTAGCTGGGTTCATAGAAGTTGATGGAACGAGACCCTGAATATAGAATTTTTCACCTTTATCAAGAGTTGATTCAATTGCATATACCATTTTTACTTGATCAACTTTTTCTTTAGGACCAGTTATTTGGCAGGCTCCAGCATCTAAACCATCACCAACTGTTAAAATGGGAACAACTTTTGTTGCTTCAATATTTGGAACACTTTTATCGCTAAGAGCTTTATTTGCTGCATCATTCAAAGCTGGGCCGAACTGTTTAACCAATGCTATTATTCCAACGCTTTTTGCAACAGCTTTAATATCTTCTTTTATGTTTTTAAGATTAAGGTTTTTAAAATCAAATAATCCGCCACCATTGGCTGTTTGAAGAATTGAAGTAAACATAAAAATTACTACTAGTACAGAAAGAATCTTTTCACGATTTGTCATTTGTTTGTCCTTATTTATTTGTTTTTAGGTTAAATGATGTTAAATCCTAGTTGGAATGGTTGTCAATAGGTTTATGCAAATTTGTAATTTATAAAAAAATAAATATAAAGAACTTTAGTGCACCTATTAATCCTAATATACTTATACTTATATTTAATATTCGTTCCAATTCTTTGGGATAGAATTCTCTAATAAGAATTCCTTTTTGCTCAGTTACTTTATTATATTTTTCAAAACCTGGAACCACAAAACCATTAGTAAAATGTGGTGAATCAGAATCAAAACTACCATGTTGTATACAGAATAAATCATCATCTATAATTATAAAAGTACAATATTTAGATGGGTAAACAGGTTCTTTCAAATATTTATTATTTACTAATAATTCTTTTTGAAACTTTTCTAAATCAATATCATTACAATCCTTAGGGAAAATTTCTGTATTATCCATATTATAACTCACTATTGCAGATAATAAGATTCGTTGGTTGGTATAACATTTATTTCTAATACTTACATTGGGATCATGAAACGAGGTTGGCATAGCCATAGAAAATAGAATAAAACTAATGCAAATAAGTATAATAAAGATGAAAAAATACTCTACTTTTTTACCTTTTTTATGTTTTTCAAAAACAAGTGCATATACAATAAATATAAATGTAAATGAAATTATTGAATAATATATAACCATAAAAAACCTTAAGTAAATATATTATATCGATAATATTAAAAAGGTGAATATTTGAAAAGATTATCTATTTTAAAAATTCAATTTTTTTTTAAAATAGCACAATAAAGTGTATAATAACAATAAAAATTAATTATTCCAATTTAGAAAGGTCAAAAATATGAGAAATAATTCATCTGTTAAAAGATTTGGTATTATATTATTTACTGGTTTTCTAATGACATCACAGATTATATTTGCAGAAGAAAATGATTCAGACATAAAGGAAAGAAAAGAAAAAGAAAAAAAAGTTATAATAATAACAGAACAAATGAAAAAAGACATTAGAGCTGCTAACAATAAACCTTTTGTAAAGAAAGGAAATAGTGCGGCAACTTCTTCAGAAATAACTCCAAAAATAATTGTTAAAAGTATAGTAGGGGAAGAAGATAATGTTCGTTATGCGGTTATTGAATTTGAAGGAAAAGAAATAACTGTAAGAAAAGACCAGATTGTTGAAGATAAATTCAAAGTTATTGATATTTATTCTGATAGATTGGTTATTTATTCTTCCAATGAACTAAGACGTCGTACTTATAAATTAATTAAAGAAAATGAAGACAGCAACGGTAAGTAGTAATACATAACAATCATAAACCACACCAAAAAAACAATAACTACCGACTACAATAACTACAAGCAAATTCTACGAATTTGCTTTACCCGAAATATTCCTGCATCAGCTTATTCTTTAACACACCCAGCTCTTCCAAGCTCTGCTTAACCGTTGATTATTGTTTTAACGATTTTGCTGACTCCAGCATAATCATTTGATATCAGGCAGTAGATTTTGCGTCTAAAAATTCCTTAACTTTATTTATAAATAACTCTGCATTTACAACCTGTTGCGTAACTTTTTCCTTAGAAACGATATAGTAATCATCGTAGTCACTGTTTGTTCTAATTTCAAACAAAATAGTCAATATATCAGAAAAATCCTTTTCAAAAATTCCTGTCTTTATATATAAACGCTGAAATGACGATAAAATTCCACTATGACGTTTCATATCTATTCCGTCATAAGCAAGCACTGCCCTCATAGCATGAAAAGAAGCGTAATATGATCTGTTTGCTGCACCTTTATAATTATTATTTGTTAATAGAAGTTTTGCTTCGTTTAATACTTCTAAAGCATGTTCAAAACGAATTTTAGATAGATTTTGTATCTCATTAGGTTGCATATCTAATGCCTTCGTTTAAAACATTTTTATAATATGGAAGTATGTTTGAATATTTAACAAATATATTCAGAGGCTTAACTGTAATAGAAACATAAATATCATTTTCTAAACTTAATTCGGTAGAAATATGTGCAACTTTTTCAGTATATTTTTCTATTTCTAAATAATCCAAATCAACGGTAAGTAAAATATCTATATCAGAGCCAACTTCGTAGTCGCCTCTTGCATAAGAACCATATAAATAAACGTCATGCAAAAGATTTCCAAAAAGCTGAAAACTTTTTGAGTAGACTTCTTTTATTATTTTTTCTGCTAATTTGTTCATATTTTTATAATAACATAGAATAGACTGTGTAGCAATCTAGCTTATCCAAAAAAATCTTGCATCAGCTTTGCTTTAAGTGTATTCAACCACCACAAGTTTTCACGTAATTGCAATGACTGTTTTAGCAGTGACTAATGCTATAGCACAAAACCCAAACAATCCCTTAATCTCTAATCCCTCTGCTCCCTAAAAAAAGGCTTTCAGCCTTTTTTCAGGCTAGCATTGATTTGAGTTTGGCCAGCCCTTGAGTTGATTGAGAATCCAGTTCTTCTAGTCTGGCCATAATTTCAGAAGTTGGCGGGTATTCAACGTCCTTATATTCAACTTTCTTATATTTGTTAATGCTGAGGTCGTAACCGTTAGAAGCTATTTCTTCTTTAGGAACGAAAAAGCTCTGATTGGTTCTGGTTCTGCTTTCTTCGGCTGAAAGATTGTTGAAGCGAGCCACATCATCAGGAATATCACTGGTTTCTATTTGTGTACGCTTATCATCTAAGGTGAAGCCGTCAGCTTTCATATCGTAGAACCAGACTTTATCTGTTCCGCCATGATTGGTTTTTGTAAAAATCAAAACTGCGGTTGAAACTCCTGCGTAAGGCTTGAAAACACCGCTTGGCATAGAAATGACTGCAACTAACTGCTGATTTTCGACGATTTCTTTCCTAATAGCTTTATGAGCAGTGGAAGAGCCAAATAAAACACCGTCAGGAACGATACAGGCACAGCGACCACCCAGCCTAAGCATTTTCACAAACAGAGTCAGAAAAAGAAGTTCAGTTTTCTTGGTTTTGCAAAGCTTGAGAATATCCTGTGCAACTATTTCGTAGTCAAGACATCCTGTAAAAGGCGGATTTGCTAATATAAGAGAGAAACAATCTCTGTCAGGATTCTGATCAGAAAGACTGTCTCTATATTCGATATGAGGGTTTTCTATTCCGTGACTCATCATGTTCATAGCACCGATTCTCAGCATGGTTCTATCCATATCGAAGCCATGAAACATATCGTTCATGAAATGCTCTTTATTCTTTTTATCAAAGTAAACTTCCTGCTTTAAGTGGGTCTTAAGGTATTCGGCACTTTCAACCAAGAAGCCAGAAGTTCCAAAAGCTGGGTCACAGATAACATCATCTGCTTTTGGCTTAACTAGTTCAACCATCATTTTAATAATATGTCTCGGGGTTCTGAACTGACCATTAACACTAGCGGTTGAGAGTTTTGAAAGCAGGTATTCATAAATGTCACCACGAATATCTGAAGACTTGATTGTAGCTATTTCTTCATAGATTGAATCCATGGCGGTGACTATTTTATCTAGTATTAAAGCTGTAGGAATCTTGAAAATAGCGTCGCCCATATATTTTGAATAGGCAGAATTTTTATCGTCATGAAGATTCTTAATAAAGGGGAAAACATTATCGGTTATGTTCTTGAACATATTGTCAGCAGAAAAATCATGGAAAACACTCCATTTAAGATGTTTGCCATTTATTTTCCTGTCGCCGATAGTTACTTCATTTGGGAAAAGACTGTTGTAAGGCAGGTCAAGCATCGCACATTCTTTGGCTTTGCGATTGTCGTTGTCGTCTAAATCACGAATGAACATCATATAGGTCATCTGCTCAATAACGTCCAGTGGGTTAGTAATACCTCGAGTCCAATAGATAGCCCATAAAGAATCCATTTTATTTTTAAGTTCACCAGTGATTATAGTAGAAACCCTTTTTGTAATGATAAGATTGTTATTAGATTATTAAAGCATTTTAATTGCTAATAAACTTTGAGTCAAGAGGTATGAAACCTGATTATACCATTAACAATGGCGTTGGCATTATCTTTGACAATAATCTTTTTAATAATCCGTTGTATAAATGATTTTTCGGTTTGTTTCTATATACTTCATTAAATCTCTAAGTTCATTTCTTATATTTTCAAAATCTGTAAACTTAGCAGATTCTAAATATGAAGTATTTATAATTTTTTCTATTAAAGGCAGTTTAGAAGCTATCTCAGGAATATTGGCTAAAGTAGAAAACGCTTTTGCTCTTTTCCTCAAATCGCTAAAACTTCTTGTATTTCTAGTTCCGCAAAGATTAGCAAACTCGATAGCATAAAGCAGGGCATCAAATCTAAGAGCGTTAGCATCATCCTTTTCTGGTTCAATTAGATTGGCTATGCCGCTTTTCACTTTTAAGGTGTCTTCAAAAGTAATAGATTTAATGTATTATAGCAAATAAAGCTTTTATCAACAACACAACAAGAAAAGAACTGAAAATATACTTTTCAGTTCTTTTCTTTTCCTATTAATTTCTAATTTTGATTTAGAATAATGAATCTAAGAATTTGAAGTGGCTCAAAACCTTTGTTAAAGTTTTGTTCTTTGCTTTTTCAACATCATCTGGAGCAAATTCTTCCTGGTCTTCTGTAGCCATATGATATTCAAGAGCCATTTCTATATCATCCATCTGACAAGCTCTTAATTCTGAGGCAAAATCTTGAGAATCTATTGCAACTGCTATTTCTGAGTTAACTTTTTCACTGAGAGCATCGAAATTGTAGCTGCCAATTACTGCAATTTTTCCATCGAAATTGAAAGTTTTGCCATGTAATTGACCATCAGCATTTCTTGCAAAGAAACGCATAGTGGGCATATTAGTCAGCATATTCTTCCATTCTCTTAAAACGTAAGCTTCTGTTGGAGCACTATCAGATGAACGTTCACTATTGCTATGAACATATATAGGAACACCACGCTTAGAAGCACGTTTTAAAGCTGCTTCAGCACGAGCAGTAAGAGCAAAGTATGGATTCTGTATTATTATTTCAGTGCGGCTGCCGTCAATATATTTAACTATATTTTCAGTAATGTCTTTTCTATCGCCAGTTAAAGAATTGTTATCAAGAACGTGAGCTCGGCATCTGTAAGAATTATCCATTAAGGCAAAGGAATTATAACCATTCATATGAACATATTTGGCTAATTCTTTATTTACTTTTTTAACTGTTGAAGAAGCTTTCTTATATTCGCCATCAGCACTAATTAATTCACCATTTGTAAGGTAATTATCCATACAAGCATGAGCTGCAACTAGTTTTTTGCTATAACCGCTTGTGAACAGACCGAGGAAAGAACTGTCTGACTTATAGCTTTTCATGCTTTCAAATTCTTCATCAAAAGCAAGTTTTAATTGTGAACATATTTTTTCACTATCTATAACTATATCACAGTCTCTCCAAGCATCATCCATATCTATTTCATCAACTAGATAGGTATTGGCTATATTCCTACCACCTGTAATACATTTTTCACCATCAACAATCATAATCTTATCGTGGTTACTTGATTCTACTTTTCTTACATCAGTAAAAATATTAAGTACATTTGAAGTAATAGGATTATAAATTCTTACTTCAACATTGCTGTTTTTAGCTAATTCAACTAAGTAACCTCTTGAAAGAATACTTAATTTATTTGAACCTCTTGTATCTACCATCAAGCGTATTTTTACACCACTTTTAGCTTTTTCAAGAAGAGCTCCTAGAAGGCTCAAGCCAAAACAATCGTTTTCAATAATAAAATACTGAACATCAATTGAACTTTTTGCATTTTCGAGGAGATTCCATCTAGCATACCAGGCATTGTAATTTCCGTAAATAAGTCTAATATCTGCGAATTCTTCTGGATCTTGTATTTTTGCCTGCCATTCATTAAATACACAGTTTACATTAGTGATATAATTTGCTTGAATAGCTTCATATTCAACCATATAGTCTTCATAATCAGCTTGGCTATTGGTGAATTTAACATTTGCTACAACGGATTTTACACCACGAACTAATTTTACTGGAAAAGCTAACCAGCTTGCATTTTTAAAACTTGCTTTAGTGTTATTAAGTTCGTCATTTTTATTGGCTAAATCGTTTTGCCAAGCAATTTTCTTCAACTTTGCATTTTTATAATTGATATTCATATTTGCTAATTGAACAAAACGTTTATTTTTGGTGGCAAGTAGTTCGTCTAAGTATTTATTAGCTTTCTTTTCATCAATTGAAAGTCTGTCGAGAGCTGTTGCTACTTCATATTTCATAAAATTGCTAACATCTGAATTTTTAACAGTCTGCATCTTTTTTTCAACTGTTTCTATAATTTCTTTTGCTCTCTTTTTATCTTGGGTTTCGCGAAGTTCATCAATTAAAGGTTTAGTATCAGAATCTAATTTGTTATATAAATCTTCTGTGGCTCTTTGTATATCGCTTTTTTTTGCTATAACTGGTTCATCTGGAACTTTAGAAGAAATACCAACTGAATTTAATTTTTTGTCAGAAGTATTAGAAGTTGGGTTTGAAGCAGTTTCTGATAGATTTAATGAATCTGAAGAGCTTATACCTAATTTAGTTGTATAATCATTCTTAGCTTCATTATATGCTTTTAATGCTGCTTGTATTTCTGCATTAGATTTGTTCTCTGCTATTGCACTCTGATAAGCTTCATAAGAACTTTTATACTTATCATATGCTTCCTGAGCCGTGGTTTTTGCAAAACCAGACTGATTAATAGTAAACAAGAAAGCCATCATGGCACTTATTTTTAATAACTTATTAACTCTCATTTTTGCCACCTTTAGCGATTATGTACAATTAATTCTACTTATATTCGCTTTATCTGTCAAGTTTATGTCATAAAATTAAAGGTTTTTATTACCTTGTTTTTTTGTTTAATTTTTATAAATAATATATTATATTTAGAGACAATAGGAGAATTATATGGACGAACAAACAAAAGTTAAAAGTACTAGTGAAATAAAAAATCTTATAAATAAAGCTCTTGTTAAAAATGAGATTTTGGGTCATTTAAATAAAAATCTGCTTTATATGCAGTCATTTGAAAAAAAGAACTCTATAGATAAAATATTTTACGGAATAGGTATCATAATAATATTTGTTTTGTCTCAATACCATTTTTCAGAAAATCAAAATGAACATCCAATTATATACATTCTTTTTGCTTTGGGTATTGCTAGTCTTATTTTAGGTCGTTGTATCTCTGGAGCTTTAAAATTCTATTTGGTTTATGATATTGATAAAGAAGTTTTTTATTCAGTTACATATCTTTTTAATAAAATAATAAATAAAACAAATGAAATATCCATAAGTGATTTCATAGAACTTGGCGTAAACGTTACAGATTTAAATGATAGTAAAGATGCAATTAACCAAAAAGCATTATTCTTTAAAGGCGACAAAATGGATAATCCAGGCCTAAGAACTTTTCTGGTTGGTTTACGAGATGACGGTAAAATAATAAGTATTACAGATCCTGAAGGGTTAAGGAAACCACATGAAGCTGCTGTAGCAAGATGTAAACTTTTTGCTGAATGTTTCGGATTAAACTCTGTTATTTGTGATAAAAACGAATATTTAAAAGCAGTTGAAGATGAAACTGGGAATTATAAGTTAGTAAAAAATAAAATGGATAATAAAATAGAAAAAGCTAATTCAAATGCTAAATCAATTATAATTTTTTTTACAATTTTCTTCTTAATTGTTTTTTTAGCTTCTATTTTCATTGCAATTAGTTTAAAAAAATAAAGATAATATTTTTCTTTCTATATTTCTTGCCTTTTGTACCATATAACTGATAAATTTATAATAATAAATATAATTCAAAATAGGAGATATAAATGAAAGTAACTTGCTTAAAATGCATGAAGTGTGGAAAAGAATACCCTGATCAGCCTGATCGATATGTTTGTGATGATTGTGGAACAGAAGGTATTCTTGATGTAGTTTATGATTATAGTTCAACAAAAGTTACTAAGGAAGAAATAGCTTCTTCTAAGGACTACTCATTGTGGCGATATGCAAAGATGCTTCCTGTAAAAGATGCTTCTATGAGAGCTCCTTTACAAGTTGGTTGGACCCCTCTTTATAAAGCTTCTAAAGTAGAAAAAGAATTTGGTTTAAATAATGTTTATATAAAAGATGACGGACGTAATCCAACTGCTTCTTTAAAAGACAGAGCAAGTGCAATAGCTGTTGTAAAAGCAAAAGAAGCTGGTGCTACAACAATTTGTGCTGCATCAACAGGTAATGCTGCAAGTTCTCTTTCTGGTTTTGCAGCAGCAGCAGGTATAAAAACAGTTATATTTGTTCCAAAACGTGCTCCAAAAGCTAAGATTGCTCAATTGATGGTATATGGTGCAAAAACAGTTGTAGTAGACGACAGCTACGACAGAGCTTTTGATTTATCTGTAGAAATAACCAAGAAGTTTGGTTTCTATAACAGAAACTGTGCTTATAATCCATTCTGCGTTGAAGGTAAAAAGACTGTTTCTTTTGAAATTTGGGAACAAATGGGATTTGAAGTTCCTGATAGAGTCTATGTTTCTATAGGAGATGGTTGTATTACTTCTAGTATTTATAAAGGTTTCTATGATTTAAAGGAATTAGGCCTTACAGATAAACTGCCAAGAATCATAGGAGTACAGGCTGCAGGTTGTAACCCTGTTGAAGTTGCTTTAAAGACTGGCAAATTCGTAGCTCAAGATGGTAATACCATAGCCGACTCTATTGCTGTTGGTATACCACGCAATAGATTAAAAGCTATGAGAGCTCTTAAGAACTCTAATGGAACATGTATCTCTGTAACTGATGACGAAATCAGAGCAGCATTAGTTGAATTACCACGTTCTACAGGTGTATTTGGCGAACCTGCTGGTGTTACTGCTTTTGCAGGCTTCAAGAAACATGCCAAAGCTAAAGACATAAAACCAGAAGAAAAAGTAGTTGTTCTTATCACTGGTAATGGTCTTAAAGATATTGATTCTGCTATCTCTGTATGCAGTTTGCCAACCCCAGTTGCACCAGATTCTGAAACAATAGAAAAACATGTAAAAACTTTGATTTAATAAACATAAAAAAAGCTTGGGTAAAACCAAGTTTTTTATTAATTAATATGCAAGATAATAATCAAGTTAAATTAAAAGATACAATAGAAAAAGCTATTCGAAATGAGAAAAAAATTGGCTCTTTAAAAGATAACTTGTTTTATATACCAATTACTCACATTCCTGGTAGATTTGTTAATTCCCTTATTATTATGGGAGGGATTAGTTCTGTATTATTTTTTCTAGAGGGAGTAGATAAAAAAACCGATGTATATTCCCTTTATATAAGTGGAATATTATTTTTATCTATTTTTCTTATTTCAATAATTGATCTATTAGTAAATTATGATTATTTAGTTTTTGATTTGGATAATTTAACCTTTTATAAATCATCTTTTTTTTTAATCTTATTAAATATTCGGAATCTGAAAAAATACTATCTCATGATATAAATAATATAAAAATAGAAATAAAATCATTTGATACAAGAGGTGTATAAGATACTTTGATTATGTGTCATTCGTAATTGAAGATAATGTAGAAATGATAGAAAGCTTAGCTTTCTCATTAAATAATCATTATTTATTAACTGAAAGATATAGATTACTAGCAAATAGTTTAGGTATTGAAGTGAATTTCATTGGAGATATTGAGAAAATACAAAATGAAATACAAAAAAGAGAATCTGCTGCAAAAATAGAATCAATAATAGTTATAATAACATTTTTTGTTTCAATAATGCTTTATTTCGGAAAATTATAATACTTTTAACTTTATTTAAATTAGTAAACTTATGAAAGAATTAATTGATAAATTATTAACATTTAAATCAGATAATGACTTTGAAGAAGCTGAAAAACTTGCTTTTGCTAATTTCCTTAAAAAGAACGATGATGCTTATTATAGAACCAATACTATTGCTCATATAACTGCATCTTCATGGATAGTTAATGAAGATTTTTCCAAAGTCTTAATGTGTTATCATAAAATATATAAATCCTGGAGTTGGACTGGTGGTCATGCCGATGGGGACAAAGATTTAAAAGCGGTTGCTATTAGAGAAGCAAAAGAAGAAACTGGAATTCAAAATATAGAAGCTGTTATTCCTGATTTTTATGATGTTGAAGTAATACCTGTGCCGTCCCATTATAAAAGAGGCTTTGCAGTAGGCAACCATTTACATTTAAATGTCACTTATCTATTAAAAGCAGATGAAAAAGATATATTAAAAGTAAAAGAAGACGAAAATACCAAAGTAGCCTGGTTAGATGCTGATAGTCTAGATGAACTGGTTGAAGAACGTCATATGCTACCTCTTTATCATCGATTACATAAAAAGGCTTTAGCGTTAAAAGAATCTTTTAAAATCTAACTCAAATTATGATAGATAATGAAAAAATTTGCGTTTACCCTAGTAAATATAATTTTGCTCTTTAATTTGTTTCTATTTTATTATATTATTATCAAATTCATATTAATTAGGCATTTACCATAAAAAGGTTTTTTACTATGAAAAATTATCTTAAATATATAATTAGTCTTTTAATACTTTCTTTTCTATATATGATTTATAAGTTAGCTAAATTTTGGTTTAAACCAACAGGTGGTAATGAAGGCTGGATTGCTGAAACAGGGCCTTCTGAATTGTGGCGTTTGATTACTGTTGGTTTTTGGAAGTCTTTTTTTACTATTTATAATCGTATGGAAATAATCAATTCTGATTTGATTCCAACAGGCAAGAATCAAAATTTTGTCTCAGTCGCAAATCATGAATCCATACTTGATGGATTTATCTTAGCATGCACTGTTTGGCGCCAACAATACATAATGGTTAAGAAAGAAGCTTTTGATATTCCATTAAAAGGGTATTTTTTACGTAAAGTATTCTGTTTCCCTGTTAATAGAGGAAAAACCGATACTGCTGCAATTAAAACAGCTTTAAAACACTTATCAGATGGTGATTGTCTTGGATTATTCCCTGAAGGAACCAGAAATAGAAAAGGTTTTGTTAGTGAATTTAAATCCGGTGCAATAAAATTGGCTCTTAAGAAGAGACTTCCTATACTTCCATTATATATTGGTAATTCTCATAATATTACTCCGCCCGATACAATCTTCCCTAGACCTGCAAAATTAACTGTTAAATTCCTTGAAATAATAGATACTGATGCTGAACTTAAAGCTGGAAAAACAGAAAAAGAAATTTGTGATATGCTCTACAAACGAATTACTGATGCAGGTAAAGAAATAATGGGATATGATGTTAGAGACCCGGAATATCTAAAAAAAAATAACGTATAACAAATCTGTTATGCGTTAATTAGAATTTTTAAATAAAGTAGTAATTATATTAAAAGGAACAATTCTTTAAAAGCTTTCAAAGTTCAATAAACTTTGAAAGCTTTTAATACATTTAGTCTTTCTTTTTTTCTAATCCACGACAGATATAATAATCAGGACAAGTACCTTCGATTGTTCTACATTCTAATAGACCTTTTCCTTTTCCAGCACAAGCCATAATCATACCTGTAGTTCGGCGGGATTTACGATTTAATTCTATTTTTTCATTTCTTAATTCTATAACTTGTTCATCTGTTAATGTTGCAGGATTAATCATTTGCTAACTCCTATTTTTTTAGTTCAACAAATATAAACGATTATTTGTTTTTTTTCAAGTTATTATAAGTTTACTGATTGGAGATCTTATTTGCTTGTAATACTGTGCCACATCCAAGATTTTATTAAATCAAATAATGTGATAATAATACCGAAGAAACTTAGAAATGTAAAAATTGGTATAATAGGCGAATCTTTAACCCATTCTGCACCTGTTATTATAAGACATAAACCAATAATGAAAGTTATAACAAGAAATCCACAGAAGTATTTTTTTGTTTTTCTATCATATAAATAATCGTCTTCTTGCTTTTGTTTTAATTTTAATATAGGAGCTAATTCATTAAGTAATTGATCTGAATCTTTGTAATGCTTTAATTCTGTAGTTTCTTTTTTTATATTTAATAAATTAGTTAATGTTAAATTTTTCCATTTATCTTTACTACTTAATACCTTCTCGTAAGTTACTTCTTTATTTTCCCAATCAGTTAATAATGCACTTGATTGTTCATATAAAGTTGTTGAATCTTTATAGCCATCTATTTCTCTAAATAATTTTATTGCTTCTTCTAACTGCAAAGTATTAAATTCTTTTTGTGATTCGGTCATCAAAGATTTTGCAGTTCTATAAAGATTTTTACAATAGCTGTTGTTTACATAGGAATTTAAAGTATTTTGTAGCTCTTTATCGCAGAATTTGAACGCTCTTTTATAATTATTACTATTTTGTGAATACTGGTAGAACTCTAAACATTCACCTAGCATTTCTAGATTACTTACTCTCATATCTAACATTATTATTGACAGATATAGTTTATCATTTCTTATATCTTTTTTTTGTGCTTCAATAATTAAGCTTTCGGCTTTTACAAAATCATCATTTTCAAGTGAATAATAGATTTGATCAATTAAATGTGATTCATCAGTATTTAAATCTTCATCTGCTGTTTCAAAAATAATAGATTCATTTTTAAGATTTGACTTTTCTTCTTTATAGGTAAGTATATCATCACTTGCATTTGATAAGTTTCCTAAGGAAGCGGTCATATTATCAAATTGTTCATCAAAAGAATCAGACATTGTTTTGTATAAAAAAAAGCTTCAATAAAGATACAAATAAACTTTATAGAAAACTCTAATAGAAACTTTTTTTATTTCTCCTTAGCTAATAGATATAGAGATTATTTAAATTAAGTTTATTAACTAGAATTATATTAAATCCATAATACTATTTTTTGTTTTATTAATAAAGTTAAGATTTATTGACTTTATAAATTTTCAAAAACATATCTAATCAATATTGTTAATGAGATTATATAAATATTGGACTAACATTTAGAATTCTTTCAAGATAAATATAATATACTATTGCGTAAATATAAATATTTCTATAAAATATAAAGACAAGTTTAATAAGAGGAGCAAATATGAAGCTAAGAAAATCTCTAATAATTGCAGCAGCTGCTGCAGCATTAACAATGGGTGGTTTACCTGCTCAAGCAGCTAAACCAATTAATGTTTTAGTAGTTGACTCAGGTAGTGATTTTTCTCATAAAGTATTAAATCCATTAGCTAATCCTAATAAAGCAGAACTTAAAGGACAAGCCAAAGTCGATGATGATAATAACGGATACGTTGATGACGTATATGGTTGGAATTTTGTCGAAAACAACCCTACGTTAGTTAATTTAGAAGATACTCCACCTGATTACAATAAAGTATTAAAAGTAATGCAATATATTAATAAAATGCAGCAATCAGGAAAAGAAGCTTTTACAGATGAAGAATGGAATTGGCTTGTAAAAAATTATAATGATCCTAAGGTTGGTCCATGGGTAAGTTTTGTAGGTGGTTGGGCCCATGGTACTCATTGTGCAGGCATTATAGCTAATAATAACAAAGATATATCAATGAACGCTATTCGTCATATTCCAACGGGTTCTGCACCAAAAGGATGGATAAGTGATGCATTTGCAAAATTGATTTTAAAGATTTTCTGGAGAACAAAAACTCCTCAAGTCACAATGGAAATGTTAGAAAAATATTTCGACCAGCTTGGTGAAGATTACGTCAGAGAAATAAAAGAAAAAGCTGATTATATAGCTAAATTCAATCCAAGATTAATTAATTGCTCTTTTGGAACTGAAAATTCTGGACTTCTTCAGATGATGAAAGCTAATATGAAGAAATGGGGATTCACCAATATAACTGATGAAGAAGCTCAGAAAATGACAAATTTATTTGTTAAAAAAGTTTTTCTACCAAGAGATAAAGCTTTCTTTGCTGGTTGTAAAAATGCATTAGTATTTATTGCAGCTGGTAATTCTTCAGAAAATCTAGATAATTTTATTACTTCTCCAAATAATGTTCCTATTCCTAATAAAATTGTTATTGCTGCTACTGACGAAAATAATAAGCTTGCGGACTTCTCTTGCTATGGCGTAAAAACCGTAGATGTTGCTGTTCCAGGTGTTAATATTTATTCAACTTATCCTAATAATAAAATGGGATATATGTCTGGAACTTCAATGGCTTGTCCAAATGCTTTAGGTATGGCTTCAAGAGTATTGTCCACCAACCCGAATCTTACCCCTGTTGAACTTAAGAAAATTCTTATGGGAACCGTAGATATTAAAGATTGGCTAAAAGATAAAGTCAGGACAAGTGGTGTAATTAATGTTGATAGAGCAATTTATGCTGCACAACAAGTTAAGAATGGAAAAACACTTGATGATGCTATTAAAGAAGCAAATCAAAAAGTTCCAGATATGAGAGTAGTACGTTCACGTAAGACAGGTCCTAATCTTAAAGATCCTGTAGTTAGAAAGATTTATTTTTCTAACGTTTACTAATTATAGCTATCTATCAAGAGGGTTCGTTTAATTGCGGACCCTCTTATTTTATATAGGTACATATTAAAAAAATAAAATAAAGTGTATTTAAGTATTGCAACCAGTTAAAAAAATGTATACAATTATAAATATTGATTTTTATAAGGAGAGAAATACATGAGAAAAAAATCATTTATTATGGCCGCTTTAGCAAGTTTCCTTGCATTTAGTTCAATTCCTTCTTATGCAGCTAAACCAATTGATGTTTTGGTAATAGATTCTGGAAGTGACTTTACTCATAAAGTATTAAGCCCAATGGCTAATCCAAATCTCGCTGAATTAAATGGTAAAGCAAAAGTTGATGACGATAATAACGGCTATGTAGATGATGTTTATGGTTGGAACTTTGTTGAAAACAATTCAACCATCGTAAACCTTCAAGAAACTCCTCCACAATATGACAAAGTTCTTGAAGTAATGAAAAATATAAACAAAATGCAGCAGTATGGGCAGGAAGCCTTTACAAAAGAAGAATGGAATAAGTTCGTAGGTCTTTATAACGATCCAGCACTTAAACCTTGGGTTAGTTTCTGTGGCGGTTGGGCACATGGCACACATTGTGCAGGTATTATTGCTTCAAATAATAAAAATGTTGCATTTAAAGCTATTCGCCATATACCAACAGGTAAAGCTCCTACTAAATTTGAAGAAGAAACCTTCAAGAGAATCAGTTATAAAATTGCCCAGAGAACAAAACGTGATAAACCAACAATGGAAGAAATCGGACAATATTTCGATGAAGTTGGTAAAGAGAATGCTGCTCAAATAAAGACAAAAGCAGATTATATCGCCAAATTCAATCCTAGATTGATTAACTGTTCTTTTGGAACTCCAAATTCTGGTGTTCTTAATATGATGAAACTCTATTCTATGCAGTGGGGTTTGGGTAGTCTTACCAATGATGAATTACAGAAACTGGCAAATCTCTATGTAACAAAAACAATGTTCCCAAGAGATAAAGTTCTCTTTGGGGGCTGCAAAAATGCATTGATTTTCATTGCTGCTGGTAACTCTTCTGAAGATCTTGATATAGCTACAACTTCACCACAGGGTGTTCCTATCCAGAACAAGATTGTTGTTGCTGCTACTAACGATAATCAGAAAATTGCAGATTTCTCTTGCTGGGGCAAGACAAAAGTGGACCTTGCTGTTCCTGGTGTAAATATTTATGCTACTTATCCAAATCAGAAGATGGGTTATATGTCAGGTACATCAATGGCTTGTCCAAATGCTTTAGGTATGGCCTCTCTAGTTTTGACTGAAAATCCAGATTTAACTCCTGTACAGCTAAAGAAAATACTTATGGAAACAGTTGATAAAAAAGATTGGCTCAAAGATAAAGTAAAATCTGGTGGAGTTATCAATGTTGAAAGAGCTGTTTATGTTGCAAAACAGATGAAAGCTGGTAAAGCTATGGCTGAAGCAATTAAAGAAGCAAAAGAAAAAGTTGCTGATATGGCTATCAAACGTGGCAAGAAAGTCGGTTGCGATTTGAAAGATCCAGTTGTTAAGAAGATTTACTTCAATAACGTATACTGATAACTAATCAAACAAAAAAGAGGTTTCTCTTCAAAAAAAAGAGATACCTCTTTTTTTGTTATTTTTTGTATGCTTAAATATACATGTTGCGCCAAAACAAAAAATAGCATAAAATAGTAATAAATTGACATTTATAAGGAGTATTGATTAATGAGAAAAAAATCATTTATATTAGCTGCTATAGCAAGTTTTCTAGCGTTTAGTTCTATTCCTTCTTATGCCGCTAAACCTATTGATGTATTAGTTATCGATTCTGGTAGCGACTTTACTCATAAAGAATTAAAGGCAATGGCTAACCCCAATCTTGCTGAATTAAATGGCAAAGCAAATGTTGATGATGATAAAAACGGCTATGCAGACGATGTTTATGGCTGGAACTTTGTTGAAAACAATTCAACAATAGTGAATTTAAAAGATACTCCTCCTGATTATGATAAAGTTATTTCTGTTATGAGAGACATTAACAAAATGCAACAGTATGGACAAATGGCTTTCTCGAGACAGGAATGGATGAATTTCATGATGAATTACAATAACCCAGCAATTAAACCTTGGGTTAGTTTCTGTGGTGGTTGGGCACACGGTACACATTGTACTGGTATCATTGCTTCAAATAACAAAAACATTTCTTTTAAAGCAATTCGCCATATACCTACAGGTAAAGCTCCAAACAAAGTTGTAGAAGATTCATTCACTAGACTAAAATATAAAATCGCTCATAGAACCAAAAAAACAAAAATGACTATGGAAGAATTAGAAGGTTATTTTGATCAACTTGGAAAAGAAAACATTGCCGAAATTAAGCCTCAAGCTGATTATATAGCTAAGTTTAACCCGAGATTAGTTAACTGTTCATTTGGTACCGAAAATGCTAATGTAGTTAATTATGTAAGACAAAACTTGGCAGAATGGGGTATGCAGAATGTACCCAGTGAAGATATTCAGAAAATAGCTAACCTTTTTGTTAAAAAAGCAATGTTCCCAAGAGATAAAGTTTTTTATGGTGGTTTGAAGAACGCATTGATTTTTATTGCTGCAGGTAACTCAAGAGAAAATATGGATAATATAACCACATCACCACAGAGTTTTCCAATGGATAATAAAATAGTTATTGCTGCAACAAACGATAATCAAAGAATTGCTGATTTTTCTTGTTATGGGAAAAATTCTGTAGATGTAGCAGTTCCAGGTGTTAATATCTATGCCACTTATCCAAATCAAAAGATGGGTTATATGTCTGGTACATCTATGGCTTGTCCTAATGCTCTTGGTATGGCTTCTTTAGTATTGACCGAAAATCCAGATTTAACTCCAGTTCAATTAAAGAAAATCTTAATGGATACTGTAGATAAAAAAGATTGGTTGAAAGAAAGAGTAAAATCTGGAGGAGTTATAAATGTAGATAGAGCTGTTTATGCGGCTAAACTAATGAAAACTGGAAAATCATTGACCGAAGCAGTTAAAGAAGCCAAAGATAAAGTTGCTGATAAGGATGTTAAAAAAGATCATAAAGTAGGCTGCGATTTATCTGACCCAGTAGTTAAGAGCATTTACTTCAATAACGTATACTGATAATTATCCAAACAAAAAGAGCTTTCTATTAATTAGAAAGTTCTTTTTGTTTCAAATTAAGCTTTTCAGGCCTTATATAATTAGAATCATTAAATAGAATTATAACTTATGAACTGACAACAAAAACAACAAAAATAAATTACAATAATAATTAGAATGTTTACTTTTATTTATTAATATTATTTACAATTTATTGCTATTTTACGTATCTGTTGTTATAATAATTCAAATCATTTTTATATACTATAAGGAGTTTATAAGCGAAATGAAAAAAGTATCTAGTATTATCGCTGCAACTGCTCTCATGATTAGTGCTGCTTGTTGTACTACATCAGCAGCAACCCAGGCAAAGGCAAAGAAAAACGCAATGAAAGAATGGACTTTTGCTGTTTTCCTGAATGCAGACAACAATCTAGACAGATTTGGTGTTGAAGATCAGGAAGAAATGGCTCGAGTTGGTTCTAATGAAAATATTAATATTGTTACCTTGATAGACCGTGAAAGAGGTCCTGCACAAATTAACTATATAGAAAAAGGCAACATCAAAAAAATCAAAGATATGGGCGAACTTGACATGGGTGATTATAAAGAACTTGTTAAATTCGCTAAATTCATAAAAGAAAATTACCCTGCAAAGCATTATATGCTTGGCATTTGGAACCATGGTTCTGGTTGGAAAGCAAAAACAGATCCAAATGTTGTTCGTGGTATTTCTTACGATGATTCTTCAAATAATCATATAACTACCAATGATTTAACTATTGCTACAAAACTTTGTTCTGAAGCTTTAGGACAAAAAATTGACATTCTTAATATGGATGCTTGTCTGATGAGTATGGCTGAAGTTGCTTATGCTATCAAAGATAACTGCAACTACTTTGTTGGCTCTGAAGAAACTGAAGCAGGTAAAGGAACACCCTATGATGACGTTCTTAACGACTGGAAACCTGGTATGACTCCTAAAGCTTTAGCTAGTCACTGGGTTGATGCTTATGCTAAATCCTATCAGGGTGGTAGCCAAGGTACAGACAATTCCACACAATCAGCATTAGATTTAAGCAAAATTGATGGTTTGATGGACGCTTTAAATGGTTTATCAAAAACTATTATGAGTGGTGATTATATAAATAAAGTTCGATTAGCAGCAGGAAAAACTGTTCGTTTCGCTTATCCTGAAAATATTGACTTACTACATTTCGTAAAGAATTTTAAAGATCTTTGCTCAGGTGATTCTTCTGTAATGACTGCTTGTGATAAAGTTGAAACTGCTGCAAAAGCAGCGATTATTAATAGCAAAACTACAGCAAAAAAAGTTTCTTATAATCCAGATTATGCTCCTTATAAAGAAGCTACAGGTATAGCTATTTATTTACCAATGCGTCTAAATCCAGAAGCCAAATATGCTGAACTTGGTTTCTCTAAGGCAAATATGTGGGACGATATGTTGTTCGCCTTAAAAGATCAGTATTATGTAAAAAACATAGTAGAAAGTGCTTGCAAAGGTGATTTTAAAGAACTTAAGAATGTAATTTCTGAAGCTAAGAAAAATCCAAAGAATTCTTCTGCTAGAATGTTAGTTAGAGACCTTAATTACGCTGCTTACACAGAAAAGAAGATTCCTGCAAAGCATAAAGATGAATTTGATAAATTATTCAAAGAATTAAAAACTGCTTTACAGAATAGATAATTAATTACCGAAAAGCTTACTCTTAAATCTAAGAGTAAGCTTTTTTTATTGTAAACCTGAAAAATATTTATTATATTAGATACTCATAATAAGGAAAGAAAGCATAACTATGAGAAAAATACTATTATTAGCCGCCTTGTTTATTAATTTTACTTGTGTTCTCTCTGCTCAGACGAATGACTTGACCATCCTTTATACAAACGATATACATGGCCATCTTCTTCCCACATTTAATAAAAAAGAACAAGTAGAAAAAGGTGGAATAATAAGGCAGTCTGGCTTAATTAACCAGATAAGAAATGAAGTTGGAACTTCGAGTCTATTACTTTTAGATGCTGGTGATTTATCTCATGGAACCGCTTTTTCAGGTATTTTTAAAGATAGACCTAACTTTAAAGCCTCTAAACTTATTGGTTTTGAAGCTATGACTGTTGGTAATCATGAGTTTAATAATGGGTTAGAATCATTAAAAGAGTTAATAAAAGAGTGTGGGAACAATGTTCTTTGCTGTAATTTACTCAACAAAACCACTGGTAAACCTATTTTTACCCCATATAAAATATATAATAAAAATGGTGTAAAAATTACTGTTATTGGTTGTATCGGTGTTTCTGCATGGGATGGAGTAAATAAGAGCAAAAATTTAAATATTACTTATGTTGATGAGTTGAAAGCTTTGAAACAATATGTTACTGATCTTAGACAAAAATCAGATTTGGTAGTTGTTCTTTCCCATTGTGGTATTGATGAAGATAGATTTATTGCAGAGCAACTAGGAGAAGTCGATATCATCATTGGTGGTCATACTCATACCGAATTACAAGAACCTTTATTAGTAAAAAATGGAAGCAAAGCTTTAAATTGTTCCAATGATTTAAATGGAACTATAATCTGCCAAACAGGTTCTTTCGGAAACAACCTTGGTAGACTTAATCTTGTTTTAAATTCTGCTAAAAAACTCTCAAAATACAATGGAAAGCTTATAAAAGTTGATTCTAAATATGAAAATCTTGCTTCAAAGTCTGTAGTAAATTTAGTTAAAAAGTATGATTCAGAACTAAATAAAATATTAGGTGATGTTGTTGCACATACTAGTTTCCCATTGCTGCATGCAGGTAAGAATAATCGCGACAAACCTTCAGCTATAGGTATATTCATTGCAGAAGGTATGCGTTACGTTTCTAATGCTGATTTATGTATAATAAATTCTGGAAGTGTTAAATACTCTATGCAACCAGGCAATATAACAAAAAAAGATTTATATGAAGCAGCAGGTTTTGAAGATAATTTAGTTACCTACAAAATGAAGGGTGAACATTTGAAAAAAACATTGGATTTTTTTGCTGCTGCTCATGGAAATTACGACGGTTACCAATTTAGTGGTATTAAAGTCATATTTAACACCAAGAAATCAGTTGCAGAACAAATCATTATTGGAAATGAACCTTTAAATCCTGACAAAATCTATACTATTTGTACAAATTCTTTTATTGCAAATGGTAACGATTATGGCAAAGTTATTTTTTCAAAGGGAATAAGAAAAACTGATACTGGAATCTCTATTTATGAAGCTTTACTTAAATATTGTTCTGCTATAAAAGAACTTCCAGATTTTAATTTTGAAAACTATAAGTATTATTAAATTCAGGGTGAGTGCTTAGGACATCAAATTTGCCATTCGATACTATTGTCAACTTATTGCTATTTTATGATTAGATTGTTATAATAATTTAAATCATTTTATAAATTTATTAGGAGAATATAAGAGAAATGAAAAAAGTATCTAGTATAATTGCTGCTTCCGCTCTTATGTTAAGTCTTTCTTATATTTCTTCCTTTGCTGCTGCACAACCTAAAAATACTGTAAAGAAAGCCCCAATGAAAGAATGGACTTTTGCTGTATTTTTAAATGCAGATAACAACCTTGACAGATTTGGCTATGAAGATGAAGAAGAAATGTGTCGTGTTGGTTCTAACGAAACTGTTAATGTTTTAGCTTTAATAGACCGAGAAAGAAGCGGTGCCCAAATTGATTACATAGATAAGGGCAGAATCACAAAGATTAAAGATATGGGCGAACTGGATATGGGCGATTATAAAGAACTTGTCAAATTTTGCAAGTTTATTAAAGAAAATTATCCAGCCAAGCATTATATGATAGGTATTTGGAACCATGGTTCAGGTTGGAAAGCAAAAACAGATAAAAACGTAGTCCGTGGTATTTCTTATGATGATTCTTCTAATAATCATATAACAACCAATGAGTTGACAATTGCTACAAAACTTTGTGCAGAAGCTCTTGGCCAGAAAATTGACGTTATAAACATGGATGCTTGTCTCATGGGCATGGTTGAAGTTGCTTATGCAATCAAAGATAACTGCGATTACTTTGTAGGTTCTGAAGAAGTTGAAGCTGGAAAAGGAACTCCTTATGATGATGTTCTTAATGGTTTAAAGCCTGGAACCACTCCAAGAGATTTTGCAAATCACTGGGTTAATGCTTATGCTAAATCATATCAAAATGGTAGCCAGGGACGTGATGATTCAACTCAATCTGCTATTGATTTGAGTAAGGTTAATGGTCTTATTGATGCTTTAGACGGTTTTTCTAAGGCTATGATGAGTGGCAAATATTATGAAAAAGTAACTTCCGCTATTTCTAAGACTGTTAAATTCGAATATCCTGAAAACATTGATTTGCTTCATTTTATGAAGAATTTCAAACCTCTTGTAAAAGATGATTCTTCTGTAATTACTGCTATTGAAAAAGTTGAAACAGCTGCTAAAGCTGCCATTATCAATAGTAAGACTACTGCAAGAAACCCTGATGTTAATAGATATAAAGATTGTGAAGGTATTGCGGTTTATATGCCCCAGCGTCTTACAATAGAACCTAATTATCTAGATCTTAATTTCTCAAAAAATACTTTGTGGGACAACATGATTATTACTCTTAGAAGTCAAAGAGATGTAAGAGTTGCTGTTTATAGTGCTTACAAAGGCGATTTTAAAGAAATGAAAAAGGCAATTTCTGAAGCGAAAAAGAATCCTCGAAGTCAGTATGCAAGAAGTATGCTTCGCGAACTTAACTATGCCGCTTATACTCAAAATCAGATTCCTGCAAAACATAAACAAGAATTTGATAAATTATTTAAAGAATTAAAATCAGCAATTCAAGCTAAATAATAATTAATTCCATAATTTTCTAAAAGGGTTTTCTCTTTTAATTGAGTGGAAGCTCTTTTTTGTTGCTTATTAACTCATTCTTGCTGTATAATCCTAATCTAAAAAAGTTAGAAAATAGAAGTTGAAAGTTAATTTATTTCTTCAATCTTCAATCTTCTATCTTCAATCTTCTATCTTTTATTCAAGAATAAAGACTAAATAAGGAGATGTAGATTAAAATTTGAAGATTGGTTATTAAAGTTTGAAGTTATAAGATTAACAATTTCTTCAATCTTCATTCTTCAATCTTTAATCTTCTATCTTCTATCTTAAAAAATGGAGCTAAAAAATTGGCTATAATATTAGATGGTAAAAAACTTTCAGAAACTATAAAACAAGAAATTGCAGTAGAAGTTAAAAAACTCACTGATTCTTCCCTGTTATCTCCAGGACTCGCTGTCATAATTGTTGGAAATAATCCAGCATCTAAAGTCTATGTTTCTTCTAAGAAAAAAGCCTGTGCAGCAACAGGAGTGTTTTCATTAGAAGTTGCTTTAGACGAGAATATATCTCAAGAAAAGCTTATAGAAGAAATAAACAAACTTAATAAAGATGATAGAATTAATGGCATTTTGCTTCAGTTGCCTCTTCCTAAACACCTAGATGAACATGCTGCTCTTGAAGCAATAAAACCTGAAAAAGATGTCGATGGCTTTCATCCTATTAACGTGGGTAAGCTTTATATAGGATTAGACACTTTTGTTCCCTGTACACCTAAAGGTATAATGGAACTGCTTAAACGAAATAATGTTCAAATAGCAGGGAAAAATGCAGTCGTTATAGGTCGGTCAAATATAGTAGGCAAGCCAATAGGGGCTTTGTTAATGAAAGAAAATGCTACCGTTACCATTGCTCATTCCAAAACACAAAACTTACCAGAACTTGTTAAAAATGCAGATATAGTAGTTTCAGCAATAGGTAAACCAAAGTTTGTTAAAGGCGATTGGATAAAAGATGGAGCAGTTGTGGTTGATGTGGGAATCAACTCTGTTGATGACCCTTCTTCTCCAAAAGGTTACAAACTTGTTGGCGACGTTGAATACGAAGAAGCTGAAAAGAAAGCTTCTTATATTACCCCAGTTCCTGGCGGAGTGGGACCAATGACTATAGCCATGCTTCTAAGCAATACTTTAAAGGCAAGAATGAATAAATGAAAAATTTTGAAGAAACTAGACAAATCATAACTGATGAAATTAAAAAACATAAAACAATTGGCTTTGTCAAAGATAATACTTTATTATATATGGATGTAGAAAACAATAGTAACATTTATAAACCTTTTAAATTTGTCGCATTGTTCTCTGGATTAATTTTGCTATTGATTGTGAAGATAGATTTTTTGTCTAAATATATAGCAAATTATGAAGTCTATGTCTTTTCTGCTCCAATTGTTATAATGTTATTGATTTTTTTTATTGGTGCATTGTGTAAAAATTTTTTGATTTACGATTTTAAAAAGAATTGTTTTTATACTTTATCAAATCTATTTGGAAGGATTCCACTTCCTTTTCTGAATACAAAAAGTATTGATTCTAATAAAATAAAAAAAATAATCTTAGAAACTAAATATGAATACACAGGAAGTAATAGGACTTTAAATGAAAAAATAATAGTTTTAACTTCAGATAATAAGGAAATAGAATTGACAGAAATAATGTCTACTGGTCAATATCACGATATATTAATGGCAAGATGTGACTTATTTTCAAGAATATTTAATGTTGATTTTGCTGTGAGAGGTGAATTAAAAGAGGTTGAAAATGATAAAAAGCTTGTTTTAGAAAGAAATGAGAATTTAATTTTATTATTAATTATCATTGTTGTTGCAAATAGACAATATTTTTTCTAAATGACAAAATAATTTGCAATAAGAATCTATATTGAAAATAGTAATTAATGAAAAAAGTAACAAGATCTTCATCTGAAATAAGACAAATTATAGAAGAAGAAATAAGTAAAAATAAAGCATTAGGATTTATAAAGAATAATCAATTATTTATGAATGTTGATACAAATACTCTTCTCTATTCTCCTATGAATTTTCTGTATTTTATTGTAGGTATTTTGAGTATTCCTTTCATTTTTAATATAAATGCCGTTTTTACTAAGGATGATCTTTTAGTAATTTTTATTCCAATGACTCTTGCCTTTATTCTATTATTAATACAAGTATTTTGTTTTCATTATCTAATTTATGATTTTGTAAACTCTGAATTTTACACATCCTCTTACCTATTTAATTATTTCCATTTATCTTTAATTGACTCAAATTTTATTAAATCTCAGAAAATAAAAAAACTAATATTAGAAACAAAGTATGTATCTGCGGGTAAAAGAGCTATTTTATGTGATAAAATATTAGTATTATTAAATACTGATGTTGAAGAAGAATTAACTGAAATAATGCCTTCTATAAGATATCACGATATTTCTATGGAAAGATGTATATTGTTTTCTAAATGTTTTAATGTTGATTTTGCTGTTAGGGGAGAAGTAAAAGAAATAGAAAGAATAAAAAAATCTAATGAATTAGGTAAAAAATTCTTACCTTATTTTTTTATATTATTTGCAATAATAATAATCTATATTATTTATGAAATTTATAATTAGCCTTGTCTTTTTTTGAAGAGATAGATAAAATAGTTAGTTAGATAGAAGATATAAGTTTGAAGATTGAAGATAGGTATCTTTTCTCTTATATCTAAAGTTTTGATCTTATATCTAAAAAAATAAGGAAAAACGCATGGAACTAATAGAAACCTTACTAATGACACCAGGTCCTGTTCATCTTGATTCAGAAACAATGCTTGCAAGTGCAGGAACTTTGCTTCACCATAGAACATCTGATTTTTCCCCTGTTTATTCAGAAGTATTATCGCTTTTGAAAAAATTTATGGTAGTTAAAAATAATCTCTTTTTAACTACTTCTTCTGGAACAGGTGCAATGGAAACCGCTATAGCAAACCTTTTTAACGAAGGCGAAACAATCTTGAACGTTCAGACTGGTGTGTTTGGAGTAAGATTTACAAAAATATGCCAGGCTTTCAATTTGAAAACTGTAGAATTGAAATGTGATGATGGAAAAGCAGTAAAAGTAGAACAAATTGCAAAAGCTTTGGAAGAACACCCTGAAATTACTGGTGTTACTGTTACTTTTAACGAAACCTCTACTGGTATTTGCAATGATATTGAATCAATAGGTAATTTCTTAAAAGATAAAAACGTTTTTCTAGTTGTTGACGGTGTTAGCGGTCTTGGTGCTATACCATATGATCACGATAAATGGCATGTTGATGCAACTGTAACTGCTTCTCAGAAAGGATTCTTAGCACCTCCAGGCGTTGGTATGGTTGCTTTGTCGGATAGAGCTTGGGAAAAAGCTCAGACAGTAAAAGTTCATGGTTTATATTTCGATTTGAAAGAATATAAACGAAATCAAGACCTTGCTGTTCCAGCTTATCCTTGGACTCCAGCAATAAATGTAATGTATTCTTTGTTAGTAGCTCTTAGGAAAATAGACAAGATTGGATTGAATAACTGCATAAATCACTACCATAGATTGGCTGAAGGCTTTAGAGCTGGACTAAAAGCACTTAACATAAAGTTCTTTACAGAAGAAAAAGCTCTGTCTAATGTTTTGACTGTTTTCTATGTTCCTGAAGGAATTAATCCAAAAGAAATCATAAAAGAAATGGTTGAAAGATACGGAATCCGAATAGCTGGTGGTCAGGAACAGTTCGCAAATTCCGTTCTTAGAGTAACCACTATTGGTAATATTGCTGAAAGAGACATTATTTCAACTCTTGGAATCTTAGAAATGATGCTCAAAGAAAAGGGTGCCATCAAAGAAGTAGGCAATGCTGTTAAAGCTGCCATGAACTATTTCTTAGAACATTGATAAATATTTATGAAAGAAACACCATTACGAGCCATACATGAATCTTTAGACGCAATGATGGTCGACGCCGATGAATGGTATATGCCAGGACAATATACTTCTATTGTTGACGAACATAATCTTGTTAGAAACAACGTCGGTATTTTCGATCTTTGCAATATGGGTGAGCTTTGGATTACAGGTAAAGATGCTTTACCGAATATACAAAAGCTTTGTACTCAAGACATAGAACTTCTTTGTGACCGTCAGATTGCTTATACCCCAATGTGTCGCGAAGACGGTACAATGGTTGACGATATTCTTGTTTATCGATGGGAACCCAAAACCTTTATGCTTTTGGTAAATCCTAAAAATATAGAAAAAGACTATAATTGGATAAAAAGTAATCTTACTGGTGAAGTTGAACTTTCTAATCAATCTGATGAAACTGGTTTGCTTTCTATTCAGGGACCAAATGCTGAAGCTGTTTTACAGAAAATAACCCGACAAAGATTAAGTGCTATTCAATATTATTGGTTTACATCAGGTATAGTTGCCGGAATTGACTGCATCATAAGTCGAAGCGGTTTTACTGGAGAAGATGGTTTCGAAATATATTGCGAATCTCATGAAGTTGTTAAACTATGGAATGCTTTAATTGAAGCAGGTAAAGAAGTAGAGCTTAAGCCCATTGGTTTAAGTGCCAAAGAATCTTTAAGACTAGAAAACAGACTAGTTGCATATGGCTTAGATATAGACGACACAACTTCACCTATAGAAGCAAGTCTTTATTGGACAGTAAATTTTAACAAAGGTCATTTTATTGGCTACGATGCTTTAAAAAAGCAGAAAGAACGAGGAACTTCCAGAACTTTGGTTGGGTTTGAAATGCCAAAAGGACCTATTCCAAAACATGGTACACCAGTGACTTTTAAAAATAAACGAATTGGCAAAGTTACTTCCTGTGTAATATCTCCAACATTAAAAAAGACTATTGGTCTTGCTTATGTTCCTGTTTCCTTTAAAGAAATAGGAGCTATGTTTGACATCGAAATTCACGGGAAATATTTTTCCGCAACAGTAATTGAAACCCCATTTTATAGAAGGTGAGAAGATAATATGTATCAACTAAATCAGATTGACCCAGAAATAAAATCATTGATTCAAGAAGAAAAAAATCGACAGATGAACCAGATTGAACTTATTGCTTCTGAAAACTTTGTTTCTGAAGCAGTTCTTGAGGCTCTTGGTTCTGTTTTAACCAATAAATACGCAGAAGGCTATCCTTCAAAACGTTATTACGGTGGCTGTGAAGTAGTAGATAAAGTTGAAAATCTTGCTAGAGAACGTGTTAAACAGCTTTTTGGATGTGACCACGTTAATGTGCAGCCTCATTCTGGTTCACAGGCAAATATGGCTGTCTATCAGACTGTTATGAAGCCAGGTGATACTTATCTTGGAATGAATCTACAAAATGGTGGTCATTTAACTCATGGCAGTCCAGTTAATTTTTCAGGTCTTCTTTATAAAGTTGTTCCTTATGGTTTAACCGAAGATACTGAATATATAGATTATGATGCTATTCATAAATTAGCCATTGAACATAGACCAAAAATGATTATTTCAGGAGCTTCAGCTTACCCCCGTATTATAGATTTCGCTAAAATTAAAGAAATTTGCGATGAAGTCGGTGCTGTTATGATGGTTGATATAGCTCACATTGCTGGCTTAGTTGCAACTGGTCTACATCCATCTCCTGTTCCTTATGCTGATTTTGTTACTACCACAACTCACAAAACTCTTCGTGGACCACGTGGTGGTATGGTAATGTGTAAGGAAAAATGGGCTAAAGCTCTTGATAAAACCATATTCCCAGGCTTACAAGGTGGGCCGTTAATGCACGTAATTGCCGCAAAAGCTGTTTCATTCAAAGAAGCATTAGACCCATCTTTTAAAGTTTATCAGCAAAAGATTCTTGAAAATGCTCAAGCTCTTGCAAAGGCTTTGAAAGAACATGGTTTTAGGCTTATTACAGGTGGAACTGACAATCACTTAATGCTTGTGGATGTTAGAAATAAAAAGGTTACTGGCAAAATTGCTGAGAAAGCTCTTGATAAAGCAGGAATAACCGCTAATAAGAATACTATTCCTAACGATCCTGAATCACCTTTTGTTACTTCAGGTTTAAGATTAGGTACTCCTGCTGTCACAACTCGTGGAATGGGAACCGAAGAAATGGTTAAAATTGCTGACTTTATTGACAGAGCTTTAACTGCTCCTGAAGATGAAAATAATCTTGCAGCGATCAAGAAAGAAGTTGTTGAACTTTGTAGTAAGTTTCCGTTCTATAAATAAGATAGAAGACCATAAATGGAGATAGAAGATCAAAGATTAATAATTTAATTTGTAGATAAACAAATCTTATATCTTATATCTTATATCTAAAAAAAGGATATATAACAAATGAAAATTTCTTTTCACGGTGCAGCTGGATGTGTAACAGGTTCTTGCTATTTGATTGAAGCAGCTGGCTCAAAATTCTTAGTAGACTGTGGTATGTTTCAAGGTAACAAAACTTTGAAAGAAAACAACTATAGAGATTTTGATTTTGATCCTGCTTCAATTGATTTTGTTCTTATCACTCATGCCCATATTGATCATACTGGTTTACTTCCTAAACTTGTGAAAAAAGGTTTTCATGGAATAATATATGCAACTAATCCTACTGTGGATCTGCTAAAATACCTGCTTCCAGATTCAGCAAGAATTCAAGAAGTTGAAGTTTTTCAATTAAATAAACGTAATGAAAGAAAAGGTGTAGCTCCTGTTTCTCCAATTTATGATGAAATAGATGCTGATAACGCCATTAGCTTATTGCGTGGTATAGAACGATATAGAGCTTTCGCACCAGCCAAAAATATTGATGTGACTTTCCATAATGCAGGTCATGTATTAGGATCTTCATTTATAGAAATCAACATAACAGAAAATGGAGAAACTAGAAAAATCGTATTCTCTGGTGATTTAGGTGAAGATAATCATCCTATAATTAATGATCCAGACCGTATAAAAGCTATGGATTTCTTAGTTATAGAATCAACTTATGGTGACCGTAATCGAGAAATTGTATCTAAAGAACAGCGATTAAACAGAATTGCAGAAGTTTTTGCCGAAGCAGAAAAAAGAGGAGGAAAGATTATAATTCCTGCTTTCTCGTTAGAAAGAACTCAAGATTTGCTTCATGACATACTTATTTTAAAAAAGAAAAATAAAATATCTAGAATTCCTGTTTATGTAGATTCTCCATTAGCAAAAGAAATTACTCAGGTTTTTCTTAAATATCCTAATCTTTATGATGAGGACGCTACAAATGTAATGAAACAGATGGGTGGGTTATTTGATCACCCTGATTTTCATTTTACTAACAATGTTGATGAATCTAAACTGTTAAATGAAAAAGATAATATTGTTATTATGTCCGCCAGCGGTATGTGCGATGCTGGTAGAATAAAACATCATTTAAAACATAACCTTTGGAACCCTAAAAATACAGTTATCTTCGTTGGCTATCAGGCAGAAGGCACTTTGGGTAGACTAATAAGTGAAGGTGCAAAAAAAGTAAGAATATTTGGTGAAGAAATAAATGTTGAAGCCAAAGTTGAATCAATATATGGTTATAGCGGTCATGCTGATCAGAATGGGTTGATGAAATGGGTTAAGTCTATAGAAGAACCACCTCGTAATATATTTGTAACTCATGGAGAACCTGAAGCTTCAATAGCCTTAGTAAAATTATTGAAAGAAGAAAGAGACTTTAAAGCAATTGCTCCAAAGATGGGCGAAGAATATGATTTGCTTAAATTTATCAGAGTAGGGGATTCTGAATTAAAGAAATCTGATGATGTTAAATACGTTCTTGTCAGATCATCTGCTCCTGTTTACTCTTCTCTTACCCGTGACTCTCATAATCTTAAAGCCGAATTGCTTATTAAGATTAATGAACTTATGGAAAATAGCAAAGATGAATCAGAACGCTGTGCTAAATTGCAGAACCTTCTAAATCTACTTTAAATAATTTATTCGTGGTAAAGATGAGTTACTTTGCTTCTTTGTTCTAATACTTCAGGGAGTTCTTTATAAACATCAGTAACAGTCATAATAGGAAGAGAAATCAAAATTTCACTTCTTAGTACTCCTCCCTCAGCAAAGAATCTTACTACTGGTATTTTCCCTGGGATAACTAATTTGTCACTTTTCTTTGCTTTTATGAATTTTAAATTTTCTGGCCATTTTTCTTTTTTCAAAAAATCATTAGTTAATATCGCATAAAATCTTATGCTTTTTAATTCAGGTGTTTCTGCTAGCATTTCCAGATACTCTTCTTCTAATGCTAGCTCAGCATCTTTTAAATCTTGTGGGAAATATACAGCTATTACTATTTGCTTCTTTAATGATTCAGAAAAATGAGGATTGGGAATCTTAAAACTTGATGATAATATCCGATTTGAATAAATAGGAGCTGTTGCGCTACTTGTATTCTCGTTATTATTTTCGTTATTATTTTCATTATTTTCCGTGTTTGACTCAGCTGGTAAATAATTAACTTCTACTATATTTGAATCTTCAGATTCACCAATGTCATTTACTGCTCTGACTTTATAATGTACTGTACTTCCTGGAATTACACCTTCTGTAATAGTAACATTTGTGATAGTTGAGGGTACATTAAAAATAGCATTATCACCATTCTCAAAAATTTTGTAGTTGTTTGCACCATTTGCAACAGACCATGTTAATGTACATGAATATGATGATATATCTGTAGCAGTTAGTATTGGAGCATCAGGTTTTAATTGAACTATAATTGAGTCACTTGTGGCTGAATCACCAGAAGCATTCATTATAACAATTTTTGCACTTACAGTTGTTCCTGGCTCTAACCCTGTTACCTCATATTCTGTTTCATCTGGGCCTACTATTGCTTTTTCTTCTTCATTTATAAGTATTTTATAGTTAGTGGCATAATCCTGTTTTTTCCATTTTATTTTAAAAGATGTAGATGTAATTGAATTATTGGGAATTGTCATCGAAAGCGAGGCTACTGGTTTTAATTGAACTAGTATGGGGGTCGATTTTGGAGATTCACCTGATGAATTAACTGCAGTCATTGAAATTTTTAGGGTCGAAGATGTTTCGAATCCACTCAGTGTAATCCTGTTGTTAATCCCAGATTCTTCTTTTGATCCAATTAAATCATATTCATTATATATATTGTATGATGTTGCAGAATCAACTCCATTCCATAAAATACTAAAAGACGAACTTGCTACATCATATATGTTTATTGTACTGGGCGTTGCTGGTATCGCTATAGTTGCTGTAGTTGTTGAAAGACCATAAAAGCCGCCTTTATGATATGTTGCTACTCTAACTTCCAGATTTGAACCAGGTGTTATATAATTACATATTTGGCTTCTTCCCTTAGTTGATACTCCATAAAATTTGTGGTTTATCATGACCTGATAATGAGTTGTTTTATCTGTATCAGGAAAACTATTCCAGGTTACTTCTATACTTTTGTTGCTTAGGTGTTTTACAGTAGGGGGATTGTTGAAATAGTCTTCTATTTCGTTATTTTCTGCCATTAAAATTGTACATGTGATTGTTATAAATATTATTATATAAATAAAAATAAAATGATTACTTGTTAGAAAATTTATTAAACCTGTTTTTTTCATGAATCCTGCCATTTTATTTTTTAGGCAAATAATAATAAACTAAGATTTTAGAACATTCATATCTCATCACAGTATGATGGTATGATAATAGTATTTTTCATTATTATATTACCGATTAAAAAAATTAATTTATTTTTATAGCTAGTATATATAAATTTATTCCAAGTATTAGTATTTGCAAGCATTTATTTATTGTTTATTTTTTTTCTTATGAAATCATGCAAAATACTTGAATTTTACATTTTTGACAAATATAATAATACCAAATATAAAAAAAATGTAGGGCATTACATGAAAATATATAAATCAAAAAAAGGTATGCTGGTTCTAGTTTTGGCTACTGGTCTTATTTTTGTTTCTATTATTTTTGCTTCTGTAGCAAACAGAATGCGCAGTGAAGCTCTTATAACCAACAGAGTTTCTATTAATGAACGACTTAGCCAACTAGCATTTTCAATCGGACGTGTAGCCATCAGAAAGCTTGAAAAAGATATTAATGCTCTTGGTCCCTATGGAAGCAGAATACAAAACGCAATTCAAAGTAAAATTTCTGACACTAGCTTTGAAGGCTATATATCTGATTCAGAACTGGAAAAATCTGTTAAAGCTTTCAATACTTCTGTATTAGGAATGAAAAGTGTTACAGAAATGTTTTTAGCTTTTAAGGATAAATGGGGTGATAAAGGTATTCCTGAAGCGAATATTAATTATCAGGTTTATTTATGCTCTCATAATGGTATAGAACAACCTATTTCTGGAGTAGTAATCACTGATTATGGTGCAAATAGAAAAGGTTTTATCAAAATGACTGTTACTTTGAAATTGCCCTCAGGTATTAGTAGAAAATATGAAGTTAAAAATGATTTTATCTACGCAAAGCTTCTTGCTTCGCCATTTCATAGATTTAATCTTTTTGTTCGTGAAGGATCTAAAATTAGTTATACAACTGCTAATAATTCTGTATTCTCAGACTCTGGTGAGTTAAAAAGTGGAAAGATACCTTTTGTTTGTATTAATAGACTTTGTAATAAATTACATAATTATTCCCTGGGACAATTCAGGTATAATAAACCATCCAGTTATGTTGAGCAAAAATCCTATGTTGATAATGGCTGGATTTATTTGGGTGGAACTGGTTCTGCTTATGATACTAAAGATGACCATTCTTTTCAAAGTCTCATATTGAATATTGCTCCTGGAAACGGGGGTTCTTTGCCTCAGGAGTATGATAAATTTGATAAAAAATTCGGTGAAATGTTTCATTTCTTTTATAGTCCAGGGACTAGTGGCTGGAAAAAATCCAAGAATTTGTCCACTGCATTTGAGAGTGCAGTCCCGAATGCTGGACAAATAGTCTTTGTTGATTATGGAATTTTCCAAGGGTTTGATACTGATATTCCTTCTGGTAATACTAGACTTTTTAAGATGGTGGTACCGAATTATAAAGAAACTATAAAACAAAAGGATTCGACTGATAACAGATCTTTTGATGATTTTAAAAAAGGTAGTTCCATTCATTTGTATGGTACCCCTTATTGTTGTACTCCAACTTTGGTTTTTGGTAAGGTTCAAAGATGTTATTTAAAGGCTTATGGCTTATTAAAAAAAGATCAGTTTGTGTTCCCTTTCAGAACAATAAATAATGATTTTGGTGGTTCTTTAGATGCAACTGGTATTAATTCAATTTTTGTGGATTTAGGGACTAGTATCGGTTATGATAACAATGGTGAAACTATTTCTGAAGATTTTAAAAAGAAATTTTTTGAACCTACAGTATTTGATGATGCAAATTTAGATACTCTTATTTCAAAATATTATAATGGTCCTGGCAGTGATGGTTCATTTCGTGGTTGTGGTGGTTTAGCTCCCAGATACGTTGATTATGAACCTTATAATAAAGCTTTGGTCAATATTACTAATCCTACTGACCCAGGTGCTAAAAGTGTTAGTCCGCCTAATGAATTTTTAAATGATAATTTAGAAGCATTAAACGAAAGTGATTTTGAATTTAAAGATAATCATAGCCCTAAAAGTGGTTTTACTGGGAAAATTGATGATGTGAAAATAGACTACGATAAATATTTAAAAGATTTTACAACTTATACTTTTACATTAGATGATCCTGAACATCCAGGAAGTACAATGCCAGAATTTAAATTCTCGGAAAGTGATTTTATAAAAAATAACTTTTTTGTGAAAAATCCAGATAATGATAAAACAGAAATGCGTCTTAACCAGATTATTAGAGTTGAAGGTAAGCTTGATTTAGATTGGCCCTCAAAAGAAGATGGCGGTATTTATGTAGCTAGAGGTGGCATTATAATAAGTACAGGTAAAATTACTATCAGCACACCAATTTTGAATAAATATTTGGAAGAAGAAGATAAACATGAACCAGAACCTTTTGGATATCTTACTTTAATTGCAAAAGATGGTATAGAAATTAAATCTTCTGCTCTTGCAGATGCTAAAGAGGATTATAGTTCTGCAAAAAGAATCCATGCTTTTTTAGTTGCTGGTTGTAGTAGTGAATCTACTTCTAAAGAAGTTGAAGTTAATGAAAGAGTACATATTGTTGGTGGTGTAGCGGCTGATAAATTTGAAAAACTTGTAGAAAAAAGTTGTATTGTAGAATGGGGGTTATTAAACACCCAGGGTAATCCTGCCGCACAGAATACTAATCCTGATCTGTCTTTTTATGGTCTTACCATTGGACCTAGAGATGTTGAAAAATATTCTTCAGCAGATTAAAAACTTTTTTAAAATAAGTCGGTATATTATATGAGCAATCAAAAAAAAACAGATGGAGAAATTGTTAAGCTTGTCTTAGCAGGTGATATTCAGATGTTTTCTACCTTGGTTGCACGATACGAAAAATTTGTTTTCAGTTATCTGTTAAGCAAATATTCTGATGTTTACGAAATAGAAGATGTAGTGCAAGAAACCTTTCTAAAAGCTTACCGTCATTTGGGTACATATGATTGTGAGAGAAAGTTTTCAAATTGGTTGATAACAATAGCTAGAAATCTATTGTTTGATAATCGCAAAAAAAATAGCAGAAGTATAGCTTCAACAGATCTGGTTACAGATGTTCTACTTGGTGATGACGGTAAGGATTCTAATCAGCCTGATGAAGTAGCGATCAGAAAAGAGCGTTTTCATAGGCTAGCAGTTATGATAAAAAGCCTTGATGAAGAATTCAGAACGCCTTTCATTCTTAGGGTGGTAAATGAACTTTCTTATCAGGAAATTGCAGATGCTCTTTCATTGCCTCTTCAGACGGTCAAGAATAGAATCTTTAAAGCGAGAACTTATCTTAGGGAAAAAAGGGAACCATAAATATGAATTGCCCTGATAAAGAACAATTAATGTTATATGTAGATGGAGAGCTGGATACTACTTCTACAGCTGAAATTAAATCTCATCTTCATACTTGCAATACTTGCAGACATGAAGTAGAGTTGTTTGAAGCTGACTTACAAACAGAAAGTTTGTTGCGAAATAAAGTCAATCTTGCTTTCCAGAAGAGAACTCAAAATAAACAGATTATGAAAGCCATAATGGCTGAACCTAGACCTAAGTCTGTAAATTCAACAAACAAGACTTCCTTCTGGTCTAAATGGCTAGTACGATTAATGATTCCTGCACTTGCCATAGCTATTGCTTTATTTGTTCTTTTAACTGGTTCTCCTTCTCAATCTCCTGAAACATTTAAAGGAAATGCTTACAGAATTTCTGTTATGGCTAATAATGACCAAAATAAATGTTTTGTTGATGGCGAGCTTTATACTGCTAAAAATTCCTTTGAAGTTACTGCTGACTCTTTTAAAAAATTAGAAGGAGATTTCCTTGTTAATGTAGTAACTGTTAATGATTTGTATTCCTTCAATGTTAACGGTAAGACTAGTTTAAGCTTCGACTTAACTAGTATGACTCCTGTTTTTAATGATTGTAAGGCTAATATAACATTGATTAATGGTGAATCTGCTACTGCTAAAATAAATGGCAAGAGAATTAATATATCCAAATTCAATCCTGTTGAATTAGCTGATAAAAAAGAATCAGATAATAATATTAAACCAAGTTCTGTTGAAAATACTAAAATTGAAGAAAAACCAAAAGCCAAAGTTGAAGTTGAAGTCAAAGTTATTGCAACTCCTACTGTTAAGTTAGATGATACTAAAGAACAAGTAGCTAGCGAAACACAAAATATTGAAGAACAGGAAATAGAAGCAAAAGCTGCAGAGATAACAGGTTTTGGTGCTGAAAACTTGACTCAGGAACAAATTGATGATATATCATTAATAGGTAGTCCTTCAGAAGATGTTCCTAATGAACCTAAGTCACCATTTTCAGGAGGACAGATTAAATCATCTTATTAAGGTCTGAATATGAAATCTAGATTCGGTTTCTCAATGATAGAAATAGTAGTAGGGTTAATTATCCTTGCCGTCGGATTCCTCCCTATATATAATCTTTTTAGACAAGGAAGTGCTACTACAGTCAATAATGTTCAAGAAACTATAGCAACTAATTATGCATCTGATATTATAAATTTTTGTAAAGAATTGAAATATTCAGAGTTGAAAAAAAATAATGTAACTGGGACTGAAAATTTTAAAGATGATGAATTCCAAAATTTGATACACAATATACCAGGACGTCAAAATCTAGTTATACCACCAATAGAAGAAGAATATCAAAAAAAATTTAAAAGAACTATAACATTAATAGAAGATCCAATTCCTGAAAAAAATAAGTCATTCTTACAAAAGATAACAGATGCGGCTAAGCTGATATTTAAAGGTGAAGTAGATCACGCTTTTCATCAGGAAGAGTATGAAAGAAAATCATATGTTCCTACTTATACTGTAAAGGTTGATGTTTCATTCTCTCGAAATCTTGGGAAAGATGACGTTGAGGATGATAAACTAAAAGAACATATAACTTTATACTCAATGATAATGGATTGAAAATGCATAAAAAAAGAGCTTTTACTTTACCAGAAATTATAATAGTTGTTCTTTTGGTTACGGCCATTCTTGGAGTAGTTTATAAAATATTTTCAGGAATTATGGGACAGATGTTTAAAAGTTCTAACAAAATGACTAACCTTCGTGCTGCTAGTTTGATTCTTGAAAAATTGAAAAGTGATTTAAGATGTGCTGTATCTGTAACAGAAGGAAGAGAACCTGTTGTTGAAGATGGTAAGTTATCATTTTATACAACGAGTATTGATGGAAACGTTAGCGGAAGTGAAGAAGTTAATTCTACTCCAAGAGAAGTAACATATATAAAAGATGGAGATATTCTTAGAAGAGAAACTGGTGACAATAATAAAAAGTTTAATTCTGCAAAAGTAACTAACTTTGAGGTTAAATATTCTGATACCGACTACAAAGATAGTAGTTATATAAAAATTACAATTGCAGTTGATGATGAAATGAATGCAAATGCGAATAGAAGCTTAAATTCTAAAAATAATCAAGTAGAATTAAAAGCAGTTCTATATCCAAGATTCTTGGAAAAAACAGTAACTGAACAGGAAAAGTTATGGCATAATACGTCTCGTGGTAATGGTTCTGATATTGATTAGGAGGGATTAGATTATGAAAAAATTAGTTTTAGCGTTAATGTTGATTGGTATTAATTCTTCGGTTTATGCTGCATTAACAACTCATACTATTGTAAAGGGCGATATTCTTTGGAATCTAGCTGGTCATTACTACGCAGATTCAACTCTATGGCCTGCTATTTCTGACTTAAATGCATTGCCTAATCCTAATTCTGTTGCTATAGGAACAGTACTCATTATTCCGACAAAAAGTGAAGCTCAAGCTATAGTAAATGAAACAGATCCAACAAAAAAAGCTCAATTAATAGCTCAAGCTAAAGGTGAATCTGTACCCGAAGAAACTGAAGATAGCAATAACGATTTTAATAGCGATAATAATGATGGTGCTGCTAGGTCTACAAAAAAAGAACTGTCTGAAGATGATACATCTATAAATACAGTTTTAAATAGTAGTATAGACACCAAGTCATTAGCTGAAGCAGCAGATGATTGAAAATAAAAAAGAATAAATAATTTTCCAATAGTCTTTTTTATTAAAGGTAATAAAACAATCTGAAAAATAAAAAAAGCTTAATGAGACATATATACATTAAGCTTTTTTTTATTTATAAAATTATCCACAAATATTAAAAAAATAAAAAGACAATCATATTATTCTTAGATTGTCTTTTTATTTACTAAGTTTTAATTTAAAAATTAAGCGAAAACAGGAACGAAATAATTTCTATAATTTTTATCAGAGGTCATTTTGTATCTCCTTTGGTAGTCGTTAGAAAAAGAACTATTTTTAAAGGACAAAAATATAATAGCAAGTTTTATGCCAAAAATTTCTTCTCCCTTATTTTTTTTTCTTTCTTCTTTCCCTTCCTTTCACTATCAATCCCTTCCTTTCTTCCTTCCTCCCTTTCTTCCTCTATTCCTCCTTTTCTCCCTCAATCATTTCCTCTCTCTCTCCATTCCTCCTTGCTCAAAAAGTACACATTAAAATTTGATTAATTGTTCATTTTTTTATCAATCTTGACGAAAAAAGGATAGCAGTGTATTATTTGAGCATAAATAAGGCAATTTATATGAATTCATGTGTTTTAGATGAAGTTAATATTTTTACAGGCTATAGCTATATAGGTAGCTGTAGTGAATTTATATGGAAACAAGGCGATAAAATTGGCGATAAACAGATGCCTTCTCATTTTTATTTTAAAGGTTTAAAGCTGGAATATGATGTTGAAGCCTTGATGATCCGTAAAGACCTTTATCTTAGAACAAAAGATAATAAAGAATACATTGTTAAAGATTTTCAAATTTTAGACATAAACGATATTCAGAATATTTCAGGAATCGCAATGGATATGGACTTGCTGTTTGAAAAATTTCCTGAAATGAAGAGTATAACTGCAGGCGAAAAAGTTATAGTTAATAAAAAGACACAAGTAGTTGCATTTAAAGCTGTGTCAGATGTTATTCATAATGTTAGGAACGGACATGCGATCGATACCGTTTCAACAAATGAAGTTTCTAAAACATTGGTTAATGATGTATTGACTGCACCCGATGCTATTATGAACTTGATGGATATCAAGTCTTTTGATGATTATACTTTTACTCATAATATAAATGTTGCAACAATTTCTCTATTTATTGGAGAAGCTCTTGGATTGCCTAGAGAAGATTTAAACGACCTTGGAACAGGTTGTATGCTGCACGATGTCGGTAAAATAAATATTCCTATTGAGATATTGAATAAAAATGGAAAACTTACTGATCAAGAATTTGCTCAAATGAAATCTCATCCGCTAAAAGGTTACCAGATTCTGCAAAAATCAAAGGGTATTTCTGAAAGAGCAAAAAGAGTTGCCTTGGAACACCACGAAAAATTTGATGGTAGTGGATATCCAAATAATATGAAAGGGAACTCAATTAGTCTTTTTGGGAGAATATGCGCAGTAGCAGATGTGTATGATGCCTTGACAACAGATAGACCATACAGAGTAGCAATGCAGCCTTATGATGCAATGAAAATACTAGTTGCAGGAATTGATAAACATTTTGATCCTCATATATTAAATACTTTTATACGTAAATTTTCAATTTATCCATCTGGTAGCTTAGTAAGACTCAATGATGGTTCTGTTGCTCTTGTTTTGCGCAATAATCCACAAGCTGTAATAAGACCTGTATTAAAAATAATTACTAATCCAAAAGGTAGACATATAAAAGAAAGAGTTGAAGTAGACCTGTTAAAGGATAAAAGTTTATTCATTACTGGTCCTGCTGAAAGGTCTGTTTTAAATGTCACTTCTAAAAATCTATAATTTTACTCCGAAAAACTATATTAAAAGTTTTTATTTAATTTTATTATTTTTATTACTTATTTCTAATAACCGACTTTATTCTCAGGATTTACCTGCCACATTTGAAACTGATTTTCTTGACTATTTAACTGATTATAAAACTGATGATACGACCAGTAATAATACAGACAATCAGATAAATTACAATCCAGACAATGAGGTTAGAATAGATAATAGATTATCTGATTATCTTATAAATATTGAAGGAAGACCAATCGGTTCAAAATATCAAAAAGGATTTGGAAATCTTCATGTAGTAATAGAAAGTGTTGAGGCATTAAATCATTCTGTTATCTCTAAAAAAGCAGATAGAGTTGAAGTATGGCTTGGTCATAGATTACTACAGCGACTAGAAAAAAATGATTCTAGAGTTTTAGATCATAAAACTAGTCGTATATTTAATTTTCCACTGCTTACTTTTGAAAATGGCTATTATTTCCTTTCTATCAGACTTTATGCAAAAGGTGTTTTGTGGAAAGGGAAAAAATTTCATGAAGAGATATATCAAGTAGGAATTCATGACGGGAAACTTACAAAACTACAAAAGAAAATACCATTTTTAAACTGGTAGTTTTAAAGTTAAATACTTGGTTCCCTAAAAAATATTAATAAAAAATGGAACCTCCATATTAAAACTATAGTCTAATTTTTATGACAAATGAAGATTTAACAATTCAACTTATTAAAG
Organism: Candidatus Rifleibacteriota bacterium; assembly: GCA_905236675.1. Taxonomy (GTDB): domain Bacteria; phylum Muiribacteriota; class Ozemobacteria; order Ozemobacterales; family Ozemobacteraceae; genus RUG334. The sequence continues at coordinate 41,860 of CAJOND010000012.1, read as the reverse complement.
AAGTAAAAGAAGGTGATAAATTCGCTTTTGATAAACTAGTTTCTCTTTATGAGAAAATCGTTTATCAAACCTGCCATAGATTCTTTAATAATGAGGAAGATGCTCTTGATGCTACTCAAGAGGTTTTCTTTAAGGTTTATAGAAATATAAATAAATTTGAAGGTAGATCTTCATTTAAGACTTGGCTTTATAGAATATCTGTAAATACTTGTCTTACTATTTCAGAAAATAAAAAGAAAGAAAAAGAAGGTTTATTACAGATAGTCGTAGGTTGGTGGAATTCCTTGATTCAGCCAACACCTGAAGAAAAAGTTTTAGAAAATGAAGAACATTCATTAAATAAAAAATTAATCGGTGATTCAATTGCTAAGATACCAGAAATATATAGGATTCCTTTAATATTGAAAGATATGGAAGGAATGCCATTGGAGAAAATTAGCGAAATATTGGAAATTCCAGTAGGAACGGTTAAGTCTAGACTTAACAGAGGTAGAGCAATGCTACATGATAAAATTGTAGCAAGACATTAGGAGCTAAAAATGAAAAAGTGTAGTGTTTACTTAGATTATGTAAATTCCGATACTTTTGATGAAAATAATACAAAAGAAATGTTAGATATATTAGCTCATACTGAACATTGTACAGATTGTTCTTTTGATCGTCGTGTCAGAGAAAAATTATTGGCTGAACTTGCAGAATACCCACAACCTGATTATCCAGAAAATTTACATGAAATAGCTTTAAGTGGTGATTTTGATAATAAAGCTGAATCAAACGATAAGCCAGATTATATTTCCTATTTCTTTATGAATTTACTAAAACCAATGGAATTTGCAATTCCTATGGCATCTGTTTTAATTCTAGTTTTTATGATACAAATTAATTCTGCCCCAGCAAATAATAATGAAATTACAAACAATAATCTTTCTAATTCTAGCGTAAAGAAGTTAAAAATTGCAGAAGCATCTGAAAATATTAATGAAAATGGTTTACAAAAAGTATCTTCTGATGAAGTTAAAGAATTCTTAGCAAAATTAGATGAATTCCAGCGACTACATCCTGAAAGTTCATCAATTCCTAATACTTATAGTCCTAATGTTAGGTTAGTAGGAAGCAGATAGGATGCTGAAAACTGAAAGTTGAGAATTGATAAATCATAAAGAATCATCATTGCGAAAGGCTGTGCTAAAACTAATTTTTAAGTCAATATTTGATTGTGCTAATTGCCTAAACATTTGTTATAAAAAGTATAGCGAATGAACAAATCTTAACTTTTTAATCTTATATCTTATATCTTAAATAAGGAGTATAGAATGAGTAGAAAAATCAATATACTGTTTATATTTCTAACATTAGCCGTAATTTTCCCTAATAATATAATATTTGCTGCACCTGGAGAACTATTTGGAACATCTTTAATTGCAGACATTTCTGAACAAGTAAGCCCGGCTGTTGTTGCAATTGAATCTATACATTATGTAAGAACCAGATCTTATGGTTCTGGGGACCCTTTTTTTGATAGATTTTTTAGTCATCTTTTTGATGATGATTTTACAGGTTCCAATAACGTTATTCCTCAAAAAGGTAGTGGTTCTGGCGTAATAATAAGTAAAGACGGTTATTTACTTACTAATGAGCATGTTATATCAAGTGCTGATGAAATTTTAGTAAAATTTGGTGACGGACGTTCTTTTAAAGCAAAAATAGTAGGAAAAGATAAAACCTCAGATCTTGCAGTTTTAAAAATTGATAATAAAGATAATCTTTCTTATGTAAACCTTGGTGATTCAGATAAAGTTAGAGTTGGAGAATGGGTTATAGCTATAGGTAACCCATTTGGTCTGGGTATTACAGTAACTTGTGGGGTTGTTTCTGCTGTAAAAAGAGATCTTTCCGTTGATAAGGACTCCAATTATAGAGATTTGATTCAAACAGATGCTTCTATTAATCCAGGTAATTCTGGAGGAGCCCTTATAGACTCAAAAGGTAATCTAATAGGAATTAATACTGCTATTATTCCATCTGGACAGGGAATTGGATTTGCTATTCCTGTTAATAGAGCAAAAAGAATAGTATCTGATTTGATAAAATTTGGAAAAGTTAAGAAAATTTCAGTTGGTTTAACTGTTCAGAATATAACAAAGGAACTTGCAGAATATTTCAATGTTCCGCAGGAAGGTGTTTTAATTTCATCGGTTTCTGAAGGTTCAGTAGCTAATAAATTAGGATTGGTTCCAAGCGATATAATTACAAAAATTGATAATATAAAAATTAATGATGTCTCAATTTTTGAATCAACATTGGAAAAATACTCTGTTGGACAGACCTGCACTTTTACAATATATAGAAAAGGTAAATTGGCTGATGTTAAAATGAAATTCGAAGAAACTAAGGCTTCTTTGAATCCATTAGGTATTGAAGTTAAAACTGTTTCAGAAAAACTAGTAAATAAATATGACTTATACATTGAACAGGGTGGTGTAATTGTTGATATTTTGAAAGATTCTCAAGCTTATAAAGCTGGTTTAAGAAATGGTGACGTTATTATACAAATAGGTAATTATCAAATTCTTAATGAAGAAGATTTTAATAAAGCTGTAAAACGTATTGGAAATTTAGATGCTGTAATTATTCGTTTTGTTAGAAGTAATAGTGTTGTAAGAATTTTATTAAATTTAAAATAAATAATTATTAATTTAAAAATATATTGAATTTCTATAATTTACTTTATATAATACAAATAATGATACTCATCGGAGGGCATATAAATGCAATTAGTTGATGTTTTAAAGGAAAATATGATTTTCCTTAATTTCGAAGCAGCAAATAAAGAAGAAGCTATTGAAAAATTTATTAATTTATTAGATAAGACAGGTACTATAAAAGAACCTAACGCACTAAAAGACGCTCTCCTTGAACGTGAAAAATTAGGAACTACTGGTATTGGTAATGGAATAGCAATGCCTCATGCTCGTTCAAGTGCAATTAAAGATTTAACAGTAGCATTTTTTAGAAGTGAAAAGGGTATAGATTTTAAATCTATGGATTCTGATCCTGTTCATTTAGTTTTCTTGTTACTAGCTCCAGTTACTGCTGGTGGTCCATATCTGAAACTATTGGCTAAGATTTCTAGACTTCTACGAAGTGATGATTTCCGTAAAGCTCTACTTGAAGCTAAAGATGTTTCTTCTGTTCTTCAAATAATTCAAGATAACGATTAATTAGGTTTTGATTTTGTTTAATTTTAAAAGAATAAGTATATTAACCCTGCTAGTTTTTGCTAGTGCAGGGTTTTCAGTTTTAGATGATTTGAATTTACCTTTGGTGAAAAATGGTTCTCGCTTAGAAGCCGCTAGAAGATCAAGGAAATCAAATAAATCTAATAAAACAGAGAAAAAATCAGAGTCAAAAAAAGAATCCTCTTCTTCTGAAGATGATTCTGGATTTCTTCAGGACAAAGATGAATCTAAGAGTTATATGCCTGACATATATCGATGTCCTGATTGTGGTTATGAACAGGATGAGGAAGGTTTCTGCCCCGACCATTCTACTTTAGCTCTTGTTAAGATTATTTCTAATCCTAAAGACCCAATGGCTCCTAATGAACTAGATGGAAATGAAGATATTCTTGTTGATGTTCCATTAAATATAGTATTTAAAAAGGATGAAATAGAATCTAAAACTGATAATGATTCTGAAAAGAAAGATAATAAAGTTTCAGATAATACGAAATCCAAGTCTTCTAAAAAATCAAAAAAGAGTAAATAATTATGAAAAAATCATTTATAAATATGTCATTGTTGTTTGGAATTGCAGCCTCTCTGACTATCCCTTGTTATTCCTTTGCTGCCAATGAAAAAGAAGTAGAGGTAGTTATATCAATGTTAGATCTGAACCTAAGTTTAATTCTCAAATTATTGGTAAAAAACTAAGAGGCGATACTTATATAATTAAAAATGAACAACAAAATTGGCTTCAGGTTGAATTTAAAGACGGTACCGAAGGTTGGATATATCGTACACTTATCGAAACTTCTAATTTAACTGAAAATGTTAAATCTAATGAAAAAGAAGAAACTGCTAAAAAAAATGAAGTAAAAGATAACGAAAAATCAGATAGTAAAAAAACTTCTAAATCTGATAATAAAAAGACTGTATCTAATAAAACAGAAAAGAAACCCACTGAAGAAAAAAAAGATATTAAACCTTTAATAAAAAAAGAAAAAGTTCCTGAAATTGTAGAAACTTCCGGAACAGCAGAAGAATTATATAACGAAGCAATTAAACTTTATGAAAAGAGACGATACTCTGAAGCTTTAGAAAAAAACTTAGCTGCAAGTAAAAAAGCTCCTCAAAATGCTGAAATATTAAATAATTTAGCTAATTGTCAATTTAAATTAGGTCGTCTTGAAGATTCGTTAGAATCATGGAAGGCTGCATTAAAAATAGCTCCTCGCTCTGGCAAAATTTGTAATAATTTAGGTATCGCTTATTATCAGTTAGATAGAAACGAAGATTCAATCGAATATTATAAAAAAGCAATATTATTTGAACCAGATTTTGCTGATTCATATTATAATATTGCTTGTGTTTATGGTTTCATAGGACAATTTGAAGAAGCTATTAAGAACTATAAAAAGTATCTGGAATTTAATCCTGACGATACTATGAAAAATCTTGCTGATGAAAAAATTGCATATTGTGAAAAACAATTGAAGAAAAAGTAATATTACTGAACATAATCTTTATCAAATACATATATAGAATCTGATTTAGTTTTTACAATAAGTTTCTTATCACTAATAGCAAAAGAATCTTCCATTAGTTCGCCATCAGTATGGCATACCCATTTTACATTGGAACTGCCATAATGTATACAGTAAATCCATCCGTCTTGTGTTCCAATATACATAGTTTTACCAACGAAAACTGGTTTTGTAACAAAAGTTCTATTTTTACTTGTGAAGATTAATTTTGCAAAGCCATCTTCTGGTGATACATGATATATGTTTTCTCTATGAGCATAAATTCCGTTTTCATTATCTTGAATCATAGGATAAAATTCAGCTTTATTAGGTAACGCGTTAATTCTATTTTCAATATTGCCACCATCTAGCTGTATTTCATAATATAGTCCTTCATCTGTTATAAAATGTGCTTTTCTTTCATTACACCATGAAGCATTATTAGCTGCAAATTTTTCATTAATAGCTTTATGGATAACATGCCCGTCTTTATATCCTAAAGTAACGATTTCACCTGTTTTGAAACTTACAACTAGACTTCTATCATCATTTTTTGATAAATAACCTAGTTGAGGTTTTCCACCAATTCTTGCAACAGAATGTTCGTAAGTCCAATCTGTTTTACCTGTTTTAATATCTATTGATTTAACAAAACCGTTTTTACAAGAAACTATTAATTTCTTGTTATTAACTAAATAAGATATTTCATCTAGATATTTATCTGGGAATATCCTATTAATTTTATTAGATGATTCTATTTTGTTACACCACATTTCGGTTCCATTTGTAATATTATATAAGCCCATTTTCCCATATTCAAAAAATGCTAATAGAGTTTCTTCATCAATCATTTTATAAGTCAATGGTATTAATAGTTCTTTATCTTCTGTATTATTTTCACTGATTTCACTTTTAACTTCAGAATTTAATTTTGCTGTATCTGAAGCTTGATTTTCATTTTCATCAGATGGATCATATTTGTAAGGATATACTATTTCAAAAAGTGAAGTTTCTAAGGTTGGAGATAAAATTATAAATCTTTCTTTTGTTGCTACAATTGGATAATGAGATTTTGAAATTCCTTTACAGATTACTTCAGAATTTATAATTTTTTCACCTTCAACTTTTCCATTTTCAATATTTAATGCTAAAACCTTATTCCCATTATTAACCCATATGTAGTTTTCATTATATGAAACACTTCCTGGAGTTCTAGTTACAAATTTTTCTAAGGGTGTATAGGTTTGATAATACTTCCATATGAGTTTTTCTTTATTATCATTAGAATACTTATGATATGAATTAAAACTTATATGAATACCAAAAATCAAAGCAATCGCACCGACATAACCCATCCACTTGCCATCGCCCCAGTTTTTCCCAAATATTAATTCAAAAAATGATTTTACTAAAAGTGAAAGAATAAACTGACTAAATATTATTGCTGCAAATAAACAGCTCATACTTCCAGTAACTAATAATTGAAAAGGAATATCTTTTCTTGTCCATGCTGATTTTATGATTTCTGTAATACTTGAAAGATTATTAACTATAGGGTCATAAATAGGACCAAACCAAGCTGAGAATATTCCAGCCAGAAAGAATATTCCAACTAAGACTGCATATATTATTGATCTCATTAGAATTTGTATTACTAAAAGCATCAATAATAAACAACCAATAAAGATGTATGAAGTTACACTGGTAGGAGGAAATGTTATAAATTCACCAAATCGATAACCAAGTGAATAAAGTTGGTAACATATAACCATAGCTAAAGGAAACATAAAAATGAAGTTTTTTAATGTCTCTAAAAGTCTTGATTTCTTCTTTGGCTTAGTTTGTGTTACCTTTGTTTTTATAAATACTGGATTGTTATTTGGTATTGGAACTTCATCCATGGCTAATTCCTCTATAAGCGTAAATTCAAGAAGACTTATCGACCAGTACTTAATAATTCTTAATAATCTAATCAAATTTTATTATTGAAGAATACTTTTTTAAGAATTATCATATATAAATAGACTATAAATGGAGATTGAAGAATTAAGTTTGAAGTTTTAAGAGTGAAGATTAAAGATTGAAGAAGAACAATAGTGCAATAAATCGGTCAAGCGAAGATTGGCATGGTATTTGGTGAGTGATTGGAGATTGGTGATATTGTTAAAAAAGTAAACCTCAGTGGTAACCTTAACGAGGGACTTTACCTCTCATTTCCCGTTTTCAGTTCTCTCGCATCTCTTCGCTCTTCTGTCCTAAAGGGCTTTGCCCTCGTCCGCTCTCCTGCTCTCTTCTATCTTATATCTTATAAAACAAAGGAGTAAATAATGGAATTTTCAGAAGTAGTAAAGAATCGTTATTCATGCAAAAAGTTTAGCAATAAACAAGTTAAAAAAGAAGTCTTAGATTCAATTCTAGAAGCAGGTCGACTTGCTCCTACTGCTAAAAACCTTCAGGAACAACGTGTTTATGTTATACAATCTGCAGATGGTTTAGAAAAAATCGACAAATTAACTCCTTGTCGATATGGGGCTCCTACTGTTCTTGCTGTGGCTTTCAATAAGAATAATGTATTTACTTATCCTGGTGGAAAACGTGATTCAGGTCTAGAAGATGCAACAATAGTCGCTACTTCAATGATGTTAGCTGCTACCAATGAAGGGGTAGATAGCTGCTGGTTAAATTATTTTGATCCTGAACTTGCAGCAAAAGAACTAAACCTTCCTGAAAATGAAGAAGTTCTTATGTTATTAGATTTAGGTTATGCAGCAGAAGGTTCTAAGCCTCTTCCCAATCATTTCTCTCGCAAAGAACTTAAAGAAACTGTTGTTTATTTATAAAATTAATAATCGCTGATGTTCTTATTGAACTTCAGCGATTCATAAAATTAACTTTTGAAAATAAAGTTTGATAGATAATTATAGTATATACAGAAAATAAATTAATCTTTATTTTGTAAATCTGAAGATAAAGGCATATGCTCTGTTAAATAACTTAAATTCTTGCATCTTGTTTGAAGTTTAGATAATTCTATCAACTTACCAGATGATTTTGATAGTTCGATTTCTGCGGCAGTATTCATAAAATCTATGCTAGAAGCTTTGATTTCTTCTTTTGCATTTGCAATATATTTTTTTAAATCATTGCTTTCTTTGTTAATCTGAACAATTAATTCCTTAGATTTTTCATTACCTTCTAAAACTCTTTTATTAATGTTATTATTATCTATAGAATTCAATAAGTTTTTCCTGAGATTATTTAAGCTGTCTAATCGTTTGTCGGCTTCTATTATAGTTAAAAATAATTTTAAAATTTCATTGAATATTTTTGATGCTTCAGTTCTATATAAACTCATATTTTCATCTTTGCCAACGGTATTCATTAAATAAGAGAACTTTTCATCTACTTCAGGAAATATTTTTTTAAAATTATCTCTAACTATTTCTTGTTTTTGTTTTTTATCTTCTAATTCATTTTGTTTTTGTCTTTCAATCTGTTTTCTAACTTTTTTATTCTTATGAATTATATATATAATAACAAAAAGAATTATAATTATTGCAATTGACACTTTTTTACCTCTATTTTTTATAAAATTATATATTCTAATCTTTAGTTAGACAATAAAAACTTTTTAAAACATATATTTTGGAAAAAGACAATTTATTAATAATTTTAAAGTTAAAATGGAAAACTGAAAGATGAGAAAATTAAGATATAAGACCAAAGTTGGAGATATAAGATTGAAGAGAGAAGCGATGAGAGATAAGAGATAAGAGATAAGAGATAAGAGAAAAAGAGGATTGTTTAGATTATCTGTCCGAAGTCTAATGTCTTAAAGAAATATTAAAAATATAGATACAATCTTATTATTAAGTTTTAATTTTGTTAGAATAAAATAATTGAATAGTTACTCTAAAAATAACAATAATAGCGGTGGTTGCTTCATAACAACAGCTGTATGCGATTCTTTCAACAAACCTGATGATTGCTATGAATTAACCATGTTCAGGCAGTTCAGAGACAACTGGCTGACAAAAGAAGAAGACGGCAAGGAATTAATAAAAGAATATTACACTAATGCACCGAAGATTGTTGAAAAAATAGATTTCTGCTTGAATAAAGAAGAAATTTATCTGAATATTTGGAAGACTTATTTGAAAGATTGCTTACAATTCATCGAAAACAAGAAATATTCTGAATGTAAGGCACTGTATATTAAGATGGTGCGGGACTTGGAGAAGAAGTTTTTGTAAGGTGAAAACTGAAAAAGAAAAGATGATGTGGTTGGTTGTAAGGCTTTTCTAAAGCCCCTCTTTGATGTTATCTTCTTGACGATGCTCCCCCAAAGCAAAAGCTATTGGGGGAGCTGTCGCTGAAAGCGACTGAAGGGGGAGCAAAGCGATAGCTTTGCGTTGACAGGCTTGTGACCTGACCAGAATAAAAAAATTGAATGATTTACCCTTTTTCGTTATAATCTCTCAAATAGATTAGGAGTGAAGCATGAAATTCAGTGACCCTAGTGAGTTCTTTAAATATTTAAATGAACAGTTTGGACTATCGATTTTCAAGAATTATGAACGTTGTCTTTCTTTTGTAGAAGAATTGTTAGAATGCGATAAGCGGAATATTTTTTTTATAAATGCGGCTTTCATTAAAAAAGTTTATGAAACTCTTATTAAAGCAAATAATTCTAACTCTGAAAAAAAAATAATTAGCATAGAACGAACAATCAAAATTCTCACTGATGAATGTGATATGGATAATGATGAAGCAACCAATACTGTCTGTTGGCTTGCTCAAAATATTTATCCAATAGAATGGGAAAGTTATTTGAAAATGAATAGTAAATCAGTTTCTTGTCAACACTTTGTTAATGATGACAAAAGAAATTGCATAGTATTTGATAAAACAGAAGAGTCTTTGTTTAAAACTTCTGAAAAAGGAATTTCATTCAATAATAATATTATAGATAATAAAATTTGGACACTTGAAGATATCGATTTAGAAATGGTTTATTGTCCTATTGGAAGCTTTATGATGGGCAGTCGTGCTCCTTTTGTAAAATCAAAAGGTTTTTTGGGCTTTTTTATTGAAAAAGATGATGGTGAGCTGGGACGGTCAGATAATGAGGTTCAGCAACAGGTTATAATATCTAAGCCTTTTATGATTGGGAAATATCCTGTTACTCAAAAGCAATACAAAAGTATTACTAAAGTTAATCCATCCCATTTCAAAGGTGAAAAGAATCCTGTCGAATTAGTAACTTGGAATGATGCAAAAAATTATTGTGAGTGTCTTAATTCAATTTATTATGATAAACTACCAAATGATTATAAATTTGATTTGCCTACAGAAGCTCAGTGGGAATATGCCTGTAGAGCTGGAACAACTACTTCTTTGAATAGTGGTAAAGATATAACTTGTGAAATAGGTTTTTGTAATAATCTTGATGAAGTAGGTTGGTATTCTGGTAATTCTAGGCAGAACACCTATCCTGTTGGACAAAAGAAGCCAAATGCTTGGGGTATTTATGATATGCACGGCAATGTTTTTGAATGGTGCGAAGTCTGTTTTGGAAAATATTCATGCCCCTCCTGTATACTACCTACAGACCTAGATAACAGCAGATATTATGCTATACGTGGCGGAAGCAACGCTGTTAATGTTATGTTTTGTCGCTCTGCTTGTCGTATCATACATTATTCCACCGCTTTTTCTGCTGACCTTGGCTTCCGTGTTGCCCTTGTGCCCATGAGTTAAAATGAAAATAGTTGTTATTGTAGATTTTTTTTGTAATTATTATTGTTAAATCGAAGGTTATCAAAGTATCAGTTATGGGGAATATTCGTTACTTATCAGATATGCAAATAACAATAAAAATCACAATTACCAAAAACGACAACGCTGGCTTTAGCTAGTGTTGTTGAGAAAAGAGATGAGAGAATCTTATAATGCTTATAAAGCAAGGTTGAATTTTTTGAAATTGTCTAATAATTGTTTGGTTGTTAATCCCATAGCAGATGCAGCCTGTTCTACAGTTATAAGTCCTTGCTTTATAAAGTTATATGTAGTATTAAATTCACCTTTTTTTTCACCTTTTTTTTCACCTTCTTGAAAACCTTCGTTTTTGATAGTATTTTCATATTTATTTTTGTCAAAACTGAACAGACACATAGCTATTACCTCCGACTGTTTTTCAATCAAGAATTCTTTTAGAATGTTCCTGTTAATACATTCGTCAACAGCCTTTCGAATACCATCTACAGGCTCTTTAGATTCTTTGATGTATTTTCTAGTCAAATCAACAAACATAGAATATTCCCATAACATACGACATCTTTCAAACAATGCCTTGTTATGACCAATATTTATGTTCAGCATTGTTGCTGTCCATTCAAAGCCTTTTGCTTTTTCTTTATTAATAAAAGCGTCAGAAAGCTTTAAATAAGTTTTGTCAGCAACTTTGCGTTTTATTCCATTATAAAAAATCACATATTGTGGAGTTGGAATCTTAATTAAAGTAGAACCAAAAATACTGATACCGCTTTTTTCTATATATGACTGGTAGAGATGAGCGAAATAAATCAGCCCTCTCAAAGGCATATTAGGGTTGAAAGTGCTTTGATGCTCATAAAGGTTCATTCGACTGTCTATTAGAAATGACACATCGTTTTTTACATCCATGTAGAGAGCATCGTCAAGAGTAGTTATAGTCAAATCATTAATATCGGTATAACTGGTTTTTGCCAGAGCATTATATAATTGAAGTAAGTTCTTCTTATTGTTTTCTGCCCCAAAAAGGCTTATAAAAATAGAACTCTTATATTCTCTGTTGACTTTGATTTTTTTCATTAGTTTCACCTATTAAAATTATACTAGGTTTAAAAAAAAATCACAATAATTAGTAAACTAAGAACTGAAAACGTAAAATTGAAAGTTGATAAATTTAAAATAAAAGACTAAAAATTGAGATTAAAGATTTAGGGAAGAGCTGAGAACTGAAACTGAGAACAGTAAAAATTACTGTTTTATAAATTAATTGTATAATTTAGATTTTTTCTTTATAATCTTGTTAAGAGATTCAAGGTTGAGTGATGAGTATGAAATATAATGACCCTAGTGAGTTATTTAAGTTTATAATAGAAAAAGCTGATGTTGAAGTAATCAACGATACTCAAAAGTGCTTAGCTGTTGCTTTAGATTTATTAGACAGCGAAAAACCTAATTTCAAATTATTAAAAATAGCTTTAAATAATAATGTTTATAAAGAACTTTTAAAATCATATAAATCAGATTCTAATACTAGAACTCACTGCATTAACAAAGCAATTAAAATTTTAACTGATGAATGTTTTATAGATAAAGATAAAGCTATTTTAGCTGTTGGCTGGCTTGCCTCTGTAATCTATACTTCTGAATGGAACTCTATAAATTATCAAAAGAATGATTCAATTTCTAATGATGATGAGATAGAATGGGAAAGTTCAAACAAAACCAGTAATTCTTCTGATAATAAATCAGATAAACACAAAAAAGAACATTTTAAAGATCTTTTTGAAGCTGCAGAAAAAGCAAAGAACCCTCAAACAATAATTAATATGATTAAAGCTGGTTCTGATCCGAACGCTATAGATAAAGATGGTGCTAGTGTTTTATGGCATTCTTTAAATAAAGATAGTCATGATATTACCAAAGCTTTAGTTCAGAGTGGAGCCAAAATAGACAGAAAGCTTTCTTTTACTGATGAAAACGGTGGTTTTGTTTCAACAGCTTTTGGTTTGCTTTGTTTATTTATGGGTACAAATGCCGAGGAATTTACTGAGGATTATTTCACCGTAAATGATTTACAAAATTTAATATCTCTTGGTGCTAATGTAAATTGTGAAATTGAAATAAAATCCGATTCAGATCTTATAGTTAGCCCATTATTATGTTTTGGAACCTCTTCTAAAAGAACTGATAAATATGAAATAATAGAATGTCTTCTAAAAAATGGAGCAAAGATTAATTATAAACCTTCTGGAATAAGTATTTTATATGATTATGCCACAAAAGAAGAAGAAACAGGTAAATATATTGATTTACTAGTGAAATACGGTGCTAATATTAACGAGAGTGTTGAATTAATAGATGAAGAAACTGCTGAAATAAGGAGAGGAAATATTTTAAATTTTGCTATTTGGAATGAAGCAAATTTAAAAAATATTAAAAAATTAATATCTTTAGGCGCTGATTTAAGGAATCTTTTTAATTTAAAAAGAAAAAATGATACTAATTATACTTTTTATCCTAATGTGATTCTAACCTCTCTCTATAAGCAAAGAGTTGATTTTAAAACATTAAAATTACTTCTTGATAAAGGAGAAAACATCAATTCTGTAGATTCAGCAGGTTTTCATATATTATTTTTCCCTTCAGATAATAAGGATATTCGTAAATTAATAGACTTGGGGGCTGACCCTTATCTTGAAACTTCACAGGGTGTGAGTTTTTTATTATTTAAATATTTATATGCTCAAGATTGCTTTGTAAAAGGTATTATTAATAGAGATAAATTTGATAAAGAAATTGATACTATTATTAGATTAATAAAAGATTGCAATTACGATATAAATAGAATTTCTAATAATGGCTACAGCTTTTTTATGAAAGTTGCCATGATAGCTAAACATTTAAAAACGATTAAATCTTTTGTTTCTATCGGTGGAAAAGTTACATCATCAAGTAATTATCCTATTTTACCATTAGTTGCATCTAGTAACCAAAATGAGTCAATAATAGATTATTTTGCTTCTTTTTCTTTAAATAATGGCGATTTAATAAATGAATCATTATTGCAAGCGGTAGAGCATAATCAAAATCCTAAAGTTATTAATGCTCTAATAGATAACGGAGCTAATATTAATTACAGAGATTCTAATACTGGTGCATCTGTTTTAGATATAGCTCAAAGAAATCCCAATTCTAATGTATTAAATACCGTTAAGTCTATATATTCTAAATCAAATGCAACAATTCAGACCAATAATTCTTGGGCTGTAAGTAAATCCAACAATAATTATACTTCAACAAGGAATAATAATTATTATGAGTCCACTAAATATACCCCAAGTTATTCACCTTCAAATAACAATAATGATTTTAATAAAGGCTGTGCAAATGGCTGTGGTTGTTTAATTTGGTTGTTAATTATTGCAGCTTGTCAGGGTTGTATGTTTTTGAAATAATAGAAAGGAAATAAGTATGCCAAATATTGATGCGATGGCAACGGAAGTTGCTAGAAGAATAATGATTTTGTTCTTTGTTATTGACACTTCGTCAAGTATGATGGGTGATAAAATTACAGCTGTTAATAATGCTATCAGAGAAACTATTCCTGAATTAAAGAACATGACAAATGCTGATGCTAAAATAAAAATAGCTGTTTTAGATTTTGCTTCTGGTGCAGAATGGCAAAGTCCACAACCTATTGAGTTAGATGATTTTTCTTGGCATGATTTACAGGCAAATGGTCTTACAGACTTAGGAGAAGCTTGTGAAATGCTAAATGAAAAACTTTCTAGAAAAGCTTTTATGAACAATGCTGTGGGCAATTATGCTCCTGCAATTGTGTTAATTTCAGATGGTTATCCTACAGATAATTATAAAAAAGGCTTAGATTTACTAAATAAAAATAACTGGTTTAAACAATCTATAAGAGTTGCTCTAGCTGTTGGAAGTGACTATGATAGAAGTATTCTCGCTGAATTCACAGGTAATGATGAGTCTGTAATTGAAATTCATAAAAAGTCTATGCTTATGAAAATAATCAAATTTGTTAGCGTTAGAGCTTCTCAAATAGCTAGTAGAAGTTCTATTGTAAGTGAAGAAAAAGATAACGATATTCCGCAGAAAAATAAGCAGTTTATTGAGTCATTAAAAGATATTGATGAACTGAATAATATTTCTATAGATGATATAGACGATGATGTTGAATTCCCATAAGAATTGGAGAAATATATGAAAAAAATTGCTGAAGTCATGCTTTGTAAGTGTCAACAGACTGGAAAAACATTTGGTATCAGAGTTGAAAAAACTGGTCCAAACTCTTGGATACAAACCTGGGCTTTTCCGATTAAAGATAAAACTGCGCAAAATGAAGGTTTTTCTTCATCAAAGATAGTTGGAAATATAGATTTTACAGAAGAATATCCTGGTTGTCCATATTGTGGGGCACAGAGTTGGTTTCATTGTGGTAATCCAAATTGTGGGAAAATAACAGATTTTAATGGTGAAAGTTGGGTTAAATGTGGTTGGTGTCATAATGAAGCTGCTATAGGTGGTCAATACGACGGTTCAGGAATTGATGGAGCTGGAGACAGGTAAAAATAATTAAAAATAGTAATTCGTTTTTTTTATTAGTAATCAAATATTTAACATTTTAAGTTTATATTTTTATATTTTTTCAATAGATAAATATTGGAGTTAAAAATGGCTGGTTTAAAAATAGGAATTAGTTTAACAAGTGCTGAAGCAAAAAGTGTTGTTGTTGAAGAAACTTTAGGCGAAGGTGGTCAAGGTATTGTCTATAAAGTAAAATATGATGGCAAACCTATGGCACTTAAATGGTATTTTATAAAAAAGTTAAAAAATCCCATTGAGTTTAAAGAAAATTTAACAAGAAATATTAGCAAAGGTAAACCAAGCGATTCTTTCCTTTGGCCTATAGATATTGTAGAAAATAGCTCTACTGGCGAATTTGGTTATATTATGGAATTAAGACCAAAGGGTTATAATGAATTAGCTGATTTTTTAGTTAAGAAATCAAAGTTTAATAGTAACAGAGCAATGATCAATGCTGCTATTGATATTTGCTGCGCTTTTAGATCTTTGCATTTAAAAGGACTTTCTTATCAGGATTTGAATGATGGTAACTTCTTTATAAATGGAGAAACAGGAAGAGTATTAATATGTGACAATGATAATGTTGCACCTGATGGAGATAATAAAACAGGTATTCAGGGAAAATGTCGTTACATGGCTCCAGAAGTCGTTTTATGCAAAAACCAACCTAATACAGAATCTGACAGGTTTTCCTTGGCTATAGTACTTTTCATACTTTTATTTAGAAGCCATCCTTTAGAAGGAAAGAAATATATTGCTTCAACTTGTGCAACCGAAGCTGTTGAAAGAAAAATATATGGTGAAAACCCAGTATTTATTTATGACCCAGATGATAAAAGCAATGAACCTGCAATTGGTGTTCATGAAAATGTAATTAGAATTTGGAAGATTTATCCTGATTCAGTTAAAAATATGTTTATTAAAGCTTTTTCCAAAGATTCTATAAAAAATCCAAATAATAGAATTATAGAAAGAGAATGGACAAATTTATTTATTAAACTTCGTGATAGTATTGTTAATTGTCCTTATTGCAGTGATGAGTTTTTCTCTAATCCTGAAGAAAATTCAATTATTTGCGAAAATTGTGGAAAAACTTTACAAAGACCGGGAAGAATTCAATGTGGACATTATAATGTTCCTGTATTTGTAGGTAACAAGTTATACTCTTGTCATGCAGAAGGTATTTCTGACGACCATGTAGACTGTTTTAAAGAAATTGGTGAAATTATTCTTGGAAAGAGTAAAGTTGAAGGGAAACCACCTGTTGTAGGCATTAGAAACCTTTCCGATACTGCTTGGAAAACAACCAATGGTGATAAAACGGCAACAGTTGAAAATAATGGTGTTGCAAGAATTGTTAGAGGTTTAGAAATTGATTTAGGTGGTTCTAAAACTGCAAAAATTATTTAATATTGAGGAGAAAGAAAAATGCCAAATATTGATTCTATAGCAGAAGCAGTTCCAAGAAGAACTATGATTCTTTATTTCCTTATAGATACATCTGGAAGTATGGCTGGAGACAAAATAGGTTCTGTAAATTCTGGAATAAAAGAAACTATATTAGATATTAAAGAAATTACAAATCCAGATGCACAGGTAAAAATTGCTTGTTTAACTTTCTCTAATGATGCTAATTGGATTACTCAAAATCCTGTAGCAATTGATGATTTTAGTTGGAGCAATTTAGAAGCTGAAGGTATTACAGAATTAGGAGAAGCTTGTGAAAAACTGAATGAAAAGCTATCTACAAAAGCTTTTATGGGAGATGCTACTGGTAATTATGCTCCTGCGATTATACTTATTTCAGATGGTAATCCGACTGACTTTGGTAAATATAAATATGATGATAGCATAGCAAAATTACAGGCTAATAACTGGTTTAAACAGGCAATAAAAGTTGCATTTGCAGTTGGTGATGATGTTAATCAGGAAATCCTTGAAAAATTTACAGGCAGTCCTGAAACAGTTATCTCAATACATAACAAAAGTCAGCTTCAAAAGATGATTAGATTTGTTAGTGTAAGAGCTTCACAAATCGCAAGTAAAAGTAGCTCGATAAAAGAAAGTTCTTCTGATTCAGGTGTTTCATCAAAACAACAGGAAGTAATAGAAGCCCTAAAAGATATAAACATAGATACAGAAGCTAATGACGCTGATGATGAATATGAATGGTAATTATTTCCAATTTAATAAATCAGTTAAAGGTTTTAGCCACAGAATAAGAAATATTATCTGTCAGGATGCCAGTAAAATTTCTTCTGATGGGAAAATTTTGGTTATTGCTGTGGCTGATGGTCATGGCAGTGAACCTTTGAGTCAATTTGGCTCAGAGTTCGCTGTCGATATTGCTTGTAATGCGATAATACAATTTGTTAAGGATTTACAGGAAGCTCATAAAATTGATTCTTTTAAATCTTTACCAAATTATCTTTATTGTGGAATTAATGCTAAAGTTAAGAATAATAATTTTGAAAATTTAAAACCTCTGTTTTTAGACAAAAATGGTTTAAGGAAAATAATCAATAATAGCAATAGCTTAGAAGAAGAGATCGATGAATCTTTAATAGTTGAAGAAAGTTTTAAACTATTAAGCCATTTGGAAAAGAATATTTTATATGAATGGTTTAAAAAAGTTAGTGAGGATTTTGATAGCAAAAAGGATACTAATGAATTTGAGTTTGATTTAAAAGATAATGAAAAATTTTATCATTTATATGGCACGACTTTATTAGCAACTTGTATAACAGAAGATTTTTGGTTTGCTATTCAAATAGGTGATGGAACCTGTGTGGCTCTGTATGATAGCATAGAAGAAAGCAATGTGTTTTCAATCATTAATCAGCCTATTCCAATTGATGAAAGATGCTATAGAAATATAACAACTTCTATGTGTGATTCTGATTCTTATTTAGAATTTCGTCATTGTATCGGAACAAAACTGCCTAAAGCTATATTTATAGGTTCAGACGGAATAGAAAACTCTTTCTCAAAAGATAATAATGACCAAGAGTTGCAAAAGTTTTATCTTGATTTAATAAATGATTTTTCAAGAATTAGTAATGAAAAAGAAAGAACAGATTATTTAGGTGATAAGCTTAAAAAACTTACAGAAGATGGCAGTGGTGATGATGTATCTGTTGCTGGATTGATAGATAAATCTTGGTTAGTTTATAAGATGGAAGAAAATAAGATTATTGATGATAAAATAGAAGAGTCATCAAAACTACAGAAAGAATGCGAAGAAACATGTGCGGTTTCCTCTATTCCAGATAATAATATTCAGAATAAAAGTATTGAACTAGCCCTAATCAAGGTAATTGATAATAATATAGAACAAAGAGAAGTTATTGCAAGTTCACCAAAAGATGATTCGGCAATAGGAGCCTCTGAAAGAGACGATCCTACTCCAAAAATTAATAATACAGAACAAGATGAAGTATTAACACAAAAATCGTCATTACAAACATCTGAAAGTGACGAAACAACCTCAATAACTAATAATGAAGAACAAAAGGTAATCGTAAGTACCCCAACAGATATATCGTCGTTGAGAACCTCTGAAGAATTCTTAGCAATTGATAATGAGCAAAAATCTTTAGCTCCAATAAAAGAAAATATTTATGAAGCTATAAAAGCTAAGTTTGATTCTAAAATAATAATAAAATTGGCAAAAAGAGATTCTGCACTATTAAATAAAAAATACGATAGTGATGGAAATACTCCTTTGATTCTGGCTATAATAAATAAGTATTCAATTGAAGTTATTGAAGAATTATTGAAAAATGGTTCGGATGTTAATTTAGCAAATGATTCAGGGAATACACCTTTAATTTTGGCTGTACAGTATTATGTAAATGATAATAATATTTCTGTTTATGATATTGTTAAGCTTTTATTAGAAAAAGGTGCTGACCCAAATAAAAAGAATAATTCTTTAAATTCTGCACTTTTTTATGCTGTAATGGATAATTTTTACAATAAATCCACTGTTGAAGCTTTAATTAATTATGGTGCAGATATTAATTCTCAAAATAATGGAGGAGTTTCAATTCTATATAACTTTGTATTTAATGGACCGGAATATGCTTTACAAAGCTTTTTGAATCAAGATGGTTTAAATATAAATATTCAGGATATTTCAAATAGAACTGTTTTATCTCATGTTTTAGAGAAGAGAAATGATATTAATAACAGAGATAAAGATTGGGAAAAAATATTTAATGAATTAATTAATCATCATAATGCAAAATTGAGTGACAGTATATACGACAACAAATTACTTTTTGATGCAATCAAAAAAACTACTGGGCCTATAATGATTAAGATATATATTAAATTGGGAATTAATGTTAATGCTGTTGATTCTGAAACAGGTTTAACAGCTTTGCAATTTGCTAAAAACTTAGGGAAAGAAGAGATTGCTAAGGTTTTAATGGAAGCAGGAGCTAAATAACTTTAACTAATATGAAATTTGAAATAATAGAAGACAAGAAAAAATGGGAAGAAATATATAATAAAACTCCTTTCTTTCAAGGGAAGGTTTATTTCTCTCCTCATTATTGCAAGGCATTAGAAGATAATCTGGAAGGTAAAGTTGTTCTCTGTTATTTTGAACAAGAAATAAATAAAGATAAAATAACTGTTTTATATCCTTTTATAATAAAAGGAATACCTGATGAATTAACTAAAAGTCTTACAAGTGAAACTCTTTTTGATATTGAATCACCTTATGGTTATGGTGGTCCAATGATTTTTACTTCAGAAGGTTACTTATATAATGATGAGAAAGACTATGAAAATGCTTATGCTGTTTCATTTTCTAATGAATTCATTAATTGGGCAATAAAAAATAATATTGTAGCTGAGTTTGTCAGGTTTAATCCAATTACAATGAATCATAATCTTTTTCTAAGTCATTATTCTATTGAATTAAATCGTAAGACTGTTTCTGTAAATACAATTGATGACTTTAATACAATGCTTTCAAAAGCTTCTTCAGCAAGAAAAAGAAATTATTATAAAGCTTTAAATAACAATCTTGAAGTAGTATGGTGTCCTTTATCTGATGAAGAAGCTATGCTTTGTTTCAGAGATATTTATGAAGAAACTATGAAGAGATTAGATGCAAATTCATATTATTATTTCTCTGATGCTTATTTTAAATCTTTATCTGAACTATCAGAGCAGGGCTTAATTGGTATAGCTCTATATAATAAAGAAATACCTGTTGCAGCCTCAATAATTTTATTTGATGAGTTATCTGCTCACTATCATCTAGGTGGTTCAGATTATGAATATAAAGACTTACAGGGCTCAGCTTTTCTTTTATGGGAAGCCGCAAAAATCTCTAACGAAATGGGATTAGAATGTTTGCATTTAGGTGGAGGTTTATCTCTAGATAGCAAAGATAAACTTTTTAATTTTAAAAAAGGCTTTTCTTCAAATATTAATGATTTTTATATAGGAAAGCGAATAATAAACCAGAACTATTACAATACTATTTCAGAAACTTGGCAATCTAAAACCGGGAAACAACCAAGCATCTTCCTTCATTACCACGATATTTGAGATATTCACCAATCACCAAACACCAGCCACAAACCATCAACTATTGAGCCCATCTTGATTGAAATAATCTAGTAAAAATTAAGTGATCAACTCTGTCAGTTGCAACTTTATTTAGTGGAGATTCGTAAACAAAACCTAAAGTATTGTTTTTCGTTATTCCTATTATAGTAGGAATATCATATTCTATCTTAAGACTTCTTCCTATTATTGCATGGCTATCAATAACTACAGGGCAGGCAATTCCAAAATTGTTTAATGTATCTTCATTCCTTTTTTTATGATTTGCATATTCTGTACTATCTGGATTGAAAACCCAAATTATATCGCAGAAATTATAGTATTTCATTGCAAGGTAATGAGCCCATTTTTTTACGTCATGACGAATTGCATATTTCCCTGTTAAGATAACTAAAGGTCGGCTTAAACCATATCTGTTTGTCCAAACTCTACCATTTAAGTCTCTAAACTCAAAGGTTGTAAAATATTCATATGGTTTTACTTTTCTTATACTAAATGGAGGAAGAGATTTTTCTAAATTAAGTTCAGGATCATCGTCAAGATATTGCCCCCAACAATGATTATTAACTGATAGTAGTAAAAAAAACAAAATTGTAGAAATTTTCTTTAACATATTTATATATATTTTCGGCATCCCAATACTATAAATTAGTTAAGATAAAAAATGCTTTTTATCTTAACTATAACATTCTTGACAAATAGTCATAAATAGCATAGAAAGTATGCAATCCATTAAAAAGTAATTAATATGACAAATAAAAAAATAGATATGCTCAATGGTTCTTTATGGGATAAAATTCTTATTTATGCCATACCATTAGCTATTACTGGTATTTTGCAGCAATTGTTCAATGCTGCAGACTTAGCAGTAGTTGGTCAGTATCGTGGTTCAAATGCTATGGCTGCAGTTGGGAGTAATGCGCCTGTAATAAGTCTTTTGATTAATTTATTTATTGGGATATCCTTAGGAACAAATGTTGTATTAGCAAATGCTATTGGTGCTAAAGATGAAAGCAGAATTAAAAAATGTGTTCATACATCAATATATACCTCTGTTATTTGTGGGGTTTTTCTAACTATCTTTGGAGAAATATTTGCTGGTTATATTATAGAATTTATGGGTGTTCCAATAGAATGCTTCAAGATGTCGTCCCTCTATTTAAGAATATATCTTCTCGGAATGCCAGTAATTCTTTTATATAATTTTGAAGCTGCTATTTACAGAGCAATTGGAGATACTAAAACACCGCTAACTGCATTATTGATTTCTGGAGTTACAAATGTAATACTGAACGTAGCACTAGTTTGTGGTTGTGGAATGAGTGTGGATGGCGTTGCAATTGCTACTGTTACTTCGAATATTATAAGTTCTTTATATTTGCTTAATGGATTAGCTAAATCTGAATCGGATGTTCACGTTGATTTTGGTCAGATAAAGATTACTAAACCTATTTTGATACGTATTTTAAGAATAGGTATTCCTGCAGGTATTCAGTCAATGATGTTTGCATTGTCAAATTTAATAATACAATCTTCTGTTAATAGTCTTGGACCTAGAGTTATGGCTGGTTCAGCAGCTGCTTTAAATGTTGAGATTTTTGCTTTCTTTGTTCTTTCATCTTTTGGACAAACTTGCACTACTTTTGTAGGTCAGAATAACGGAGCACATAAATATGACAGATGTTTAAAATCAATGTTTATCAGTATGGGATATAGTTATTTATTTACAGCTATAGCTGCTTGTTCAATGCTATATTTTTATAAAGAACTGCTTGGAATTTTCTGCCAAGATATTGAAGTCATTGAAATAGGTTACATTAGACTTTATTGGTTAGCATTTGCTTTTGTTTTCTCTATTTTACAAGATATTTTATCTGGTTATCTCAGAGGATTTGGACAATCTTTAGGTCCTGCTTTAATTAGTCTTATTGGTATTTGCGGAGTGAGAATATTATGGATTCTTACTGTATTTAAAAATTCAAGAACTTTTTCAACAGTTATGATGTCTTATCCAATTAGTCTTGGTATTACGTCTTTTGCCATAATTATTTTATGTATTTATTTGAAAAAGAAAGGGAAATTAGGTCAGAAAACTTGAATTTCTTGATGAAGTATTCTATTTTTTTTATAATAGATAACGATAAAAAGTAAATTAATAAAACTATGAAAATTGCACTATCAAAATTTTTAAATTCATTATCAGTTGCTTTGGATTTCGTAGAAAAAGAAATTCTTAATATTGCTCCATATCATGGACAAAGAGTTGCTGCTATTACTAATCATTTGGGTAGAGCTTTAAATTTTGATAAACAAACCCTATTTGCTGTTACTTATGCAGCATTACTTCATGACTGTGCATTAAAAGAATATTTTAATGATGAAAAGCCAGATCAAGAGCATTCCGTTTCTGAAAAAGACATGACATTGCATTGTAAAGAAGGCGAAAAGATTTTACTAAAGTTGCCTTTTTATAATAAAGTTAAATCTTCTGTTTTATTTCATCATGAAAGAGCAGATGGGAACGGTGCTTTTGGAAAGAAATATAATGAAGTTTCATTATATGCTCGTTTAATTCATTTGGCTGATGCATTAGATGTTAATTGGTCATTATATGAAAATATAGATTATGAAAAATATGTTAAAATTTGTAATTGGGTTAAAGAATCTGAAGGCACTATAATAGATAAAGAATGTACACAGTTATTCTTTAAATATATAGATTTAGATTTTCTACAACAATTATCAAATAATCAAGTTATTAAAGTATTACACGAATCTATTCCAGATTTAGTTGAAGATATTCCTAATGAAGCAATAATTGATTTATGCTCTATATTTGCAGATATTACTGACTATAAATCTCATTTTACTTGGAGACATTCACTAGGGGTGGCTGATAAATCTAAGTCTATGGCTGAATACTATGAATATCCGAAAGATGAAGCCGATAAACTTTATATTGCTGGGGCTTTACATGACATTGGCAAACTAATGATTTCAAATGATATATTAGAAAAGCCAGGAAAGCTAACATCAGATGAATATAAGACTATTCAAAATCATGCTATTGGAACTTATAAACTCCTAGAAAATATTAATGGCCTGGAAGAAATAAATAGAATAGCTTCCCTTCATCATGAAAAGTTAGATGGAACAGGCTATCCTTTTGGTTTAAAAGCAAATCAGCTTTCAAAGGAAGAACGATTGATGGCTTGCTTGGACATTTATCAGGCACTAGTTGAAGAACGACCATATAAACGAGGTTTAATGCATAGTGAAGCTATGGAAATATTGAATAAAATGGCTAAAGACGGACAATTAGATGTAATTATAATTGCTGATATAGATAAATGTTTTTCTAATAATGAGATTAAAAAAGCTCATCACTCAAAAGTATTTTATACTGATGATATTAATAAAGAAAATATATCAGTTAGTGAAGAAATGTGGAGATGTCCTGTTTGCGGTTATATTCATCATGGACCACTTCCCAAAGATTATATTTGTCCTCGCTGTGAACAGCCTGCAAGTGTCTTTGGTAAGATTTAAGACATAAGATGGAAGAAGTAAGAAACAATTACTCATCATCAACCACCAATCTTTAATCAGATACTTCGCTCAACTTTGAAAGAGTAATCTTTCTCGTCTTTTCCACCGATTTTTAAAACAATATTTCCGTTTCTATCTGTTCTATAAATTTTCATTCCTAATTCATCAAAGCAATCTATAGCTTTATCTGAGGGATAATTGAATTTATTTTTATTACCCACGCTTATTACTCCATCAGAAGCTCCTACCATCTTGAAAAAAGGCTTATAGATACTTCTTTCTGCTCCATGATCAGGAATTTTTATAATCTGACTTTTGATTCCTTCATTATATTTTAAAATTTCTCTTTCGGCTTCTTCTTGAATATCAGCACATAGAAGGACTTGAACTTTACCATATCTAATGAGTAAAACAATTGAATCATTATTAATTTCAGAATGATTTGTTGAACCATAAATATCTTCAGGATTAAGAACCTGAACAAATAATTCGTCTCCCCATTCCAAAACATTACCAGATCTGACTGTGATTCTCTTTAAATTATTTTTTTTGCACGCTTCATCGAAATCATTGTAAAACTCATTAATGAATCCAATAGGTGTTTCATAGACAGTATTTACTTTAAACCTCTTTAATACAGGTATAAGACCAGAAAAATCATCAACATGCCAATGGGTTGCTACTATTCCATCAATGTTATCAATACC
The DNA here is from genome assembly GCA_905236675.1 of Candidatus Rifleibacteriota bacterium. Taxonomy (GTDB): domain Bacteria; phylum Muiribacteriota; class Ozemobacteria; order Ozemobacterales; family Ozemobacteraceae; genus RUG334. Next base: position 16,891 of record CAJOND010000012.1, on the reverse strand, counting down.
AATTTTACTTAAATAATCACAAATAAGCTCTCGGCCTTCTTTTTTTGCGTCTTTTTCACTGACATTTGTTCCACCATCTACCACAAATGTTCGACCTTTTGGGGTTTGAATAACACAACAATCGCCTTGTCCTACATTAACAAAATGAATTATAAGTTCAGGATAATAACGTTCTGGTAATAATCCAAAATGGTTTTTACTAAATAAGGTCAATAGTAAAAGAATATTCAAAATTATTAAAACCATTAAAATCAATTTGGAACTTTGTTTTGAAAAAGGTTTTTGGTCAAATCCATAAGTTTCCACTATTATTTAACCTCAACTCTATCAATAAACTTTTTTATAGTATTTTCTGTCAAACCAGGTATTTCGTATAAATCATCCAATGAATGAAAACCTCCATTAGAGTTTCTAAAATTTATAATCTTTTCTGCCATCTTTTTGCTAATACCTGGCAAACTACTTAATTCATAGTAAAATTTAAATTAACTTTATCTCCCCAAGCTGCTGATCCAGAATGTCCGCCCATAACTGTAGCATATTTATCTAAATCTTTGAGCTTCTTTTTGGTCATGCCTTTAATGTCTGATAATTCTTTTAAATCACTTATCCCATTATGTGAATTTATGTATTCATATATTCGTTTGGCTAGAGGCGCACTAAGGCAAGGAATTGTCTTTATACTTTCCTGGTTGGTTCTATTTAAATTTAGTTTATTGAAACTCTCTTTTTCATCAAAATAAAATGTTTTTTCAAGTGGCGTTTTGTCGGTAAGTTTTGAAATCTTGTTAATAATACTATGAATATATTTATGAGATACGTCAGCTTTTGAAATATTAATAAATAAAACTATTAATAAAATTATAATTGTAATTGAAAGAGTAATGAAAGTGATTTTTTCAACTCTGTTTAATCTCATGTTTCTTTCGGTTAAAGTTATTCCATAGCAGTCCAGGCATTAACCTTTTGAACCCAATTCTCAAACATTGAAAAGAATTTTTCATAACTAAAACTGGTTATCTGTCGGAAACAGTTTTCAGAATCCATATCATCTATTGCTTTCATAAGTGTAGAATACTTAGAGAAAAATTTATCACAATAAATGCTGAGAAGTAATTTAACCATATAATATGATTGAAATTTGGCTAATTCTAATTTTTGGGGATCAATTATAGTCGATAAGTCTCTAATTAACATATTAGGTTTTAAGAGAGAACCTTGTTTCTGAGCAGTTTGTAATTTTTCCCAACCAGACTGGAGCCATTCTATATGGTCTTGTCTTATTTTATAAGATGCCTGGAATGCAAAACCTTCACGCAGCCAAGAAGGAGTTCTCCATTGTTTTATTCTGACTTCTCTTTCATTTACAGCTTTATTAAAAATTAAAAGACCGAGAGCTTTGACACCGATTTCACCGCACGAATTAGTTTTTATTTTGTCAGATCTTAAACAAATACAATTTGAAAGTATATTGTAGAAAATTATATCATTTGCTTTTCCAGTATTTCCTAATACTGATTGAACCTCAGAGTAGTCTTTTACTAAATAAAAACTACCTTGAGGTTCATCAATTTCAAATACTTGTTTTAATATTGGTGTAGCTCTGTCTAGACTATCTAATAAATTTTCAGCAGATAAACTGTCGTTTATGTCAAAAAATACAGAATAACCACGTAGTTCAAATTTTTGTTGTGAATTATTAGTTAATCCAGACATATTAATCACCAATTAAGCTTTTTCTTGAATAAATTTAACCATTTCACCAATTTCTGCTTCCGTTTCTGCTCTGACTAGGAATGCTTCATTGCCCATTACATCTGCAAATATTGGTGGAAGAATCTGGTAAGATGTAATTTTATCACCATAGCTTGCAAATATTTCATCATTATCGTGTAGATAATTTTTGCCATCTTTTCTAGAAATATGTGCAGCATAATATTTGCGTTCAAATTTTTCCTGGAAATGATTGCCAGCAACCATATTAGCCCATTCCTGATAAATGTTTACGTCATTTGCATAATTCATGAGGTCGACTGTATATCCACCAGGAGCTCTACAATTCATTTCCATTACAATTAAACTACCATCTTTTTTTCGTAAGAATTCTAAATGGAAAAATCTTGCTTTGAGATTAAATTCTTTTAAGCATCTGCGACCTATTTCTTCTTGGTCAGCAGGAATTACTCTATTGATGTAGAAGCTTAAATCGTCATTTTTAGCTAACAAATCGTGGGCTGAATTTGGAGAATACAAAGAAGAAGTAAATTCTACTTCACCGTCTTTATTTACTAGACCATCAAATGTAGTTAAAGCACCATCGACAAATTCTTCAACAAAGTATTCGCAATCTTCAGGTTTCTTTAACCAGAAATTAGCTACATCGTCTTCGTTAGCAATTTTAAAACCGCCAGCTCCGCCAACACCGCGGTCTGGTTTCGCAAAAACAGGATAGCCATGCTTCTTAATAAAATCATCTAATGATTTTCTATCGGTGATTATCATTCCATCAGCTACAGGTGCACCTGCTTTGATGAAAAGCTTTTTCATTTCAGATTTTTTCTGAAGGTTTATTGTTTCCTGAATCTTTGGACCAGGGATATTGAAGTCTTCACGCAATTTGCCTTCAAGCATCATCCAATATTCATTATTAGATTCTACACTGGCGATTCTTCCCCATTTATGGCAGAAGAAAGCGGCAGCACGATATACCTGATCATAATCTTCCATACTTCCAACTTGATAATAGTCGGCTAATGAATTTTTAAGTCTTTCATCTAAGCCATCATAATAATCTTCAGCAATACCTAATACGTTAATGCCTCTATTTGCGAGACCTATTACAAATTCTATAAAGTTTGGTGGGAAATGTGGTGATAAATAAATTACGTTCATATATTTTTTCCGTTTGTTTATTAATTATAGTTATTTTTTTATTTTTATAATCTATCTATTTTTTTGATTTAGATTATTTAAACTATCATGTTAATGGTTTTGAAGAAAAATATCAAGTTTTTATAAACCCATTTATTAATAGAGGTATTTTAAATTAATCTATCTCAAAACTAGATTTTTGTGGAAATTTTATTTGTAAAGCAGTTATTAATTCTTTTTTTGCCTTTTCAAAATCAAAATCCATGTTGGTATCATTTATGCAAATAACTTTATACTTTTTTTCTTTTAAAGCTTTTAAGATAAGGCTATTGTCTGTAGAAATTGCAAAGCTATGGGTATAATCTGGGTTAATAGGCTGAAATTTCCCTTGCATAAATTGCCAGTTTTTTATTAACCACTGATTTACATCTTCTTTGCTTCTAAATTTATTCTTAGAAACTTTATCTAATAATAGGTTTTCTTTTACCCATATTTCTTCTAATGTGATTTTCAATAAGGCATTTGCAGTATGGTGTTCTCTAAAACAGGTTATTTTAGGTGGATAATTAAAAATTAAGTTTCTTAAGTTGTGATAATGGTATCTAAAATTGAAAAATTTCCAGAAGTATTTTTTTATAACCTTCCGTTTATCAAAATGCTTATTAATTATTAAAGTATTATTTAATGCTATATATGAAAAATTTGAATTAGGAACAATCGTGGTAAAAATAGCAGAACCTCTAGGAAGATTATTTTTAAAGAAAAATTTCTCAGAAACATAGTCATTTAAAAACAAATCATCGTTAAATAAAACAAATTGTTCACTAAGTTCTTTTATTCGATGTATATTCATTTCAATTACATCTGAATTAAAAGTTGGTAAGTATTCTGAGGGAATATAATCAGAATGTTTTATTATATTTAGTTTTTCGTGACTTGTATTTAACCATTCAGGTATATGTTCATAGGTTATAAAATGAATCTTATTTACCCAGGGTGCATATTTTTCTACAGACCTGAACCAGTAGCGAATGAATCCCCAGTCTCTATATCTGCATTCAGCTATTAAAATATCATTAATATCACTTGTTTTATCAAAATACCTATTCTTATTCTCTATCCATTTTGGATCACTATCATTAATCCAAGAAACAACAAAATCTATTTTATTAGACATGAAACTTTTTTTATACATATATATTATGAAAAATTGAATATAATTATCCTCTTTTATACAACTTAAAATAAAAGAAGAATAATCTAGCTTTTATCATTATTTTTATTATTTTTCAAGAAAAGAATTGTTAATTTTTCTTAAGAGTTTTACGTCTTATTTTTGTTTAGTCTTTTTCGAATGAAGATTTTTGTGAAAACTTCTCTTCAAATGCTTCAATGATTGCTTTTTTAGATTCTTGAAAACTATTATTTAATTCTCCGTCATTTATACAGATTACTTTATATTTACTATCTCTTATTGATTTTATTATTGAAACATTGTCACGCCCCATATAAAAAAACTTAGTATAACCAGGTCTAATAGGGACAAATTTTCCAGACATATATTGCCAATTCTTTATCAACCACTGAATAATATCTTCACTTGTTCTAAACTTATTTCTAGATAATTTATCCAAGGTTTTTCCTTCTTTTTCCCAAATTTCCTTTAATACAGATTTTAACAAAGGATTAGCCGTATGACTTTCTTTAAAACCACAAAGATCTTTATATAAGCTATAAAAAATATTAGTTATATTCTTCGACCAACCATATTGTAAACTAAAAAACTTTCTGAAATTCTTCCTGACAGATGTTCTAAAATCAAAATTCCTATTTAACAAAATAGTGCTATTAAATATTACACGTCTAAAACTATTTACCGGAAATATTGGACTTAGTATTGCAGACCCTCTAGGCAAACCATTTTTAAAGAAAAATTCTTCTCTAACATAGTCATTTAAAAACATATCATCATTGAACAAAACAAAGTATTCACTTAATTCTTTTATTCTATGTAGATTAAACTCTATTACATGAGAATTAAAAGTTGGTAAGTAATCAGAGGGAATATAATCAGAATGTTTTATTATATTCAACTTTTCGTTATTTGTATTCAGCCATTTGGGCAGATGTCCACAGGTTATAAAATGAATCTTATTCACCCAAGGAGCGTATCTTTCAACAGTTCTAAACCAATAACGTAAAGTCCCCATTTCCCGAAATCGACAATCTGAATTTAGATCATCTATTTCAGCAACTTTCTCTGTTAAATATTTATTTCTTTCTTCTAACCAATTTGGATCACTTCCATCAACCCAGGTTACTACAAAATCTATTTTTTCTTTCATGATTTAGTATTTTAAATGAGTTTATTTTCAAAAGCAAGGAAGAATTATTATAGAGATAAGGGAGAAGGGAGAAGTTCAGAGAGAATTGCACCTGCGTGGGGAGATAAGTTGGTAGTATTCAAAAGCTTTAAAGTTCACACTTATTTTAAAGCACTAGTCTATCGTTTTTTTTCAAAAAACATACAAATTCTTCTATAAATTGCTTGAATTATTGCTTTTAATGGTTTTCCACCATTTCTATAATTTTTTGATTTTAGATACTCATGTATAAATAAAGGAAAATTATTGAAAGGGTTATCGAGATTAAGCAATATATAACAAAAAGCTTTCCAAAAATGTAAAAAGCCAAATCTTGAAGTTTTGATTATCAATCTTAGAAAACTAAATTTGTATTTTCCCAGTTTATTTTCATATAAAAGTTTATTCCCATTTAACTGTCCTTTAATTCTTGAAAAACAATGCTCATAAGTAGGATTAGCAACCAAAGAGATTTGACGCTTATTAATACAATAAATATTACATTCATCTATATTTATTCTATTCGCTTTTAAACCAATACTTATTGAAAAATATATATCATTACCTGCTAATATAGAATCAAATTTAATCCTGTTTTTTATAATTAATTCTTTCTTTATAAGTTTAGACCAAGGAGATAACCATTTTATCCTTAGCAACAATTCATCGTTGTTATATTTATAATCATTAATTAGCTTTTGATATTTAATATGTCTGTCTGATTCTATATCACTTCCACTCACTCGAGAAATAGGAGGGAAAAATACAATATCGAAGTCATAATCAAAATATTTTGAAACGTTCTTCAAAAATTCAGGCAGAAAGTAATCATCGGAATCTGCAAATAATAACCATTTACCTTTGGAATTATCAATGCCTATATTCCTACAGGTTCCTGCAGATTTTATAGAATCATTATGATATAGTTTAAAATTGAATTTTGATTGAAGTCTAATTAATTCTTCCTTTGTTTTGTCACAAGAATAATCGTCAATAACCAAGACTTCAAAATAAATATCTGGATGAATAATAGAATCAGAAAAAATACTTTGTAATAATATTTCTAGACCATCTATATTTTCATAATGAGGTATTATTATACTTAAATCCATTTTTATTTGTATTCTTCTCAATATTATCTCTAACCTAATGTTTTAAGAAAAATAAAGAACTTTTTAATTTTAAATTGTTTTTTAATCTATATAGTTTAACAGTTATTGGGATACTTATTCCACACATAACAGAAAATAGCTTTGATTTGAAAGAACTATTATATTCTTTAAGAAAAGCTATCATATTTTCTCTATAAGTATTTTTTAAAAAATCTTTTACAATCATATTATTATAATTAGAGTATAAAAAATTATGTAAATTACATTTACTATGAATTATTTTTTGTAAAATGTTATTACTAATTGTAATAATATTTCTTTTTGAATAAAAATTTAATAATGGAAAATGTTTTTCAAAATAATTTTTTTGTTCTATGTATGCATATATTCGATCAAGTTGATTTATATCAATTGATTGGGAAATACTAGACTGTCTCAATAAATAATAATATTTTGCTTTATCACCATTAATTAAAGATTTACATCGAACTAAAATTTTATATGTTGTTTGGATGTCTTCATATGCTTTACCTTTAAACCTTATATTATTGAAAAAATATCTTTTAAAAAGTTTCCCCCATGCAGTATTTGTTATTATTTTATCACTTATTAAGGATATTAAACAATTTTCTGCTCCACAAATAATTTTCTTATCAGACTTCTTCTTATATATTATGTTATAACTTTCATCAATTTTCGTATATTGACAGCAAGAGATTTCAGATTTATTTTCAAGTAATAAATTATATAAGTATTCTATATAGTCCTTTTCAACATAATCATCACTGTCAACAAAAGCCACATATTCTCCTTTGAATATGTCTAACCCGGCATTTCTTGCTTCGGACAAGCCTTTATTTGATTGGTGAATAACTTTTATTCTTGAGTCTTTATGGGAGAATCTATCGCAAATTTCAGGACATTTATCCAGAGAACCATCATCAACAACTATAATTTCCAGATTTTTATAAGTTTGATTGATAACAGAATCCAAGCACTTTTCAAGATACTTTTCTACTTTATAAACAGGTATTATTACTGATATTAAAGGAGTTTGCATTATTAATCTCCTTTATAATATAGTTGAAAAGTTTATTCTAGAAACTATATGGTATTTCATTCTATAAATTCTTATGGTTAAAACTAAACTAATGGCAGCACAAAAAGTAAATAATTTTTCTCTTAAAGATATTCCTTTTATACTTATATAATTTTTATAATAATTTCTGTAAGTTTTTTGTAATAGGTTTTTACCGTCTTTAAAATCACTTTTGTTTTCAATCAAACTTATTGGTTGATGTTTATTTATTATAATTTTACGTAGTAACCAATTACAGGTTTTTATAATTTTTCTTTCTGCAAATCCTTTCATTTGAGGGAAATTATTAACTATAAAATCTCTATGTTCAATGTAACCTATAATTCTTTCCATTTTTTGAATATCAATAGAGTGGCATATAGAGTTTTTTCTATATAAATAATTATATTTAACTTTTTCTCCAATAACTAATTTCTCACATTTTGCAAAGATTTTATATACAGTTAAAGTATCATCAAATGATTTACCTCTATATCTAATGTGTTTAAATAATCTTGTTTCAAATAATTTACCCCAACTATAATTGTCATCATTATAGATAAGATATCTGAAACATTCTTCATTGCCTATTATTACATTTTTTTCTTGTTTGTTTGGGATTCTTTTTTGATTACCATTTTCATCAAACATAGAAAATTGACAACAGGATATATTCGCATTGCTATCATAAATTAATCTATATAAATATTCGATATAATCAGGTTCTACATAGTCATCACTGTCTACAAAAGCTACATATTCACCCTTAATTAAATCTAGCGCAGCATTCCTTGCAGAACTAACACCGCCATTTTCTTTATGTTTAACTATGATTCTAGAATCTTTAGAGGCATATTCATCACATATTTCAGAGCTTTTATCAGTAGAACCATCATCAATTAATATGATTTCGAGGTTATTATATGTATGATTGATAACAGAATCTAAGCCTTTATGCAAATATTTTTCTGCATTATATACAGGTATTATTACAGATATAAAAGGTTCTCTCATATCTATTAATATTATTCATCCTTATTTATATGATAAAGAAATATTAGATTGTATAAAATATAACTACTCTCTATTATTTAAAGAATATATCTTTTTTAAAATAAAAACAATAGAGTTGATTAATAATAAATTTTTCGATAAATTATAATTTTAATTTAGTCTCTATACTTTAGGGAATATGTAACAATAAGACGCTGCTGAAGAGATTTGCCATCATGTTTCTTCTACTTTTCACTTAAAGTTTCTGTAATCAAGCGTTCTTTATTAAATAAGGATTATTTTCCTTTATAAAATTATTCTTGAATATTATAATGAACTTGAAATATTGATTATTAAATGGATATAATAAAAGAAAAATTTATATAATTATATGAATAGCAGTAATACAAATAATATAAACTCTAAAATAATAAATATCATTATAGATACGATTATAGTTACTGCTATATTTTTGTTTTTAACTAATTTGATGGAGCCTCATTATAAACCACTCAGACCAGATAGAATCAAAAATGATTGTTTCTCGAATATTAGGGTATTATATAGTGCTGTAGAGTTGTATAATCTTGATCATGAAACAAAGATTAATAATCTTAATGAACAAACATTAAATATATTATTAGAAAATCAATACATTAAAAATTTACCAGATCCTTTCATTCCAAAATGTAAATATGTATCTAAAAATGATTTAGCTTCTGATTCTGGAATCATCTATTGTGAGGCTCATGGCTCTCCGGATGGAACGATCAAGAGTATATATGGTGAATCTGAAATTTATAATGAAGTTTCCGAGAAAATTGATGATAATAAGAAGAAAACCAAGTATTTTATTTATTTATTAAACTTAATTGGAAGTTTTATATTCGTATTATTATCAAGAATATTTATATCAGGTTTAATTTCTTCAATAAATAGTATATTAAGTTTTATAGCTGTTTCATTTGTGATTTTTGTTGCTTGGATTGTTTTTATTTGTATAGTTAGCCATATATAATGTGATAGAAATAAAGGTTTTATATGGAAAACATGAAAGAAGATGTTAATAATATAAACAAGATGAGAATCCGTTGAATAATAACAAAAAGAATGAGATCTTTTCTTTCGATTGTTTTTAAGTTTGCTTTTGATGTTATTTGTGTTATTGCAATAATTTATTTTATAGCTGTTAATTATTTCCCAAAATTTTATATTTCAAGATCAAAAATTTATGAGCAGAATTTAAGAAGTTGTTTTTATAATATAAAAACAATAAGTAATGTTATTGAAAAAGTATAATCTAGATAATGATAAAAAAACACTAGATTCTGATACTATTAATCTATTTATAAAACAAGAATATCTGAACAAAAACACAATTGAACTTCAATTTTCAATATGTAAATATCTTAGTAAAGGAGATTTAGCATCAGATACCGGATTTATATTGTGAATGTCATGGAGATGAGTTAGGTAGAATAAAAAGCATAGATGCGGCTAAAATATATAAGGCAATTGATAATGATAAAAAGATATTTATATTAAAAAGGGATTTGATTATCACTTGTATTGTAAGTTTATTTGTTTTGATTTCTAGATTAATTTGTCCTAATATTTTAAGACTTGTAAAAATATTAGGTTTAATTATTCTAACTTATTTGACTATTATTTCATATGGGATTTAATATTCCAATTAGATAGTCAATTTATCCTGAATATAGTATAGTAAAAAATGTCTGAAACAAATAATTATTATAAAGTAATAACTGCTAAACATAATATATTTAATCTAAATCTTGGAGAAGTTTATAAATACCGAGATTTAATATATCTATTTGTAAAAAGAAATCTACAGGTTCGTTATGCCCAGACGATTTTAGGCCCAGCTTGGCTTTTTCTTAACCCTTTTATTTCTGCAATAATTTACTGTTTTATTTTTGGTGGTATAGCTAAAATAAAAACAGGCGGTATTCCACAAATACTATTTTATCTATTCAGTAGTGCTTTATGGATGTTTTTTTCCTCCTGCGTAATAAGAAATTCAACAACTTTCAATACTAATGCAAGATTATTTGGAAAAATCTATTTCCCAAGATTAACATTGCCAATCTCTCAAATGGTTACATCTATTATTGAACTGTTAATCCATATGTTGATGGTTATTCTGTTAATGGTTTATTTTTGTGCAAATAATGTTATTCAACCTAATTGGCTTCTTTGGTTCGCTTTCCCTCTGTTTGTTATTGAATTGGGTTTTATGGGAATGGGAGTTGGAATCATTATCTCTAGTTTAACAAATAAATACAGAGATTTGGTTCTTTTAATTCAATATGCTGTTAACTTATGGATGTATATAACTCCAATTGTATATCCAATTTCGCAAATAGAAAAACCTCTATTTAAATATATTATATATGCGAATCCTGTTTCTGCTCCTATAGAAGCTTGTCGCCTCGCCATTTTAGGTTATGGTGAAATACATTCAGAAGCATTAATCTGGTCTGTTGTTTTTACTCTCATGGTTAGCATTATTGGAATAATGATCTTTAATAAGGTTGAAAGAAACTTTATGGACAATGTCTAGGTTTAGTTTTTATTGTAGTTGGTAGTTATTGTTTTTAAGGGATGGATTTATGGCTGAAAATACTGAGCAAAACAATATAGCGATAAGAATAACTGATTTAAAGAAAAAGTATCAATTAGGTGTGATCAGTTATAGAACTTTGCAAAAAGAACTTCAAAGCTGGTGGGCAAAAATACGTGGGAAAGAAGATCCTAACTCTAAAATAGGACAAACAACAAGATTAGAAGGAGAAAGTTTTTTAGCTCTAAACGGCATAAATATTACTATTTATAACGGCGAAACCATCGGTTTAATAGGTAGAAACGGCGCTGGCAAATCAACTCTTCTTAAGCTTATTTCCAGAATCACGGCTCCAAGTGAAGGACAAATAGAATTATTCGGAAGAGTTACTTCTTTGTTAGAAGTGGGAACAGGTTTTCATGAAGAGCTAACAGGCAGAGAGAATGTCTATTTGAATGGCGCAATTCTAGGAATGAATAAATCTGAAATAGATAGTCAATTAAATAATATTATTGAGTTTTCTGAAGTAAAAGATTTTATAGACACACCTGTAAAACGTTATTCGTCTGGAATGAAGGTAAAGTTAGCTTTTGCTGTTGCAGCACATTTAGATTCCGAAATAATGATTATGGACGAAGTTTTAGCGGTTGGCGATATAGCTTTCCAAAAAAAATGCCTTGATAAAATGAAAGAGACAGCTCAAAAGACAGGTAAAACAGTAATATATGTTAGCCATAACATGAATACAATCCGGCAATTATGTAATAGATGCATAGTTTTAGAAGAAGGCAAAGTCATTTTTGAAGGCGATACAGAAGAAGCCATTAATATATATACAGGCCAATATTCTAATTCCCCTGCATTTGTAAATTTTTCCGAATTATCTAGGTGGAAAACAAAAAACAGTAAGATTCTTATGGAAAGCATTAAGCTTTTAGATTATGAAGAATGGCGATTCCCTTCAAATAGTAAAATTAAATTTGAATTAAAAATAAATGCTAATAATGATATGAACGGAGTCTGTTTTTGTTTTTATCTAACTAATTTAGAAGGGCAAGTAATAAGTATTTTTCAAGATAATACCCCTTCTAATTATAAAAAAGGAGAGAGTAAAACGATTACTTTTGAAGCAGATTTAACTTCTTTAAGATATGGACAATATTGCTTAGCTCCGGAATTATATAGTATAAGTGAATATGGAACTCGTTTTTCTCATCATAAACTGGGTATCATTATAACCTTTGAAATTTTAAAAGATAATGAAAATAATAATATTATTGATTTGGATACAAACAAGTTTGGATATGTTAAATTACCTAAATTAGTAACATTAAAAACAATTGCCTAAAAAAATAAAAAAAAATTATTTGACATTATTAGACTTTGTTATTAAAATCACAAACATAAAATTTAAAGCTTAAGCAAAGGAGAATCATTATGGATTGTGAACACGAATGGATGAATATTCTTGCTCAGGCTGAACAAGCAAAGCAGATAATACCTTAATTCACAAAAATGTCTGATCAAAAATATTTTATTCCAGATCAAGATGCAGGCAAGCTTAGCGTAGTTTTGATACAACCAGATATTCCTCAAAATACTGGAAATATTGCAAGATTATGCAGAGCAACAGGTTCAGAACTTGTTCTTGTAAGACCTTTTGGTTTCAGACTTACTGACCAGGGCTTATTACGTGCAGGTATGGATTACTGGAAGGATTTAAAACCTATAATACTAGAAGATACAGATGAATTCTTTGAATGGGCTGAAAATAGGAATGTCTACTTCCTTTCTTGCCATGGCGACTGTTTATACACAGAGGTTGAGTATAAAGCTGGTGATGCTCTTGTTTTTGGTTCAGAATCTTCTGGTTTACCTAAAGAAGTGTTGGAATGGGCAAAAAAACGTGAGGCCCTTGTAACACTTCCTATGATAAAAGAGGCTCGTTGTATAAATATATCTTCTTCTGTCGCAGCTTCTGTTTACGAAGCACTAAGGCAGATTTATTGCTGGTAAAATTATAAATTTTGATCACGATTTATCAACTAAAAAAAACTCCAGATTTACTGGAGGTTTTTTTAGTTTACTAAAGTAAATTAATCTACTTTTGCAGATATAATTTCAACCTGATCTATCATTGGCATACCGTATTGATCAGTTGTTACTATACCCTTAATATGCATTATAGTCCCTTTTGGATAAATTTTTGTAGTGCGTCCAATTCTTATTGCACCTGTAGGATCTGCAATCAAATACATTCTGTCGCCTTTAATTCCATATCCTTTTGCCAACACACCCATAATTCCAATATAATTACCAACCATTTCATGATGATTAAGAATGATTTGGCTTACAGTGACCATTTTTTCTATTTTTGGAACAGAGACTTTGGTATTATTTACAATGATATAAGGCTGATTATCTTTTATATCAAAAATACCTTCAACATCAATTTGTTTCCAGTAAGATTCTATTTCACCAGTTTCTTCATCGCATGGCATTGCACCATTACAATATAATCCATTTTTTTCTTTATCGCAGATAACCCAATCTGAACGACTTATTGGTGGGGCTCCTGGAGCATTCTTCCAAATAGAAAAGAAACCAGTTACCTTAACATTTTTTCCTATATATATTTCTGGATTTGATTTTAAACTAGAAATAGTTACTACTAAAGAATCTGCATAAACAGAAGTAGAGAATATACCTAGTATAAATAAAACAATTATTAGTCTCCAAAATGTTTTTTTCATTGAATCCTCCTTGCATTTTATATGAATCTATCACATTTTTAAGCTTTTTACAAATTCTATATCTTAACAAAAATATTTGCGTTTAAGTTTGTTATATGGTAAATTATTGCACACTTCATAATAAGGGTGAACATGAATAGACCTCTTTTTCCATTACAAGACCAGCTCAAGGGCTTTTCAAGAGCATTATTTTCTACCTGGCTTTATCACAAAAGATTTAACATCCTTTTTGATTGTGGTGAAGGTGTAGCTACTTCTCTTCAAAATAGTGTATTTGGAATAAGAAGAATTTTTTTATCACATGGTCATGCTGATCATATCGCTGGTTTAGTTAATTTATTGAATATTAGAAATCTAGGAGCAGGTGATCAGACAGCTCCGTTAAAAATCTATTATCCAAATAATAATAAGCTTCTTGAGTTTATGATTGATTATCTAACTAGAACCCAAAAGGATTTGTCTTTTCAATTAACTTGGATTCCTATAGAAGCAAATCAAAAAATAGAGTTGGAAGATCAAAAAGGTGATATTTGTATTCAAACTTTTGAAACAAAACATTCTCAAAAACAGCCAAGCTTAGGTTTCAATATTATAGAAACTAGAAGAAAGTTAAAACCTGCTTATACTGATTTGTGTCAAAAAGAATTAAATAAAATAATACTTGAAAAAGGAAAAGATGAAATAGCTGAAAACTATCCAAAGACAATTTTCTCTTTTGCAGGTGATTCAAGACCTGTTAATCCATTTGATGTAAAAGATAGCCTTTTTCTTTGTCATGAATCTACTTATTTAACAAAAGAAGATGACGAAAGAAATTTTCAACAACACTCTTTTTTGGAAGAAGTGATTAATACTGCAAAAGAAGCTAATGTTGAAACCCTTTTATTAATCCATACATCTTTGAGATACAATTTAGATATAATTTATTCTGCTATTAATGAAATAAAAAATAAATCTGATATTAGTTTTAAAATTCTCATTCTTTATGGTGATAATTTTATAGATACAGATTGCCCATTGTTAAGAAAAAAAAATTATAGATTAAAAAATTTAGATGAATGATTAGCGAGGAAAGCAATGACTGAAAAACCAAAAATTCTTGTAATTGATGATGAGCATAGTGTAAGGTGGGCTTTTGAAAAAGCCTTACAGAAGGCTAATTATGAAGTTGCATTAGCTGATAATGGTTTAAAAGGTCTTAACCTATATTATGAATTTAAGCCAGATATTACTTTTGTTGATATAAGAATGCCTGAAATGGACGGCTTACAAATTCTTGAGAAAGTAATGGGGGATGATCCTAAAGCACTTATTATTGTAATGACTGCATATTCTGATATGGAAACTACAGTAAATGCAATGAAACTAGGAGCTTATGATTTCCTCACAAAGCCTTTTAATATTGATGAATGTTTATCTTTGATTTCAAGAGGATTAGCAGCTCGAAATTCCACGAAAATAGCTGAACTTGGTGTACAAGCTCCAAAGTCTAGTGCCTTAAAAGGTAATAGTACTGCGATGCAAGAAGTTTATAAACTCATAGGAAAAGTTTCCGGTGAGGATGTAAGCGTTCTTGTTTGCGGTGAATCTGGTTGTGGAAAAGAACTTGTAGCTCAAGCTATCCATTTTAA
This sequence comes from Candidatus Rifleibacteriota bacterium, assembly GCA_905236675.1. Taxonomy (GTDB): domain Bacteria; phylum Muiribacteriota; class Ozemobacteria; order Ozemobacterales; family Ozemobacteraceae; genus RUG334. The sequence goes on along the minus strand of CAJOND010000012.1, from coordinate 1,506 downwards.
TTCTCACCGCTCCACTAAGCCTTTTTGGCCAATAAATTGTACGGCTATTAGTGAAAGCCTTATGGAATCAGAATTTTTTGGTTATGAAAAAGGTGCTTTTACTGGTGCAGCTACTTCTAGACAAGGGATGTTTGAATTAGCGCAAGGGGGAACAATTTTTCTAGATGAAATTGGTGATATGAATCTGGAAATGCAAGCCAAACTTCTTCGAGTTCTTGAAGAACGAGAAATAGTAAGGGTAGGGGGAAATAAAAGAATTAGTGTTGATGTTAGAGTTATAGCTGCAACTAATAAAGATTTGAGAAAACTTATAGCAGAAGGAAAATTTAGAGAAGATTTATATCATAGAATAAAAGTTATTGAAATAAAACTTCCGCCATTAAGGGAAAGAGTCGAAGATATTCCATTGTTAGCCAGGTATTTTTGCTCAATATTAGCTTCCCAAAGAAAAGGTGTTCCTAAAAGTATGTCTGATGAAGCAATTAAGCTTCTTTGTGAATATTCTTGGCCTGGAAATGTAAGGGAATTAAGAAATGTTATAGAACAATCCTATACTTTAAGTAGAGATCAGGTTATTCTTCCAGAACATTTACCCATTGAAATCACTAAATGTATTAATCAGAACAATAATAAAATACTTGTCTCATCATTATCAAATAGTAAGACTGATAGTCTAATTAATAATTCGACTCAAGAACAGCAAATTAATTCTGAATTGCCAAAAAATAATGAAGATTCAGGTAAGACTACTTCCTATGAATCTACTTCTGAAACACCTGAAGATGTTGCAGTAAAAATGTTGATAAAGAGATTACTTGAAAGAGCTCCGGATGGAGATGCTTATAGTTATGTTTTAAGTGTTTTTGAAAAAGAATTATTATATCAAAGTTTGGAAAACCATAAAAGAAATCAGGTTCAGAGTGCTTCTCATCTTGGTATAACCAGAAACACTCTTAGAACTAAAATTGAGAAGTATAAATTGTAATGAAGAAGAATTAAGATAGAAGATTAAAGAAGATAATTTTTTCTCGTATTTCTAAAATCTTATATCTTATATCAGCATATTTGATTTGTAGTCTAAAAAATAAGAAAGGAATAAATCAATGCCTATATATGAATTTGAATGTAATGAATGTCATAAAACTTTTGAAAAACTTTGTTCAATGAAAGAAGATTTATCTAAAATTGCTTGTGAATATTGTAAGAAAACAAACGTCAGAAAAAAAATGTCGTCTTTTGCTACTGGTAATCAAAGAAATTCTCTAGATTTAGGCGGAGGACACTCCCATGAACATTCTCATTCTGATGGTTGTTCTTGCGGTAGTTGTTCTTCTCATGATTGTTCTTGCTGCCATTAAATTTAAAATAATTTTAATAAAAAAAGAGACCAAGAATTCTTGGTCTCTTTTTTTTTGTATAAGAAAACCACGCGATAGTCGCGTGGTTCTTTATAGCTTTAGCGATGAACAAGAAATAAAAACTCCTAACGTGTATAATAGAAAATTG